>JBFFED010000026.1:0-24536 GCA_041559015.1 Thermoplasmata archaeon | reverse complement strand
TGACAACAACTGCTGGAACTATGGTGAGGATGGGATGTACGAGGAGAACAACAACAACATCTTCCCCGACGATGAGTTCCCAGGAGATGCGGAACAGCTGAGAGGTGGAGTGGTCTGGCCTGATGAGCCCGAAGAGCTATAGTGACCTAGGCCCAAACCCCTTACGTGTTTTCGCCCAGTGCGCCCCAACCTGCAAACACCGCGCATCATTCGCTCGCCCGCAAATGAGGCCCCCAGAGATCCATTGAAGCGCAATCGAAGTCATGAGAGAGGAGGGCGATCCTCGCCCTCGGGCTTGGTTTGGGGTTATCGAGACGGTAATGACCTATGGGTCGAAGGGGGATCATAAGATTCCGTGTCAATCTGATATAGTTCACAGTCTGGGCAGAATCGCTTATACCCGATGACTGAGATTGTGGCCAGGTGGGCCCGTCGCGATTTGAACGCGAGTCACCAGCACCCCAAGCTGGAAGGATACCAAGCTACCCCACGGGCCCCTGGAGGTTGAAAACCTTAAAGGGTTTCAGAGCGAGGTCAGTAGGGGGCGACCTCGTCTATCAAGTCGGCATGCGTCAGGATCATCCTGCGGCAGCAGTACCTGTCGAGTTTGAGGGAATCCAGGACATCCTTCGGGGACTCGCCCATGTCGACCCTCTTCATGAACTCCTCATAAGCGCTGCCTATGACCTTCCCGCATGTGAAACATCTCACCGGTATGATCATCTGGACATCACCTGTATGACTTCTGGTGCTTCTTCCTGGCGCCTTTGCCCTGTGGCTTCTTCGGGAGCTTCCTCCGCGGGTCTGACACGAGCAATGCCCTGTCGTACTTCGAGAACGTCGTCTGCAAGTCCTCGTCGCCCAGGAACTGCACCAGCCCCTTGGCGATGGCGGTCCTGGACGCACTGGCCTGGCCCATCACGCCGCCGCCGGCCACGTTCACGTCTATGTCCACCTTCTGGGCCCTGTCTCCCGCAAGGGTCAGCGGTTCCATGATCATGACCTTCGCAAGGTACGGCTCATGCATCTCGACCGGCACCCCGTTGATCCTGACCAAGCCCCTGCCCTTCCTCATGGTGGCCCTGGCCACGGCGCTCTTCCTCTTGCCGCTTGAAACAACAATCTTCATGGAATCACCTCCTGGGTGGAGCCCAACCGCTCCGAGATATCACCCAGCAGCACATACTGCGTCAGGTCGGGTTTCTTGGCCGACTCCACCGTCTCCGCCTTGGCGTCCTTGAACTCCTTGGGGACGCCCAGGTACACCCTCAATCGCTTGTAGGCGGCCTTCCCGGAGGGACTCTTGTAATCGACCATGCCCCGGATCGTCCTTCTGAGTATCATGTCCGAGCGCCTCGGGTAGAATGGACCCTTCGCCTTGGTCTGGCTGCCGCCCCTGGTTCTCCTGTGGGCGTACATCTCTATGAGTTGCTCCTTGCGCCCGGAGACGACGGCCTTCTCGGCGTTGAGAACGACCATATCCTCGCCGTTCCTGAGGCGTTTCGCGACGTGGGAGCAGAGCCGCCCGAGCACCAATCCGTCTGCGTCGACAACGGCCATCTGCTCACCCCATTATCCTGACCTTCGCGCCCTTCGGATTGGACGACACAAGGTCTTCTATCGACATGTTCTTCCCGCCTGCCTTCTTGATCTTCTCCCTCGCTTGTCCGGACGACCTGAAGGCGGCGACAGTTACCTTCTTCGAGATCTCGCCCGCGCCCAGGAGTTTCCCGGGGATGACGACTATCTCGTTCTCGGCCGCGTAGCGCTCGATCTTGCCGATGTTCACCTCAGCCCAGTTGCTCATCGGCCCTTCGAGCCTCAACGCGATGTCTCGCCAGACAGGTGCCCCGTTTACCCTTCCAGCATCCTTAAGATGCTGTATGAGGGCCACAAGGTTGGGGTTCGTCTTTCTGCATCTTGCTCCCATGTTCTGACTCCTCCGACATCCAGAGAGTAGCCGAGCTAATGCGGGAACCGTTTATAAAGATTTGTGTCGCCCCCAGATGCTGGCCAGCACCCCCTGGCAGGGCCAATACAGGGGGTTCCTGCGGCCGCTCTTGCGCACCCCGGAGCCCACAGAGTGCTTTGACTACACCCTCAACAGAAGATATATACGGCATAGGATATAACCGACAATCCTGGCTCGCCCTGGTGTGTAGATGATCCGTTTTGGTCCTGCGGGCATCCCGCTGTCCTGCAAGGGACGCACTTTGAGAGATGGCATCGAGGATGTGCACAACCTCGGCCTCAGCGCAATGGAGGCACAGCTAGTGAGGGCTCACATCCACGAGCGGGCGCCAGAGCCCGAAGAGATCGGGGTGAAGCCGAAGAACATCCCGAATGACATGGTCATCGAGATAAACCGAAGGAAGGGCGGCAAGGAACATGTCATATCGAAACTCGATGAGCCGATCAAGAAGGGTGACACCCTCGTGTCGCTCACAAGCGGCATCGCCAGGAGTTACCAGGAGCTCAGGAACCTCCGGGATATGGCTGACGAGCTGGACGTGGAACTGTCCATCCACACTCCGTACTACATGGACCTCATCGGCGAAGGCGAACTCTGCTTCAGGAGCATGGACTCCATACGCTGGGGAGGCCTGATGGCGAAGGAACTCGGGGCGACCACTGTCGTCACTCACATGGGCCTGTACGGCGAGATCTCGGAGAGGACCGCGCAGAAGAAGATCAAGGACCGCGTGGGGAGCCTGGCCAAATGGTACAGGAAGAACGGCATAAAGGCATCCATAGGCCTGGAGCTCAGTGGCAGACAGGAGATCTTCGGCAGCCTGAAAGAAGCGCTCAAGGTATGCAAGGATGTCGACGGAGTCATACCCGTCATCAACTTCGCGCACTACCACGCACGGGAATCTGGCGTACTCAGGGAACCCAAGGACTTCGACGATCTCTTGGATGACATTTGGGATTACACCAGCGGGAGGTTCTACGCACATTTCTCTGGAGTGGAGCACGAGGGCGGGAACGAGAAGAGGTTCACATCCATCAAGAAGGGAGACCTGAGATTCGAGCCGCTCGCCGAGGCCTTGGTCGAACGCAACCAGCCGATAACCATCATATCCGGTTCGCCCCTGCTCGAGCACGACGCGATGTACATGAAAGTCATACTGGAAAGGGTTCTTGCCAAAAAGGTCTCGAAGGAGAACAAGACTGGGAACAAGAAGGACAGGGCGGAATCCAGATGAGGGAGAGCTCGGACTACATCGTCAACAGCATCAAGAAGACATTCGAGGAGCCGATCGAGGGTACTGACGAATTTGTGGACATGTTGATCGGCTCCAGGAGGGTATTCCTCTACGGCGTGGGCCGGTCCGGGCTCATCGCGAAGGCGTTCTCGATAAGGCTCGTGCAGATGGGACTGGAGGTCTACTTCATCGGCGAGACAATCACCCCGATCGTCGAAGAGAGCCACTTGGTCGTGATCGTCTCATACACCGGGGAGACGATGTCCGCCATCCAGACCGCCAACATCGTCCGAAGGGTTGGCGCGAAGGTCGTCTCAATAACCGCCAACAATCACTCGAAACTCGCAGCGGCGTCGAACCTGGTCATCGTCATCCATCCGCCAAAGGACGACGAAAGGAAGAGGCTGGCACCCCTCGGGACGGTCTTCGAGGACGCAGCCCTGATCTACCTGGACTCGATTGTCGCGACGCTCATGGACAAGCTCGGCCAGAGCGAGGGTGCGATGAGGAAGAGGCACGCAATCTGGGTCTAGTCGCCAGGTGGCCTCGGACCCGTGACCTGAACGGGTTCAGCCGGTCCCTCTCGGTCACGATCCCTCTTCTTGCGGCGAATGACAACTAGGGTGATAAGTGACACCGCCGCCACGATGGCCGCCGTGGCAATCAGTACAGCCGCCAGGTTCTTCGCCAACCAGTCTCCAACATTCTCGTAGAACCCCGACTCGTCGATGCCCAAGCACATGTCATGAGTGATAGTCCCGTTCGCGTCAGGGACCATGAACGCGGTGTGCAGTATCATGCCGGAGCCGAAGGTGTAGTACGAGCAGTTCATCGGAGGGGCAGTGATGTTGGCGCCGTCGCTCATCATTGGAACCGAGCTCGTCCTGTAGTGCGCCTGAACCGTTCCATCCTCCTTCGCAATGTCTATGCACTGGACCGGCAGGTCTGTCAAGTTGAACCTGTGTGTGAAGTCGTCTCCATTTACCGTCTCATCGACTCTGCTAAGAACCTTTGTGCTGGCGAGCTGATCCAGCCCGAGGTCTTCCGTAAGTACGAAAGTGTTCGTAGTCAGGCCGCCCTTCAGCGACTGCTCTAGGACAAGACCGGTCGAGTTGACCTTATGGATGATCTCGAGCGTCATGCGGATATGCATATCTGTCATGCCCTCTACGCGATACTCTCCCAGAAGGTTGTGATGGGTGACAGGGTTCTCCGTTATCCTGAAACTGAAGTGCGCCTTCGCCCATCTCTCCATCACGGGCTCCATCGGCTCGCGGATGTCGTATAGCGCAATATCCGCAGACCGGTTCAAGAGCGCGAACTGGCCGGCCACCGGGTCAGCCCCCATCAGCACGAGGGATATGTTCCATGTGACGTTCCGAAGGCTGTCAAGGTAGGCCAGGTACGTCGCCTCTGAGCGGGCGAAGATGCCGTCCTGGTTCGTGTCGTTGAAGAGGTAGATGACAGGCATGCCGATCTCGAATGTGGGGGAGAACCTGTCATTGGTGTGGTAGAATGCCACCCTGGGCCAGTCGCGAGTGACCGCTGCTGTGAGGTTGCCGGACACGAATGAGGTCTTGTAATCGTCCTCTGAGGGTGGTGGAAGGAACGGGATCTCGTCCTCGCCCTCCGCAAAGACGGAGCCGACTGGCATCAGTGCTGCGAGGAGCACTGCCACCACGATCCTGTCGTACCGCCTCCGCATGAATCCCCCTTCCTAAACGACTGAGCTAAGGCGCAGAGACATGAAATATCTTTCTTGGGGCGAGCTGGGTATCAGCACCCGACCGCGGGTTCAACCTTGAGCCTGCGCTGCCTGACCTTCTTCCTTCCCGAGCCCGCGCCAGAGGGGGTGAAGAGGGCGAACGCGATCTCCTCGTATCCGCCCGGGACAAGCCTGAAGGCCTTGACATCCTCGTTGACGGGGTCGATCACAAGCGCCGAGTGGTACGGCTGGTTGAACATCCGCCTCTGAGTGTCCAGGTCAGTCCGCGACAGGAAGCATGTGTGACCGGGATGCGAATGATACCATCCGACGATGACATAGTCGAACCCTGAGCCGTCCAGACCCACGAAGAGCCTCGGGAAGGCCTCTGGATCGAACCTCACCTTGGAGGCCGTGCTCTTGAGCTGCGTGGTGACGACATCGCTAGCGATCGAGAATGAAGACCCCTGCCAGAACCTCACCTCACCGAGCATGAATCCCATCACCTCGAGTCGACTGACGGCCTCAGTGACCGCGTGTTCCCTTATCTTCGCCTCTGCATGAGAGGAAAGGTACAACCCGAAGGGTTTGCCCGATTCCTGGATGGAGTGAAAGGCGACTAGCGATTCCTCCGACAGCCATCGGTGCGGCCTGATACGGGTGCCGGGAGGCTTGCACTCCTCGACTGGGCGCCTGGTCTCAGAGACTATCTTAGGCCTAGGCACTCGCATCACCCACTATCCTGACCCTCCTATCGGACTGGTCCATTATAACCGGCGGTCTGTATCTCGTCCTGTTGAAGTGAGCGGCGGCCCTGGTGCAAGAATCGTTCCCGAATGGGCTCCTCGGGTTCGGGTTCGCGAGCAGGGATTCTATGCCCTTGACGAAGGTCATGAGGTTAGAGCTGAAGTCCCAGTTCTCGAGGAGCTTGGTGCATACATAGCCTCCATCCTCAGGAGGCATGATGTTCGGATGGAATATCGGAGTCTGCCATTTCACTATGGGTTTCTCCATCGGATACTCGTCGCTGATTATCACGGCCATCCTGTGAACGAACCTGTGGACCACCTTGCCCTGCTCCCAGTCGGGACCTGGCACGCGCAGGAGCGTCACGTTGACCATGATGGGGAACGACGAGAGAGCCACATCGGAGACCGATATGTGGTGCCTCAGCTCCCGCTGGCACATGGCTATCTCGTTGCTGAGCCGCATCCTGAGGACGTCGACAGGCAGAGGCATCTTGTCTAGCCGCCCTCTGGATCGGGGATGAGCTCGAGCACGTCGTCCGCTCGGATGCCGGTCTCGGCGAGGGAACTGCCGCCCCTGAGGACCTTCTTGCCCTTCCTGAGGACATACGCCCCCATATCCTTCTTCCAGAATGTCGCGGCGCTCTCGATGATCTCGTCGACCGTATTCTCGCTCTCCAGCTCCATCTCAACGGTCGCTCCCGTCTCGGCGTTCTTCACCTTGATCCGGACTACCAGAAAACCACCGACCTACTGGACTGCCCGTGAGTTTAAATCGTTTTCGGATACGTGTAGCCCGGCCGCCGCTCGCACATGGACTGGGCATCTCGGGTCCAACGGTATCTCCATCTCCTCAGAGCGGTTGCTCTGACCATCGTAGTAGAACGCATTCGCCAGAAGGAGGGCCTTCCTGCCCGAAACCACTTTAATGGCCTCCCTGACCATGACCGCGGCCACGACGCTGGTTGTCGTTATCTCCGCGGCGACTCTCGGTTCGTGGAACACGACACCTTCTCCCGTGCAGCTGAACCTCAGGGACGCGACCTTGGCATGGGTTCTGTTCATCCCGCACTGGAGACAAGCGCCGTCAGGAGGGCGCACGACCGTGACGCGTCCCAGGAACCCGTCCATGGCGCCATCGATGAGTATCTTCTCTGCCGCATACGAGCGCGCGTTCACGTTGATCCTCGCCGCGACGTTGTCCAGGCACCCGAGGACCACATCGTGCTCGCCGAACGCTGAGTCAGGGAGTTCTTCAACCCGACCGGCTACCGCGGAGACCTCCAAGTCGTCCGCCAACGATGACATCCCACGGACGACGGCCTCGGCTTTGAGCACCCGTCCTTCAGCATCCCCCCTGGTGAAGAAGACGCATCTGTTCAGGTTGGAGCCGACCACACGATCCATGTCTACTATCGTCGCCCTGCGGAAGCCCGAGAGCACAAGGTCCTTGGCGACCTCGTTGCCTATCGCCCCTGCGCCAACGACGAGCGCCCTGGCCTCTGATATCCTCCCGAGGTCCAGCCAGCCTATCCTCCTCGATCTGTCGAACCGGTCCTGGTCCGCTTCCCCCACCCTGAGGGGCTCCACCATGGGCGATGTAACCGCTGACGGGGAATTAAGCTTTGACGCCCGTCAGTCCCACACTAGCCGTCCTCGCTCCATTATACACTGCTCCCTGCCGGTCGAGGAGATTGCGATTATCGTCGGGGACTTGACCAGACCGTCCAGGTGAATGAGGGCGTCCGCATCCCCGTCATAGTTGCTACCGACCGCAAAGTGGCACGTGCCGTAGACCTTCTCGTCCTCGAGCATGTTGGCGACGATCTTGGCCTTCCTGTTCAGGCCAATGCCCAGCTCCCCTATGCTCCATGCGTTCCTGGCATACTTCTCCACGAGGTCCGGCTTGATCTGTCCCTTCTTGCCGCCTTCCCTGGCTTTCCTCTCGCCAGTTCTGATGGACTCCTCAAGTAGCTCTGCCTCTTTGCCGTCTGAGATCTCCGAGATGTAACCCTCCGTGATCTCTGTCACTATGGGCTTCTTCATCACGACCTCACCCTCGTTCAGGACCATTGACCCGTCGAAGGCGATGGTCCCTTCCATCGTGCCAAGGGCGGGGGAGACGTAGACCTCACCCGAGGGGACGTTGCCTGCGAGACCAGGTTTCGTGTAGTCACCGTCGTCCCTGCGGGCCTTCCTGCCCTTGACCCCGAGAAGGACGTCCGTGCCTCCGGGGGCGGTGACGTGTACCCAGTCCTTGCCCTCAATCGCCTTTGAGACCTTCCTGCAGTCCATCCTGAGGCGTGAGTAGTCGATCGGCACGGTCCTCTTGAACATGTCCTCGCTTATCCCCGGAGACCAGAATCCGCGTATCTTGGCCTCCTCGTAGAGGAGGTCGAAGATGTGGTCGTACCTGCGCTTTCCCTTGTAGCCGTTCTTCATGCCCCATCGGTCCTTGCCGAGCCTATCCCTGCTCACCGATATCACGACGGCAGGTTCGGAGGCCATACCCTTGATGACCTCCTCCTCCGCGAAGTCGAACTGCCCCTTCTCCTTCTGGTACATCAGCACCGGGACAGCGTCTGCCTCGTGGAGTGCGTCGAAGAGCGCGGCCGAGATCGGCTGTGTGTCCGAGCCCGGGTTCGATATGATGAGCACACGCTCGTTCCTCTTGGCCGCGATCACCTGTTCTACTGCTGCCCGAGCGCCTCGTAGCAACGCTTTGTCGTACGTCCCCTTGAAGGTGTCCATGCCCAACGCCCCGCTGGGCATGAGAATACGCATGTTTCTACTTTTTGAGTGCGCCAGGTCGATTCGGGCACCTCGCGGTTCGTTTTGGACAAGAGTGATATCGGGGAAGGACGGTCAGCGCAGACGATGATGCTGAGCCTCGACATGCCGTCGGAGACTGATGGAGTGGCGGATGTCTGCGTGATTGGCGCGGGGCCTGCGGGCATGATAGCTGCTGTGTACCTTGCGAGGAAGAAGCTGTCGGCCGCCATGATAGCCAATGACGTCGGTGGCCAGATGGCATGGACCCTTGGCATCGAGAACTACATGGGATACCAGCACGTGACAGGCCGGGAGCTGACCGCGAAGTTCGAGGAGCAGGTGAGGAAGTTCCCCGTGCCCATGGTCATCGACGATGTGACCAGGCTCTCCAGAGAGGGGGGAGAGTTCAAGGTTGTCACTGCGGGCGGGAGGGAGATCGTAGCCCGGGCCGTCATAGTGGTCTCGGGCAAGAGACCGCGTGAGCTCGGCATACCCGACGAGAAGAGGTTCATGGGTCGAGGGCTGTCTTATTGCGCAACCTGTGACGGACCCCTCTTCGCAGGCAAAGACGTGGCCGTGTGCGTGGGCGGCAACTCCGCCATCCAGGCGGCCATCGAGATGGCCAATGTCGCCTCAAGGGTGCACGTTGTATCCCGAAGCCCCTAGAGGGCAGACCCGATCATCCAGGACCGCGCCGCAGAGTCTCGGAACATCGTCCGGAGGACCGGGTTCGAGGCTGTCATCATAAGAGGGGACAGAACCGTCGAAGGACTTGTCGTGCGAGACAGATCCCCCGGATCCGAGGAGACGCTCGCCGTCCAGGGGGTGTTCGTGGAGATAGGCCTGAAACCCAACACTGACTTCTGCAGGAGCCTACTTGAACTGAATGCGTACGGCGAGATAATGGTCAATTGCAGGTGCGAGACCAATGTGCCCGGTGTCTTCGCTGCCGGGGGCGTGACAGATGTCCATGAGAAACAGATAGTCGTCGCGGCCGGGGAAGGGGCGAAGGCCGCCCTCAGCGCGCACGAGTTCCTGCTGAGAGGGGGCGGACCTATCCGAAGCGGTCGAGATACTCCGTAGGCGCGGGCTTCCCGCGCAGCTTGCTGTCGTGCTTCGCCAAGATGGCTCTGACTGACTGCAGTACGGACCTCTCGACGGGCGCCGGCCTGTGCCCTGCCAATATCCTCCTCACTTCGGCTCGAGCAGCCTCTCTGATCGGCTCCTCCCTGGCCCCTGGAGGAGAGGGACGCATGGCGATCTTCGGGAGCAGTACCTCGCTCTTGAAGTGTCTGAGCGTGTGGATGTCCTTCATGAAGTAGCCACCTGGGCCCACGCGTGCAATGGCGTCGAACGCGAGGGTGTCCTTGTCGACCATCACTCCCCTGCAGGCGCGCAGCACGTTCCGCCACAGCTCACAGTCCATGACTATCTGTTCGACCGACTCGCAGCCGGACCTGTCGAACCCGCCGATGCCCACGACCTGGTCAGCGCCCGCGAGCGCGGGTAGGAGCCCGCTCATCGCCTTCTGGTATCCGACCTCGTAGCCGGGCATCGTCCCTGAAGCCGCGGTCCCTCCTACCTGGGAGGGCATCCGATACCTCCTGGCCATCTGGCACCCAGCAGCGTTTATGAGCGCGCCCTCGGTTGACCCTGACAGGAACACGCCCGTCCTCATGTCCATCGGGCCGCTCTCTGAGCTGTATAGCACTGGTGCCCCTGCAGCTGCGGACTGCGACATGAAGAACCCAGCGAGGTTCTCGGCGTTCACCAACGTGATTGTCCCCGCCAGGGATACCGGGCACACGGACCCGGAGATGGCCATGGACAGATGAACGACCGGCAGGCCCGCACGTGCGAACATGACTGCGGCGTCAATATCACCCTCCTCGTAGCGGAGCGGGGTGATCGGGGTGTGCGTGATGGACACTATCGGCCTCCTCCTCAGCTCGTCCTCTGACCCCGCAATCGCTGATGCGATGTCTATCAGCGCCTGGGCGTCTTCTGCGCTCCCCGCCCCGTGCTGAACGTGCTTGCCTGTGTAGATGGCGGACGCAGCGTACTCGTGCACGTTGGACACCTCGGCCGGGAAGTCCGTTGCCACGACCTCGGGCCAATACAGGTCGACCTCTGGCATGGCGTCACACACAAGGGTCAGGTCGATGAGGTCGTCCATGCGCGCCTTGCGCTTGCTCTGGGTCTGCATGTCCCAGACGTCAGTCGGCTGACCGTCGTTCACGCCCTGTACGGATGCAGCCGGAAGGCGGACGTCCTTGGATTCGTCTCGGGCGCACATGGAGAACTCCCTGGGGGCCTTCCCGAGGGCCTCCTTGACAAGTTCCTCCGTGATCTTGACGATCTGTGTCCTCGTGTCCACCTCGGCGCCCGCATCCTTGAGAAGGGCGAGGACCCCCTGGCTCGTCACCTTCACGCCGATCTCCTCGAGTATCCTGATGGATTCGGAGTGTACGGTGTCTTCCTCTTCTTTCGTGAGTGGGTTCAGAAGTGCTCGGGCCAACTTGTTCGCCTCCCGATTGGGGGAAAGCCTTCTCGTATTAAAACCCTGGACGTCCCGTACATATGTTCCTCAAATAGGTCCCTTGGCGCAGACGGGGATAAGAGGGCTGTGCATCGGCGTTACTCACGGAGGCGGTGGGAGCAGTTCGAGCGGGGGAGAGGTGTCCGGGATGTCCGGCCTCCGAGGACGCCTCATCATCAGGACAGCCACGAGAGCGATCAGCGCGACGGCGGTGGCGGCGCCGCCAACGGCGACGTACACGAGTATGTTGGACCCCGGACCGCCATTGTACTCCTCAAGGACGAGCGTCTGGACCGGCTGCTCCACGCCCTCCAGATAGGTCTCCTCTCTGACGAAGACATCTGCCTCCTCGGACCACCAGTATGCGACCCGCACGCCGTCATCCTGCACGGCCACAATCCTGAGTGCATCAAAATCGCCAGCTCCCGTGTGGACCGTCTCGAGTTGAGAGAAGATGGTATAGGTGACGGTCATGGAGGTCGTCCCGTCAGACTGCGCATCACCCGTCAAGTTCGTCGTGACGGTCTGGACCGAAGTAGTCTCGACCCATGTGCTGCCAGGAGCGGACGGGCCGGGGTCGAATCCAGACATCAACGGAGGCGTGTATGTGCTGACCACCCTGCTCGCGTAGTTGATGGGAAGTGAGAAGGCTCCCGAACCCCAGGTCAAGTTGGTCCAATATGTGAGATCGTCCCTCACAACGCTCATCCCGTGGAGCCCTTCGTAGATGTAGCCTTCGATCACCAGCTCTGCCTCCAGGTCGATCATCTCCAGGGAACCCACGGCGGCACCAGTGACCCTCAGCACGTTCACTGGGACTTCTGCGCTGTTCACAGTCAGCGTCTCCTGTGATACGAACTCGTACTTCATTGTGCCCGAGGCAGCGACGTCGAACCCTGGAACGACAATGACCATTGAGTACACCCAGTAGTCGCCGGAGCTCCTGTCCATGGCTGATGCAGAGAACGACGTGCACAGTATTGCGGCCACCAACAGCACCGGAAGAGACGAGAGGCGAGCACATGGGATCCTGAGCATTGGGGTCATCATCCTCTGTCCTCAGAAGAGGAGCACGGGCATCATATATCTTGTCCTGTGCTGGGCATGGACGGCAGGCGCTCCCCGACGGGGATGTGCTGGCGTTCGGTCACGGGGTCCCGAAAAGTATTTGGACGGGAAACCTGAATGCGGCCGGGACGACCGGACGCCAGGTCGGCAACGACGCCGACTCGCAGGCACTCTCGTCAGGGACTGAGACAATGCCAGAAGGGCTCTCGATGTATGCGGAAAAGGTCTACAATGCCATGAGGCAAGCGGGCATTGATGGTGAGGAGAAGATGGCGAATGCTGAGAGGATAGTGGGCCTGGCGAAGGCCCCCAAGAACTTCGTCCTGAGGGCTCTGGACGAGCTGCAATCGAAGGGTCTCGTAAAACGCAAGGCGAGAGAGAAGTCGGCAGGCTACTACCTCGTCAAGAAGTAGAAGCCCGCAACATCCTGACGGCCGCCGTCACCGGGCTGGAGCAAGACATATTTACACCATACGGTCTAACCAGGGCAAGTGCGCACATGAACAACGAATTCGTCGTCACGCCCTACATGGTCTCCGGCGACGTCGACTACGACGTCCTCATGGAGAGGTTCGGGACCAAGAGGATCGACGAGCCGCTCCTCGCGAGGATCGCCAAGCAAGGGCCGCTCAATCACATGCTGAGGCGGCAGGTCTTCTACTCTCACAGGGACCTCGAGTGGGTGCTCGACGAGTTCGACAAGGGGAACGTGTTCTCCCTGTACACGGGCAGGGGGCCCTCGGGACCCATACACCTCGGCCACCTCATGCCATGGGTGTTCTGCAAGTACCTTCAGGACGCCTTCGGGGCGAAGCTCTGGTTCCAGCTCACCGACGATGAGAAGTTCATGTTCTACGACCACCTGAGCCTCGAAGAGACCAAGAGATGGGGCTACGAGAACGCCCTGGACATAATCGCCCTCGGGTTCGACCCCGAGCTAACGAACATATTCCTGGACACCGAGTACATCAAGACGATGTACCCTACGGCGATCAGGGCGGCGAAGAAGATCAACTTCTCCACCATCCGAGCGGTCTTCGGGTTCGACAACTCGAACAATATAGGGAGCATATTCTTCACGAGCATCCAGACTGTGCCATGTTTCCTCGAGTCGATGGAGCGCGGGAAGAAGGTGCCCTGCCTCATACCCTGCGGGATCGACCAGGACCCGCACTTCAGGATCACCAGGGATATCGCCGAGGGGCTGGGGTTCTACAAGCCGGCTCTGATACACGCCAAGCTGATGCCGTCCCTGGGCGGATCCGAGAAGATGTCCACTTCGGTCTCCGCGGACGCGACCATATTCACGACGGACGACCAGAAGACCGTGAAGCGCAAGGTCATGAACGCCTTCACTGGCGGGAGAGTGTCCGTGGAGGAGCAGAGGAAGCTCGGAGGTAACCCTGAGATATGCTCCGTGCACGCGTACAACACATTCCTGTTCGAGCCGGACGACGACAAGCTGGCGAAGCTGTACGCAGATTGCAAGTCCGGCAAGATGCTCTGCGGCGAGTGCAAGCAGATCCTGCTGGAGAAGGTCTGGAGGTTCCTCGAGGAGCACCAGGGCAAGAGGGAGAAGGCCAAAGACCGCATCGAGGACTTCTTCGTGAGGGACTGAGGTGGCGACGGCCCTGAAGCTGAAGCCAATCGCCGTTGTGAGGAACGGAGTCAGGGAGACGCCTGAGAACTGGGAACCCGTCAAATCGAAGCTGGTGTTCGACCGTGAATATGTCGAAGGGCTGTACCGGCTGGGCCACTTCAAACATATCTGGGTCATCTTCGGATTTCACAAGCAGCGCGAAACACTGATGAAGGTGCACCCCAGGCGCGACCCGAAGAATCCCCTGGTGGGAGTCTTCGCGACCAGGTCGCCCACGCGGCCGAACAAGCTCGGGCTCACGCTCGTCGAGTTGGTCAGCGTCCGGGCGGGCATCCTGACCGTCCGGGGGCTGGACGCGTTGGACGGCACCCCTGTCTACGACATCAAGCCCTACGAGAAAGAGATAGACTATTGATGTGCCAGCGGGCGCCGGAAAAGTAGATAAGCAGTCCTCCCGATGAGCCCCCCGGCATGGCAGAGAAGGACGTCGCGGAGCAGCTCAACTTCTTCGAGAAGAAGGTCCTCAAGGCCCTTCACGAGCTTGGGCAGGCCTCCCCTGAGGACATCCTTCAGAGGAGCGGGCTGAACCAGATGGTCGAGGTCATGAACGCCTCCTCCTGGTTGCAGGCGAAGGGACTGGTCAAGATAGATGAGGCCATAGTCAACAGCTACTCGCTCAAGAACTCGGAGGTCGCCAGGAAACCCCTTCCGGAGCGCGCGGCGATCGAGGTTCTAGCGGAGTCGCATGGCGGCAAGGGCTCGATGGCGGACCTCAAGAAGAGTGGCAGGCTGAGGAATGACGAGATCTCGATTGCCCTCGGATGGATCAGGAGGAAGGGATGGGGGGACATCTCAAAGGAGGGTAGCGATACTGTCATCACCCTGACCCAGAAGGGGCATGACGCACTCACAGGGAAGGGTGCGGATGAGCTTCTGATCGAGAGGCTCGCCGCCGGGGTAGTCGAGGAGAAGGACGCGGACAGGGACGTGATCGAGGCCCTCAGGCAGAGGAAGGACTTCCTGAACGAGAAGCACGCGACCCTGAGAACCCTCTCAATCACAGACCTCGGCAGGGGCGTCGCGTCGCTCGGCCTCGATGTGAAGGAGGAGGTCGGGCAGCTCACCCCCGAGCTCATACAATCAGGCCGGTGGCGGGAGGTCGACATCCGCAGGTACGACGTCAAGGCGTTCGCGCCGACGCTTCACGGTGGCAGGAAACACCCGCTGACGATACAGCAGGAGAAGGTCAGATCGATATTCCTCAGCATGGGGTTCACGGAGCTGAGAGGGGACTATGTAGAGAGCGCCTTCTGGAACATGGACGTCCTCTTCACCGCGCAAGACCACCCCGCAAGGGAGATGCAGGACACATTCTACATCAAGCATCCTGAGAGGATCGATCTGTCGAGGGACGATGAGCTCATCGACAGGGTGAGGCAGGTCCACGAGAACGGCTGGACCACTGGCTCCGCAGGCTGGAGGCATAAGTGGAGCAGGCACGAGGCGGAACGGGCGCTCCTGAGGACTCACACGACCGTCAACAGCGCCAGGTTCATCGCGGAGCACCCGGAGCCGCCCTTCAAGGCGTTCTGCGTCGGGAGGATCTTCAGGAACGAGGCCATGGACTCGACCCACCTCCCCGAGTTCATGCAGATAGAGGGCATAGTATGCGAGGAGGGGGCGAACTTCCACATGCTCTGCGGCCTCCTGAAGGAGTTCTACGATCGCATGGGCATACCGAAGATACGGATCAGGCCAGGATACTTCCCCTACACAGAGCCGTCACTAGAGGTAGACATACTTTGGAACGGCCAGTGGATGGAACTCGGAGGGGCGGGCATATTCAGGCCCGAGGTGACGGAGCCCCTCGGCGTCAAGCAGCCGGTGCTGGCGTGGGGCCTGGGCTTCGAGAGGCTCGCGATGCTGCGCTGGGGCCTGAAGGACATCAGGGACATATACGTATCAGACATCGACTGGCTTAAGAGCATGCCGCAGATCTGACCCGCTGTCCAGGTTCTCAGCCCTGTCCGATCTCCGACAAGGCCATGTCCGCGCGTCTGACCATGTCGTCCGCGCCGACCCTCTCGAACAGCGACCGGGCTGCAGTGATCATCTCCCTTGCGCGCATCCCCTCGCCCTTGAAACCCAAGAGCTGCCCGAACTCGAGCTTCCGCTGCCCGAGGCTCCTCGGGACGTCCATGCCCTCCAGGGCCGATATGCTCTCCTTGTAGTGCTCCTCGCTGGCAGCCAGGTCGCCCAGGGACCGCTCAGCCATCCCGAGGTTTGCGTACGCTGCAGACGTGCCTATCCTGTCGCCCAGCTCCGTCAGTATCTCCAGCGCCCGGAACGCGCGCTCCCTGGCCTGCTCGGGCTCCCCGGCAATGACGAGCACCTCGGCAAGGGAGGTGAGCGCATAGGCCTTGCAGCGCGGCTGTCCGGTCTCGTCCGCTAGCCGGACGGCGTTCTCCAGGTGCAACCTCGCCTCTTCCGGCTTGGAGAGATAGACAGATGCGATGCCCATGTTCACGTACACGTTCGCGAGTTCGACCGGCCCGAAGCCGGCGGCGCACTTGGAGAAGTGGCCTATCGCCTCATCGTACCTGCCCATTCCTATGAAGACGTTCCCAAGTTCCATGTGCGCCTTGAGCATCCCCGTCGAGTCCATGGCGGCCATCGCATCGATTGCGCTCCTCTCCAGGAGCTCCTGGGCCTTGCTGTAGTTCCCCAGCTTGCTCTCCACCGCCCCGAGGCCCCTGAGCGCTTTCGAGCGCGCTGCGGGGAGGTCGTCCACGGCCTCGAGGGCCTCCGTGAACAACCTGGAGGCAGCGACCAAGTCGCCCTTCTTGCTCTCGATCTTGCCCATCTCAACGAGGGCATCAGCCCTTATGGGCACGCTCTCCGACCTCGAGAGCCTCTCCAGAATCTCCCAAGCGGAGTCGTAGCGACCTACCAGGCTGGCCACACGCGCCTTGAAGGACTCCACCGCTGGCCTGTACCTCTCCTTCGAGGGTGCGAGCCCAGCGAGCATGTCCCAGAGCCTCTGGACATTGCCCTTCGCGAGCAGCTCATCCGCAGTCCGGTATACGAGCATCTCGGCCTCGAGCGAACGCCCCGCCTTGATGAGGTGGTACAGCCGCTCCTGCGGTTCCCCGCTCCTGAGGTAGAAGTCCGCAGCCGCACTGTGCCATCGCGCCCTCTCCTCCCGGGACATGGCCTCGCACACGAAGCTCCTGAGCGAGGCGTGTATCTCGAACCTCCCCGGGGCACTCTCCCTCAGCATCGAGCCCTTCCTGGTCTGTCGGAGGTCCCTGGGAATCGCCTCCGAGGGGAACGGTTGCTGGAACACGGAGGCGAACTGCAGGAGCGACCTCTCCCCCTCCGAGAGGTTACCGTAGAACTTCTCCTCGAAGTACTGCGATACCTGGTACTTCGCCTCGACCGGGCTGGAAGCGGTAACCATCTCCAGGGAGAGCGGGTGGCCGTGCGTGACCTTCGCGAGCTCCGCGGCGACATGGCCCTCGATCCCCCTCACCTTCAGGAGCGCGACCGCCGACTCGACGTCCAGGCCCCCGAGCTCGATCTCGAACACCTCCTTGCGGGCGACTTTGTCCGATGTATCGTAGAACCCAGGGCGGTTCTCAGAGGTCGTCACGATCTTGGCCGCACCGCAGCTGTGCCTGAACATCCTGAGGAACTCCTGTAGGCTCGGGCAGACGTCCGCGTCGTCGAATACGAAGATGTAGCCGTTCTCAGCCAATTCCTGGTTCAGGAGGAAGCTGAGGTCGCCGAGTTCGAACCCTCCTGAGGACAGGTAGGCCGCCAGCTTCCTGTTGCCGTTGTCCAAGAAGAACCTGCCCAGGGCGTCAGCGAGTGTCATGTTGGAGTCCCAAGGCTTCGCCGAATGCCAGAACACGCGCTCTCCGGACACCTCCGAGACGGCCCTAGCGACGAAGGTGGTCTTGCCGATGCCCGGTATCCCACGCACATCAACGACCTTGAAGGATGGGCTCGACAGAGCGGCGCCAATCGACTCGAGCTCCTTCTGCCGGCCGAAGAACTCCTTCACGGACGGCAGAGGCGATGAACGCCTGACGGCCTTCGGCTTCGATGAGAGTGCAGGGGAAACCCTCGAGGCGTCGACCATCGGTGATATGCCATTCTGTCGTACATACTGCTGGACATCGCGGGCCTTCGGCTTGCCGG
Source organism: Thermoplasmata archaeon (assembly GCA_041559015.1). Taxonomy (GTDB): domain Archaea; phylum Thermoplasmatota; class Thermoplasmata; order UBA10834; family UBA10834; genus COMBO-56-21. The sequence goes on along the minus strand of JBFFED010000026.1, from coordinate 6,697 downwards.
GCTGCGTGAGGAAGTAGACCTTCCGGCGGGCCTTGCCCCTCCGGACGTGGGAAAGGCGTTCCTCGACGATGCCCGCCTCCCTCAGCTTCTTCAGCTCTATGGCAGCGTGCGCCCTCGATATGTTGCACGACTGAGAGATACCGTCCTGCGTCACATCGAAGGGGACCTCGAACTTGTCCTCGTACTTGATGTAGTTGCCTAGATGGAAAAGGATCCGCTCAGATACGGTGATTTCACCGGCCATGCCTCCACCCTTGTGTCCGAAGAATCGAGGATTCCGTTATTTATAACCGATTACCACATGCAGCAGTTGAGCGCTCCCTCACGGCCGGGGACGGGCTGCGCGGGATGACATCAGAGGGGCGGAGGGCCTATGTCCCTGGATGCGACTGTCCCTGCAAGCCTTCTGAGGACTCCTCTGTCTGAGCCCTATCCGACACCAGGAGCAGCACCAAGGTTATGGTGATTATGCCCAGCATACCGGATATGACGAAGGGCACCATCGTCCCGTCGATCGGGGATGGCAAGCCGAGCCCTGTGCCGTGGAAATAGTCCCAGAGCAGTCCGCCGACTGGCGCCCCGAGCACCGCACCGATGTTCGCCATCGACTCAAGCATCCCTATTAGCCTCCCCCTGATGTTCTCCGGCACGACATCCGCCTGGAGGGCCCTCAGAGCGGGGCTGGCCATCTGGAAGGCCATGCTGCGCATCGCCAGAAACAGTACTACCACCGCAAGCGTCCACCCGAAGGGTATGATGATCGTGCCGACGAACGAGATGTAGCCGCCTATCACGAACAGCTTCTTCTTGCCGAACCTGTCCGCCCACCTGCCTGAGGGGTATGCGATGAGAGCTCCCAGCCCCATCGCGACCCCGATTATGATTGGGATGGAGGAGGCGTCCAGCTGCGGGAACCTGAAGACGAGGAACAGGATCATCATGGGCCCGATGCTCGAGAGCGCGAAACCCTCCATGGTCGCGTTTGCGTAGAGAGTGTTGAGGTTCCTGATCCCACGCTTGTCCACGCCGTCGGGTTTGATGAGCTGTCTGATGCTCATCCTCTGTTTGGACTCCCTTGGGGTGACCGCGTCAGTAACATACCTCCAGACCAGCAGGCCCGCCGCGAAGGCGAGCACAGCAGTGAAATAGAACGGGAACTTGTAGCTCTGGTCAAGGGAGAACCCGAGGGTGTAGTATGCCAGGCCGAACAGCCCTCCGCCCACGAACGGCCCTATGACCATCCCCAGGTTGGCCGCCATCACTATCTTGCCCATCGAGGCGCCGCGCATGTTGACCGGGCTCGAATCGACGACGAGGGCCTCGCTCACAGGCCAGACCATGGCGCTGGCCACGCCCTGGAACGCCCGGACGACCAGGAGGCCATGCCAGCTCTCGGGAACCGTGAACAGTATCGCGAGGATCGAGTACATGAAGCTCCCGATCAGGATTATCTTCTTCCTCCCGACCCTGTCCGAGAGGTTCCCGAACGGCGCTGCCAGGATCGCCCTCATCAGCATGAACGATGAGAACAGTATGCCGACCTGCAGGCCGACGTTGGTAGCGCCGCCGCTCAGATACGTTAGGTACAGAGGGAACAAGGGCATTATGAGGCCGAAGCCGAGGCTTACTTACTATGAAGTCCAGTGCCGCGAGGTAGTTGACGTTCCGCTTCGCCGCTCTCTCGTTCAGAAGGCTCGAGCCCAATCGATCATGCCTCCGGGCGGGGTCAGCCGAACAGGGTGACCCCTTCCCGCAAGTTCCTGAGGATGATTGGTACCAGGGATTTGTTCGTAGCCCTCATACCACAGTCGGGGTGTGCGTAGGCGATGTTCTCCCTGCCGACCTTGCCGGAAATCTCCTTCAGCTTGGCGGCGACATCTGCCGGGGTGTCGATCTCGGCTTCCGAGAGCGGAGTCACGGATATGCACCCCGCCCCGAGCCTTTTCTGGCCGGCCTCGAAACCCTTCCGCATGACGTGCTCTATGTTCCTTATCTCCGTCCTGCCAGCGAAGGCGAAGCTGAGCACGGACACGTTGTCCAGCTCGAGCAGGTGGTCAACAACCCCGAACCTCCCGACGAAGCCGCATACGTGCACGCTCACCCTGTCCCTCGGGAGCCCCTCGGAGACCCTGTCGAGGAGGCCGACTCTCGCCTCGAGGTCCTTGTAGCCCTGAGAGAGGAAGGGCTCGTCGATCTGCAGATATCCTCCGTGGTCGGTAATCGCCTTGGCGACAGGCGCGAGCGCCTCGGCGATATCCTCGTACATCGAGAAGTCCATGACGTTCCTGTAGTGGGAGCGTATCTTCCTGCTGCCGCAGGTCATGCCCAGGGTGGTCGGGCCTGTGATGGCGACCTTGATCCTCAGGTCTGGGAACCTCGAGCGGGCGTAGACGAGGTCCTGCACTTTAGAGAAACCCTCTGGCTCGCCCTTCAGGCTTATCTTCCCGAGGACCACGGGGGCGCCGTTCTCAGCTCCTAGGCCGTCGAACGATTCTGCGAAGTACGAGACCATGTCCGCCCGCTGCTCACCATCGGAGACGATGTCGAGTCCGAGCCCATTCTGGAACTCTATTGCCTTCGCTATCGATTCGCGCAGGTCCTCGTCGAGCCTGAACAGGCTGCCTATCGTGGTCGTCTCCAGCTTGGGCATGGTCGCCCGCAAGAACCCTTGGCGTCTTATAAGCCTTTGTCGGCCTGGAGGCGGAAAGGGTTAATCTTGCCCGAGGCCGTCCGGGTATCGTGAAGCTGATAGTCACATCCTCAGAGGACAACGCCTCCATGAACATCAGGGCGAGGCTCCTGGAGATCGCGGTCTGGGAGGAGACCGGGACCTTTGAGGGAAGGCCCGCGTTGTCGCACAGGGACTTCGTGATGGTACAGGTGGAGAGGACACACCTCGCGGAGGATGACATCGACCTGCGCGCCAAGGCGGAGCTCGGCAAGGACGTCGAGGTCGTCATGTTCGCATCGAGGCACAGGTCGGAGAAGAGGATACCGACGCTGACCGTCCACCCGATCGGCAACTACTCATCGGCGGGCTACGGTGGGAAGCCAGGGACGCTCTGCCCGACCGCACCCCATCTCATGACCGCGGCGCTGAGGAGCCTCAAGAAGAACGCCGAAGGACTCAGCTGGGAAGTATCCTTCGAGACGACTCACCACGGGCCGACGGTCGGCTCCCCGGTGTTCTACATCGAGATCGGTAGCTACGAGGAGCTGTGGGACAGGAAGGAGGGCGCGGAGGCGATCGCTAGGACCATCCTCGAAGCCGAGCCGAGGGAGGATCCGGTGGTCCTCTGCGTCGGCGGAGGGCATTACGCGCCGAGGTTCACGGAGGTCGCTCTGAGCAGGAAGATGTCCGTGGGGCACATGGCCGCTAACTACGCCCTCGAGACTCTGGGCCCGGACATGATATCGCAGATGTCCCGGAGGAGCAAGGGGGCGAAGAAGGTCTACTTCCACAAGAAGGGCATGCCGAAACCAGCGTACAGGGAGCTCAGGGAGAGGTTCGCCTCCTGTGGGATAGAGGAGATAAGAAGCGACGATCTGGAGAGGCTCTGAGGCCCGAGCATGTCAGCGACAAAGAGACCTGGCTACAGGGAGATAATCGGTATCATCAAGGCGAGCGGCCACCTGGAAGCGGTCGCGAAGATGGCTAGGTTCGGGATCACCCCCGACAGGAACTACGGGGTTTGCATGCCCGTGCTCGTGGACATCTCGAGGCGTGTCGGAAAGGACCACGCGCTCGCGGAGAGGCTCTGGTCGACTGGCATACGGGAGGCGATGATAGTCGCCTGCCTGATAGACGACCCGAAGCTCGTGACCGAGGAACAGATGAACCGCTGGGTCAAGGACTTCAGGTCATGGGACATCTGCGACGGCTGTTGCCTCCACCTCTTTGCCGACGCCCAACCCGCGCTCACCAAGGCTATCCAGTGGACGCGGAGCCGAGACGAGTACACCAAGAGGGCAGGCTATGTCATAATCGCAGTCATGGCTCTCCGTGACAGGAGAAGCGGGGACGGACTCTTCCGCTCGTTCTTCCCTCTGATCGTCGAGGGCTCGACGGACGAGAGGAACTATGTCAAGAAGGCCGTGAACTGGGCGCTGAGACAGATCGGGAAGAGGAACCTACGTTTGAACAAGGAGGCGATCTCGGTTGCGAGACGCATCCAGAAACTGGACTCGAAACCCGCGCGCTGGATCGCGAGCGATGCGCTCAGGGAGCTCGGGAGCGAGAAGACGCAGGAGAGGCTGAGGACGAAGAGGAGCAAGGGCTGAGATCACTCGACGAGTGTTCCCTTAAACTTCCTGCCTTCGAGCGCGTCCCTGAGGTTCGGGAGGTCGTTGCCGTCAACGACAGCGAGCGATATCTTGGACCGCTCGAGCACCTTCGCCCCGACAGCGTCGAAGACGTGGTTGGGGCCCGCACTTGTAGGCGAGGGGCCAAGAAGCGCCACGAGTTCCTTATGCTTCATCTTCGGGATGCGTTCAGCCGACGAGTCGTTCTTCGGGTCCGCGGTGTAGACGCCGTCGGTGGAGGTGGCGTTCACGACCCGTTTCGCCTTGACCCGCTCCGCAAGCAACGCGGACACTGCATCGGTCGTGATGCCAGGGCTGACGCCCCCCATGACGACTATAGAGTGCATCCTGCCAGCGTGCACCGCCTCCTCGTACGTCTTGGCGGGGGAATGGTTAGCGTGATGCCCCAAGGCGGTTATCAGCAGCCTGGCGTTCAACCTCGTGACCTCTATCCCGATCTCGTCGAGGTAGCTCTCGTCAGCGCCGAGGTTGCGGCCCGCCCTGATGTACTCCCTGGCTATCCTACCGCCCCCCGTGACGACGAACAGCTTGTGCTTCGAGGACACGCCTATCAGTATCTTCGCGATCTTCCTGATGTACGATGTGTCGCCCTCGTCCCTTACCAGGACGGAGCCTCCGAGCGAGAGTACCACTGGTTCCATGTCGGTCAACTTTTATAATGGTGAACGCTGTAACCCGTAGAAATAGGCTTGGGACTGGTTCTGGTGACCCGACTGACAGACCTCCAGAAGTATGAGTTCCGGAGGTCCCTCGAGGAAGTGAGGAAGCTATCCGGAAGGGGCACGGAGCTCATATCGCTTTACATACCCCCCTCTAGGCAGATATCCGATGTCTCGGCATATCTGAGGAGTGAGTACTCTCAATCCTCTAACATCAAGTCCGCGAGCACCCGTAAGAACGTCCAGGGGGCCATATCCTCGATCCTCTCGCGGCTGAAGAACTTCAAGGCGCCCCCTGAGAACGGGCTCGTATTCTTCGTGGGGCACAGGTCCATAGGCGCAGACCAGACGGACATGGTCCAGTTCGTCCTGGAGCCGCCCGAGCCCGTCCCGACATTCGTCTACAGGTGCGACTCGTCGTTCTTCACGGAGCCACTTGAGGGCATGCTGGGCGAGAAGGACGTGTACGGCATATTGGTGATAGACAGGAGCGAGGCCACGATTGGGCTCCTGCACGGGAAGCGGATAATCCCCGTCAAGAACATCCAGTCGATGGTCCCCAGCAAGCACGGCAGGGGAGGCCAGTCCGCGAGAAGGTTCGAGAGGCTGATAGAGATCGCCGCCCACGAGTACTACAAGAAGGTCGCAGATATCGCGAACGAGGCCTTCCTTTCTAGACAGGACCTGGTGGGCGTGATCGTAGGCGGCCCTGGCCCGACCAAGGAGTTCTTCGTCAAGAACGAGTACCTGCACTACGAGCTTCAGAAGAAGATAGTGGACACATTCGATACCGGGTACACAGACGAATACGGCCTCAAGGAGGTCATCGAGAAGGCCAGGGAGTCCCTGAAGAGCCTCGACCTCATGAGGGAGAAGGACCTGATGCAGCGCCTGTTCGAGGAGATCCGGAAGCCGGACGGTGGCCTGTCCATCTACGGCGAGGAGCAGGTCAAGAACGCCCTGCTCATAGGGGCGGTCGACACGCTCATGCTCTCGGAGGACCTCAGGAGGGTCAAGCTGAAGCTCACATGCCAGGCATGCGGTGAGAAGACAGAAGCCATGACCAAGAACTCATCCGAGGAGGTCAAGTGCCCCAAGTGCGGCGCTCTCATGAGCGTCGACGAGGTCGATGACCTCGTCGGCGAGCTGCACAAGATGGCCGACGCGAACAGCACGAAGGTCGAGTTCATCTCCGGTGAGAGCGAGGAGGGCGGGCTGCTCCTGAAGGCCTTCGGGGGTATCGCCGGCATACTGAGGTTCAGGGTCAACTGAGGAGAGGGGACAATGGGCAAGTTCGAGCAGTTCAGGGAGGAAGTCGCCGCGGCAGTGAGGACAGCCCTGGCTGAGCTCGGCGCCGAGGCGGACATGGTGCTCGAGAGACCTCCCCCCGGGTTCGCTGACTTGGCGTTCCCCTGCTTCCCCCTAGCCAGGAAGCTGAGGAAGGCTCCTGACCTGATTGCGAAGGACCTTGCGGGCAGGATGCGCCCTGGTGGCATGGTCGAGAAGATCGAGGCGAAGGGAGGGTACGTCAATTTCTTCGTCGGCTTCCCGGACATGGCCCAGAGCGTCCTGGGGGACGCGCTCTCGACGAAGGAGAGATACGGAGCCGGCACGCCTAAGGGTGTCAGGATACTGCTCGAGCACACCAGCGTGAACCCGACCGGGCCGATCCATGTTGGAAGGGCCAGGAACCCGATCATCGGCGATACGCTCGC
>JBFFED010000025.1:0-25069 GCA_041559015.1 Thermoplasmata archaeon | reverse complement strand
TTGTAGCCGGTGATGACATCCGGGTCGGCCTCGATTATGAACCTCGAGAAGTCCTCGATCATCTGCCGCTCGCCGCCAGGGCCGTCGCCGTCAAACTGCCTAGCCTCGACCTCGTCCCCCTTCTTCACGACGCAGCATATGCAGAATATCCTGGAGGGCTCCTTCAGACTGGTCTCGACATCGAAACTGATTATCGTGAGCTTCGGGTGGAACGGCTTGATGGGCTCGAACCCAGAGGCGTCCACGACGATGTCTGTCCTGTAGGCGTTGTCATGGGTCTCCTCGCCCAGGACCCTCACGCACGAGCCGAGGTTCATGTCGTAGACGAACCTGAAGTGGAAAGGTATATCAGCCGCGAGGACGACCGCCCTCGGCATGACCGTCTTCCTTATGTCGGGGACGAGCCACGGGTAGGTGGCCACGACCTTCTTGCACTTCCTCATCTCGCCTTTGTACAGCAACTCGTCGTCCTCGAGCCGCCTGACCCTTTCGTCCGCCTGGAGCATGTCGATTGTGTCTTGAGGCGGTTCGACGACGTAGAAGTACGGCTCGAAGCCGACATACCTGACGGTCACAGATTTGCCGTCGGCGGTCTTGCCGTAGAGGTGGACAGCAAGGTCCCCCTCCATCTTCTTGTATGAGGCGCCTATCAGCCTAACATCCCAGGTGCCCATCCGCATCAAGCTCTCGCGACAATCTTGATCACATCGCCGTCTTTCAGGATGTGGTCATGGCCTATGGTCATGTGGGTCTTTGCGTCTATCGCCCTAATAAAGTTATCACCCAGGTCGGAGTGGACCTTGTACGCGAGTTCCTTGGCGTTCGATCCCTGGCGCATGAGGTAGCAGTCCGGGAGCACCCTCCCCTGCTTGTCCATGAGCTTGTGCTCGTCCTCGACCGGGTACACTATGATTAGGTCGAGGACCTTGAACACGACATCCTCCAGGATGCTCTGGACGCCCGTGTTGCCGTTCCTGGACAACCAGTCGCCGATCTTGTTGCATGCGGCCAGCTGGTTCGGGTTCAGCTTAGACTCGTCCACGTATTCGAAGCGCGTGTCGCCGGGGACGTACTTGAGCAGGCCCGCTCTGGTGGCCTTCCTGAGCGCAAGCTCGTATTCCGCACTAGTGGGTACAACGGGGTAGCCTGTGGCATTCAGCCTGGCGATGTTCTCCGGGGGCGCTATGTCCGCCTTGTTCGCAGCGATTATCATCGGCTTGCTGATCTTCTGGAGCGCCTGGCAGAATTTGAGTATGTCCTGGTCGTTCCAGAGCGTCGGGTCCGCGTCGAGGGCGGCCGCTCTGAAGGCCGCATGTATCTGACCTTCTGAGATGGTGAGCCCTGTCAGCTTCTCGGCCAGGAGCGGCTCGAACTTCGAACCCGCCAGCTTGGCCTGCTTGGCCAGCTTCAGGAAGTGCTTCTCCAGTATGTTGTATATCCAGTACGAGACCTCCTTCTCGAGGAAGTTCACATCCAGCACCGGGTCGTGGGTGCCGACGCCGACAGGGTTACCCTCGAAATCGGTCCCCCCGCTCGCGTCGACGACATGTATGAACGCATCGGCCTGTCTGAGGTCGTCCAGGAACTTGTTCCCCAGGCCTCTGCCCGCATGCGCGTCCGGGACCAGCCCTGCCACGTCGAGTATCTCGATAGGCACGAATCTGGTGCCGTTCTCGCAGATCGAGTTGTTCGGGCTGCACTGCTTGCCGAACTCGACGTGAGGGCACTTGCCCCTGACGTACCCCACGCCTTTGTTCGCCTGAATCGTGGTGAACGGATACTCAGCGATCTGAGCGGTTGCCATCGTCAGGGCGGAGAAGAATGTCGATTTGCCCACATTGGGCTTGCCAACTATGCCGACGAGTATGCTATCCCCCCGGGGACAATGCGAATCTATCTAGAAAAACACTCGTTCGAACGGCCAGCATTATCTCGGCAATCCCGCTAGCGGCCCAATGGATTTATAGAACTAACCGGTTGCGGAAATGCATGGAAACCGCTCTGGTCCTCTGCGAGGCCTCATTCAACAGGACGGGGGGCAAGACCGCCGCCGGGCTCGTGAGGCACTCGTTGAGGTTCGAGATTGTCGGCATCCTGGACAGCACCCTTGCCGGGAAGGACGCGGGCGAGATACTGGATGGGAAACGCTCAAGCATACCCATATTCTCCTCGGTCACCGACGCCCTCAGGAATCTCGAGAAGAAACCCGACTTCCTGATAATCGGCGTGGCGACGGTGGGGGGCATGCTCCCGAAGGCCTTCCGACCGGCCATCAGGGAAGCACTCAAGAACGGCATCAGCATCATCTCTGGGCTCCACGAGTGGCTTGCCCTGGACCCGGAGCTCTCTGAATTGGCCAAGAAGCACAGCGTGACCATCCTTGATATCAGGAAGGAGCCGCCCCTCGAGAATATGCACTACTACAGGAACCTGGCGTCAAAGATGGACGCCATCAGGATACCTGTCCTCGGGACGGACGCCGCGAGCGGGAAGCGGACGACGGCGGTGATGCTAACGAAAGCCCTGAACGACAGGGGCATCAAGACGAGCTTCGTGGCGACGGGACAGACGGGGCTCCTCCAGGGCTCACGGTTCGGCGTACCCGTTGACGCGATAAGGGGAGACTACGTCGTTGGGGAGCTTGAGAACGCAATCCAGATGGCCTACGAGGCGGAGAGGCCGAAGATCATCATCGTGGAAGGGCAGGGGGCGCTCAGCCATCCGGCGTACGTCACCGGCTCTAGGACCATCGTGAGCGCATCCCAGCCGAACGCGGTCGTGCTACAGCACGCGCCCGCGAGGAAGTGGAGGACATACCACGAGGCCGAGCTCCACCTGCCGAACGGGACGATAGACCGTGAGATGGAACTCATCAAGGTCTACGCGAACGCGCCCGTCATCGGAATAACGATAAATCACCAGGGCATGACCAAGGAGGAGGTCCGCGAGAAGTCGCGGGAGTACGAGGAGAAGTACCGCGTCCCCGCCTGCGACGTGCTATGGGACGGGCCGGATAAGATCGTGGACGCCATCATCGACCGGTTCTTCCCTGAGAGGCGCAAGAAGCGGTGACCTCGAGCAGCGCATCGGCTAGCTCGCATATCATCTCCGGCGACAACTCCTCGGCCCTCTTCGAGGCGTGGGGCAACGAATTCAATTTCGCTCTGACGTCCTCCGTCATCACCCAAGAAACAGCCGGGTCGACATTGAGCGAGTTCGAGACCTTCTTCCTTCTGTGGGAGAATATCGCCCTGACCACGTCGAAGTATAACCTCTCGTCCCTGGGCCTGAACGGAGGTTCCTTCGGGACCAGCGTCACGACACAAGAGTCCACTTTCGGCTGCGGCCAGAAGGACGACCGCGAAACGTTGAACGCAATCTCGCAGTCCGCCCTGTAGTACACCCCGACTGACAGGCGGCCGTACTCCGCAGACCCTGGCGCTGCGACCATCCTCTCCGCGAACTCGCGCTGCAGCATCAGGACAGCGACATCGAACCCTGCCTCGAGCAGCTTGAACACGATGGGGGACGAGATCTGGTACGGGAGGTTCGAGACAACCTTGTCGAACGAAGGCAGGAAGGCCTTCACCGCGTCCGCGTGCACAAGCGTGATGCGCTTGCCGAACCTCCTCTCGAGGAACCCGCAGAACACCTCGTCCTGCTCGACCGCGACGACCTTGGCCCCCGTCGACAGAATCTCCTCGGTCAGCACTCCGAGCCCTGGACCCACCTCGAGCACCGTGTCCCCAGGGCCGAGGGAGGCGAGGGACACCTGGCGCTTCACGACCGACTCGTCCAGAAGGAAGTTCTGCCCCAGCCTCTTGTTCGCCCTCTTGCCCATCGACCCGAGGACAGTTTTGACCTCTTCAACACGCATCCTGACAGCCCCTCAGCCGTCATCTCGCCACGAAAAGTCTGTACTTCTGCTCAGCGTTGGCGAGCTCCTCCTCTATGCGCTTCGCTACCAGCTTCTCCAGCTGATGTGCCAGAGGGACGCGCGCGGTCAAATCGGCCAGGTCTTTGAACGGCCCCTTCTTCCGCTCCTCGATTATCCCCCACATCGTCTTCTTGCCCAGCCCGGGCAGGAGCTCCAGCATGTGGAACCTCGTGGTTATCGCCTGCGCCTCGTTGAAGAACTGCACGAAGCGCGGCTCGTTCGCCTTGATGACTGCCAGGATTATCGTCGAGAGTTCGCTCTGAGCGGCATGCGTGAGCTCGTTGTAGCTTATCCTCTTCTTGACATGGAGTATGTCCTGCCTCAGGTCCAGGTCCTTGCCGATGTACACCCTGTCGCCGATACCGAGGTTGATGTCAGGCTTCGGGACGAGTTCGAACAGCTTGAACTGGTCCTCGCCAAGCGCGTACGCTACGGGCTCCCGCTTGAACATCCGCTCGTCTGGGAGCCCCTGGGGTAGGTAGTCTAGTATCCTTGCGTAGTCTTCCACAGCAATCCCCCGAGGCGCGTCAGAGATACTTCTCTACAACGCTAAGAATCTTTTCGATGTCCTTCTTCTCAACACTGGCCCTCTCTTTCGAGAAGATCAGCCTGACATCGTCCGCATGCGTGGGCATGATGTCTGTGATCTTGACGGCGTTGACCTCGGACACGAAGCCCAGCTCCAGGAGCTCCTTCACGAGCTTCTTTGCCTTCTTCGTGTCGACCCTCGCGAACTTCTGGGAGTGCTCGAGGGCTAGCTTCTGCTCGGCCGTGAGCTCACCATCGTCCTGGCGCTCGGTGAGGACGTCCTTCACCTCTGAAAGAGTGAGATATTTCTTGTCTTCCATGCAAACCACCACCGGTCGCTCACTTCGCCTTCCTGAGGTGCTCAGGCCTCACGATGATCTCCTTCTCCTTGCCACCCATGCGCACCTTGAGCAGATAGGCCTTTCCCCGGGAACCGGTGACAGTGCCGGTCCTCCCATGGAACCTGACATGCGGCTGGCCCTTATGGATGCTCGGGTCGATGTTCACGCTCGCCTTCTCGCCGACCTCGAACTCCTGGAATATGCGTGTGATGGGGGAGAGTCCTCTGTCCCTTGCGCGCTTCTGAAACACTCCTCGCGTCCTCCGCCTCGCGCCTTTGGATGCCTTGACCATCTCGCTACTCTCCCTTGTCGCCTATGGATATCACGTCGAGCTCCAGCACCTCACAGGGCACTCCGACGATGCCGGCGACATTGGGCTGCGTCCGCCCCTCGTCCCCGTGCATCAGCTCCTTGATGTAGGTCCCGCTGTCCGCCTCGACGACGAACACGACCTCCCGGCCGCTTGCCTTCTCGATGGACATCCCCCTGACGGACCTTGTCCTCTCGAGGTTCGCGCGCCGATGGGCCACCCTGTTTGGAGTGAGCTGACTTATAGGCTTTCCGGCCAATGATGTAACTACTTCATTAAGCTTTCCGTGGTCGAAATCCTCCTGGAAGCGCACCCTGACCCTGTACGTCTTGGGGTGCGTGGACTCCTTAATCCCCCGCATCTCGGCCCTGGAGGACGGCGTGAGCCCGAAGAACTCCGCCCTGCCCACGGCGCCTTCGTTCGCCTCGGCCGCCACCCCAGTCAGGTCGAGAGACCTCACCTTCGGCCTCCTGACCTCGACCACGAAAGGCCTCCCGTTCCCAAGCATACGGGCGTCGATGTCCTCCCTGCCCATGCCGTGGAAGAAATCCTCCTCGCCATGGGCGTGGCGCATGACGACAGGACCTATGAGGTCCTGAACGCTCGAATCGTACATCTTCCCCTTGCCCCCGCATCTTGGGCATCCCTTGCCCCTGCATTCCCTGCACGGCCACCTGGTCTGAGGAAGCTCCCTGGAGTGCTTCCTGTACCTTCCGTAGACGAACAATGGGGCCACATCCAACGCAACGCGGTCGAACCTGGTATCGATCAGGAAGACCATCTCCGGGTTCTTGAAGTCAACTGGCTTGCCGAGCATATCCTCCAGTCTCTTGCCGATCTCCCTGTTGAGCTCGGCCTTTATGGACTCGGTCTCGTTAGCCCCGACCTCGCCCCAGAAGGCCTCCTCGCGCTCGACCGTTTCAGCGTCCACTTTCGTGCCCACCAGGAAGGTCGAGAACTCGTAACCCCCGGACTCACTGGCCGCCAGGTCGACGAACTTCTCGATCTCCCCGAAGAGACCCCTGCAGATGTGACAGCCTTCAATCTCTGAAGGAGGGGGTGGGGCGCCCGGGACGCTCGCCCTGACGATGGTTCCGCGCTGCTCGTTGGAAAGCCCTCTGGACACGGATGCGAAAAGCCTTCCCAGGCAGTGGTTGCACAAGGGGCGCTCAAGCGCACGCCCTGCGGTCTCTAGCCTGTCTGACATGCCTAAAGGTACCATGCTCAGCGGCTATATATTGGTTGGCCGGTCAGGCCTCGATGGCGTCTGTTCATCTGGACTGCCCTGGAAAGAGTTATCAACGTACGGAAGAGTGTGGATACAGGCGGCGTCGGAGGATAAGTGCGGAGGCGAGGCGGGGAATGAGGGTCGCAATCAACCCGGAATCGAAGTGGAGGTCGCTCCTGGCCTTGGGCGTCTTCTTCGTAATCTCGTCGATGATTGGCTTCATGGCAAGTGCAGACGAGTATGACCGTGCCTCGGAATCCACTTTTTTCGAAGAAGCCATGCGAGAATCCGCAGAATTATTCCTGCTGTTCTCCATCCTCATGCTGATTATCGGGATTGCGCTCGTTGCTCTATCCCTATTCGTCGTGCGGCCGAACGAGCTGAAGAAGGAAGAGGAGAGAAAGAGACTGAAGGAAGAGGAGAGGAGTGCTCAGATGAGGGAGATTGTCGAGGCCGTCAAGGGAACAATCAAGGTGCGATGCGGATACTGCGGGACGCTGAACGATGAGAAGGCCACGACATGCGAGGCGTGCGGCGGACCGCTGTGACGGCCGGGACGACATCAGATGCCAACGCACTCAAGAAGCCCGTCGCATGCGGACCAGAGAGGCTTGTCGTCTGCGGACATGATGGTCTCCAGCCATGCCGGCAGGATGGGTTTAAGAGCTTCCATCGCGCCTGCGACGCTGAATTCCGACAGCGGGGCCTCGTAGACAAGGTAGTTGACGAAGACAGGCCTCCCCTTGACCTTCTCCTCCTCAAGGGAGAAGAACACACGCACCAGCTCGTCCCCCTTGACGACGTAGGTCTCTGCAATGAGGCTGTGCTTCTTCCTGAAGGTGGCGCCCATCGAGATCTGCGATATCCCCTTGTAGTCCACACCGTCGTTGAGGGACCAGCGCATCTGTCCCTCATATGTGCCCAGGGTGAACTGCGAGGGGGCCAGGATGAGCCTCTGACCCGACTCCAGGGCGAGCCTGGTCCAGAGGAGCAAATACGCATGCGCGAGGGATTTCATAACGGCCTCCCTGGGTGTGTCTGACTTGTCCTCAATCTGGGAGATCCGCGACATGTCCTCTTCGAAACTCTTCAGGAGGTTCCCCGTCATAATGGTGATATAATCGACCTGAGGCTATTTCAAGAGTGCTGGTTGTCGGGCTAGAAACCCATGCCCTCAATCTTCAGATGCGCCCGCCTGCCCTCGAGGAAGTGATATACCGCTGCGTGCTCGCTCCCAGACAGGAGCATATCGACCGCCCTCCTCGCGACATCTATCTGCAGGGAGTCTCCTATGACGGCCACCGTGTTGCCGTAGACGGACATGTAAGCGCCAGTGAGCTCCTCTATCAGGGACCTCGTCTTGCCGTGAGTGCCTATGACCCGTGCGCGCATGCGCATCACGTGTTCCTTCTTCTTGCCGACATAGTCCCGTATGTCGAACACCTCCAGGAAGTAGTCGTCCTCGAGCAGCTTCAAGGCCTTCTGAGGGGAGAAGCCTCGTCCGATCGCGATGACCGCGTTGGCGACCGACAGGGACATCGACGGGTCCTTCGCATGAGTGTGGTCTATCTCGACCTCGCCCTCTTCGGAGTCTATGGATATCCTCACGCCCGTCTGTTTCTCGATCCTCGCCTTTATCGAGCCGCTCCTGCCTATGAGCACGCCGACGCGTTCCGTGGGTATCCTGACCGACTGTGTCATCTCCCCCTTATCCCCTTAAGTTCGTTCTCTATGTCGATGGGAATGCCCTGACGCCTGAAGAACCTTGCCAGGTTCGTAACATCCCGAACCAGGAACTCCTCGGACATCGGGTGGCCCAGGAGGACCGTCTGGCCGACGTCAATTATGACCGGCTCCTGGCCGAGCATCAATATGTTGTACTCGCTGAGGTCGCCGTGGACCAGTCCGGCCTTCTGATACGCGACCCTCATGTAATCGAACAGCTTCCTCGCCACTGACTCCGGGTCGTCGATGTCGACCGCGCGCATCTGCTGGGCGGGCCCCTCTTCCGACCCTATGTACTCCATCACGACGATGTTCTGGTGGTGGGCAATCGGCTTCGGCACGCGCACGCCAATATCGTAGAGCCTCTGGAGGTTCCTGTACTCCTTCGCGGCCCACGCCAGAATGAGCTTCCTGCGGTTCGTGGTGATGCCCTTGAAACGGGGGTCGCCCTGGACGTACTTGGCCATGTCCCTGAAGCTGGCGTTCGAGGTCCTGTATATCTTCACGGCGACCCGGTCCTTCGCAGGGGTCGTCGCGCTGAAGACTATTCCCTCCTTGCCTGTGGATATGGGGAACTCGAACTGATCTATGACGCCGTCCGAGAACAGCTTATACACCCTGAGGAGGTTCTGCTTGTCGAAGACGGAATCGTAGGACTTCCTGTCGCTCGAATCCTTCCGGCGCTCACGCCAACTGTCTATCTTCCTCTCGAAACTGTGATAATTGTCCGCGCGGGTCAAGACGAGACACCTCCGACCCGCGTCAGAAGATGTCGACGGACTTGGGGATCATCTTCTTCCTGCTCAGGTACATCGCCTGTGTCTTGGTGTACCTGTATAGTATGTTCGCTTTCTCGTCCTGGAACTCCCAGGGTGCGACGATGAGCAGGTCGCCTTCCCGGATCCACATGCGCTTCTTGATCTTGCCCGGGATTCGGCCCATCCTGTGCTTGCCATCCGCACACATGACTCTGATCCTCGACGCGCCTAGGAGCTGGTCCGCTATCCCGAACATCTCGTTGCCCTTCCTGTGCGGAAGACGGACCCTGACGAACTCCGGCATCCCGTCTGGGCCGATCTTCAGCTCCTCTTCCGGCTCACGTCTCTTATATGCCAATTGCTGACCAGCTGCTCGATAAGCGTCTGGGAATACTTAAGGATGCTGGGAATCCCAGACGTGGCCAGTCCTCGATGCGAGGCACGTCGTCCTGACCTCGCAACGGCACCCGCGTGTCCAGAATGCGACAGCGCCTGCAGGGCACTGTTTTCGAACTGTCATCACCGCCAAATAGAGACCCGAGGATGGAGCGGGTGAGGCGGCAAGAATGGAAGGCGCTGCTCAAGGCAACAAGGACAAGAAGATCCTGCTCGCGTACTCAGGCGGCCTGGACACGTCAGTGGCCATCCACTGGTTGAAAGAGAAGTACGGCTGCGATGTCGTCGCCGTGACCGTCGATGTCGGTCAATCGGACGACCTCAAGGACGCGATGAGGAGGGCCCAGAGCATAGGCGCTTCCAAGTCGTGGGTCATAGACAGCAAGAAGGAGTTCGTGGAAGGCTACGTTCTCCCCTCACTGATGGCGAACGCGCTCTACGAGGGGAGCTACCCGCTCGGGACAGCCATCGCAAGACCTCTGATGGTCGCCAAGCTGGTGGAGATGGCCAAGAGGCTCGGCGCGACTGCAATAGCCCATGGCTGCACGGGCAAGGGGAACGACCAGGTCAGGTTCGAGGTCTCGATCATGGCACTCGCGCCTGACATGGAGATACTCGCCCCGACGAGGGACTGGAAGATGTCGAGGGAGGAGGAGATCGCATACGCGAAGGAGCGCGGCATACCCGTCCCTGTCTCGGTCGAGAAGCCCTACAGCATAGACGAGAGCGTCTGGAGCAGGGCCATAGAGTGCGGTGTGCTGGAGGACCCGTGGGCCGAGCCGCCCGAGGACATATTCGAGTGGACCAAGGGGGCCGACAAGTCCCCTGACGCGCCGGAGTATGTGGAGATCGGGTTCTATCAGGGCAAGCCGGGAACGCTCAACGGAACGCAGATGCTCCTGTTGGACCTGATCAAGAAGCTGAACGAGATGGCGGGGAACCACGGCGTAGGCAGGATAGACCTGATCGAGAACCGCTTAGTGGGCATCAAGTCGCGAGAGGTGTACGAAGCGCCCGCGGCAACTGTCCTCATCAAGGCCCACCAGGAGCTGGAGAGCCTGGTGCTGACGAAGGACCTCCTGCACTACAAGCGGGCATTGGAGCAGGACTACGCCGACATGGTCTACAACGGGCTGTGGTTCTCCCCTCTCAAGGAGGCCCTGGACGCCTTCATCGAGAAGACCCAGGAGCAAGTCACAGGTACTGTCAAGCTGAAGCTGTTCAAGGGCAGCGCGGTTGTCGTGGGAAGAGAATCGCCCTACTCGTTGTACAGCGAGGCGCTTTCGACTTACGCAAGCGGAGACGAATTCGACCACTCGGCAGCGAAGGGGTTCATCTACGTATGGGGGCTGCCCCTGAAAGCGGCTGCGATGGTCAAGGCTGGTGGAAACGGCAATGGTACGGCAAGCGAACACGCGGTCATCGAGGAGTCATGCTCAGTCTGTAAGTGACGATTTCCTCGGGTTCACCACGTCCGTTCATTTCGACCACAGGCTGTGGAGGCATGACTTAGCTGGAAGTATAGCGCATGCGCACGCGCTCGCAGGCGCTGGTGTACTGACCAAAAAGGAGCTTCGGAGTACAGTCACCGGCCTCAGGAAGATCTCAAAGGACCTGTCACAAGGCAAGCTGGAGCTCGACCCGCGACTCGAAGACATCCACATGAACATCGAGAGTCTCCTGACGTCGTTGATAGGCGCCACCGGAGCGAAGCTTCACACCGGCAGGAGCAGGAACGACCAGGTGGCCCTCGATATGCGCCTGACGACAAGGGAGATGATCCTCGACCTCTCGTCCGCGGTGCTCGCGCTCCAGGACTGCCTGCTGAAGATGGCGGAGGATGATGGGGATTGTCTGCTGCCCGGATACACGCATCTGCAGCGCGCCCAACCTGTCCTCCTGTCTCACCATCTGCTGGCGCACTTCTGGCGGTTCGAGAGGGACATCGGCAGGTTAGCCGACTGTTACGAGCGGCTGAACGTGTGCCCTCTTGGATCCGGGGCTCTGGCCGGGACGACCTTCGACCTCGACAGGCAACTCGTCGCTGACATGCTCGGCATGGACGGCATGACAGCCAACTCCATGGACGCCGTCTCCGACAGGGACTTCGTCGCCGAGATGGCCTTCGACCTCGCTCTAGTCATGGTCCACCTCTCCTCGCTATGCGAGGAGATCATACTCTGGGCGTCACACGAATTCGGGTTCGTGGTGCTGCCCGCCGACCTCTCTGGGGGCTCGAGCATGATGCCCCAGAAGAGGAATCCCGACATCGCCGAGCTTGTAAGAGGCAAGTCCGGCCGGGTTGTCGGTCACTTGATGGCTATCCTCACCCTGTTGAAATCTCTTCCCCTCGCGTACAACCGCGATCTGCAAGAAGACAAGGAGAACCTCTTCGATGTCTACGACACCGTCGGGGCCTCGCTCCATGCCCTCACAACCCTTCTTGCGGAGATTGAATTCGACAGGGAGAGGATGAGGAAGGCGGCCGAGGCCGGGTTGATGACCGCGACCGACCTCGCCGACTTCCTCGCAAGGGAAGGGGTCCCTTTCAGGAAGGCGCATGCTGCGGTGAGGGGGATATCGACCGAGTCCGGCGGCGACCAATACCGATTCAACGAGCTGGCGAATGACCTTGCCGCGTCCATGCTTGGACGCGAGTTCGAAACCCCATGTGATTTTCTCAGCCCCGAGGCGGCCATAGAAAGACGGGGCATCGAAGGCGGGACCTCCGCGAAGGCAGTGAAGGACCAGATGAGGAAGGCCATGAAGAGTGTGGAGGCGACCAAGAAACGAATCGACATCATGACTGGTCAGTGCCGTAAGGTCTACGAGCTGGTCATGGCCTAGTCAGCGGCCGTTCTCTTGGACTATCTTGCCCTCGATCACCGAGGAGAGGATGTCGAAGGCCGCCATCATATCATCCCTGCTGACAATGAATATCGTGTCGGTGTAGCAGCTCACCGCCTCGAGGAGGTTTATCCCCTGCTCCGAGAGCATCGCCATGAGGTACGCGAACGCGCACGGGGTCTCCTCTATCGCGGGAGGGCTCTTGACGGTTATCTCAGCCAGGTTCTCCTTGACGCTGACCACATAGTCATTCCCGATCGCGTTCACTATGCTCGGCAGGTGCTTGTCCTCCGAGATAACAGTGATGGCGTTCGCGCTCTGGAGCACTTGCATCGTGCTCTTGTCGCCGAGGATCTTCTTCACGACCTCCTCGAGGTTCTTGAGCACTATCCACTCGTTCTTCGCGACCACGATGCATATGCGCGTCTTGAGCTCGAGCCGGCTCTCCTCGAACACTCTCATGACCGCGCCTTCGAAGTCGGTCTTCGAGAGCTTCATTGCATACCTGCGGCTCGCCGCGAGCACGGCCTCCTCGTTCTTGACCCCAAGTTCCTTCATGATCAGGCGGGAGAGCGATGAGTAGTTGACGAGGTCCTTGCTGATGCAGTCCCGTATGCTCGGATGCCGGTCTATGTACCTCCGGGTCATCTCGGCGGCGCTGAGCTTCTCCTTGGGCTCATCCATGCAGAGCCGGAATCCACGGCGCTCACTTTAAGCTTTGTCAGCCGTGCATACGAGACCCTGGCGAATACGCACGCTCCGAGAATCATTATATATAGACACTTCTTAGGGCGCAGAAGCCATACAGCAGTCGGGCGCTCCCGTAGTGTAGTCCGGTCAATCATCCCAGCCTTTCGAGCTGGTCACCCGGGTTCAAATCCCGGCGGGAGCACTCAAACTCCAGCTCACAGCACTTGGCTCATCTCACGCTCTATCAACGAGAAGTCCTTAGAGTCCATAGTGCCCTCGTCGACGGGGACGATCAGGTATCCCTTGTCGAGCACGACCTGCTCGTTGACGAGCTGTATGAACTTCAGAACGCTCCTGAAATCGTTCTGGGTCGTGAGGTACTCCAGGCCCTCTATGATCACCGCACCCTCAGAGCCCTTGGAGAGGAACTCGCGTATCGATGACGCCATGTGCGCCAGGTTGTTCGGGGAGACGTACTCGACGCCCTTCGACTGCGCGGCCTGATGGTTCGTCTCTGTCTTGGTAAGCCAGAGCGCTTCCGCCTCGATTCCGTATTTCTGCTTGAGGGTGTCGGGATGTGTCCTCGATATACAGAGTCCCCTGCTGCCCTTGGCTAGCAGGCTCGAGAACAGAGCGAAGCTGCGCTCAGGCCTGTCCTCCTTGATGACGTAGCTCCAGCCAGGCCTCAGTTGGACGGGGACCGCCTTGGCCGTTGCGGGCGCCCCTTGCGACGATATCTTCCTGCCCAAGACCTTCTCGAACTCGTCGACCTTCTGCTGCACCCTCTGGTAGATCATCGACTTCTTGGTCTTGGCCATTATCTGGAGTTCCCTGGAGGTGTAGCCCTTGGTGGAGAGCTTGATGATCTCGTCCCAGGCTTCCTGCATGCCCTCCTGGAAGCCCTTGATGTAGGACTTCGCGGCCTCATCGTCCTGTGACATCTGTCCCATCCGGTTCTAGCATCCTGGTTATTGCGTGGCCAGTCTAATATACTTTAGGCGGAAAGACTGAGAGGTTGCCGCACAAAGAATAATACCCATCGCCCGTATCCGTGGCTGAGACCGGCATGCCCAAGAAGAAGAGACTCCCGAGGCTCAGGATCAAGGCGAGGATCCCCTCGAAGGTGATGGAGAGGGACCTCCTCGAGAAAGCGAGGTTGCTCAGGGACGACCCTGAGCTGATATTCCCCGACTGTGCCAACGACTGTCGCTCGTGCCCGTTCAAGAAGACACGCGCGCAAGTCAACAGGATAAGCATGTTCAAAGACGACCCTGCGAAGCTTGCCAAGTTCGCGAAGAGGGGTGACAGGCTAGCGCGCGCATACGCTGCGACGATCGGCCTCATTCACGAGGAGAAGATGCCCTACCTTGCCACCGCGAAGTATCCCGCGGGCACTGTCGCGTTCGCCGCCAGGGGAAAGACGGACAAGGAGAAGCTCATCGGCGTGCAGTACTTCGACACGCCCAAGTGGCGGGTCCTCAGCGTCAGCGACCTGGTGAAGAGGAAGGGGCTGCACTTCTACTCGTACGGCGACAACTTCGTGTGCACCGGGAGGGAGGCGAAGCCCCCGGAGGAGTATGTCAAACTGGCTGCTGAGTCGGTGGGGGCCACAAGGACCGAGGAGAATTCTTACGTGTGTCCCCATGACCCGAGGGCGTCGAATCACATCGAGTTCGACTGGGTATCCGCTGGCAGGAAGATACTCCTCTGCGACCAGTGTGGCATCAGGTCGAAGAACACCCTCGTCAAGCTCGCGGAGGGCATGGCCGTGCCTCGCGTGCTCAACGAGTTCGACATCACTATCAAGAGAGTCTTCGAGAAGGCCGCGGGTGAAGGTGGATGCGACGACGTCTTCGACCGCACTCTGAAGGGAACCCTCCTTGATAGATACTCCTCAGGAGAGATCGGGGACAAAGAGCTGATTGAGGAGCATGTGCAGTCTGTCAGGGAGTCCCTGGACGGCGTGGCCAGGAGGCTGTACATCAAGGGAGACAGATGCTTCGGGGACGACCTCGAAGCGTTCGTGGCTGACATGACCGGGGACGACCTCGAGCGCAAGGTCCTGAGCGGTGTGCTCAAGGACGTCGACCATCCTGTGTTCATAGACCAAGGAGATTCCGTGAACAGGCTACTTTCGATGTTCTGGGCGGACAACGGTCTGGCAGCGCTGAGGACAGTGGTGCCGGAGGACGTGGCGAAGAGGTACTTCGAGGATGACGAATCTGCAGAATCGCCTCTGAAGACAATCCGCCTCGCAGTCAGGGAGTCGGAACGGACCGCCATCTCGGCAAAGATTCCCACCTACTCGTCGCTCTCACAGTACGGCAAGTTCGTGGACGAGGCCGTACGGGCCTACAAGACTGAAGGGTCCGCTGGTGCGACCTCCGTGCTCGACGGGGAGAAATCGTCCGACCACAGGTTGCGCTCCATCACCCATGGCATGTACCTCGCCCTGGGGATAACCACGAAGTCCTGGAAGTTCACTGACGAGGAGAAGGAGTTCGGCAAGCACCTGGCAGGACCTGCCAGGGACCTACTCGACAGCCACGGCTTGGACGCGCATCACGAGGCGTTCTCCCGGTTCCTCAAGGAAGCTGGATGCTTGGACGACCTCAGGCGCGAGCGGTGATCCTTGCGTCTATGACCACGTGCGAGACGCCAGGTGCGTATGATTTGATTTCCTTGAACCTGAGGACCTGCACCTTCCTTCCCCCGGCTGCGTCGTTCAACCTCTGCACCGGCCTCGCGCTCATGAGTTCGTTGGGACATGTCTCGTGATAGTGCACCACTCCCCCGTCCTTCAGGAACCTCATCGCCGTGGGGAGGAACTCGTGGGTCGTTTTAACGTATCCCATGAGTACCCTGTCCGCGAAGGATTCCCCTTCAAGGGCCCTATTGTCTCCGAGGAACGGCTGGATGCGGCCTTCGACCCCGTTCAGGGCGATGTTCTCGACAAGGAAGGAGTGTGCCTTCGGGTTGACCTCGCAGGCGATTATCCTCCTGGGCCTCTGATACACTGCCAGGGGCAACGAGAAGTATCCAATCCCCGCAAACATGTCGACCACCGTCTCGTCGTCGCAACGAAGGTCGGCCATGCGAATGCGCTCCTCCTCGTTCCCCGAAGAGAACATGATGTCTGCAGCATCCAATCTGTATCTTATGCCGTTCTCAAGGTGGGTGGTGATGGTGTCCTGGCCGAAAATCACCCGTGTGGCCGGCCTCCTGAACTCTCCGTCTATCGCCCCGATTTCCCTCAGGACAGCCTTGAGCCCCAGGGCCTGTGCGTACGCCCTGGCCACCTCAGCTTCGAAGGGGCTCAGAGCATCATCCAACCTCAGGATGCCTACGTCGCCCAACCGCTCCCACTTGGACGGCAGGAGCTCGAGAAGCCCTTCGGGTATGTCCGCCGCCTCCCTCACGAGCTCGATGGGGTCCCGCCGGTGTTTCCTAGGGGGAAAGTCCATCCGGACCATCGTGCTAGAATTGGCGTCTAACATGCTCTGCGGGGGCTCGGAGATGACCGGGATGATGACGCTGTCTGCGTCGTCGATTATGGCATGTGTCTTGTCCAGCAAACCCGCCTTCGACAAGGCGGCTCGCAGCTCCTCGGCCTGATTCCTGCCTACCCTGGCGCCATGCACGTCCCTGACAACGTCTGAACACCATAATCAACGCTTCGAGGGGGCCAGGGGATGAATAACCGAAAGTGATATAGTCGGTATCGGTCTTCCCAACCCAGATGAGGTCGGGGCTTCTATCCGCTTTCTTGGCACTGGCAGTCCTGCTCATGTCGTCTGGCTTCGCATGTGCGGACATTCCGAGCCCTGGGGCACCCTCTTATGCCAACAAGATCATGAGCGGTTTCGTCACGCCTGTCATCAAGCCAGGAGAGGTCGCGCTCGTCTCGTTCAACATATCCAACCCGTACAACGACCCCTCTGGGACGATGGTCAACACTACCCTAGTGGTCGGAATCTACTGGTACGCCACGACTGAGACTGACGAGCCGGTGACCGACGATTTCCCGGACCCTCCGTCGATCAACGGGAACGGCACCTCCGAGGCCATCGTGCTGGGGAGGCTCGACATCAACTCGACCAAGCGCGTGAACCTGTCGATAGAGACGACCAAGCGGACCCCGCACGGCTCGTACTTCTCCCAGAGCACCTACTTCCTTAGGTTCAAGATGCTGTTCAACTTCGAGGGCAACACCACGCCTGTGGTGTTGCAGTCCAGAGGATGCTTCACCGAGGAGCAGTGGGCCGACCTAGTATCCTTCGAGTCAGGGCAACCTCTCGTGAACACGACATACCTGAAGTCTCTCGGCGTCGACGGGCTCCTCCCTGACTCATCCTTCGGCATCAAGATACCGATTCCCAGATGGCCCCTGGGGGTGCTAATAGCGGCCTGCGTCGTCCTCTGCATGGCCGCGCTGTACTCGTTCGTGATGGACAACCCTGGCAAGTACCCGATGCTAGAGAAGAGATTCTATTATCTGAGGGGAAAACTTGGCGAGTCTTGGCGCCAGTTTGAGCACAGAAGACGCAAGTGAGGCCGGATAGTCAATATCCCCCTCGGACTCCATCAGTTTCCTGACCTCTGGGTCCGCGAACAGCCGCAGGGCGCTGTCAATCTTCTTGTCGTTCAGGTTCACGAACACCTTCCTTATCCTGAACGCTCTTGACAGCTCCTTCCCGAAATCCTCCTTCCAGAGGGAGTCGTATGCGGCAAGCGCATCCTCATCGCCGCTCTTCAGGAACCCGGAGACCGCCCGCGCGCACAGCTCGGCGCCTCTCACGCCGGTGTACACGCCCCCGCCGCTGAGCGGCTTCGCGTGGCAGGCAGCATCCCCCACGAGTAGTATCCGGCCCCTGACCGCGCTCTTGCCCGGCCCGACGGGTATCATGCCGGAGGCCGTCGATACCCTCTCGGCCCCTGCGTACTCCGGTCTTGACAGGAACCGTCTGAGGTAGTGCGAGGGAGTGTGTTGAGCGTCCCAGGTGCACAGGCCCACTCGGGTGAGCTCGCCGGCCGGGACTGACCATGCGAAGAACCCGGGGGCGAGGTCCCGCCCCAAGAACATCTCCACGAAGTCGGGGTCTGCGTCGACCCCCCTCAGATCCGCCTGTATGCCCCTCAGCATGTGCTTCGGACCGGGCAAGCCCGCAGACCTGCGACAGACAGACCTGTAGCCGTCCGCGCCGACGACGACCCCGGATGTGATCGTCTCGGCCCGGCCGCCGCTGGTCATCTCGGACCTGACATGGCCCTCCTGCACACTCACCCGTTTTATCGAAGAGCCCAGCAAAGGGACTGCTCCGGCGTCGACGGCCCTCCGGAACAACAGGCTGTCGAACATGGGCCGGTCGATGACGAAGGCCCTTGATGACCGGGCCTCTAATTCGAGGACGAAGCCGAGAGGCGAGTGGATCCTCACGCCCTTAACCTGACCAATGATGCTCTTCCGGGCGATGTCAGGGACGCCCCTCTGAGTCACGAGCCCGGCACACTGCAGGGGTTCGCCAGGAGCGCTGTGCTCCTCCGCGATTACGACGGCATGATCCTTCGCCAGGCGAGCCGCGGCGACCGACCCCACGGGACCGCCGCCAACAACCAAGACATCTGAGCGCACGGCCATGGCAGAGCCTTCGTGCATATTTCATGCTTGTCG
Source organism: Thermoplasmata archaeon (assembly GCA_041559015.1). Classification (GTDB taxonomy): domain Archaea; phylum Thermoplasmatota; class Thermoplasmata; order UBA10834; family UBA10834; genus COMBO-56-21. The sequence goes on along the minus strand of JBFFED010000025.1, from coordinate 6,638 downwards.
AGCCTGCCGGCTGTGACTGGTCTTGCCATCTGTTCGACGAAGCATCTATATCCATCGCAGGGGGAATACATGACAGTGAATGGCATACCTTCATTCAACAGCAGGCTGGACTCCGCTGACGACCTGGCGGACATCTTCGAGATAGTGAAACTAGCAGTGCGCGAGACAACGGGCAGGGAGAGGTCTGGGCTGATGCTGGGGCTTGCGAACCTCGGAGGAGGACCACAGGGCTTCGTCGGGGCGTTCTACCCCGTGGCAACGAACATAATCGTGATGAACAGCCTGCCGCTCAGGAGGATCAGGGAAACCGACCCCGCCCTCTACAAACCGTATGTGTTCCACATACTGCTCCACGAGTATCTCCACACACTCGGGATCATAGACGAGTCGGCCACGAGGCAGAAGACGCTCGATATCTCACTCAGACTCTTCGGGAAAAACCATCCCGTGGCGCAGTTCGCGGCGGACCTGTCCAAGTTCATGCCTAAACTGGTTTACCCGGTCTACGGCTGGCAGCCAAGCGAGGAATTCCGCCTGGAGCTTGTGGAAGGGTTCGACAGGTCCAGCACTTCGAGCTACATCAACTAGCCGGGTTCACTTCTTCGGAACCTTCTCCCAGTCGGCCAGGAACTTGCGTATGCCCTCGTCAGTGAGGTTGTGCTTGAGCATCTTCTTTAGCACGTCGTACGGAACCGTGGCGACATGCGCTCCCGCAAGAGCGGCCTCAGTCACATGGACCGGATGGCGTATGCTCGCGGCGATGACCTGCGTCTTGAAGTCGTAGTTCCTTAGGATGGTCACTATGTCCTTGACGAGGTCCATGCCAGTATGGCTGATGTCGTCCAGCCGGCCGACGAACGGCGACACGTAAGTCGCGCCGGCCTTGGCCGCCAGGAGCGCCTGGTTCGGGGAGAACACGAGCGTGACGTTCGTCCTTATGCCCTCCTTCGAGAGCACCTTCACAGCCTTCAGGCCCTCGGCCGTCATGGGTATCTTGACGATGACGTTCTTGTGCATCTTCGAGAGCTCCCTCGCCTCCCTGACCATGCCATCGGCGTCCATGGAGACGGCCTCGGCGCTTATGGGGCCGTCCACGACCTCGCATATGTCCTCGATCCGCTTCCTGAAGTCGCAACCCTCCTTGGCGACCAGGGTCGGGTTGGTCGTCACCCCGTCCAAGACGCCCCAGCTGTTGACCTCCTTGATCTGCTCGAGGTTCGCTGTGTCTATGAATATCTTCATAGCTGCTCCACTCCTACTTCTTCCTCTTCAGGACATCGTGCGCGGCCTCCACGATGTTGTCCACGGTGAGGCCGTACTTGGCCATGAGCTCATCGCAGCCCCCGGACTCGCCGAATACATCGGGGATCCCGACGCGCTTCATGGGCACATGGAAGTTCTCCACTAGGACCATCGCGACCGCGCTGCCCATGCCCATCATGACTGAGTGCTCCTCGGCCGTCACGACGCCCCCCGTCTCCCTGGCCGCCTTCACGATGGTCTTCTCGTCTATCGGCTTGATCGTGTGCAGGTTGATCACGCGGGCGTCTATGCCATGCTTGGTGAGCTCGTCTGCGGCCTCGAGACACTTCGAGACCATTATGCCACACCCTATGAGAGTCACATCCTTCCCGTCCCTGAGGACAGGCGCCTTGCTGACATCGAACGAGGTGGATTCGTCGGTGATGGTCGGCACGTCCGACCTTCCTATGCGCACATAGTATGGTCCCTTGACACTCGCGATGTGCTTGACCACGTTGTAGGTCTCAGGCGAGTCGGCGGGGACTATCACCTGCATGTTCGGCAGCACGCGCAGGAGTGCGATGTCCTCCACGATCTGGTGCGACGCGCCGTCCCCACCGACCGTGATGCCGGCATGGGAGGCCACTATCTTCACGTTGAGGCTGGGGTACGCGATCGACTGGCGTATCTGGTCGTAGCACCTACCAGTCCCGAAGACCGCGAATGTGGACACGAACACGGTCTTGCCTGACGAGGCCAGGCCTGCAGCAGTGTCCATCATGTTCTGCTCCGCGATGCCGCAGTTGAAGAACCGCTCGGGGAAGGCGGCCGCGAAGTCGGCCGTCCTCGTCGAGCTTGAGAGGTCCGCATCCAGCACAACGATGTCGCTCCGCTCCTTCCCGAGATCGACGAGCGCGCGCCCATACTGCTTCCTCTGGCTCTCCTCCTTCCACTTCATCAGGCGTCACCCCCGAGTTCCTTCATCGCCTGCTCGTACTCAGCCTTGCTGGGGGCCTTCCCGTGGAAGTGGAGCGAGCCCTCCATGTAGCTCACGCCCTTGCCCTTGATGGTGTGACAGATGATCGCCGTGGGCTTCCCCTTGATGCCCTTGGCCTCGTTAGTCGCGTGTATGATCTCCTTCATGCTGTGGCCGTTTATCTCGATCACATGCCACCCGAATGCCTTCCACTTGTCCGAGAGCGGCTCGAGCGACATTATCTTCTCGGTGGGGCCGTCCAGCTGCAGCTTGTTCCTGTCGATGTACATGGTGATGTTGTCGAGCTTGTAGTGGGACGCCAGCATCGCGGCTTCCCAGGTCTCCCCGACATCCATTTCGCCATCGCCGCACAGGACATAGATCCTGTACAGCTTCCTGTCCAGCTTCGCCGCCAGGGCCATGCCGTTCCCCGCTGCCAGCCCGTGCCCGAGCGAGCCCGTGGACATCTCGACCCCAGGGGTCTTTCTCATGCACGGATGTCCCTGGAGCCTGCTGCCCATCTTCCTGAGGGTGCAGAGCTCCTCCTGCGGGAAGTACCCGACCTCGGCCAAGGTGGCGTACAGGGCGGGCGCGGCGTGGCCCTTGCTCAGGACGAACCTGTCCCTGTCCGACCAGTCGGGCTTCTTGGGGTCGTGGCGCAGTATGTGGAAGTACATCGCGGTCAGGATGTCGGCCGCGGAGAGCGAGCCTCCCGGATGACCTGAGCCCGCGTCGTATATCATCTTGATGATGTGCCTGCGGATCCTCTTGGCGGCAGCCTCGAGCTCGCTGATGAACTCTCCGTCGTATACTTCCAATTGCGCCCCCCTGGCGGATGCCCGATATCAGTTGAGCGGTCTTAAACTATTCGAGCGCGAGAGCACACGCGCTCATGTTTCAAGGACGCGGCATCTCCTGCCCTCGATCTTGAGCTTGCCCTGGGCGAAGAGCTGTATCGCCCTGGGCAGTAGCTTGTGCTCCTCCTTGAGCACGCGCTCCTGGAGCGCCTCGGGCGTGTCGTCCTCGTGGACCGGCACCGCCTTCTGGAGTATTATCTGCCCTCCGTCCACATCCTCAGTGACGAAGTGTATCGTGCACCCGGAGACCTTGCATCCGAGGTCTATGACCGTCTTGTGGACGTTGAGGCCGTGCATTCCCTTGCCTCCGAACGACGGTAGGAGCGCTGGATGCGTGTTCATCATTCGCCCGCCGTACTTGCTGAACATGAGCGGTGTGAGCATCCGCAGGTACCCCGCGAGTATCACCAGGTCCACCTTGTGCTGGTCCAGGCACTCGATTATGTCCTTCTCGTGCTCCTCCCTGGACATGCCCTCGTGCGGGAAGGCGAACGCCTGTATGTCATGCTTGCGAGCGCGCTCGAGAGCGTAGGCATCCTCGACGTTCGATATCACGACCACCACGTCGCCGTCTATCTCCCCGCGCTCGCACGCGTCAATGATGGCCTGCAGGTTCGTCCCGCCGCCGGACGCCAGTACCCCGATCCGGATCCTTCGCATGGGGCTCACACCGGCAAAGCGCTCGCTGACGAGATGGAATCAATGGACGAGCTGGCAGGTCCCGCTGGTTCATTCTTCTGGTCAGTCACCGCTCTCGATCCTCGGCGCAAGCAAGTACCTCACTTCCCCCTTACCACCGGCGATCTTGAACTCCACCCTGACCGGGTAGTCATTGCCAAGGTGCATCGTGACCAGGTTGCCCGTGGGCACGGCCCTCAGCATGTTGGAGAAGTACTCGAGCGGGAACAGGCTCCTGACGCTGCTCGGCGTCTCCAGGGACTCCATGTCCTTCTTGGCCTTCTTCCAGTTCACCTGGTCCATGTCGCCCTCGCATGTCATCTCGAACGAATCCGGCGACGCGACGAGCGCTATGTGGTCCGAGACCGTCTCGCTGGCCCTGATGCCCTGCACGAGGTCGTCGACCTTGACGGAGAGCTTGGCCGGGAGCTCGAGGTTCGGTACCTTCGGGTCGCTCATGCCGGTCGTGTCTATCAGGCTCATGCGTCTCGTGACATCCCCGACGACGATGTTCAGCCTCCTCTTGTCTTCGTCGTGCTTCATGTCCACGGCATCGTCGCCCCTGGCCAGCTTCAGGAACTGGCTGAGCTTGTCGATGTCCAACCCTATCTCCGTCTCATCCGCCTTGAATTCCTCGAACGCGTCCTTGCCCAGCGAGAGATCTACCATCGCGATGTGCGCAGGGTCAACCGCCCTGAGCGACAGGCCGTCCGCGTTGATGCTGAACTTTGCCTCGTCAACCAGGGTCGAAACGACGTTCACGACTTCCTTAAGGATGTCTGCTCTGGCTTTCGCCTGGAACATTAGCCCCCCTTCCGTACCTACCTGTAACCAATCGTCGTTTTAAAAACTTGTGTGTACGTGTGCGGGCGCTAGTACTCCCTCCATGAATGTCCGCACTTCACGCACCTGTATATCCTCGTCTCCGGCTCGTCCGCCGCGCGCGTCTGCCGCAGGACCCAGTAGGCCTTGTTGTGGCCACACGAAGGACATTCGGCAGCCGTCGTGGGTAGCGTGCCCGAGAGCTCGCCCAGCACGGCCATCTCCTTGTCCGTGCTCTTGTGCTTGATGACCTGGCTCTTCGACTCCGGCTCGTGTACCGCGCCGCACTTCCTGCAGACCAGTCTCCCATCCTGAGGAAACATGAGGCTCTTGCACTTCTCACAGAACATTCGTCCCCCGCTCCGCGTCAATCACGATTGCGGAAGCGAGCGAAGCAGTGAGACGATATATAGGTTGCTGATTGCCGCTCAGATCGAATCCCACTGGTCGCTGGAGCGGTGGTGCTCCGGCCTCCTGTGAATGGCGACCGCCTCTGTCTCGGATTCGTCATCGGCGTCTTCGTCCGCGAACCTCTGGGCCCTGCTGTGCCCCCAGTCCTTGTCCATCATCTTCCTTGCCTTCTTGGCCGACCTGGGCTCGGAGGCCGTGTGGAAGCGGGCCGGTGAGCTGTCGCCCCTGACGGCCCTGCCGCCGGAGCGGGCGTCCTCGTACTGCGGGTAGCTGAACCTCGGCTTCGCGCGTGCGCTCTGCGCGCCACGCCTCTTCTGCCTGCCGCCCGAGTCATCCCTGACCACGCGCTGGCGCCTCCGCGTGGGGTTCGCCTCGTAGAGGTCTGGGTATTCCCGGGAAGCCTCGGCAGGCGGAAGGGCATATCTCTCGTCGGGATAGGGGGTCTCCCCGTAGCGCATCTCGGCCGCACGCGCCCACGGGTCCCTGTGCCTCATGTGCAGGAGACCGGCGCTCCCCTCGGAGCCGTCCCTTCGCCTCCCCGGGAGGTGAAAGACGGCGCCCATTGCGGAGAGCACGCCCCTGTGTTCCCCGCCACCGGCCAAGTGCGCGTGCGAAGATGGGTCGTGCACAAGCACGGTGGTGGTGTTCATGACAGAGCCTGATGTGTACTCGATCTCCCGCCGGTTCTGCTCGGCAAGGACACCGCCGACATACGCGAAGGCGACTGTCAGGACGTAGGTATTGATCCCGTAAGGACTCGATCCGGCCAACGCGTCCACGAACGAGCCGAGGTACTCTGACGAGAACTGTATGTAAGGCGATATCAGGGGGACGCTGCTGCTCAGGGTCGCGCCGACCGCAGCTGGCGCGATTGCCACGCCGAACACGTGCGAAGGAAGAAACCCGGAGTTGAACCCCGTCATCACGGCGTAGAGACCGACGACCGGGATAATCGTGGCGGCCACGCCCTTCCACGGTCCCCCCGCGCGCCGACCGCCCACATAGCCGGCGATCATCTGACCGAACATGGGCAGCCACCAGAGCATCAAGGACAGGATGAGCACGTACTTGGATGCGCTCCAGAAGCTGTAGACCACGTTTCCTGATCTGAACCTCTTTCCCTCGTGGTCGTGCTCGTAGGACGCCAATTTGTAAGGAACCCTCCCTCTGGGAGGTCCATCCGCTTCTTGAGCGTCCCTTCTGCCTATACCGAATACCATGCCCATCCCTTCTAGTCCGACGCTCGTCGGACGATATGACATATACCTCTCGTCGTATTTATTGTTTGCGAGATGCTGGATTCGACGGTTCACGCCGTTCTTAGCGTCTGACAGGAATGCCCGTAGGGCATTCCGAAGACAAGGAAACGGCCGGTCAACCTCCCGATTCTCGCAAGACTCCGACCCGATACGATTCCGTGGATCCCTTCCCGACCGATTGGCCACTCTAAGTTCCCTGCATACGTTATCGAGGGCGACGTCCAAAGTGGCCAACTTATATATGATTGAATTCGTCTTATGCTCGATATCTCGCAGTGGGGTCGAAACCTGTGTCGAAGGTGCTTATAGTTGAGGACGCGCCATTCATTAGGGAGATGATCCGGGACATCCTGGAATCCCACGACCATGAGATAGCCGGGGAGGCTTCGAACG
>JBFFED010000024.1:0-26038 GCA_041559015.1 Thermoplasmata archaeon | reverse complement strand
TCCAGCCTGGGGATGCTGCCGGAGGAGATAGAGAAGTGCAGGCTGATCGTGGTATGGGGCATGAACCCCGCCTGGAGCAGCCCGCACGGGCTCGAGATCATCAAGAGGGCGCAGAAGAGGGGTGCGAAGGTATACGTCATAGATCCCGTGCGCACCGCCACTGCCGAGCTGGGGATACACCTGCAGATAAGGCCAACAACCGACGCTGCCATGGCATTGGGATGCGTCAACCACATCGTGGCGAACAGGCTCCACCACGACCACTTCGTGCGCGCAGATGCGACCGGCTTCGAGAGACTGGCGGATATGTCGAGGAAGTATGACCTGAACGAGATGGCCCGTGTGACAGGCCTGAAGACCAGGGAGATGGAGGACTTCATCGCGGATTACGTCTCCCTCAGGCCGAATTGTATAATGATCGGCTACGGCATGCAGAGGAACAGGAACGGGGGGGACATGGTCAGGTCGATATCCGTGCTCCCCGCGCTCATAGGCGAGAGGCGGGGATTCTTCTACTCCACGGACCTGTGCGATTTCGACATGGACTACCTGGAGGGCACCAGCTTGACATCCAGGAAGAAGGTGCGCCACAACATGGTCGACCTGGGAAGGACCCTGGAAGAGGGCAGGGTCAAGCTGATGTTCGTGTACAACTCAAATCCTCTGGCCACGCTCCCGAACCAGCCGCTCGTGAGAAAGGGCATGGCGAGCGAAGAGCTCTTCACGGTGGTCCATGACCTCTTCATGACCGACACTGCCGACTATGCGGACATCGTCCTGCCGGCGACGAGCACCTTCGAGCACTTCGACCTCCACGCGTCCTACTTCCATCAGTTCCTCTCCATCAACGAGAAGGCCGTCGAGCCGCTGGGCGAGGCGAAGTCGAACAGCGACCTCTTCCGCATGTTGGCGGGCACGATGGGATTGACCGCAAAGGAGCTCTTCGAGGACGACGAGAAGATCGCCAGGACACTGATGTCTAGAAGCAAGGCGGTCGTTGGATCATTCAAGGACTTGGAGAAGAAGGGGTTCGTGAGGCTCAAGGTCCCGAACAGGTCCGTCTACCAGACTCCGACAGGGACCATCGAGCTCTACTCCGCGAAGGCAGCTGAGGAGGGCTTGGGGGGCACTCCGGCCCATGTGGAGGTCAAGAGCGGGCTACCGTATCAGCTGATCACGCCCGTCCACAGGCTGCTCGTGAGGTCTCAGTATCATACGGAACACCCGGACATCCAGCTAGTGGTCTACATGAACAAGCGCGATGCCGCGGACGAGGATGTGAAGGACGGCAGCACGATAACGCTCGCCAACGAGCTTGGCGAGTGGACGGTGAGGATGGAGATATCGGAGACCGTGCCCAGGGGCGTGCTGGTGTCCTACTCGGCCCTCTGGCCCAAGCTGTCCGGAGGCAAGAACGTCAACTTCCTCACGACGGACTATGTCCAGAGATATGGCGGCAACTCCGCCCTCAACTCGACATTCGTCAAGGTGTCCTAGGAGTTCGGCGCGCTTGTCCCGCTGCTGTCCGCGGCGTGGTTCTTCCCCCAGAACTCGTGATGGATTGCGGCTATCGTGTGTTTGAGGTCCTTCCTATCCACGGTGAAATGGTATGCTACTGTCGACGCACCCGCTGATATGAGGTCCACGTTGACTCCCTTTGCCGCGACCGCGTTGAACACGCGCGCAGCGACCCCCTTGGTCATCCCGAACCCCTCACCCACAGCACACACGAGGGCCACCCCAGGGTTAACCTCGAAATTCTCGCCCACCGAGCCGATGATCGTCCTCACGGCCTTCTTCGCGACGGGGATGTCTGCCTCGTCGATGAGCACTGCGACGCAGGTCTGTGAGGTCGTGGCAGAGAAGATGTTGATGTTGGCCTTCAGGAGGCAAGATGTTATGTCCGCTAGGAATCCGGACTTGTACCCGGCCCCGGTGTCGTAGACCTTCAGGGTCGCTATGTCCGGGAGGTACGAGACGCTCTTGATCACATCCTGTCTCGCGTGCCTGCTCTTCCCTATCACGGTCCCAGGGGACTCTGGCTTGTAGAGGTTCTTGATCACAATATCTATCCCCTTCAACCTCGCGGGCTGCACAGCCCTCGGGTGGAGTACCTGGGCGCCGAAGTATGCCAGCTCCGCAGCCTCTTCGTATGAGAGCCTTTCGAGGAGGAAGGCGTCCTTCACTATCTTGGGGTCGGCGCTCATGAACCCGTCAACCTCCTTCCAGACCTCGACGGGTCCGCCGTTCACAGCGTGGGCCACGACTGCAGCCGTGTAATCCGTCCCGCTCCTGCCGACTGTTGTCACATGACCCGTCTCAGTGACCCCAAAGAACCCTGTCACGACAGGTACCATGCCCTTCTTGACAGCGCTTTCGAGCGTAGGACCCATGTTCTTCTCGCACTTGTCCAGGATTGCCACCGCGTTCCCGTGCTGCTCGTTCGTGATCATGCCAAGGGCGTCGGTCTCCATGGGGGCAGAGTCCATTCCGTCGTGCGACAGCCTTGCTGCGACCACGACTGCCGCCAACCGCTCGCCGAAGCTGAGTATGAGGTCGTTCGTCCTGGGTGTCAGCTCCTCCGTGTAGGCGACACCATAGAGCAGCCTGTCGAGCTTCGTCACCTTGGCCTCGATCTGCTCCAACGCCTCCTTCCTCACTCCTCCGTCCCTCTTGGGGAGCATCTCGACATGCCTCTGCTTCGTCTGGAGCAGGAAATCGTCGATCTCTCGCTCCTGTCTCGGCTTGGACAGGAACTCCTTGATGGAGCTCGTGACGCCTCCGGCCGCGGAGACGACGACTATCTTATGGTCCTTCTCGTCCTTGGTAACCTTCGATACTCTCTTGAGGGTGTCCTCCGAGACGAGGCATGTGCCCCCGTACTTCATTATCTTCAGGGTCTCACCTCACCGGCCTTCTTCGATGAACCGGCGAACTTGGATGCTGGCATCAAGCTGTGCGAGGTTATTCTTTCAGGGTTGTGCTCGACCTCGACCAGCCTCGGTATGGCGCCATGGATGGCCACCTCTCCCCCGGCCATGGCTATGCCCCCATGGAAGCCATGGATCTCGGTGAACGGCTCGAAACACCCCTTGAGGGAGCCGGGCCCCGAGACGTTGTTTCCTATCGCGGTCGCCAGGGCGTCAGCGAGCACAGCGTCACGGGCAATCGCGACCACGATGTCTGCGTTCCCGAAGCTTATGGAGTGGCCGAGCGTTCCGCTGGACGAACATATCCCCAGCGGTTTCCCAGTGTTCTCGAGTTCTAGGGCGAACGCGCTCGCCGCGTCAGGCTCGTGGAAGACCTCTACCATGACTGGCCTCTCCACCCTTATGGCGATGTCACCCCCGTTGTCGACCCAGGCGTGCATGCAGCCCTTTGAGAGCATCGCCTCGAGGGCCTCCTGGGCTATGGCTCCGGCAACAGTCGCCATCGGGCCAACACCTGCCGCCTTTGCGGCCTCGCACATGCGCTTGACTACTCCGCTGCTCTCAGTCGCGGGGTGGTATGGCTCCATGGTCGTCAGGAAGAATCTGTCCTTCCGGACGAGCCGTTCGATCTCCTCCCGGGCGGCTTTGATGGCTTCCACTGCTCCGTCGACGTACATGCGCTCCGCCCCTATCGTCGCGGCGGTCTCTCCGATCTCCAGCTTCGCGGTGACGAACTCGCTCATATGAGGATCTCCATGGCCCTCGGCGGGCACGCGTCTATGCACACTCCGCAGGCCACGCACTTCTCTTCCGTGAACACGACCTTCCTCGTCTTGGGGTCGAACGCCAGGGCCTTCGTCGGACAGATGGACACGCACATCCCGCAGTGCGTGCAGACCTCGTCGTCTCTGCGGACGCCCTCCTTGATCGGCCTGACGCTGACACCGTTGGACTTGAGGTAGTCTACTCCTCCCCTGATGTCGTCGGCCTTCCCTGAGAGCTCGAGCACCATCTTGCCCCCTATCTCGTCTATCTCTGCCCTCAGTATGTTCACGAGCAGGTGATGTTTCGCGATCAGGTTGTGCGTGATGGGCTGGTTGGCAGCGTCAGGGCTGAAGTTCAGCACTACCTTTGTCTTCAATCACATCGCCTCCTTCTCTGACCTTACCTCGAGCCCCCTGAACACGCGATCCATGGAGAAGTTCTGGACAGGCCGCTCTATCATGAAGTCCCCCTTGAGCACCTGGTTCTTGAGGGCCTCGGATATCTGCCTCGCCTTGTACATGCTCGACAGGGACGATGTCGGCACCTGCTTGCCCCTGAGCTCTATCTCGCCTGACATCAACTCCGCGTATGTGACCTCTTTGACTACCTCTCTGGACCTTGATGCCTGGGCGTAGTCGAACACCGCGGTGACTATCCGGTCGTTGGTTACGGCGCAGTTTCGGGCCATGTCCTCGTCCAGGATGGGTATCGCCACGCCTATCCCCAGGCCGAGGGACGACCCGTATCTTGTGAAAGTCAGTCCGCGCACGAAGTCGGGAGACATCTGCTTCAGGTCGCCTATCACCGCTAGCGAGCCCGCAGGCCTCTTGGGGACCCCATCCGGGGTCCTCGGCACGCCCGGGTTGAACTGCGTCCCCTCCCAGATGACGAACCCCTGCGCCCCGCCCAGGAATATCCTCGTGCCTATCCCGACGGTCCTGTAGTAGGGGTCGTTCATGAGCGGCGATATGTCCCCTGCGCTGCTGTAGGTCGCGTTGCCGAACTCTGGCAGGAGTTTGCCCATGTATGTGTAGAGCGTCCTCTGGGACGAGTTCGTGGCGGTTGCGTAGTTCTGATAGCAGTTCCTGACGTTCATCAGGACCGCTTGGTTGATGGTCTTGAGACTGACGTATGTGTCTATCTCCTTCCGTGGGTAGCAGTCGGTGCCGTAGGCAGTGGCCTTCAGGCGTACCGCCTTGCCCTTCACCAGGTCCTCGATGACATGCGCTCCGCCGTGGAGCATGTTATTCGACTCGTCGAGTTCGGTCACGCCTAGGTATGCGTCCACGGCTGCGAGTCCTGCGTACGCAGGTATGCCGTCGAGCCAGACCCTGTTCATCTTGATCGGGGGATCGGAATGGCCGAAGTTGAAGTAAGCGCCGGAGGAGCACATGGCCCCGAAGGTGCCCGTGGTGACCACATCGACCTCCTTGGCCGCCTTCTTGACACCGTTGGCCTTCACGAACCCCTTGAACTCCTGCGCGGTCATGACAGCGACCTCTCCGCGGGCGATCTTCTCACGTATCTCGTCGTAACTCTTCTTCACGGTCCCACTCGTCTTCTTCTTGCCGTCGCTCAGATGAGTCCCTCCTTGAATGAGAGTTCGGCGTTCAGAACGGAGCCACCCGCGCCACCCCTGATCGTGTTGTGAGAGAGCATGTAGAACCTCAAGAGGCCTTTGTCCAGCCTGATCCGGCCGACCGTCGCCGCCATGCCCCTGGCACGCTCGGGTGTCCCGGCATAGCTGTCCAGCAAAGGCTGGGGCCTGTCTGGCTCGCTCCTGACTATTATCGGTTTATCGGGTGCGCTCGGGAGCCTCAGCTCCTGGGGTTTCGCCCTGAACCCGGCGAGAGCATCGGTTATCTCCTCAATGCTGGGCATCCTCCCGCCTCTTACGAAGACAGCTTCGAGATGGCCGTCCCTCACGTTCACCCTCGCGCAGCTAGCAGATATCGTGATTGGAGGATCGATGAACCTGCCGTCTTCGAAGCCACCAAGGATCTTCTTGCCCTCTACGGACATCTTCTCCTCTTCGTTCTTGATGTGCGGGAGTACGTTTCCGAGTATGTCCATGGCAGGAACCCCAGGGTATCCAGCGCCTGAGAGCGCCTGGTAGGTCGCGACATCGACGTCGTCGACCCCGAAAGAGTCTATAAGAGGCTTCAGCACGAGCGCCAGCCCTGTGACCGAGCAGTTAGCGTTGGTGACCACGAACCCGTGCTTCTTGCGCCTCTTCTTCTGTGCCTCGACCGAGGCGAGGTGTCCTGCATTGACCTCGGGCAGGAGGATGGGAGTGTCCTGCTCCATCCTGTGCGAGGCAGCGTTAGAGAACACCGCCATGCCCGCCTCTGCGCAATGGTCCTCTACAGGGCCCGCCACTTCTGAGGGCAGCCCGCTGAAGACGACCTCGACGCCGCCATGAGCCAGCTCCTGGGGATCCGTCGAGGCTATCGTGCTCTTGCCCAGCCGGGGATCGAGCTCGACGTCGCTCAATCTCCACACCTCAGACAGTCTCTTGCCCTCCGACCTGTCAGATGCGCAGTACGCAGTGACCTCGAAATATGGATGTTCGTGGAGCATATGCGCGAACCTCTGTCCTATCATCCCGCTGGATCCGAGTATAGCCGCCTTCCTCTTCGTCATCCTCAGCTCACCTCTAGATATCGTCCGTTCGAGTCCATGACATGCCTGAACTTGTCTGGGTCGGAGTCGAGGGATGCTTTCCTGAGCTCCCTCAGAACCTCCTCCATGGTGGTCACCAGGTGTCTCGTGTTCGGGTTGAGAGCCTGGATGTCGTGATAGATCCTTCTGCTCTCGCTCGAGAGTTCAGTCGCTGTCTTGAAGAGCCTCGCGAATGAGGGCCCCTGGACGGCTCTCAGGTCCTCCGGTCTTCTGCCCGATCTCGCGAGGGTCCCGGAGAACAACATGGTGCACAGATGCGAGAGGCCGAGGACATACGCCATGAGTTCGTCGTGTGCTTCTAGGTCGATCGTGCTGACATCTGCCCCTTCCGATGAGAATAGCTCGAATGCCATCCTGTCTGCCTCTGGTGACCCGCATCTGCATATCACGACATTCCTCGCCCTCGGCGATGGAGCGTTCGGGCCGAACATCGGATGGACGCTGGTGACCCTGGACCCTTGAGCGGCCGCAGAGCGCAGCTTCGACGCGATGTGCGCCTTGACGCTGCACAGGTCGAATACCATCCCCTTCGGGTGCAGCGCGAGCACCGCGTCCAGGTCTTTGGGGCATAACCCCAGTGGACTTGCGATGACTGTGACCTCGAACTGGTCGAGCGATGCTGGAAGCCTCTTCAGGTTCCTGTATCCCTCGAGCCTCCTCCGAGGGTCCACAACATGGACATCCGCCCCTCGGGTCGAGAGCATACGACATGTCCATTCTCCCATTCTGCCCGCGCCCCCGACGACAAGCGCCCGCTTGTGCTTCAGCGGCTTGAGCTTCTTCTTCCTCTGCTCAGAGACCGAGAGAGATACCATGAGCTCTGCGACCTTCCGGCCGACCACAGAATCCAGGCCGAGCGCCCTCGCCCTATCCTCGTAACCACGGATGATCTTCTTCTCCCGAGAGCTATCCCTCAATCGAAGCCCATCCTTGGACTTGACGCGGCCGATCTCGTCCGCCGCCTCCTGTCTCCGCAGGACGAGTTCGACAATGTCTCTGTCGATTCTCAGTATCTCCTCCCTCAGGGCTTCCAGCTCGCGCTTGGTCATAGCATCCTCCCTTGGAGCATGAGGTCCAGGACAACTGCGGCCGCCGAGTTCTCGACCACGGGCACGGCCCTGGGGACTATGCACGGGTCGTGCCGGCCTTTGATCTCCAGCTGGACTGGTTTCTTGGATCCTACATCGACGCTCATCTGCGGCCTTGCGATGGATGAGGTCGGCTTGAAGGCGACTCTGAAATCCACCGGCATGCCGTCCGTGAGGCCGCCCAGGATGCCGCCCGCATTGTTGGTTTTGGTGACTATCCTGCCGCCTCTTACCGCGAAAGGATCGTTGTGCTCGCTGCCCTTCATCGAAGCGCACCTGAACCCTGATCCGAACTCGACCCCCTTGACGCCGGGAATGGAGAACATCATCGCCGAGACGGCGCTCTCAACCGACCAGAAGAACGGTTCGCCAATGCCCACCGGGAGACCGAGAACAGTGCACCTGATGATGCCACCGACGCTGTCCTTCTCATCGTGCGCGCGGACTATCTCGTCCTTCATCAGCTCCGCAGTGTCCCTGTCCGCGCACCCCACTGGGTTCGCCCTGACTATCTTCTCCGCGATGCTGAACGGGACATCCTTCTTGAGCGACACTCCGCCTATCTGGACGGTCTGCGCGAGGGCTGAGACCCCATTCTTCTCCAGGACCTGTCTCGCAATCGCCCCTCCGATGACGAGGCCCGCGGTCATCCTCCCAGAGAACTGGCCGCCCCCGCGATGGTCGTGGTGCCCTGCGTACTTCACCATCGCGGGGTAATCCGCGTGCCCGGGTCTAGGGACCCGTAAGAAGGAATCGTACGCCGACGAATCCTTGTCCAAGTTCTTGACGAGCCCCACTATGGGCCCCCCGGTGGCCTTTCCATTCCGTACCCCGGAGAGTATCTCCAGCCTGTCCCTCTCCTTCCTCGGCGTGGAGACAGGCCCCTTCCCTGGTGACCGCCTGTCGAGCTCTATCTGGATCGCGGCCTCAGATATCTTCGAGCCCGCTGGGCACCCCTCGACCTTGGCACCGACGCAGGGGCCGTGGCTGGACCCGAATATCCCGACCTTGAAGCACTTCCCGAACTCGTTCACCGCCTCACCTCCAAGCGGCACCCGAGCTGGTGCATGTCTGAGATGAATCCAGGGTACGACACGCTGAACGAGCTATCGTCCTCTATCCTGGTCTCTGAGTCGCAGGCGAGTCCGGCGACCGCTGCGGCCATCATGACCCTGTGGTCCCCCATCGTCTGGACAGTTGCCCCGCGGAGCTTGCGGATGCCTCTGACCACGCATCCGTCATTCGTTGGGGTGATGTTCGCTCCCATGTTGCTCAGGAAGCGGGTGACGGACTCTATCCTGTCACTCTCCTTGTGCCTCAGGTTCTGTCCACCGGTGATCGTGGTCGTGCCCTCGGCGACAGATCCCATGACGGCGAGAATCGGGAACAGGTCGGGAGTGTGCCTCACGTCGATCTCCGCGCCCTGCAGCTTCCCCCCGAAGACCTTCACCCCGTTCGAATCACGGGAGACCTCGGCCCCGAAGGCGGACAGCAGGTCGACTATCGCCCTGTCTCCCTGAGGCGACCTCAATTCGAGCCCGCGCACCGTCACCTCGCCGCCGGTGATTGCGGCCGCTGCGAGCGGGAACGCGGCCGATGAGAAATCCCCAGGCACGGAGTATTCGTCTCTGGACAGGCGCTGTGTGCCCTTCACATGGAATCCTTCGGGTGATTCGTCTACGGCGCCCCCGAAGGCTCTTATCATCTCGAGCGTGATGTCCACATATGGCCGCGACCTCAACGGGGATCCCAGCCTGATGGTGGTATCTCCATGCTTCTGGGTGCATGCTATGAGCAGCGACGACACGAATTGCGAGCTCACATCGCCCGCCAAGATTGCCTCGCCCTTGGTGATTGGGCCCATTATCCTCAGGGGCGGGGTCCCCTTCGTGCCCAGATACTCACACCTCGCCCCTAGCTGCCTGAGCGCGTCGACCAGAGGCGCCATGGGCCTCCTGACGAGTGACTCGTCTCCCGTGAGCGTGGTAGTGCTTCCGAGTAGGGATGCGACACCAGCCATCAATCTCATCGTCGTCCCTGAGTTGCGCGCGTCAACGGTGCCGGGGGCGCCCCTGAGCTCCTCACAGTATATCATCAGGCCGTCCGAGCGCTTGCCTATCTCAGCCCCCATTGCGAAGAGCGCATCCAACGTCGCCTTCGTGTCCTCGGAGATCAATGGGTTCTTGAGTACGAGGTGTGAATGCGAGAGGGCCCCGAGCACCATGGCCCTGTGAGTGTAAGACTTCGAGGGCGGGGCTGAGACCGCGCCTCTAGGTACCGAGGGCCTGACTACAACAGCCGTGGGACCACCTCCGTCGCCGGGGTGTCATTGATGTGCGCGCGCAGGACGGTCCCCCCGTGCTTCTCGAGGGCTCCCGTGATCTTCCCGACCGCGGAGGGCTCGCAGACTATCGCGGTTGCCGGCCCTGTGCCAGATATCCCAGCCGCGAGCGCCCCGTTCCTCCTGGCATCCTGGGCGACCTCCTCTGAGACGTCCAGCACCTTTGAGTAAGCCCTCGAGTTCAACTCCATCGCTTTCAGGTGGTCTCCCGCGAGCGCGAGCTCGAAGGCCTTCTCGACGTCCTTCCTGATGGGGCTGAAGTCCAGGTCCTTGACGCTGGCTTTGGAGATGCGTCGGTCAGGCACATGGAGGAGTACGTTCAGGTCCGGGTCCATCCTCGCCCTCTGAAGTATCGTGAATGCCCTGTTGTCGGTCGCCACCACGCCGCCGAAGTAGCACGCCGATGCGTCGTCGAAGGCGCCCGTTATCGTGACCCCTGCCTTGATGGACTCCTCGATCCCCGTCAGCACGAGGTCCATGTCCGAGAGGCCAACACCCAGCGCCCTGTTGGACGCTAACACCACCGCGTTCGACACTGCGCTGCTGCTCTTCAGTCCCCTGGAGATCGGTATCTCCGACTTGACGTGCACCTCGCCGTGCACGTCGGGGCTTCCCGGAGCCTTCGAGGCCACTGAGCGGACACAGCTGGCGACCAGGTCTCCACCCTCAGAGGACCCTGCAAGGACGATCTCACCGGTGCCGCTGCTGAGTTCCACGACCGCGTCGGTCTCGAGCGTGATCCCGAACGCAGCCCCCCTGCCGGTCGCGATTGCGTTGACGATGGTTGCGGCCCCTCTGCATGCTGCCCTGCCGATCATTTCAGCGCGCTCCTGGCAGCCTCTCGCATGGCCTCGATGTCCGGCTCGATGCCGGTCCAGATGCGGAACGATTCGGCACCCTGCTGCACCAGCATCTCCAGTCCGCCGAGCGCTCTGCCGCCCTTACTCTCTGTCTCCTTCATCGCCTCCGTCGCCGGAGGGTTGAATATGATGTCGATGTAGTTCTTGCCTGGTCCGAGCAGCCACGGTTTGACCGGATTGCCTGGCAGGCCCTTCATTCCGATGGGGGAGCAGTTCACTATCAGGTCGAACTCCGCTCGCTCCCTCCGGAGCTGGCCCCAGGTGACTGCTCTTGCTCGGAACATCCTCGCTAGCGCGCGCGCCCGTTTCTTCTCCTTGTCGAGCACGGACAGACGGGCATCCCGCTCAGTGAGGACGTAGGCCACGGCGCGGGCCGCTCCCCCAGCTCCGACCACGAGGGTCTTGAGCCCTCTGGTGATAGTCATTTTTCCGTCAAGTAACCTGGAGAATCCGTTTACATCAGTGTTTTCTCCGTAGGCGACCGTACCTCGGAAGTTCAGCGTGTTGACGGCCCCGGTGGCCTTCGCGTTCTCCCCCCGCCTTTGGGACATCTCGAACGCCTTCCACTTGTGGGGTATCGTGACGTTCAGGCCCTTGAGTCCGAGCGCGCGAAGAGTCTTCAAAGCCGCGCGGTCGAATGTGCGCTCCGGGAAGTCGAGGGGAAGGTAGATCCCACGCAGGCCTGCCCTGGCGAGAGCCGCCTCCTGCATCGGCTTGGAGACCGAGTGCGACACGGGGTGTCCTACCAGACCCAGCAGGACAGAGCCTTCCTTGAGCAGGGCTGCCTGCAGTCCTGCCTCCATCTGGCCAGGGGCCGCCTCCTTACCTGGGAGAGAGGCGTAGACCAGCTCCGACCCGATGGCACCAGCGCATGCCCTTGTCAGTTGTCCTTGGTGCCCCATGCCTATCAGTGAGAACCTCTTCCGCCGTTTCGAGAGGTCGAGACCTATCTGCGCGAGCATGAGCGCATCAGCGGCATCCTCGCATGCCATCGCGACCTTGGCGATATCCCCCTGTTCGAGGGCGGACCTCAGGGCGCTCTGGACGGCGCTCTTCGAGACAGGTTTCGTGAAATGTCTGGAGACTATCACGCGCGGGCGCCAGTCCTCCTCCTGTATTGCCTCGAGGACGGAGGCGTCTCTGCCGAGCTCCAGGTCTATGTACTCGAAACCAGCCTCCGAGACCTTGAGGAGCATGTCCTCCCTCGCGCTCTTGCCGAGCTTGGACCTGCCTCCTTCCCTTTCCGACCGCAGCGTCGCTATCGCAGGCCCGCGCAACGCGTGCCTGATGTCCTTCACCTTCGATGCGGTCAGGCCCTTGACATGGTCCAGCCTGACCTCTACCAGGTCCGCCCCGGACTCGAAGGCGGCCTGGGCCGAACCCGCCACCCTGGCAGGATCGTTCTCCACCAGCGACACGACAAGATGAGTCATCTACTTCTCCTGTATGCTCTCCTTGACATACATCCCGAAATGCCTCCCGCCCCGTTCCAGCCGAAGCGTGATGGCGTCGCCAACCTTTAGCTTTGACACGGATACGACCTTGCCAGAGGAGTACACCCTTATCGTCTCCGCGTTCTGCACGATCGTGGAGAACCTCTCGCCGTCCAAGTCCGCCTCGATGAGCAGCAACGGCCTCCTCTCGACCTTGGTTCTCCCGACTATGACCTTCCTCGTATGCCCATCGGCACCGACCACGAGCGCCTCGTCCCCGCCCGACAGCTCGGACAGGTATCTGGTGCTGCCGTCGGGCATCAGAATGTAAGCATGGACTGGGCCTGCGTTCACCCTGAACGGTCTGGAGGCCGCGTATTCCGATTCCATCGTCTCCGAGTGTATGAGGAACAGACACGAGGATGTGTTCCCTATGAGCATCCCCTCTCCAAGAGTCATCATTGAGCAGGTGTCTATACACACCCTGTCCCCCAGTCCGAGCTGCCTGAGGGTGATGATCTTGCCGTCCCTGAGCTCCAGCTTGGGCGAGCGCTCCTCCAGGAGCTTCCTCAGCTCACCCAGTTCCTCCGTCCGGTCGGGGACCATGAGCACGCCGTCCGCTCCCAGCTCCATCGTCTCGAAGAACAGCTTCGCCTCCTTCGTGTTCCTCGCGAGCATCATCAGCTTCGAGCCCGAGCCCTGGAAGTGCACTATCAGGTTCTCGAGGGGGATGACCTTCCAGTCCTTCGCGTGGATGACTACCGTCGTGTGCTTCTCTGCGAGCTTCTTCGCCTTCAGCTCGTCCTCCTTGGTCTTAATCTCGATCAGGTGGCCTACGATCTCGCCGTCCTCCTTGAACTCGTTCTTGTCGAGGACGAGTGCTCTGAACCTACCCAACTCGGTCAGCCGAGAGTCCTTCTTCTCGAGCACGACCGTGTCGAAACCGTTCTCCAGCGCGGAGAGCACGATTCTCTTCCTGTCTTCACTACTGGGCTGGAATAGGGCGCCAACCCATATCTGGCGGTCTATCAGGTGATCACCGCCTATATGCTTCCCCGGGTCGCATGCCTTCGAGAACTATCCTTGACAGAGCCTTCGTCATCGCGACGACATCGTCGTGCTCGAACACATTCCTGCCGATGGACACGCCCTTCGCCCCTGCCTGCATGGCGTCGTGGACCATGCCCAGGACCTCATCCTGGGACTTGGCCTTTGGGCCTCCGGCTATGACAACTGGTATGGGTGTGGCCCTCACGACCTCCCTGAAGGAGTCCACCGAGCCTGTGTAGTTCGTCTTGACCACATCTGCGCCGAGCTCAGCGGCTACCCTGGCCGCGTGCTTGACTGCCTCGACGTCGAACTGGTCCTTCACATTCGGCCCCCTCGGGTAGCACATCGCCAGCAAGGGCAGTCCCATCGCCCTGCACTCGTCCGAGACCATCCCGAAGTCGGAGATCATGTCGTCCTCGCGCCCGCCCCCGATGTTGCAGTGTATCGAGACCGCGTCCGCGCCGATGGCCGCGACGTCAGGTACGCTGGCGACGAGCCTCTTGTAGTTGGTGTCCGATGACATGGATGTGCTCGCGGATATGTGGACTATGAGCGCGAGCTTGCCGCCTATGGCATCGCCTGCGTAAGGAACAAGACCCTTGTGGATGACCACAGCCGAAGCGCCCCCCTCGGCGACCTTGTCAACCGTGGCCCTGATGTCCGCTACGCCCCTCACGGGCCCGAGCGATATCCCGTGGTCCATTGGTACTATGACGGTCCTCCCCGAAGCCCTGTCGAAGATCCGTCGCAGTCTGATGGTCTTGCCAAGCATTTGCTCACCGAACGCATACCGTGCTATTCTGTGTCAATGTAAGTCGCCATGTAGCTCGTGATATAAGGCCCTTGCTGCTGGATGACGGTGCGAAGGCGTACAATAGACGCAATACTTATCTATTACTGTACACATGTAATCATCCGATAGTATGTGGGACAAGATAGCGAATTACTTCGACAAGTACCCGTCCCAGGCGAAGGTGGCCAGATATCTCCTCAAGTACGGCCTTCGCATAGACAGGGACCAGGTCATGTGCGGCGATGTCCAGATAGCGGACTCCGCGCTCGCGCGGGCCGCCGGAGTCGACAGGAGGGTCGTGAAGTCGACGGTCGAGACGATAAAGTCCGATCCGACGCTCATGCGGTTCTTCTCCCAGCTGCTTCCGACGAACCACCTGAAGAACGCAGCCTCCGCCATGGGCTGGAGCGCGATCGAGATCGTACCCATGAACGCCCACGAGCCTGGGATTATCTCCGCTGTCGCCGAGATCCTTTCCAAGGGCAACATAAGCATCCGGCAGGCAATAGTCGATGACCCGATGACCTCAGAGGAACCGAAGCTGTTCATAGTCACTGAGAGCCAGGTACCCGCAGACCTCATACCCGCGATCCGGCAGGCGAAAGGAGTTAAGGGAGTCACGATTTACTAGGCCGGTGGGGCGGTAGGGCGACGTCCCAGGGGTTAGGAGACTATGGCTGCGATGAGTGACACCCGCAGGGCCTACTTCGCCATCGTGACGGCCATGGTATCCGTCTCGGTTGCCTCCGTCCTCATCAAGTGGAGCGAGACGGACCCGTTCGTGCTTGCCGCCTACAGGCTCGCGTTCACCTGCGCCCTGCTCCTGCCCTACTTGCTCTGGACAGGAGGACTCTCGAGCATCAGGGCTTTCAATAGGAGGGAGACGCTCCTCGTCGTGCTGAGCGGGGTGGCGTTGGCTCTTCACTTCGGCTTCTGGGTTGTGTCCCTCACGCTCACATTGGTCGCGACTTCCGTAATTCTGGTGACCTCGCATCCAATCTTCGTGGCTGCCGTCTCGCACTTCCTCTTGCACGATAAGGTGAAGCGGATTGCCGTGGTCGGGATCGTGGTCGCGTTCTCCGGGGTGATTGTGATCTCAGTGGCCGACTACTCCGTGGGTGCCGGGACCCTGTTGGGGGACCTCTTCGCATTCGTGGGCGGCATATGCGCAGGCATCTACTTCCTCTCGGGAAGGGTAGCCAGGCAGACAATCGACATCGCCCCCTACGCCTTCTCGGTGTACGGTCTCTCGGCCGTCCTCCTGTTCGTGGCCGGAGGCTTCGCGGGGGACCCCCTGGTCGTCACAGCTCCTCGGGAGCTTCTTCTTTTCCTCCTCATGGCGATCTTCCCGACCATACTCGGCCATACGATGTTCAACTACGCGCTCAAGAAGCTCCCGGCGCACCTCATTTCTACCAGCGTGCTAGGAGAGCCTGTCGGTGCTTCAATACTGGCCTACTTCCTCCTGCCGGATGAGATTCCAGGCGTGGCGATAGTTGTCGGAGGCATCTTCGTTGTCGTGGGGCTATACATCGTCCTCGCAATGGGGCACGACAGGGAACATCCCTCCTGAATTGTGTGGCGCATGGACAACGGAAGACCTTGCATGCTCTCATGTATCCCATGTGGCCATTGGCATCTGGTGACGAAATGGCGATTCCAGGTGGTCCGTCGGGGCCCCCGGCTGTGGCTCTCCCGCGTTCCAGCTCCGGCAAGTTCGCATTTGAGAAGGGGTGCAGGTTCGATGCCTCTTTGGTGGCCACTCTCGTGCTGGTGGCAGCGGGTGCTGTCTGGTTCGTCGGCCTTGCGCTCCTCGCCTCGCCGCTGTGGTGGTTGGGACTGTTGCTCTGGGCGGCCGCAGTTGGTGTGTTTGTGTTCTGGAAGTCCTCCTAGGACAGGAGGATTCGGATTCTACAATGCCCCTGTGAGATCTCCACACCCCGGGGCATGCCTCGTTTATCACCGACGACTTCACATCCATTCCACTGGGAAGAGGCCACAAGCGGGGAGAACCGAAGGGGTTTCGCACCAGACTGCAATACCGCTTGATTGACTATGTTTACGCTCGTACTGGTCTTACCACCCGTACCTTTCAAGTGCAAAGGATATCCCATACCACTCGCTAGTATGCAACCATGAGCCTGAATCTCGACGAAGTCGACAGGAAGATACTCCGTGAGCTGCAGAGGGATGGCCGCGCCTCTTTCAGGGACATCTCGTCAAGGATAGGCGTTAGCACGCCCACAGTTAGCTCGAGAGTGCAGGCTATGGTGGACGTGGGTCTCATCAGAGGTTACTCGATCATGCTGGATGCGGAGGTGCTGGGACAGATATCAGTGGCTTTGCTGCTCGAGTCGAAGCCTGTGGACATTGGCAAAGTCGTTGACAGGATTAAGGACGAGGAGATTGTCAGGCAGATCTACGTGCTGTCGGACTCCAGGGTCCTGTGCGTACTGTCGTTCTACAACCAGTCGAAGTACCAGAAGTTCCTCGAATCCCTCTCCCAGGTGCCTGAGATACTGCGCATGGACAACTCGATGGTCATGAAGGTCCCGAAGGAGAGCCCGAGAGCGGCGCTCACCGACGAGGCGGGCCTGATGATCCGGTGCTATTACTGCGGGCACATGATGAAGGATGAGGGCGTCAAGATTAAGCTGGATGGCAAGTACCACTATCTCTGCTGCAGCGTGTGCGAGAAGCTCTACAGGGAGAAGTACGAGAAGCTGAAGCGCTCTGCTGGCAATATCAGGCCCATCATTCAGGAGCCCGAGGCAGTGGCCCACTCGCACTAGCTGCGATTGGATGACGAGGGCGTCAATCGCTCAGACGTACTTCGCCGGGTCCTTGTCGAAAGCCTTCTTGCACCCCGGAGCGCAGAAGTAGTATTCCATTCCGTTGTGAATCGATTTCCATTTAGCAGTCTTCGGGTCCACTTCCATCTTGCATATCGGGTCGATCGTCACCTTGAGCACCTCTTGATCAAGTGGGAGCGGAGCCAGGGCCTATTGGTCGCGGGGCGTTGACAAGATTCCAGCTCCGCTCCGCACGTGAAGATACATCCTGCGGTGGGATATCCGTTATCCCTTACTCCTAAGGACCTCTGACGAACAGTCTGGACGTGGGTCAAACAACAACCCTTATATTCGCGGAGCAGATTGGCGAACCCCACAGTCTGGTGCTTGTGCATGGTGAGATCCGGGAAGTCGATGGAGAGTTCGGTAACCAGCGCGATAATCTCCCAGTTCGCAGAGGATATGGAATCATTCTCGCGTGCCGATGTCATAATCGTCGGGGGAGGGCCAAGCGGGCTCATGGCCGCCCTCGATCTCGCCAAGAAGAAGGTGAATGTGCTGGTGGTCGAGAGGAATCCCCATCTTGGAGGTGGTTTCTGGCTCGGCGGGTTCTTCATGAACACGGTCACGATAAGATCCCCTGCTGAGAGGATCCTGGACGAGCTAGGCGTGAAGTACAAGCAGTTCGAGAAGGGCCTGTACGGTGTCCCTGGCCCGCTCATTTGCTCCAAACTGATAGCTGCGGCGTGCGAGGCAGGCGCGGGCATACTCAACATGGTCTCATTCGACGATGTCGTCCTCAGGGAGAAGAACAGAGTGGCGGGCGTGGTGGTCAACTGGACCTCCGCCTCGACCCTTCCGAAGGCAATCAGCATGGTCGATCCCATCGCTCTGGAGTCAAAGGTCGTGATTGACGCGACTGGGCATGACGCGTGCGTGGTCAGGAAGCTGGAGGAGAGGGGCATCTACAAGGTGCCCGGCTTCGGGGCCATGTGGATAGAGAAGAGCGAGGACGAAGTCGTTCGGCACAGCGGTTTCTGCCACCCCGGACTGATCGTCACGGGCATGGCAGTTTCCACGACCTTCG
The DNA here is from genome assembly GCA_041559015.1 of Thermoplasmata archaeon. Lineage (GTDB taxonomy): Archaea > Thermoplasmatota > Thermoplasmata > UBA10834 > UBA10834 > COMBO-56-21. The sequence goes on along the minus strand of JBFFED010000024.1, from coordinate 8,217 downwards.
GCCTTCCCAGGATGGGTCCGACTTTCGGGTCGATGCTCCTCTCAGGAAGGAAGGGGGCAAAGGTCGCATACGATTCCCTGAGGCCCTCCAAGAAGTAGGCCTCTGGGGTCTGTTCAGGTCTAGAACAAGGGCATACCTGCTGTCTTGAGTCGACCTATTTCCGCTCGTGGAATACGGAGAGGTCGTTGACAGTCATATCGTTCTTGGACGCGTGCTCCATCGCCATGACCGCCGCCTTCGCGCCCTGCATCGTCGTGAAGAACGGTATCTCCAGCTCCACCGCCAACCGCCTCATCATGTAACCGTCTCTCCTTGCGCCCGAGGACTCTGTCGGAGTATTGACCACGAGCTGGACTTCACCTGCCCTCATCAAGCTCAGCGCATCGGGCGAGCCATGCTCCGATATGCGAAAGACCATGGTCGATTCGATCCTGTTGCCCCTGAGCGCGTCCGCGGTGCCCTCAGTCGCGAAGATGCGGAACCCCATGGCCTTGAGGCGCTTCGCAAGTCTGACTGCTGAGGGCTTGTCTTCGTCCCTGACGCTGATGTACGCACTGCCCTGCCTCGGCAGCTTCTGGCCAGAGGCTACAAGTGCCTTCCACACTGCTGCCGGATACTCCTCGTCTATCCCCATGACCTCCCCTGTCGATCTCATCTCAGGGCCCAGGATGCTGTCCACTCCTGGAAGCTTCAGGAACGGGAACACCGAGGCCTTGACCGCCACGTGGCCTATCCTCGCATCGCCCTTGAGTCCTAGCTCCTTGAGGCTCTTACCGAGCATCACCTTCGATGCCACTTTCGCGAGCGGGACGCCCGTGGCCTTCGAGATGATGGGCACGGTCCTGCTCGCCCGCGGGTTCGCTTCGAGCATGAATATCTCGCCGTCCTTGTACGCCAGCTGCAGGTTCATCAGACCGATGGTGTTGATGGCCAGCGCGACTCGTTTGGTGATGCTCTTGACCTGCTTGACGACGTCCGGCCCGAGGGTCTGGGGCGGAAGCACCATGGTCGCGTCGCCCGAGTGGACACCCGCCTCCTCGATGTGCTCCATGATGCCGCCTATGTACACGTCCTTGCCATCGGAGACCGCGTCCACATCAATCTCTATCGCGTGATCGAGATACTTGTCGACCAGGATGGGGTGCTTCTTCGAGACCTTAGCCGCGCTGCGCATGTAGGTCTCCAGCTCAGACTCCTTGTAGACTATCTCCATCGCGCGTCCTCCCAGGACATAGCTAGGGCGGATGAGCACAGGATAGCCTATCTCGCTCGCGAGGCTCTTGACCTCATCGAAGGAGAACCCGGTGCCGGACTTCGGCTGACTTATGCCCAGGTCGTCCATCAGCTTCGAGAACTTCTTCCTGTCCTCAGCGAGGTCTATGGATTCGGGGGAGGTGCCCAGAATCCTGGTCTTCCTGTTCTTCAGCTCCTTCTGGAGAGGGAGCGCAAGGTTGATGGCCGTTTGTCCTCCGAACTGCAGTATGATGCCGGCGGCATCCTCCTTGTCGATGACATTGAGGACGTCCTCGACCGTGATGGGCTCGAATTACAACCTGCAGGACACGTCGAAATCGGTGGAGACCGTCTCGGGGTTGTTGTTGACTATGATCGAGTCCATGCCCTCCTCCCGCAGGGCCAGAGCCCCGTGTACGCAGCAGTAGTCGAACTCTATGCCCTGCCCTATCCTGATCGGGCCTGCTCCGACCACTATGACCTTCTTCCTCTGGGATGTCCTCGCCTCACACTCGGACTCGAACGTGGAGTAGAAGTATGGAGTCTCCGCCTCGAATTCGGCGGCGCAAGTGTCGACCATCTTGAAGGTAGCGCCGAGGTTCATCGATCGTCTCAGGTTCCTCACGGTCCGTTCCTCCTTGCCCGTGAGATACGATATGTAATCGTCTCCGAAGCCGAGCCTCTTCGCCTCGACTAGAGTCTTCTCGAGATGTCCCTCTCCCAGCCTCTTCTCAGTTTCGACAATCTCCTTCATCTTGGTGACGAAGAACTGGTCCCACTTTATCAGTCCGCAGAGGTCTTCCACAGCCCATCCTCTCCTCAGGGCCTCCGCGACCATGAACAGCCTCGTATCCGTCGGCTCTACGAGCCCCTGCCTGAGAGCATCGTCGTCCCATCTCTCAGGTTCGAGGGCTATGCGGCCTATCTCCAGGGACCTGACCGCCTTCATGAGCGCCTCGGCGAAGTTGCGGCCGATTGCCATCACCTCTCCCGTGCTCTTCATCTGCGTGCCGAGGCGCCTGTCAACCGTTCTGAACTTGTCGAAGGGCCACCTCGGTATCTTCACGACCACATAGTCTATCGACGGCTCGAAGGCTGCGCATGTCTTGCCGGTGATGGCGTTCGGTATCTCGTCAAGGGTCCTCCCGACCGCGATCTTGGCGGCCACCCTGGCGATGGGGTATCCGGTCGCCTTCGAAGCCAGGGCAGAGCTCCTGGACACCCTGGGGTTGACCTCGATCACTCTGTACTCTCCGGTGTTCGGGTGCACGGCGAACTGGATGTTCGCCCCTCCTTCGATCCCAAGCGCCCTTATGACCTTGATGGTCGCGCGTCTGAGCATCTGATGGTCCCGGTCGCTGAGTGTCTGCGCAGGGGCAACCACGATGCTCTCGCCCGTGTGTATGCCCATCGGGTCGAGGTTCTCCATGTTGCAGACGATGATGCAGCTGTCGTTCGAGTCCCTCATGACCTCGTACTCGAACTCCTTCCAGCCGACCACGCTCTCCTCGACCAGGACCTGTCTTATGCGCGAGTACGCCAGCCCCCTCCCGACGACATCGACCAGCTCGGCGTCGTCATGCACGATGCCTCCGCCCGTGCCCCCGAGGGTGAAGGTAGGCCGGATGAGCACTGGATATCCTCCTATCTCCACCACGGCCTCCCTAGATCCCTCGATCGAGTTGGCGGTCTTGCTCTTGGGGATGGGTTCCCCCAACTCGAGCATGGTCTTCCTGAAGAGCTCGCGGTCCTCTGATAGGGATATCGCCCGAGGCTGGCTGCCGAGCAGCTCGACCCCGAGCCGTTGGAGGGTGCCGTTCTCTGAGAGCTCCGAGCAGAGGTTGAGCGCCGTCTGCCCGCCCATGCCTGAGAGTATGCCCTGGACCTTCTCCTTCTCGATTATCTTGGCTATCGTGTCTGCGTTCAGGGGTTCGATGTACACAACGTCCGCGGTTTCTGGGTCCGTCTGGATTGTGGCTGGGTTCGAGTTCACCAGCACCGTCCTGTAACCCTCTTCTCTGAGCGACCTGCACGCCTGCGAGCCTGAGAAATCGAACTCGGCCGCCTGCCCGATTACGATGGGTCCGGAGCCTATCACCATGAGCCGCTTCAGGTCAGTTCTCTTCGGCATCATCGGACCTCCAGCATCGCCGCGAACTTGTCGAATAGGAAGCTCGTGTCGTGAGGGCCGGGGTGCGCCTCAGGATGGAACTGTACGGAGAATATCGGCAGTTCCTTGTGCCTCAGACCCTCGACGGTTCTGTCGTTGAGGTTGACCACCGTGACCTCGAGCCCGACATCATGTGCGGACTCAGCGTCGACTGCGAAGCCGTGGTTCTGCGATGTGATGAAGACCTTGCCGCCCATCTTCACGGGCTGGTTGATGCCTCTGTGGCCGAACCTGAGCTTGTAGGTCTTCGCGCCGAACATGAGCGAGAGGAGCTGATTCCCCAGGCAGATGCCCATCATCGGGTAGTCGTCCTTGAGCTTCCCAAGGGCGGCGACCGTGGTCGATAGCATCTCTGGGTGTGCGGGATTGCCCGGCCCATTGGAGATGAATATTCCATCGGGTGCGAGGTTCCTCACACCTTCTGCAGGCATGTCGAAGGGCATCTGAACGACATTGAATCTCTTCCTGAGCTCCAGGACGATCTCGGACTTGACGCCGCAATCGAAGAGCGCGACCGTCTTCGAGCGCCCGTCGTTGAAGCTGATGGCCTTCTTGGTGCTCACCCTCGAGACCAGGTTCGCCTCCTCTGGAGGTCGGAGTGCTCGGACCCTCTCGAGCACCGCATCCGGTCTCCCCGTTGAGATGCCGCCCCTCATCGTGCCGTGGATCCTAAGCTTGCGTATCAGGGCCCTCGTGTCGATACCTGATATTCCCGGCACATCGTGCTCCTTCAGAAGTTCTTCGACGGTTCTCTCCGAATCCCGATGGCTGGGGTGGCCGCACCTTTCCTTGACCGCGTATCCCCACACCTGGACCTTGTTAGACTGGAAATCGTCCTTGTTGATTCCGTAGTTGCCGATCAACGGGTAGGACGCGACGAGTATCTGACCGCAGTACGACGGATCTGTGAGCGACTCCTGATAGCCCGTCATGCCCGTGGCGAAGACAACCTCGCCCAGAGCGTCACCTTCAGCGCCGAAAGCTTCGCCCTCAAAAACTGTCCCATCCTCGAGGACGAGGTATCCCTTCATCGAGTACGACCTTTGGGGTATTTGGAGGGGGGTTAAAGAAGCTTGTTGTGCCTTTTTGGACTGCCTGACCAGCGGATATCGAATCCTGGACAACTATCAGTTGGTTTTTAGAGCTAGTATGCCTCTCCGGCAATGAGGCTACACGCATGTTCCCATCACACTGCAAGGAAGTCAGCGTGAAATTCGTCGACTTCGAGCTGACGGAGGAGAACATCAAGAGCTACCTGTCGGGCAAGAGGGCCTACATCCGCACCAGGTTCTATGCGTTCAACTCAGGGAACGACTGGGCCGTCGCCCTCGTCGTCAAGAAGAACAGGATTCAGGTGCTCCAGGACATAGCCTCTGTGCACGTGCTCTCTCTCCCGAAGGAGACATCCTTTGTGGATGACCCCAGCCTCGAGGTTCTCTCAGGTAGCGTGATGGGCAGGCTGAGGGAGTCCAAAGGCACGAAGTGCGTAGTCGTCAGGGGTAGGTCTGAACATGTTTCATTCTTCATCGAGGAGCGGCCATACGACCTGACTATATTCGATGTCATCCCGCCCGAACCCTCCAAGCTCATCGGGTTGGTGGACTCCGTCCTGGAATCCGATCTTCAGGACAGATATGTGAGGGTTCGCACCGTGACCAGGGATCTCAACGCCCTCGCGGACGGCGCCTCGAGCGAGATAGTCATGTTCCCGTGCAGGGCGTCCGGCCTCAAGGCCGAGGGGAGGGTGATGTATCTCGATGAGACGCCCGCTCTCTCCCGGGAGGAGTTGGATAGCGTCACGCTTATAGGCTGCAGCCTGTCTGCGAGGATCTTCAAATCGGTCTACGACTGCGAGGCGCCGCGGCTGATCAACATGTGCCCGAAGGACCTGGTGGAGGAGATGGGGATATCCGGTTCCGTCCTGGTCAAATGCTGCAAGGTTAAGGAGGGTTTCGAGGTCTCAGGCAACCTGGGAGTCGTCCCATGGGGCGCGCGCTCCTCGGAGGTGGCAGGCGCTCTGCGAGCCATCCTTCGCTAGATGTCCATCTCGTCCGCTTTGAACTTCACCGCTGGGCACGGGCCCAGGCATTTACCGCAGTGGTCGCAGCTCGCAGAGTCTATCCTCGCGACACCATCGAGCACGAGAGCTCCTGTGGGGCACCTCGCCACGCATATACCGCACCCCGCGCACCCGAACGCCCTGAAGACGATTTCCCTCAGCCAAGCGGTCTTCTTCCTCAGCTCGTCTTCGTCTCGGGCGCGGACCATCACCGGTCCCTCGGCGAATACTGTCATCGAGCGCACCTCGACGATGGAGCCATCGGGAGATGTGGTCACCTCTCCAAGAGCATTGAGCAGGTTGGAGACCCTGTCCATCGGCAGCGGCCGGCTGAACACCCCTTCCGAGCTCAGGCCCTCGACGCACGGGTTGTAGCCGCTGGTGCTCCTGAACTCGAGCGCGCTCACGTCCTCGGATGGTCGAGGCGCCTCCGCTAACGCGTTCCTCTCGAGCGGTTCGAGCTCGTTCAACACTGACTCGGGTATCCTCTTCCATCTCCAGAGGTCGTAACGCAGCCACTGCTCAGGCAACCCCGTCTTCTCAGCATATCTGTCGAGGTACTCCTGCCACCGGGCGTACTGCGGGCTGATGCTCCTCACGAGCCTCAGCTCGGCTAGGTCGGTGGCGGGGCACATGAAACAGCCTATCCTCTCGAGCCCGTCCCTGTAGAGATGGTTGAAGTTCGTCCCCTTAGAGAAGAGATACATCCAGACGTGGAGCGCAGTCCACTTCTGTATCGGGGAGGCGGCGAGCTGGTTCGGCGTCCACGGGTTCCTCCAGACGCGCCCCTTCTCCGCTCTCTGCTGCGACTCGTAGGCTCTCTGGCCGATGAACGACAACACGCCCTCCGGGAAGTTCTTCTGTATCAGCTGCGTGGCAGGGCCGAGTTTGCATGTCTTGCAGCACCACCTGAAGTCCTTCGCGGGCGGGCCGAACCTATCGAGGTTGCTCCAGAAAGCCTCGCCAGCGCTCTCCACGATCAGCTCGAGAGAGAGGTCTTTGGCGACTGCCTTCACATTCTGCTTGGTCTCCTCGAACTCAAGCCCGGTGTCGACGAATATCATCGTCGGTTTGATGCCGGCGTCGAGTACCAGGTGAAGAGTCGCAAGGCTGTCCTTTCCACCGCTGTAGGAGACCGCGACTGGGAGGTCGCTCTCCTTCACCGTCCTCCTGACGAACTCGGTGGCCTCCCTCGCCCTCCGGCCCAGGACCTCCCTGTTTGCGGCGAGGGCCTCGTCCCACCCTGCGCTCTTGCGTCGCACATCGGGATTCCCGTCCACGACCCATCTGGTCTTGACCGCTGTGCCTCTCTTGCGCGCTCTGATCTCGACGGAATCCATCTTGGAGGTCCCGACGGAGACCGCGTGGCCAGATTCGTCCAGGACTATGATCTCCTGCCCCTTCTGAATGGCCGGGTCGCACTCCGTCACGCCCACGGCCAGCGTGCTCGCGCTCTTGGTCCGCACAGCGTCTGCAGCGACCGGGTCCACCTTCACCCAGCCTCGCATGACCAGAGGTGCGATCACGGAGGCGCTTATCGGCCGCAGGAGGAAACGTTCACCTGATGAGATTGAGAATCTGACCGCCCCGACGACCTCGCCGCCGACTATGACCTCGTCCGTTCGGTCGATGTCCGGGGCTTTGTTGAGAAGTACCAAGGTCCCTTCGGGAACGATGGCGAGACCAGTTCCAGGGCCGAACTGCGAGTCAATCAGGTTCCTCAACCTATCGATGTCTTTCTCGAACGCGGGCCGGGCGTCTCCGGGAGGGGTCAGCTTCACTGGCCTGGTCTCATGGCCACATATCCCGCAGGACTTCTGCTCGAGGACCGGCACGTTGCAGCTGTCACACCATCTCAGGTGCAACTTGCCCAGTATTATCGCTCCCACGGAACTTCCTGACGACGAGTACGTATTATAGGCTTTCTCAGCTGGGGACTTCACCTGAGGGATCTGTGCTGCTTAACGACGGACTCGACGGCGTCCTTGGCCCTCTCGATCCTGTCCTCGGCCTGGAGCCTGCTCATGCCGGGCCCGGTTATGCCCAGCCCGACTGGCTTCTCGAACTCGACAGCGAGGTCTGTCAGCTTCCTCGCGGCCTGGCCTATTATGATCTGGTCGTGTTCTGTCTCGCCCTCGACCACCGCGCCGAGCGCGACCACGCCGTCAACGCCCTTGTCCTTCAGGAGCGACTTCGCTGCCAGCGGTATGTCGTACACCCCTGGCGTCATGACCACCTTGGCCACCTCGACGTCCAGGAACTTCGCGTGCTCCTTCGCCCTCTCGAGCATCATCTGCGTGATGTCGTAGTTGAACTCGCTGCAGACGATACCTATCCTCATCTTTCCTGCCATGTCATTACCTCCGTTCATCGATCCTCATCTGATTGGCCCGACGTCCTCGAACCCCTGCCTGAGCCCCTTGCCCGCGTTCTTCGCCAGCCGCTCAGGCCTGAGCGCGAGGTCGTAGGCGTTGACCGCATGCTCCCTCGCGCGCCTCTCGGCCAGCCATGCCAGCTCCTTGGCGTCCTTGGCCTCGTCTTCGTGCACGAAGACCTCGATTATGTGCCTGTTCGTGAGCAGCTGGACCTGGATGAGCCCCGTCGAGGCCTCGTGGGCGCAGACCTTGTCGATCTGTTCCTTGCCCGGCATGCCGAGCGCGATGACTATGTCGCAGCCCGACTCCTCGATGAGCTTCTTCGCGGCGACTGGGAGGTCCTTTATCCCGGGGACCGTTCTCCGCTCTACCTTGTAGCC
>JBFFED010000023.1:0-27137 GCA_041559015.1 Thermoplasmata archaeon | reverse complement strand
GCCGTCATGTTGAGGACGGCTGTTGGCAGCGGGCCAGAGCTCCTGGAAGACGCGCCCATTCGGGAATATGGATTCCTCCCACATGTCAGGCGCGATCCGCTGCTCCACGGGCCGACCGTCCCGGCCCGCGTATGTGCCTTGTCTGGCATCAAGTGGCCAACGGGGAGACGAACCCTTCAAGGTTCGTGCTACATGTATCACCCGACTTTGGACAGAATGCGGCGATTCGAAGGATTAATAAGCCAGGGGGCGCTCAAGGGGTTCGATAGGATGTCGGAGAGGCTGAGGGATCATCCGGTGATATTGTACTTGGCGTTCGTACTTCCGGTGCTGATGCTCGTGTGCGCCGCGATCCTGGGGGCGAGCGTGTTCGTGTTCCTGGTGATCCTGGTGTGGATAGGGGTCTCCTTGATGGTGCTGGTCCTGCCAGTGTCAGACGACAGCGGCATGTCCCAATGAGCTTCTCCGCCCTGCGTGGTGGTCCTGGCTGACATGGGCGTAGACATATCCGGTCTGGTGAAGGGCAAGCCTATCAGGATCGAGGATCTCTCAGGCAGGTCTGTCGCGATAGACGCCTTCAACACCCTGTACCAGTTCCTTTCTATGATCAGACAGCCCGATGGAACGCCCCTCATGGACAGGGACGGGCGCGTCACCTCTCATCTGTCGGGCCTGTTCCACCGCACCGCGGCGCTGCTCGAGCTCGGCATAAGGCCGGTGTACGTCTTTGACGGGAAGCCCCCGGAGCTGAAGAAGAAGACGCTCGAGGAGAGGCGCGCGGTCAAGGAGGATGCGGAGCGCGAGTGGAAGAAGGCGCTCGAGGAGGGGGACATCAAGCGCGCGCTGTCAAAGGCGACGCGCACGTCAAGACTCGACTCTGGCATGATCGAGGAGTCCCTGGCCCTGCTGGACGCCCTCGGGGTACCCTGGATAAAGGCCCCGAGCGAGGGAGAGGCGCAGATGGGGTTCATGGTCAGGAGGGGAGACGTGTGGGCGGGGGCATCCCAGGACTTCGACGCGCTCCTGTTCGGGACGACCAACCTGATCAGGAACCTGACCCTTGCTTCGAGGCGGAGATTGCCCTCGGGGAAGACCGTGGATGTGGTCCCGGAGGTGGTTACGCTCTCCGAGGTGTTGTCGGAGCTGGGGATCTCGAGGGAGCAGCTGGTCGACATGGCGGTCCTGATGGGCACGGACTTCAACGAGGGTGTGCGGGGCATAGGTCCGAAGAAGGCCCTGGCGCTCATCGGGAGGCTGGGCAGCCTTGAGGGCGTGGCGAAGGAAGGAAAGATCGTCCTTCCCGGCGAGGCCTACGACGTCCGGAGGATATTCCTAGAGCCGGAGGTGTCTGAGGACTACTCGCTCGAGTGGAGGAGGCTCGACCACGAGAATGTCCGGAGGATCATGTGCGACAGACACAGTTTCTCGGTGGACAGGGTGGACTCTGTCCTTTCGAAGATTTCCGCAAAGGAGGGTGTGAGGGCTCAGAGGAGCCTAGACACATGGTCGTGATCCCCTAGGATACCGCTCGGAAGTTCTTGCTGGCCAGCGATGTGATGATGATTCCATGCTCAATATCTTTAAAATACCTGCCAGCAATATGGCCTACGGACGAGTCCTCATGCGACAAGTCGACGAGAACTACTCCCCCGTCCAGTTGGAGAAAGACATACGGACGTTTTGGGAGAAGAGCCGGGCCCATGAGAATACCAGAAAGGCCCGGGAGTCCGGGAAGCCCTACTACTTCGTCGACGGGCCGCCGTATACGACCGGCTCGATACATGTCGGGACCGCTTGGAACAAGATACTCAAGGACACCGTCGTCAGGTACCGGCGGATGCAGGGCCTCCGGGTCAGGGACCAGCCGGGCTACGACATGCACGGCCTGCCGATAGAGGTGAAGGTCGAGCAGACGCTGGGCATCAAGACCAAGCGGGAGATTGAGGACCACGGCATCGACAAGTTCGTGACCACCTGTAGGGAATTCGCCCTCAAGTTCAAGGCCAAGATGACCGACGAGTTCAAGGCGCTTGGCGTCTGGATGGACTGGGACAGGCCCTACCTCACTGTTGACCCGAGCTACATCGCGTCCGTCTGGTGGACCCTGGGTCAGGCGTACGACAAGAACCTTCTCATGATGGACCACCGCGTCCTTCCCTGGTGCCCGAGGTGCGAGACCGCACTGGCGGAGGCGGAGATTGAGTATTGGGACGAGTCAGACCCATCCATATACGTCAAGTTCCCGATCGAGGGCGAGCCGAATTCGTATCTGCTCATCTGGACCACCACACCTTGGACGATCCCCGGTAATCTGGCCGCCGCCGTGCACCCCGATTTCACATACGCGGTCGTGCGCGTCAAGAGGGGCATGATCGAGGAGAACCTCATCGTGCTTGAGGAGAAGCTCGAGGAGCTGGGCAGGGTAGCGGGGGTCGAGGAGATGACCGTGCTCGAGACCGCCAAAGGCTCAGAGGTCGTGGGCATGAAGTACAGGCACCCCCTCGAGGACCTCGTGCCCTACCAGAAGGACGCCAGCGGGAAGCATGTCCACTCCGTCCTCTCAGCCGAGTCCGTCACTAATGAGAGCACCGGTATCGTCCACATCGCGCCTGGGCACGGGCCCGAGGACTACGAGATAGGGAAAGCGCACGGTCTGGACGCGTTCTCGCCTGTGGACGAGAGGGGCTGCTACACGGATGGCGCGGGGCCACGCTACGCCGGCAGGAACGTGAAGGAGGCCAACCCGGTCGTCTCCAAGGACCTGGTGGAGCGCGGGGCGATGTTCCACGAGGCCACGGTAACCCACAGGTACGGCCACTGCTGGCGATGCAAGAAGCCCATCATATACCGCATAACAGACCAGTGGTTCCTCAAAGTCACGGAGTTCAAGGACGACCTCGTCTCGGCCAACGAGCAGGTCAGATGGTTCCCCGACTGGGCAGGCTCAAGCCGCGAGAAGGACTGGATCGAGAACGCGAGGGACTGGTGCATAAGCCGGCAGAGGTATTGGGGGACCCCGTTGCCTATCTGGCGCTGTGCATGCGGCAACTCGAAGCTGGTCCGCTCCATCGACGAGCTCAAGACGGCGAAGGGGTACGTCGAGGGCATGGACGTACACAGACCCTGGATCGACAGGCTCACTTTCACTTGCGAGAAGTGCGGCAAGACGATGGACCGGGTGCCTGACGTGCTCGACGTGTGGTTCGACGCTGGTGTGTGCTCATGGGCATCCCTGGGATATCCCGCGCGCAAGGAGGAGTTCGAGACCTGGTGGCCCAGCAAATGGATCACTGAGGCCCACGATCAGACCAGGGGCTGGTTCTACTCGCAGCTGGTCACCGGCGTGCTCGCGTTCCATAGGTCGCCCTACGAGTCGGTGCTGATGCACGGTTGGGCGCTGAACCCAGAGGGACAGGCGATGTCGAAGAGCGACGGGACCGCCATTGACCCGATATCGATGGCGAACACCTTGGGCGCGGACGCGCTGAGGCTCTATCTGCTCAAGGCCAACGCCCCTTGGGAAGATCTCACATTCCAGCCTGAGGGTGTTAAGTCGGCCAACAGGACGCTGAACATCCTCTGGAACGTCTACAAGTTCGCCGCCCTTTACATGTCGATAGACAGGTTCGAGCCTGGCTCGGTGAGGCTGGAGAGCCTCGGGAATCACCTCAGGCCTGAGGACCGGTGGATGCTCTCGAGGATAGAGTCCCTGAAGGAAGAGGTCTCGGAGGCGATGGAGCACTACGAGCTGCACACGGCCGCGAGGACGGTGGAGAACTTCGTGGTCGAGGACCTGTCCAGATGGTATGTCAAGCTGGTCAGGGACAGGCTCTGGAAAGAGGGCGAGGACAAGGACAAGAACGCTGCCTTCAAGGTGCTCCACGAGGCGCTGACAGTATCTGTCACCCTGATGGCCCCCATGACGCCGTACGTGACAGAGGCCATGTACTCGAACCTCGAGGGCAAGACGCCTAGCGTGCATATGCTCGACTGGCCCAAGTCCGACACGAGGGCAGTCGACAAGAAGCTCGAGGAGGGCATGGCCCTCGTGAGGGAGATCTCGGAACTCGCCGCCAGGGTCAGACAGGATTCGAACATCAACCTCAGATGGCCCCTGAAGCGGATAGTCCTCAAGGCCCAGTCGGAGGAGGTCGGGGAATCACTGACGGCTCTCAAGGATGCGCTTCTTTCGCAGAACAACGTCAAGGAACTGCAGCTGGTGCCTATGGGCGAGGAATGGGACGAGATGATACTGAGCGTCGTCCCGAACCCCAACGCCATAGGCAAGGTCTACAGGCAGTGGTCCAGCAAGATAGCCGTGCTCCTCAAGAACAGGCCCGTGAAGGTCATCAAGGCAGGGATAGACAAAGGAGAGTACTCCCTGGGCATCGAGGGGCAGCTAGTGAAGATCCTTCCAAACATGGTGTCTTTCGCGTCGACCCTGCCTCCGGAGGTCGTGAGTGCTGAGTTCTCGAAGGGAATCATATACGTGGACCTCGAGCAGACGCCGGCCCTGGAGGCCGAGGGCTTCTCGAGGGAGATAATCAGGCGCGTCCAGCAGATGCGCAAGGACATGAAGCTCAATGTCGAAGAGTTCGTCGCGATAGATATCGAGTGCAGCAAGCGCGTGGAAGGGTTCCTGGATGCTTGGAAGGACAGGGTAGCGCGGGAGACCCGTGCGACCAAGCTGGAGTTGGTCGACCAGCCCAAAGGCGACTATGTCGTCGAGTGGAACGTGGAGTCCGAATCGCTCGTGATAGCCGTCTCGTCGACGAAGACAAGAGAGGCTCCGGAGGCGGCCCCCAGCCCCCCGAGCACGGTCCCTGAGAAGGCGCCTGAGCCCGTTGCCCCGGAGCCCGAGCCGCCCACTGTCCAGCCAGAACCGGTCATTGTCACTCCGCAGGAGGCCCCCGAGGAGAGGGAGGCTCCGGCGCCCGAGCCTGCGCCTCCTCCAGAGGCTCCTGGGGAGCCAGTTTCAGCGTTCCTCAGCACGCTGAAGGATATCGACGGCATCGACGACGCTGTCGCTGAAGCGGTCCTGAAGGCTGGCTATCCGTCGGCCGATTCGCTCAAGGACGCGTCCGTTCGGGACCTGATGAGGCTCAGCGGCATCGCGGAGATACCGGCGACCATACTGATACAGCACTTCATGGACGAGATCCCGACTGAGGCTCCTGCGAAGGCAGAACCCGCCCCAGCTGAACCTCCTCCCGTCACGCCGACCCCTTCCGAGCCCCCAGCGGCGCCCAGGCCCGCCAAGGCGGAGGTTGTGGGCGCGCCTGAGGTGAGGGACCTCGAGAGGTCGTTCTCCTATCTCGTGGAGGAGGATAGGCCAGAGGCGTCATACAACCTGTTCACGAACGCCCTCCGAAAGGGCATGAAGGGATACTGCATCACGAGGAACTATCCCGCGAAGATACGCAGCAAGTTCGACCTCGGTGAGACGCCTGTGGTCTGGCTGTCCAACGTGGGTAGGGAGAACACGATCCGCCCCAAGGACCTGGAGAAGCTCAGCATATCCCTGGAGCAGTTCCTTTCCCAGGAGGGAGGGGGCATAGTCCTGCTCGACGGCCTCGAGTACCTCATAACGAACAACAACTTCATCACCGTACTCAGGCTCATCCAGTCCCTGAGAGACCAGGTCGCGATCAACCAGTCGATACTCCTCATGGCCGTCAACCGGTCTACGCTCGAGAGCCACCAGCTCAACCTGCTTGAGCGCGAGGTGGACTACACCATAACCGCCTGAGCGCTATCTCCCCAGGAGCATGCACACTACCTTCTGTAGCCCGGGGACCGTCGGGTACCGGGCGACGTCCTCCGGGGAAACCCATTCCAGCCTCTCGTGCTCCCAGTCGAGCGCCACATCCAGGTTCTTCACGTCGAATAGGAACGGGTGGACGCACCATATCACGTCCGAATCCCTGAACCGCTGGGGTTCCAGGCGCCTCCTTAGGACTGCCCTGGTCTGACCAATCTCCTCCTCGAGCTCACGTCTGGCAGCCGTCTCGTCGTCCTCGCCGCGCTCGATGAACCCAGATACGCCCGCCCACTGTCCCCTGTAGGATCCGACCCTCCTGCTCCTCTGGAGGAGCAGGATCCTCTCACCGTGCCTGACTATGCTGGTCACGACATGCCTCTCGACCACATTGGACACCTCGAGGCATCCCGAATCCGCATCGACGGTCAGGTCGTCCCCTGTCCTCAGCAGATCCACGTCCACTCCGTCGACCATGGGCACATCCGATATGATTGCGCCAGTGGCGACGATCGGCTCGGCAGTGCCGTTCACAAGGGCAGCCGGGGCCTTGCCGTTCAGCTTGAGCTGATAGAGCGAGTACGAGCCCACAGTGCTGCCTTTCCCGAACGGGAAGCAGAGTATCTTCCCCGCCACGCTCAGGCCCCTGGACTCGCACTCTGGGTCCAGTATCCTTCCCGTGACGGAGTCGACTCCGCCCAAGAACGACATCGGGCAGGAGCATACTATCGCCTTTCCAGAGGCCCTCCCGCGCATTATCCTCCTAACCTTGGTCAGCGTGATATCGCCTCCATGAGAGTCCGGGTAGGCCTGAAGGACGCGGACTGCTTTCCGAGCGTGGGCAGGTAGACCATTGCCTTGCCGGAGTCGGAGGCGGTGCTCTTGTACATCTTCTCTATCGGGGATACAACCATGCATGTATCGCAGAGAACCTTTCCGAACCTGCGTAACACAGCGACCTCCTTGGGGCACTTGCGGTAGACCTCCCTGGAGGTGCAGAACCAAACATCGCATCCGTCCCTTGGCCTCCGGCCGCCAAGATATCTCGCCATTCTGCGTATCTCGGCCTCTGAACAGTGCGGGCACCCTATTGCGACCAGGTCCCATCTGTCATCGCCCTTGAGCTCCTCAGCGCACTCCCTGAGTTCCGAGGCGGGTATCGAGACGCACTCCTCCACCCCTGACCTGTCCACCTTCACGCGCGCACCTGGCCCTGAGAACGAGTACATCGAGACCGCGCCCGTTGCCGCCATGGCCGCCCCGAAGGACTTGTGCTCATCGGCGGTCATCGAGACACCCTCAACATGCGGGATGCGCTTCCCGGCTATCTGTCCCACAAGGTATCCAGCCAAGGGGACCATGCCCTCCGGGATCTCCTCGAACTCGATCCCTACCCTCGGCTTCCTGTTCTCATCCAGGTGGAGCCCATACTCCGCTGTCTTGCCTATGATTGCCGCGGCAAGGGCGGATGGACCCCCCTCCCGGTTCGTCCAGGCCCCAAGGTATGAATTCGCGAACACGGTCGCGGACGATTCCGCCCATGCGATGTGCTGGTTTCTCTTGGGGCGGTTGCCAGCCAGATAAGGCGTGCATGTGTAGAGGGGTTCGATTCCCAGGGACCTGTAGGCTGACACGATCCTGTCCTGCTTCGAGTGGAAGTCCTCGCCGACACCCATCTGCCGCCAGCGTCTCAGGTCGAGCCCTAGGGGGTTCAGAGATGACCGCACTGTGACCTTGGCGTTCTCGGAGAAGTCCTCCAAGAACTTGATCCCAGCGTCGCCTATCGTCTTGAACGACGCCCCGGAGACCTGCGCAGAGGCGATAGGGATCAGTCTCTCAGCGCCGTATATGTCCCCCAGCGCCACGAGCAGTTCCATCGCCTTGCGCCTGCCATGTCCCTCCTCGCCTGCCAGGATGCGCTCTTCCTTGGCGGTAAGATGCATGCCCCTCGCATGAATCGACGCGTATAATAGTGTGATGGAGAGAGGAGCGGGCCTGTCGGGAATTTCGAGGGTGTGAAGCCCTTTTCGAACCCGAGTTTGAGGCTCTCCCCGCGCGTGTTTCGCGCACCGGAGGCCTCAGTGATATCCAAGCTACACTACAGGCCCGGGCCAGTTGAAAGCCTAGTCCGTATATCTACCTTGGCCTGGGCGTCGTCCGCTGACGGCGGTCATAGCGTGAGGCCTATCCCAACCAGTCCCGACACAACGACAACGAGCGCTGCCGCCTGCAGCAGACTGATCTTCTCCTTGAGCAACGCGAGTGCGAGGAGGACAGTCACGAGTGGATAGGCGCTCGAGATCGGCACCACAAGCGACGCGGAGCCCTGCTCGAGGGCGAAGGAGTAGGCGAACGCTCCGACTACGTTGATTGCCAGGCCGACCGCGCCCAAGGCCCATATGCGTGGCCCAGGACTTGCGGCTCTGGGGCCCCCGGGACCCATCCTTCGGAACCATGCGTAGAGCGCTGGAGCTGTGAGCGAGGACAGCACATAGAACCCGAAGATGTTACCTGCGCCGACCCGGTCGATGGCCATCTTGGATGTCAGGCTCCACATCCCCCACATGCCGAACGCCAGGAGAGCGAAGATCAACGAGCGTCTTGACATCGCGCTGGGGGAACCAGGATGCGGCTCGTAGGAGAGCACGACCACTCCACCTATGATGGCGATGACTCCGATGGCCTGCGCGGAGGTCAGGCCCTCGGACAGAAGGAGGAGAGCGCCGACCACGGTGAGGGCAGGGTATGCTGCGGCTATTGTCCCGGCAATCGATATCTGTCCGTCCATGATGGACTCAAAGAAGCAGAGGAAACCGACTACCCCTATCACGCACGACCCCGCGGCGAGCACTCCGTCGGAGAATGTGATGGGCACATCCTGGCGCCAGTAGAGGAACGCAATGGTGTACATCACGCTCTCGACTGTGGCTATAAGGAGCGCGACCCGCGCGACTCCTAGCTTGGGGGTGCTGAACTTGGCGAAGATGCCAGCTGAGCCCCAGAAGAGGGCGGTTATGCCCGCGAGGAGGAACCATAGCTCCATTGTGTCAAATCCCGGCCAGGCCGTTGGCCTTATGAAACCCCGATTCGGAGGTGAGTCTTGAACCTTTTGGGCTCACCGGACCTGAACCGTCCGTTTCAGGGGCGATGGCGAACAGGCGACTGCCTCCGCAGAGTGACGTCACTGCCTAAGAGCCAGGTTCTCCCGCGAGTGAGGAACACCAGCTGAACCGTTCCTGCCTGGGCACGCACTGGCATTCGGGGAGGGAATGCTATAAATATCGTAGTTGTCGATTGAGGAACCACGGATGAGGGAGCGGTGGGCAGAGGGCCGGGATTGTTTTGTGGCCTCTCTACTGTTCCGCTGCGCATCCAATCGGTGGGGGTGGCAAATTGGAGGGTTCTTCGGAAGCGGAGAAGAGCGAGATTGTGAAACCCGCGGGTGCGCCTAGCAGACCAAAGAGCAAGATGATGTGGGCGGTCGTGATCGCGTTGATCATCATCGTCGCCGCCATCTTGGGGGCTTGGGCCGCTGGGCTATTCGGTGGGGATAGTGAGGAGAAGGTTCTCGTGATAGCGATGAGCTCCGACGTGGAGACCATGAATCCTGCGCAGACGAGCGCCATGTACGGGCCGCCAGGCATGATATACGAGACACTGATCGCCCGGGACATGGCTGGGGACTACGTCCCGGGACTGGCCGAGTCGTGGGAACTCAAGGACGATCCCACGAACCCGACGCTTGAGATTACCCTCAAGGAAGGGGTGAAGTACCATGATGGGACTTCGTTCAACGCAACATCCGTCAAGAGAACCATCGAGTGGTACTCTCAGAACGACAGCTGGGTGAGCTACGAGTTCTGGTCGATCAAGCACTGCCCGAGCTACTGGGACACGACTGACTACTCGGGCTGGCCCGATTCTGGCATTTGGGTCAAGGACGAGTACAACCTGGTCCTGAACCTTAGCTGGGCGGACGTCGCCCTCATATTCAACCTGTCCCACTTGTATGGCTCCATGATAGGGCCGGACGCCCTCTGGGAGCTGGGGGTCGAGGACTACGGCACTGCTCAGAACTGGAGGAAGGTAGTCGGGACCGGGCCGTTCATGATAAGCGAGTGGGTCGCGGGAGACCACATCACCCTGGTCAAGAACGAGAACTACACCTGGGGCGCATCCTGGTACGACAACAAGGGACCCGCGAAGATCGACAAGATCATCTACAGGATAGTACCCGACGCGGCGACGAGGTTTGCAGGGTTTGAGAGCGGTGCAATCGACATCCTTCAGCAGGTACCTCCCAACAAGGTCGAGACATACCAGGACATGGACGGCGTCGAGGTCATGACCGGCCCCGGCCAGGGCATATACCATGTGGAGTTCAACTGCAACACCACCGCGGACCATGACCCGTGGAACAACAAGGACCTGAGACTGGCGATGGCCTACTCGATCAACAGGACGCAGATACTGCAGACTGTGTGGCACGGGATCGGGGAAGAGGGCGTGAACCTGCTCTCTCCGATATGCCCTGAGGGCACCGGAGTGCCGGCGCAATACAACCTGACGTACGACCTCACCAAGGCCATGGCGCACTTCACCGCGGCTGGGTTCGCGAACATAGACAGCGACAAGTGGCTGGAGAACACCACTTCCGGGGAGGAACTATCGCTGGCCCTGTGGACGACCAACAAGGCCGAGGACGTCACCATGGGCGAGATCCTGAAGACGCAGTTCGAGACCATTGGGGAGGGTGCAGAGGCCGTCGGAGTGCATACAACACTAAATCAGTACCAGGAGACCGAGCTCAGGACGAAGGCGCAGGACGGATTCCACGAGGCGATACTGTTCTGGTTCTCCTGGCCGAGGGCGGAGATACTTGATTGGCACTTCGGCAGCTGGGCGGTAGGAGGCTCGAATACAGCCTACTATGAAGACCCAGTCTTCGATGATTATGTTGCCAACTGGACGCTTGCGGAGACAGAGAAAGAGTTCACCGACAACGCCACTGCTGCCCATATCCGGCTGTTGCAGAATGCCCCGAGGGCGCCGCTGATCTTCTGGCACCAGATCTTCGCCATACACGACTACGTCAAGGGCTGGTACATACACCCGCTCGGGCAGGAGCAGGTCATAAACATCGTGGACGTTGACATAAAGAAGTAAGGCGAAATCCTCTAAACCCCTTGATCCTTTCATTGTCTCGGGGAAAGAGAATCGCAGGTCCGGTGGGACGTATGTCCACGCCCGGCGTGGGCCGCTCGCAGGGATGACAGATGGCAGACCTAGTCTCATACGTGATAAGGAAGCTCATACTGGCCATACCCGTCGTGTTCCTAGCCACCTTCATAGTCTTCCTGATGCTGTACCTGACCCCGGGAGACCCAGTCTCCCAGATAGCCCCTCCCCACGCATCCGCGGCGGACCTTGAGGCGCTCAGGGACAAGTACGGCTTCAACGACCCATTCATAGTCCAGTACTGGAGGTTCCTGGAGAGGCTCTTCAACGGTGACCTCGGAACGTCGGTTGCGCGCGCCACCCTGAACACCGACGTGTCGTACCTGCTCATGCAAAGGCTGCCGAAGACACTCCAGCTGATGTCCATAGGGCTCGCGATATCCTACTCCATAGGGATACCGCTAGGGGTTTATGCTGCCCTCAAGCAGAACACCTGGAAGGATCGGGGCGTCATGGTCTTCACCCTCGTCGCATATGCGATGCCATCGTTCTGGCTCGGAATCCTGCTGATGATGGCGCTCGCGGTCTACACCAACATACTGCCAGCCGAGGGGACGGTGGGGGGCTTCAAGAGCATACTGCTCCCCGCCCTCACGCTGGGCCTGGGCAATGCCGCGCTCACCACCAGGATGATGCGGTCCAGCATGCTCGAGGTGAAGCGTCAGGATTACATAACGCAACTCCGTTCGAGAGGCTTGCCGGAGAGCGAGGTCATATTCAAGCATGCTCTCAGGAACGCCATACTGCCCGTCATAACTGTGATCGGCCTCGACATTGGATGGTTCGTCGCGGGGGCTGTCGTCGTCGAGACTGTCTTCTCCTGGCCCGGCATCGGGATGCTGGTGACCAGCTCGATATCGAACCATGACTTCCCCACGGTCCAGGGATGCATACTGGTCCTCGCGTTCTTCGTCATCATCGGCAACCTGGTTGCCGACATACTCTATGCTTTTGCCGATCCGAGGGTGAGGCTGGGATGAAGTTCCGCAAGTCCATGAACGACACGCTCTCCAGCTGGAGGATGTCCGGGGGCGCCAGGCAGTTGATGATTGAGATCATCGACCGGGGCAGACGGAACCGGATGGTCGCCGCCGGCACGACCATCA
The DNA here is from genome assembly GCA_041559015.1 of Thermoplasmata archaeon. GTDB lineage: Archaea > Thermoplasmatota > Thermoplasmata > UBA10834 > UBA10834 > COMBO-56-21. The sequence continues at coordinate 15,035 of JBFFED010000023.1, read as the reverse complement.
TCATCATAGTCGTCGCGCTGGCGCTCCTGGCGCCCGTGCTGCCGCTCGCGGACCCCACCCCCGCTCAGCTCATCCCCGAAGAGGCTCTGCTACCACCGTCCGAAAGGCACTGGTTCGGGACGGACGAGCTCGGCAGGGATGTCTTCAGCCGAGTCATCTGGGGCGCGAGGGTATCCCTCCTTGTCGCGACCTTGGCCATATTCTTCTCCCTCCTCATAGGAGTCATGCTCGGCCTCACCGCTGGCTACTTCGGAGGAATCCCTGACTATATCATCGCGGGGACCATCGATCTCTTCTGGACATTCCCCTCGTTCTTGCTCGCGCTCGCATTCGCCGCGGCCCTAGGGCCGAGCCTGACCAACGTGATCCTGGCTATATCGATCTCATACTGGGCCGGGTTCGCGCGGCTAATGCGTGGTCAGGCCCTCTCCATCAGGGAGAGGCAGTTCGTCGAGGCGAGCAGAGCACTAGGCGCGAAGAACATCAGGATAATGTTCACCCACGTCCTCCCCAACTGCCTCGCCCCGCTGATAGTCTGGGCGTCGATAGGGGTGGCCGACGCGATAACCATCGAGAGCAGCCTTAGTTTCCTGGGCGTTGGGACGCAGCCTCCGACCCCCAGTTGGGGGTACATGCTCTACAGGGGCATACCGTACCTTCAGGAGGCCCCGTGGATTGCCACGTTCCCAGGGCTGACGCTGCTGTTCACCATACTGGGGTTCAACCTGTTCGGGGACGGACTGAGGGACGTCCTCGACCCGCGCATGAAGGGGATGAGACGATGATGCCCGGGAAGAAGCCAGTGATAGAGATCAAGGGGCTTAGGACGCAGTTCCTGCTCCAGGAGGGCATCGTCACGGCCCTCGACGGCATAGACCTCACTATCTACGAGAACGAGTCTGTGGGCATCGTCGGGGAGACTGGGTGCGGGAAGAGCATGACCGCATTCTCGATACTCAGGCTCGTCCCTCCCCCAGGCAAGATCACCGAGGGCTCGATCAAGTTCAAGGGGGTCGAGCTGACGACCCTGACCGACGACGAGATGCGCGGCGTGCGCGGCCGAAGGATATCCATGATATTCCAGGACCCTTCGACGTCCCTCGACCCAGTGTTCACCATAGGCTCGCAGTTGGGGGAGGTTATCTCGCTCCACCAGAACATCTACGACCCCGCGGCCCTCAGACAGAAGGAGATAGACATACTCAGGCTCGTCAGGATTGCAGCCCCAGAGAGCGTCCTGAAGCAGTACCCGCACGAGCTGAGCGGGGGCATGAAGTAGAGGGTCATGATCGCCCTCGCACTGTCGTGCAACCCGTACCTGCTGATCGCTGATGAGCCGACGACGGCCCTCGACGTCACGATCCAGGCCCAAATCCTGAACCTGCTCAAGGAGGTGGTCAGTGTCGCGGGCAGCTCTATGATGCTCATAACCCACAATCTGGGCGTCGTGGCTGAGACCTGCGACAGGATATGCATCATGTACGCGGGCCGCATAGTGGAGATTGCGGAGACGTTCGCCCTCTTCGGAGACCCACTGCATCCCTACACGAGGGGGCTCCTGACCGCTTTCCCGAAGCTGGGCGAGAAGAAGGACGAGCTCGCGGTCATAAGGGGGACAGTCCCCAACCTGATGAGGCCGTTCCCCGGATGCTCCTTCGTTGACCGCTGCGAGAGGGCCATGGAGGTGTGCGGCCGCGTCAGGCCCAACATGCACGAGGTCAAGCCGGGGCATTTCGTTGCGTGCCACCTCTATCCCAGAGGGGGTGATTCTGCCGATGGCCACTGACGTCGGATCCCTGGTCACTGTGGTCGACCTTCAGAAACTCTTCCCGGTCAAGAAGGGGGTGGTCGGGAAGACCGTTGCGCACGTGCACGCAGTCGACGGGATCTCCCTCTCCATCAGGAGAGGGGAGACGCTCGGGCTCGTGGGCGAGTCAGGCTGTGGGAAGACCACGCTCGGGCGGGCCATCCTGCGGCTCATCGAACCGACCGGGGGCAGGATAATCTTCAGCGGGAAGGACATCACTGAGATTCCTGCGTCGGAGCTGAGAGCGATGAGGAAGAGGCTCCAGATAGTGTTCCAGGACCCGTACTCCAGCCTCGACCCGAGGATGACCGTCGAGAAGATCGTGGGCGAGGGGTTCAAGATACACGGGCCCCCCTCGGACGTCTCGAAGAATGTCAAGTTCGCCGAGAGGGAGCGCATACACCAGCTCATCGAGCAGGTCGGCCTGTCCCACGACCACATGTCCAGGTTGCCCCACGAGTTCAGCGGCGGGCAGAAACAGAGGATTGCCCTGGCGCGCGTCCTGGCGCTCGAGCCAGAATTCATAGTCCTGGACGAACCCACGTCTGCCCTGGATGTGTCGGTCCAGGCACAGGCCCTGAACCTGCTGAAGCGCCTACAGGGCAAGTTCGGTCTCACCTACCTCTTCATATCCCACGACCTGTCGGTCGTGGCCCACATGTCAGACCGCATAGCCGTGATGTATCTCGGCAAGGTTATCGAGCTCGCACCGACCGCGGAGTTCCTGAACAACGCGCAGCACCCCTACACTCAGGCGCTGATTGCGTCCATACCCATCCCTGACCCGAAGCTGAGAAAGCAGAGGAAGGGGATTGAGGGGGAGGTTCCGAGTCCAATCGATCCGCCCGAGGGCTGCAGGTTCAACCCCAGGTGTTCCTATACGATGCCTGTTTGCCAGGAGAAGGAGCCGCCGCTTGTCGACATCGGCAACGGGCACATGGTGGCCTGTCATCTGAGGTCGCCGAAGGGAACGGCGTCTGCCTTGCCCTCCAGCAGCGCTGACGGCACCAGCCCTACTTCTTCTTGAACTCGGTATACCCGCACTTGCCGCACGAAACCCTGTTCGGATGCTCGGCCATGAACACCCCAGGGCCGCACTTCGGGCAGTGCTTGCGCGTCCTGACCAGCTTCTCTCCTTCCAACTTGAAGAAGTCTTTCTTGGCGATCCTGATGGCCTTCTTCTTGTCGCCCTTCTTATCATCTGCCATTTGAGTTCACCACCAGATCAGGTCTTCTTCTCCGCGGGCTTCTTGTCGCCAGCAGGGGCTGCGGCAGCTTTCGCGGGAGGTGCCGCGGGTGCGGCCTTCTTATCGGCCTTGACCTTCTCCTTCAGCTTGTTCCTGATCAGAATCGGCTCCCGCTCGAACCTCATCGCGGCCTCCTTAGTCTTGTACACCTTGGCGTAGCCAATGGTCTCCGTCTTGCCGAACTCGGAATCCATAGAGTCCACTATGACCCTTTCCTTGGCCGTCTTCAGCATGGCCGCCACCTTCTCCCGGACGACGTCCCTCTGCGGGGTGCCCTCCTTCGGGTGCACGGCCTTGAACCTGACCTCTGTCCTCTCCATCAGCTCGTTCTCCTTCTTCGACAGTATCTCAATCTCCATCTTCTCACCCTGCCATGCGCTTTATCGCCGCAACGGCCAATGACCTTGACTCATCGTCCACCTTGACCACCATCAGCCCCTTCTTCGGTATCCCGTATATGACATGGGATCCCTCAGGGGCTGTCGCGATGGCGACCAGAGATGCGAGGTCCTCCTCGCCGGAGACCTCGATCTTCGTGCGCTCACTCGAGTTCACCGCGCTCCTCACGGCGTGCCAGAGGGCCTTCGTTATCCTTCCAGCGGGGTTCTCGACCTTGACCAGCTTCCCGCTCATCTTCCCGATACGCTCCTTGGCCTTGTAGTCTTCGGCCCTCTGTGTCTTGTAGTCGAAGACCGCCACATCGGGCTCCAGCCTCATCTGCAGGAGGGTTATGGTGACCACATCCCCCACGGATATCGTCCTTGGGCTGCCCTTGAGGTGTTTGGGGAGCGCCCAGGCGGATACGAACCTGCCTATCGGCCTCGCCAGCTCCTCCCTGAGGTCTTCCGGGAGTACTAGGTCCTTCTCCGGAAAGGATTCATCGAACCCTGAGGGCGAACTTGCCGTTGACATGTATGCCCATTCTCCTCGCGATCTCTGACTTCGTGTGGTCGAGGATCACGACATACCCCTGCCACTCCTTGGAGGTCTCGCCACCGCACGAGGGACATTTGTCCTCCTCGGTCACCAGGGAGCACTTCTTGCACGCTCTCTCAAGCTTCATCTCTTCTCCCTCTCCTCCCTCTTCTTGCGCTCCTCCTCGAGCCACTCGAGCTTCCCGAGGCCTGGTTGGCGCATGGTGAGGCCTATCTTGCTCTCCCTCGGACTCCTCTCGTTGATGCTGAGCGAGACTATCCGGGCCCTGACGCTGTCCCCCAGCCTCAGCTCCCGCTTGGTGTCCTTGCCCAGGAGCCGCCTGCCCTCGACATCGACATCTATCCTGTCGTCCATGATCTGGCTGATGTGCAGCAAGCCATCCAAGGGTCCGAATCTCACGAACGCCCCGAATTTCAGCACCTCGCACACCGTGCCCTCGACAACCTCATGCAGCATCGGCCTGAACATGAGGGCATCGTACCTGACCTTCTGGTAGACCGCCCCATCGCCGTGAATGATCCTCCCGCCGCCCAGGGGGTCGATCTTCTGGACCTGGACTATGAAGCTCCCGTCCCCTTCGACCTTGTTCTGGAAGGTCTCCTGGGCAAGCCTGATCACGAGCTTCGGGAAGTCCTCCCCTAGCATGTTCGGAGGTATCCTTACGACGTCCTCTTTCGATGTCATCACGTACATCTAGACAATCCTCTAATGTAATGAGCCGCGGGCCTCTCGATGCCCGTGGTCATATTTATTGTTTGCCAATGATGTGCGGCGTCAGCCGCCACCCACTATGAACAGACCAACGAAGACCAGCGTGAGCGTGGACAGCAGCTTGATGAGCACGTGTATGGACGGTCCTGCCGTGTCCTTCAGGGGGTCCCCGACCGTGTCACCGACCACCGCCGCGGCGTGCGCGGGTGTGTTCTTGCCGCCGAAGCTGCCCGCCTCGATGTACTTCTTGCCGTTGTCCCAGGCACCTCCACCGTTGTTGAACATGTTCGCGACCATTATGCCGGCTATCGTGCCCACCATGAGCAGGCCGCCGACGGCCATGGGCGCGTCGTAGCCCAGCACCCTCATCATCACGCCGAAGGTCACCGGCACGAGCACGGGGAGCAGCGCCGGAAGCACCATCGCCTTAAGAGCACCCTTCGTCGCGATGTCGACGCACTTTGCGTAGTCCGGCTTGGATGTCCTTTCCATGATGCCTGGGTCGGCCTTGAACTGCCTCCGGACCTCGTTGATCATCTGGTAGGCGGCCTTCCCGACCGCCCTGATCGCAAGTGAGGCGAACAGGAACACGAGCATGGCTCCAAGCAGCCCGCCAGCGAATACCTCTGGCTGGGCGAGGTCCACCTTGAATGCCAGGCCCAGACTCTCCTCCGGGGGCAGGTCGGGGTACAGCTTCTCCGCGACCCTCTCGAAATAGGCGCCGAATAGCAGGAACGCGGCCAGCGCAGCGCTGCCCATCGCGTACCCCTTCGTGAGCGCCTTCGTCGTGTTGCCGCAGGAGTCGAGCATGTCCGTCCGCCGCCGTATCTCCTCGGGCTGTTTGGACATCTCGATGATCCCGCCAGCATTGTCTGTTATGGGGCCGAAGGTGTCCGTTGCTAGTATGAATGCGCATGTGGCCAGCATTCCCATCGTCGCGACAGCCGTCCCGTAGAAACCGTATATCAGGAGCTCGGTGTCGCCCGCGCCATCCGGTGCGGCCATCCTCCCGAGCCCGAACGCACCCAGAAGAGAGACTATGATCGCTATCACGGGTAGCGCGGTGGTCTCCATGGCTATAGACAGGCCAGTTATGATGTTCGTGGCCGGCCCTGTCGTCGACGCTTGGGCGATCTCCTTCACTGGCCTCCACGAGCCCGATGTGTAATATTGCGTGATGTAGACTATCACGATGCTCAGCGCGATGCCGATGAGGCCTGCGCCGAAGAAGTAGAGGTAGTTCTCCCCGAGCATGTAGTAGGTGGCGAAGTAGAAGAACACCGCTGCGAGGGCGCATGTGAGGTAGTATCCTATGTTGATCCCAGACATCGGGTCCCTGCTCTCGTCCTTTATCCTGACGACGAGTATGCCCGCCATCGACGCGAATATCCCGAATGCTCTCGCCACCAGCGGGAAGAATATCCAGCCGAGCGCCTCGGCCTCAGACCAGCCAGCGGCGATGGAGAATGTGTACATCGACAGCCCCAGAACCATCGCGCCTATGTTCTCAGCCGCAGTGGATTCGAACAGGTCCGCGCCCCTGCCCGCGCAATCCCCCACGTTGTCTCCTACGAGGTCGGCTATCACCGCGGGGTTCCTGGGGTCGTCCTCGGGTATCCCGGCCTCGACCTTGCCGACGAGGTCAGCGCCCACATCAGCAGCCTTCGTGTATATCCCGCCGCCGAGCTGGGCGAACAGCGCGGAGAAGCTCGCCCCGAAAGCGAACCCTATTGCCGCATTCAGCGAATCACGGACTTCGAAGTCCATGCCAGTGTTGAATATGTAGAACACGCCAGCGACGCCGATGAGGCTGAGCGAGACGACGCCCATGCCGGACACCGCGCCCCCTCTGAATGAGGTGACCAGTGCTTCGTTGAGGGAGCGCCTCGCGGCTGCCGCCGTCCTGATGTTTGACCTAACGCTCACATACATGCCGATGTAGCCCGAAATCGCGGAGGCGGAGGCGCCGACCAGGAAAGATAGCCCGACCCAAGGCCGTGGCTCGATAGCCGCCGCAATCAGCACAGCCAGCAGAATGCTTATGACTATGATGGTCGTGTACTGTCTCTTCATGAACGCCTGGGCACCTTGCCTTATGGCGTCCCCGATCTCCTGCATCTCGGGCGATCCTAGGTCCTTCTTGAACACGTACCATGTCAGATATCCCGCGAAAACAAGTCCGACCAAGCCCGCGATGGGGATCACAAGCGTGATGTCTACCATCCTGCTCTCTCCTTTTAGGCTACCCGGCGGATTATGATGCTCGTATAAATCCTTAACCTTCCGGAAAGGCATCCTGTGCTCTCAGTTCGGCATCTGCCAGCGGGCTCTGCGCGCTCTAGAACATGTAGAAGGGTGTTTGAGAAGGGGTTTGATAGCGGTCCATCGCAGTCATCCGGAGGCAATTCCTGCTAGCGCTCGATGAGTGTCTCGACGTACCTGACGAAACCCAGCTTCTGGATCTTGTCGGCTATCTGGCCGACCTTCTCAAGGCCAGGCACGTCCAAGAACGCCACGTAGTCGTAGTGGCCGAATACCGCGTATCCGTCCACGACGCCCTGCAGCTTCCTTATCTTGTCCGCTTCGTCCACCGTCTGTTGCTGGAGCATGACCAGAACTACTGCCTTCACCATGTTGGTCACCTCACAGCTCTGGGTATCCGACCAGGGTCTCAACGATCTCGACGCCCTCGGCCTTGTAGATCGTCATCCCTATCTGCGCTATGTTCTTCAGGTCCAATTCCTCAGTAGCGATGGCGATGTCCCACCGCCCGTGCACCGGGAACGCATTCTTGACTCCTGGCTGCTTCTTTGCCAGGTCCACAATCTTCTTGGTTTTGAGCAACTTGCAGCACACCAGTATGCAGGCCTTCACCATGTGAGCACCTCTGTGGATTGGCGTACGACCCGAAGGTGTATTTAATCCTCTCACCCACATATGAGGGCGCTGTTGGCTGACAGGTTGCCCACAATGGCCACGACTGGTTGGCCATGTTGCCTCATGGCTCTTGGCCTGACTCATCAGGTCAACAGGCAATGAGCGCCCCTGGAGTAAGGCTTGGCCGATAACGGACGGCAGGACTCCTGTCCGTCAGCCCCAAACCATCAAAAGCCTTATCATCCCAGACACGAATCCAAAGCCGATAGGTGGATGAACATGGGTGCCCAGGAGGAACAGGCCAAGAGGCGCGAGTTCCAGAGAAGGACCGATGAGGACATAGACAAGTTCCTCGCGAGAGAGGATGTCTCAAGGACTTCTCAGACCAGGGCGTCCTCTTCGTCCAGGGAAGACTCCGAGCCTCCCGCGACCAAGAGCCAGGAACCAAAGCCAGTTGAGAAGAAGGAGGCGGTGACCGAGATGCACGAGCCTGACCAGGAGGACCAGATCAGGGCCGCGAGGACGAGCAGGGCCGAGAGAGAGGCGTATCAGGATGTGGCCGTTCTTCGGAAGAAGGCCCATGCATTCGGCCACAAGGCCGCCAAGATGTACCACAAGTACAAGGCTAACGAGGCAAAGGCGCAGAAGTGCTCGGCCAAGGCCGTCGCCTACAGGGAGAAGGCCGCCGAGAGGAAGGAGCGGGCGGAGGGGTTCCGCGAGAAGGCCAAGGAATACCAGCTCGAGCTCTCCGGAGCGGCCCAAGGGAAGACAGAGCTGAGCCCCGAATCGCTCAGGACGAAGATAGCCCAGATGGAGCGGAAGATAGCCAAGCAGGAAGAGGTCGCTGGCAGGAATGAGTCGAAGGCCGCGGACCAGAGCGCCCGCGCAGCCAAGTTCAAGACCAAGGCCGCGAAGTTCCTCGAGGCGAACAAGCTCTTCGAGAGCGAGTCGAGGCTGTACGCGAAACGCGCCGACAATCTTGAGAAGGCTGGCGTCTGAGCCTCACTGGTTCGACCCGTCCTCGCCTTTGCGCGAGGGTGTGGCGGGAGACCGCCAGTGCAGCATCGAGACCTCCTCGGTCAGCAGCACTTCGTCTGTCGATTTCTCTCCGTCGACATCTATCATGACCTTCAATCGTCCGTCCTGGAGGACCACCTCGGCCTTCTCCACGGAGGACCTGTACAGTGAGACCATCTTCCCGCCTATGGACTGTACCTTGCCGTCCTCCCTGAGTATGCCCGCCTCCCTCAGCGCCCTGATGCGCCTGTAGCAAGCGGCTATGGGTATCCCGAGGGCGTCGCTGAGCTCGAGCGCGTGCATCGGCCTCGGCGACGTGAGCTGCAGTATCTGGGCGGAGTATTCGTCCAGCATCATCTTGAAGAGCCCGAAAGGGTCCTTTCCCTCCATTCGATCAGCCCTCCGCAGGGCCATCTGAGCCCGTGTCTTCGATGTGGACCGCCTTGTGCCCGAACCCGCGGTTGCCCCCCATCCTCTGGAGGTACTCTATCTCCCCAGATTCAACATCGAGGTGCACGAAGACCACATTCTCCGCGCTAACCAGCCGATCCAAGCGTTCATCCACCCCCGCCCTGTCTGACGGGATTATCGATGCCTCGCACTCCGGGCACATGCCCTTGACCAGCTTCACGTGCTCGCCGCACTGCGGACAGTCCATCTCAGAGGGGCCGGACCAATGGAACCCTTCCTTCCCGAGGAGGGCCACTATGCCAGTATCGCCCTCGTCGAACCTGGTTCCGCACACTGGGCACTTCTCCGCCTCGAGCTGCATCGCCGTCCCGCACTTGTGGCACTCGCAGACGGCGCCGAAGGTGTTCTTGTCGTCATCTATGTACACGACCTTGCCAGTCTGCGCGTCGAAGTGGAAGAAATGCATGTAGCTCTCAGCGCCACTGCCCTGCCTTCGGCCATCCTGCGCACAAGCCGGGCCGCTCGAGGCCGACCCGACGCGTCGTATCTTCCGGATCTTCTTCTTGGTGGCCGTTGCGCTCTCCGGAACATCCTGGTCTTCGGTCGTCCGAGAAGACGCTGCCTGGTCTGGCTGCTCGTGCACGTCATCGTCTTCTCTGCGATCGGCTATGTCCATTCAATCCACCTGGCGGAGGCTGTGTCCGCGATTCTATTATTGCGGAGCTCTTATACTGGTGTCGTCGCAGTAATCGGGCCTGATAACACGATGTGATAACGGCCTGCACTCGCCGGACATCGGTCGAGACGGGTCCAATCAGACGCAAGGGAAGGGCGCGAGAGTCCCGCCACGGCCGCCTGGAGCCTCTCATCTGGACAGAAAGGCATATAAATACGACCTAGTATTGTCCTTTCCGCGTCCAGACTTGGTGTGTTCTGAAGGCGTTGGGTATATGACCGAGCTGATTCCAGACCTCGAAGAGAAGCGCGCAAGGCACAATGCCGATGCGGAGAGGCATAAGAGGGATAGGGACGACCTCAACGAGAAGACCAAGCAGTGGGCCGAGAAGAGGGACGAGCTCAACGCCAGGGTCAGGGACTTCATAGACAAGGCCAACGAGAAGCGAGAGCTGAGGGACAAGCTCAACGCCGAAGTGAGGGAGGCCAAGGCGAAGAGGGACGAATGGAACAGGAAGTACAACGAACTCAGCGACAAGGCCATGACCCTCAGGCGGGAGAAGATGCCCAAGAGCGGCCTGTCCATCAGGAAGTTCAAGGCTGAGCTGAGGGCCCTCGAGAAGAAGCATATGACCACGGTCCTGAGCGTGGACAAGGAGAGGGCGCTGGTGGAGGAGATATCCTCGCTATCGGCCAAGATCCAGGCCATGGAGAGGGAGATCGAGCAGTTCACCGAGGTTAAGCAGGCAGAGAAGGACGCGAGAGAGGCGAAGGACAACGCGGAATCGTTCCATCACAAGGTCTCCGAGCTCGCGGAGAAGGCCCAGATAGAGCACGACGCCATGCTGAAGCTCTACGAACAGGCCGATGAGCTCAGGAAAGAGGCGGACGCCGCTCAGGAGGAGTTCATAAAGACCAAGCTCGCGGCCGACGAAGAGCACCGCGAACATATAGAGCACATCCGGCAGGTTCACGACTTCGACAAGCTGATAGCCGGCATAAGGGACAAGACCAGGAAGGCGAGGAAGGAGAAGGACGAGACCTCGGCCAAGAAGGAGGCCGAGGAGATCTTCGAGAAGTTCCGGAGTGGCGAGAAGCTGAGCACCGAGGACATAATGGTCTTGCAGAAATCGGGCTACATGTGAGCTGCACTGGATGCAGTCGAACCGGAGGGTAAGCGCCAGTATGCGGGAATACCCCCCTGCTCGCGACTGCTGGCCGCGCCTCGATAAGGGCCCCGGGGGCGCAGGCAAGTATATAAGGCCGGGCTCGGAACATTCATATAGTGCACCGTCAATATATCACTCGGGAAATTTTGGGCTAGTTGTTAGAGTGCATCCCATCCCTTCTGACAAGGCTAGCCCTTCCCTTCCCTTTTTTTGTCAGGATCAGACTTCATACGGAACCTATTTATCCGGAGCGAATACTAGCCTGGAGCGCGGTCCAAGATGGTGTTAGAAGGTCTCGGCCAGTCACTCAGGGGCGCTATCAAGAAGATAGCGAACGCATCGCATGTGGACCAGGAGCTCGTGAAGGAGGTAGTGAAGGACATACAGCGCGCGCTCCTGCAGGCGGATGTCAATGTCAAACTCGTGCTCCAGATGACCAAGGAGCTCGAGGAGAGGGCGCTGACCGAGAAGCCGCCAGCAGGCATGAGCTCAAGAGAGCATGTGATAAGGATCGTCTACGAGGAGCTCGTCAAGATCATAGGCAAGTCGAAGGAGATACCCGCGAAGCCCCAGCGGATACTCATGGTCGGTCTGTACGGGCAGGGCAAGACCACCACCGCCGGAAAGCTCGCCAAGGACCTTCACAAGAGGGGCATGAAGGTGGGGTTGGTCGCGGCAGACGTCCACAGGCCAGCGGCATACGACCAGCTCCAGCAGATAGGCAAGAAGATAGGCGTCCCTGTGTACGGTGACCCCAAGGAGAAGGACGCCATCAGGATAGCAAAGAAGGCCTTGAGGGAGTTCAGCGGCCACGACGTCATCATATTCGACACATCCGGCAGGCACTCGCTCGAGTCGGACCTCATAGACGAGATCAAGGGCGTGGCCAAGACGGTCGACGCTGAGAACAAGCTGCTCGTGCTCGACGCCCAGACTGGCCAGCAGGCGGGCCCACAAGCTAGAGCATTCAACGAAGCTGTGGGCTTGACCGGGGTGGTCCTGACTAAGCTGGATGGCACCGCGAAGGGCGGGGGAGCCCTGAGCGCCGTCGCTGAGACAGGAGCCCCCATATGCTACATCGGTGTCGGGGAGCACCTCGAGGACCTGGAGAAGTTCGACCCAGACAGGTTCCTCAGCAGGCTGCTGGGGATGGGAGACATCAAGTCGCTCATAGAGAAGGCCTCCGAGGTCCTCGACGAGGAGAAGGCGGAGGAGATCACCCGGAAGATGATGTCCGGGAAGTTCACGCTCAAGGACATGTACGAGCAGATGGAGATGCTCCAGGGCATGGGACCCCTGAAGAAGCTGGCGGCCATGCTTCCCGGCCTGGGAGACAGGCTCCAGGAACAGGACATGGAGAGGACTCAGGAGAGACTCGCGAAGTGGAGGGTCATCATGGAGTCCATGACCGAATACGAGCTCGAGAACCCGAAGGAGATCAAGAGTTCGAGGGTCGTCCGGGTGGCCAGGGGTAGTGGGACGACGCCAAAGGACGTCCGGGAGCTGCTGAAGCAGTACAACATGTCCCGGAAGGCCATGAAGGGCATGCTGGGCAACAGGAAGATGCGCCGGCAGCTCATGAAGCAGCTCAAGGGCTCAGGCTTCGGAGCGGAGGAGTGACCAAATGAGGAGATTCATCGTCCTGGGCCACAGGGCCATCACATCAGCCGAGTTCAAGCTAGACGATCTCTGCGGAGCGACGGGGCGGCTGGATATCCTGCTCAGGTGCGTGAACTCGGCATTCTTCCTATCTCACGGCATCAGGAAGGACGTCGAGATAACCCTGATGCTGCTGGGCGAGCCAAACCCGCCCAAGACCGTGAGGATCGACGGGCGCGAGGTGAAGTACCTCAACCCTGACGAGAGGAGCACGGCCGCGCTGGTAAGGAACGCCCTCCTGCAGAAGGGGGAGGGGGAACGGCGGTGCTCTCCTGGCATATACGTGTCCGAGCGCGACTACGAGGAAGTGCTCTCGAACATGTCTAAGGATTCAAGGATGTACTACCTGCACGAGCATGGGGAGGACATCAGGACGGCGGAGCTCGCGGAGGAGCCCGCCTTCGTGCTCGGCGACGACCAGGACCTGACCCAGGTCGAGGAGGAAATCCTCATGCGCTACGACCCCAAGAGGCTCTCGCTCGGGCCGATGAGCTACCATGCGGACCACTGCATCACGCTGGTCAACAACGAACTGGACAGGAGAAGACGATAGCGAGGGTTACTGCGCCTGGGCCGACGGCTCGCTCTGCATGGAGGCCAGGTCATCCGAGCCGTTGTTCTCCGGCTCCGTGTCGTATTTGACGACGAACCTGCCATTCCAGAACTTGATCGTGGCCGACCTGAGCCTGCACTTATAGAGCCTCACCTTGCGGCCCTTGTACACCTCCTTCTCGCGGTCTATGCCGAGGAGGCCTGCCTTCTCGAGCTCGTGGATGCGCCTGTAGCAGGCGGCTATGGGTATCTGGCAGATCTTGCTCAGCCTCTGGGCTGACATTGGCGAGGCGTACGTATTGGCCAGTATCTTCTGGGAATAGTCGTCTGCAAGGAGCCGCGAGACGTCCTTGGCGTTTGACTCCAAGTTCATGCCACTCTATTGGAATGAGGAGTTGTCGGATTTAAGGCAGTTACCTTCCAGTTATCACCCCTGATAACGCACTGACGGGCCGGAACCAGCTCCCGCGAAAGCATTAATTCGAGCATCCCCATGTACTCCGAAGTGATGCTGAATGCCAGTCTGCCCTCTTGACTTCAGGTACGGCCGCCAGGAGATGAAGGCCGTCTGGGACGAGGAGAACCGCCTCCAGAGGCTGTTAGACGTCGAGGCCGCGCTCGCCCAGGCCCAGGCCAAGGTCGGCAATATCAAACAGGACCACGCGGACATAATCAAGAAGACCGCGAGCACGCGCTATGTGAAGCTGGAGCACGTCAGGGAGATCGACAAGAAGATCAACCACGAGATCATGGCTGTCATACGCTCCCTGAGTGAGCAGGCTGGCGAGAGCGGCAAGTTCGTGCATGTGGGTGCTACCTCGAACGACATCCTGGACACAGGCGCAGCGCTGCAGATCATGGACGCGATGAAGATCCTTGAGGCTGACCTGGAGGCCCTCAAGAAGGTTCTCGCCAGGAGGGCGAAGGAGCACAGGGACACCATAATGGTCGGAAGGACCCACGGCCAGTTCGCCCTCCCGATAACCTTCGGCTTGAAGCTAGCCAATTACGCCCTCGAGGTGCACAGGCATCAGCAGAGACTCAGAGAGTCGAGTTCCAGGATACTGGTTGGAAAGATGAGCGGGGCGGTCGGGACCGGCGCGGGGTTCGGGCCGAAGGCCCTGGACATCCAGAAGATGGTCATGGACCAGCTCGGGCTAGGCGTCGAAGAGGGGCCCACACAGATCGTGGCAAGGGACAGATATGTAGAGCTGATGTCCCTGCTAGCCAACATTTCGTGCTCCGTCGAGAAATTCGCAACAGAGGTGAGGAATCTTCAGAGAGGCGAGATCAACGAGGTCTCGGAGTTCTTCGACGAGAGCGTGCAGGTGGGGAGCTCCACGATGGCCCACAAGAGGAACCCGGTGACCGCGGAGAACGTGTGCGGCCTCGCCAGGATCGTACGAGGTTTCATGTCACCCGCGTATGAGAGCGCCATCCTCTGGCACGAGCGTGACCTTACCAATTCTTCGGCTGAGCGCTTCTTCGTCCCTCATTCGTTCATCCTCATCGACGACATGGTGACCAAGATGACGAGACTCTTCGACACACTGGTGATAAACTCCGCCCAGATGGGGCGCAACCTCTCGAGAGCGGGCAGTGTCATCATGGCCGAGTCGGTCATTCTCGCCCTCGTGTCCAAGGAGATGGGGCGGCAGGAGGCCCACGAGCTGATTCGCAGGTGCAGCATGGACTCACAGCGCGCGTGCGAGGACTTCAAAGCCTACCTGATGGCGGAGAAGCGGGTGACCGCGTTGCTCTCGGAGGACGAGATTGATTCTGCGCTTGATCCCAGGGCTTATCTGGGGAGCACGGGTCAGACTGTCGACAGGATTCTTGGGATAGTCGGGTCAGCAAAGTTAGAAATAGCCCCCTGAGTCTCAGCACGCCTGAGAGGGCCCTTAGATCAGTGGAAGATCGCTTCCTTCGCAAGGAAGAGGCCGTGGGTTCAAATCCCACAGGGTCCACCATTTT
>JBFFED010000022.1:0-27326 GCA_041559015.1 Thermoplasmata archaeon | reverse complement strand
GGTGCCAGGCTTCAAGCACGCAGAAGGGCTGTGGACTACTTCGAGCCTCAGCTCTCGCAGGCAGGGGCGGGGCCGAGAAGGGATCTCACAGCGGTCGAGGCGGCGGTCGTTCTCGAGCGCCCTCTGGAGATGGTCGCCACCATGATACTGTTCGGTCTCATCAAGAAGGGCAAGGTCCGGGTCGAGTCGGAGAGCTTGCCCATGAGACTGAGAAGGCTGGCTGAGGAAGGTGACTACGTCTACGAGACTCGGTATCTTCACGCCATCGGGTCTGACGGGACCGTGGGGCGCAAGGCTCTCACGAAAGTGCTGGCCAACCTGGTCAATGCTACGGTCGTGAAGCTGGCTGGCTTCGACGCGTTCGCAACACAGGCATACTACAGATCGATATGCGCGGCCGCGTGGGAAGAGGTCAAGGCCGCGGGTACCCCTGAGGAGTTCGCGAAGATACTCAACGACCGCAATGACTGGATGATGCTCGACAAAGACTACGTCGGCCGTATGGCATACTTCCCAGGGAGGCATCCGCTGATAGTCGTTTCGGGGGGCGGCAGGAGGGCGACCACAGTGGGCGCTACAGGTTCTTCCAGGGGCATACAGTCAATGGCCAGCCAGTACGCCTCGAAGGTCAGGAATGCCAGCAGCAACATGACCGAGAACATGAAACAGCTCGCAAAGGACGTCACTAGGACCACGAACCCGGTCCCAGTCGTCAGCACTTCGAGAACAAGCGGGTGGGGTGGTGTAGGTGGGTTCCGAGGCGGTTGCGCATGCGCGTGCGCATGCGCATGTGCGTGTGCTGGGGGCGGTAGATGATGCCCCTCAAGGACTTCTTCGCCAAACCTGATAAGGTGGGCCTCAAGCCAGGCACATACAAGTACGATGGCAAGCAAGACCTGAGTGGCCACAGGCTCCATCTGAGAGTCGATTCCAGCGGGAAAGGAGCGCTCCTGATTGACGCCTCGAAGATCCTGTTCCTGAACGGCACCGCACTGGACTATGTGAGGTGTCACCTCGAAGGCAAGACCGAGTCCGAGACGACGTCGTATATGAAGATCAGATACAAGCACCTCAAGAAGGAGACTGCGAAGCAGCACTACCATCACGTGAAGGAACAGCTAGTGCGCTTCGTCGAGGGCGAGGAAACGGTCATACAGGTCATCGGGGCCGAGGGCCCCGCCATCGGGGCGGACGAAGTGCCAGCACCTTACCGAATGGACCTGGCCCTGACGTACAGGTGCCAGAACGACTGCGGACACTGCTACAACGAGAGCAAGGAGAAGTCCGAGATGCCCGTCGACCAGTGGAAGGCAGTTATAGACAGGTTATGGACTGCGGGCGTGCCCCACATAGTCTTCACCGGTGGAGAGCCGACGATGTATCCCCAGCTAGAGGAGCTGATCGTCAAGTCCGAGGCGTGCGGGCAGATAACCGGGATGATAACCAACGGGAGGACTCTGGGAGCGCCAGGATACCTCCCCAATCTGGTGAGGCTTGGCTTGGACCATGTGCAGATCACCGTGCTCTCCCACGACAGCGCAGTGCACGACAGACTTTCCGGTTGCGAGGGCGCGTGGGGTGAGACCATCGAGGGCCTGAAGGCAGCTGTGGCCGAGAACCTGTACGTGAGCACGAACACCACCATAATGCGGTCCAACGCGGACGGGGTGGAGGAGACACTCAGATTCCTTATGGGCTTGGAAGTGAAGAACGTCGCGTTCAACAGCGTCATACGGTCTGGGAGGGGGGAGCAGGCGGACGCGATCACCTTCGATGAGCTGGATAGACTCCTCGCGAGGCTTGGCGCGATAGCCAAGGAGGGTGGCGTGAGGCTGATATGGTACACGCCAACCCCGTACTGTGAGTTCAACCCGGTCAACAAAGGCCTCGGAATCAAGCAGTGCACCGCATGCACGCTCAACATGGCCATCGAGCCGGACGGGACCGTCCTCCCGTGTCAGAGCTTCTACAAACCCCTGGGCAATATCCTGGCCGACCCGTGGGAGAGCATATGGGACCATGAGCTCTGCAAGAAGATACGGTCAAGGGGCTACCTGGACGGCAAGTGCGTGGACTGCGACCTGAAGCAGGTCTGCGGAGGAGGATGCCCTCTATCGAGAGAACACGGCGACTATGTCTGTCTCGACCGTCATTCGTCGATGTGATACTGCGGGCCGACCTTCTCAGCGAACGCGTAGAATATCGGATTGAACTGGAACAGGGAGCCGTTCTCGAGCCCGGCGCTCCACGCTCTCCTGACCCTCTCGAGTTCCGGGCCTATGTTCTCGGGCGCGACGGTCATCTCTATGTATCTCCACTCGTCCTCCGACTCAGCCCGCAATTTGTCAAGCGACCAGACCCCGGGGTGCACGCCGAGGTCGGGGTCAAGTCCGCACTGACTGTAAATAGACCTGAGCTTCCTTCCGACAAACGGATCACCGCCATCGTGCCGTATGCCATCTACAATCATCTTCGAGAGCGCCGAGACTTCCTCGGGATGGTCTATCCTCCCGCCGAAATCTGGTTCGGCCAAACAGACTACCCAGCCCCTGGAGACACGCTTCATCTCGGAAACGACCTTCACAGGGTCCTTGACCCAGAGCAGCAGGAATGAGCAATAAGCCACGTCGAAGCTCCCATCCTCGAACGGGAGCGCTTCGGCAGCGGCCTCCTTCGCCTGCAGCCCCCTCGAGAGGCATGCTTCGACCATGCCGGGGTCTATGTCGATGCCCTGCAGATCCATCTGCTTCTCCAGCAGCTTCATGACGATTCCCGGGCCGCAGCCGACGTCGAGGGCGGTGGGCCGCCTCTCGGAATAGCGAGGGTCTCCGAGGACCTTCCTCTCAAGGAGCCACAGCCAGGAATCCCTCAGCCATACGGACTGCCTCTGGAGCTGTCTGTCAAGATCTTCCTTGATTGAGGACTGCATGGTTGCCACACCTACTCGCTCATCCACGGCAGGTCCACCTCGTCCGTCCTGAACCTCTGCCTTACCGCACTCTCGTCGAGTTGAGTGGTCAGGCCGGCCCCGTTCATCACCAGGCCGGTCCAGGCGATCATTGCGCCATTGTCGACGCACAGAGAGCCAGGTGGGACGAACATCTTTGCGTCTCTCTCCTCGGCCATGATCCCGACCATCTCCTGGAGACGTTTGTTCTGCACAACACCCCCTCCCAGCAAGACTTCGTTCTTCTCCACATGAGCCATCGCCCTCTCGGTCACTTCGACCAACATGGCGAAGCAGGTCTCCTGGAGGGAATGGCACAGGTCCTCCAATCGCCTACCCTGCCTGTGCAGCTGGAGCGCGGCCGTGAGTATGCCTGAGAAGGCGACATCCATAC
Source organism: Thermoplasmata archaeon (assembly GCA_041559015.1). Taxonomy (GTDB): domain Archaea; phylum Thermoplasmatota; class Thermoplasmata; order UBA10834; family UBA10834; genus COMBO-56-21. The sequence goes on along the minus strand of JBFFED010000022.1, from coordinate 23,985 downwards.
CCTTGACGCTGTAAGGCAACTCCACGAGTTCCTTCCCCTCCCTAGCGAGCCTCTCCAGGTGTGGTCCTGAAGGGAAGGGCAGGCCGACCGCCCTTCCGAACTTGTCGATCATGTTCCCAATGCCGACATCGAGCGTCTCGCCGAATACGCGGTATCTCCCGCCCGAGTATGCGATGACCTGCGTGTTGCCACCTGAGGCATACAGCAGTGTCGGGTCCCTGCAGCCCGTGACCTTTCTCCCGATCTCCAGGTGTGCGACGCAGTGGTTCACCCCGATCAGTGGCACTCCGCGGCTGAGGGCGAGCGCCCTCGCAGCGGTCGCAGCGGTCCTCAGGCACGGTCCCAGCCCTGGACCTTGCGAGAATGCGACCAGGCCCACATCCTCGTACCTGATCCCTGCCTTCGCGATGGCCTCGTGCATCAGAGGCACCACATTCTCGGCGTGGTGGTTCGCGGCCTCCCTGGGGTGTATGCCGCCCTTGGATCCATCGATCATCTTCGTAAGATTCGCCAGAACCCTGCAGTCCTGATCAACGATTCCGATGCCGATCGTGTGCGCAGTGCCCTCGATGCCTAGGCAGAACATCGCTATGATATCGCGTGCATGGGAAAAAAGTATCGCGTCTCCGGAAGCGTTCATGTAAGAGAATGCGCATTCACGCCTCAATGCGGCCATCAAGCTCCCATGCATCCGACTTGTTGGACAGGAGCGGTCGACCGACGCCCGAACACCACAGGAGGTTTATGCGAAAAGTCGCCGTCATCGGCCTCACCGGTGATGTGGTGATCGCCCTCGTGATCCTGGTCTTGGCACCTGTGGAGCAGCCCATCCTCGACCTTGTCGTGGTCATTCTGGTCTTGTCAGGGGTCGCGATGGCAACCGTGTTCTCTGTGCTGATCCCGAGGATCCACGAGAAGAACTACTGCTCACCCCCGTTGCCTTAGAGGACAGGCGGGTGGAGACTCTTCTCAGAGCACTATCTGCATCGACCTGCCGATCTTCTGCGCCATCGCGGCATCGTACGCGATCTTCGCCGTGAGGCAGTCCTGAATCGCGAGGCCGGTGGAGCAGAATACTGTGATCTGGTCATCGCTCTCCCTGCCTGGTTTGAGTCCGGCGACTATGTGGCCGATCTCCGCGTTGACGTCATCCTTCACCAACTCTCCCTTAGCCAGAGGTACGTTGATCTCGCCTGAATGAGAAGCCTGCTCCCAGTCGTCTATGATCAGGCGCGCGCGCTTGAGTATCCTGTGGTCCATCTCCTGCTTTCCCGGGGCATCCGCCCCGATGCAGTTGATGTGCGTCCCCGGCCCAACCCATTCGTCCATGACGATGGGCGCGCGCGACGCGGTCGCGGTGACGACTATGTCCGCCCCGACCACGCAGTCCTTGGCGTTCGAGGCCACCTTGACCTTGCCGACCAGCTCCTTGTACTTCCGCCTGAACTCCCTCGCCAGGGCCTTGCTCTTCTCAGGGTAGAGATCGTTCACCCTCACCTCGTCGAAGTGGCCGTACTGCGTGATGAGCGCAAGCATCTGGGTCCTGGCCTGATTCCCTGCGCCTATGATCCCGAGCACTTTCGGGTTCGGCTGGGCGAGGTACTTCGAGGCTATCCCGCTCGCGGCGCCAGTCCTCATGTCGGTGATGTGCGTCGCGTCCATGAACGCGAGGGGCGCCCCGGTGTGCGGGTTGATGAGGACAAGCACGCCCATGACCGTCCTCATCCCGAAGTTCTTCTGGTTCTGCGGGTGCACGTTGACGATCTTGACCGCGCTCACATCCATGTCCTCGACGTATGATGGCATGGTCCTCAGGTCGCCGTCAAACTTCTCATAGAAGAGGTAGACCTTCGCCGGCATCTGCACCTTTCCCAGTCCCTTATGCCTGAAGGCGTTCTCGACCGCGCCGAGGACGTCCTTCATGTCGAGGAGCTTCTTGACCTGTTTGCCCGTCAGGATAAGGGTTCTGACCGAAGCGTGCTGCGTTGCCATGATGGAACACTGCCCCGGTAAGTGTCAATCGGAAGCGCGCATATAATGGTATTCGACCTAAAGGATTACTTGAACGCCGGGAAAGGTCGGCCAGGCCATGCGGTCGGGCCCTCTGACCACGCTGCGTCGCCTTGTTTCCTATGGAAAAGCGATAAATTCTCGGAAACCAATGCGATACGCGTCGGTCCCCCTCTAGGCTTGGCCGGAGGAGATACTCATCCCGGAAAGGACACTCTCGACCAGCTCGCAACAAGGAATTGAATCTATACTCGAAACCCTGAAGGCGAATTCGGGGAGGATAGTCGACAGCTGGGGTGCTGCAAGCTCCAAGTCGACCTACCTGAAGGGCTCAGAGCTGAAGCTTTCGCAGGAGGTGCGCATTGACCGTCTCAGCAGGCTCCTGGGCGCCCTACTGGACAGGGCCTCGGACCCCAAAGATGTCAAGGCCCACCAGACACTCAGGGCGCAGGTCAGGGGCGAGCACGCGGCGGCCACCGGCCTCGGAAACATAGTGAAGAAGCAGAACCTCCTGAAGGACATCATGCTGCACCTTGTCACGCACGATCTCCCAGACGTGAACAGGATGACCTCGAAGATGACCATCGACGCGATGGTGGACAGAAGCATCGAGGACAGCGCCGTCCTGATGGACGAGTTCGACGAGATGCGGACTTCCCTGGTCAGATGCATGCCGGGCTCATCCGAGGCCCCTCAGTCCCTTGACCAGGACCTGTCCCGCTTCTGCAGGAACGTCATGGACTACTTCGACGCGGAGATCGTGACGATATTCAGGTACAACCCTCAGGCGGGTGACCTGGCCTGCCTCTCGTCCTCGGCGAAGGGCATTGCCCTGACGAAGGACACCTCCGTGCTGCTGAAATCCTTCCCTCTCGCTGAAGAGGCGATAGGCAAGCGGAGCACAAGATCGACAGGCAACGGGGCGAAACCGTCGGCCAGCAAGAAGAAATCCCTTGGCCGGCTCAACTTCGAACACTCCGTCGTCGCACCCATAATGAGCAGGAACGACCCCACTGGCATTCTCTTCATCGGCGCCAATTCGAGGCTGGTGCCATTCACCTCCGACGAGGTGAGCTTGATCGATGACCTCTCGGTGCAACTCTCCAGGGTGCTCGAGAACATCGCAATATTCACTCAGCTCGGCCTGCGCTCCAACGCGCAGAAGACGCTCATAGATACAGCTGCCGCGCTGCAGCAGGAGATAGAGTCCGAGGAGATCTACAGAATCGTGGCGACGCGGCTAGCCGAGATAATCCCGTGCGATGAGTTCGCCTTCTACGTGGTCGACTGGAAGAGGAGGACAATCAATCCAGTCTATGCCCTCGGACCGTATGCCACGGAGATCATGTCCGACCGGGATTTCTCGGTCGATGTCGGCATAGCAGGCTATGTCTCCAAGACGCGCAAGGCGGAGGTTGTGTGGGACACGGAGTCTGACCCGAGAGGGGAGTACATACCTGGCACGCCTAAGACTTCGACCCGCATGCTGGCCGTGCCTGTGCTCGGGCAGAGGAATACGCTCGGCGTGATAGAACTCCTCAGGTATCCCCCTGCGGTCTTCACTCAGGACGATGTCGAGATCGCCACGATGTTCGCGAACCATGCGTCAGTCGCCCTCGAGAACGCTAAGCTGCTCAAGGAGCTGAGGGATGTGAGGGATCAGGTCGAGCTGCACATGGACCTCCTCACACACGATATCGCCAACTTCACTACCCCCATAATGGCCTACTTGGACTCCATCAGGGGCAGGAAAGGACTCGACAACGAAGTCTCGGGCGTCCTCGAGAAGACTGCCGACCAGGTCGAGGACATACTGATGCTCGTCGAGATGGTCAGGACCATATCAAAGCTCAGGGAGGGCCCCCCCAGGTCACTGAGGAATACTGACCTGAGGAAGGCGATCCAGAGTGCAGTGAAAGGTTACAGGGAACGTCAAGGCCGCGAGGACGCCGGGATAACCCTGAGCTTTCCCTCCGGAGCCATGATGGTCTCCGCGGATGAGCTGCTCGAGAGTCTCTTCATGCACCTCTTCTGCAGCCTCGGGCTCTCGGAGCACGGTCAGAGGACTACCCTGTCGCTTTCGGTCGAGCCCAGGACAGAGCGCAAGGTGGAATCGTGGTGGATCCGGGTGGTACAGCCCGGCAGGGTCATCCCCAATCACCTCAAGGGCGCCGTCCTCAGGATGTCGAAGGCCACCAGGTCCGAGCTGACCAGCGGCTTCGGGATTGGCCTTGCGGCGGCAAGGGGCATCGTGGAGAGATATTCGGGCAATATGTGGGTTTCGGACCTCGTCCCCGAGGACCCTTCGAAGGGCTGTGTCATAAACATAATGGTGCCGAAGGCGCATTGAGCCCTGCTCGGTTTTATGTAAGGCCAGCGCATTCACCATCAGCGACGAGCATGCCCAGGCGCAAGTACGGGCGCATGGTGAAGTCCATCATGCCAGTCCCTGAGGACAAGTGCAGGTATTGCAGGCTCGGCAGGCCATGCCCCATCCACAAGAAGAAGTGAATCATGCTCCTAGGGTCCCATGCCCTCGTCTCTTCCAGTGTTCTCCGGATACTCCAGAGCTGCGTACACGAGGTTCTCGACAGAGTCATCGTAGGAGATTTCCAGCCCTGTCTTCCCCTCTCTTCTGAACGCCCGCACCGCTACCGCGCTCCTATGAGCCTCAGGGACATGGGCCCTGATCATCGCCTGCATCTCCTTCGCGGACTCGTCCAGGGACTTCCCAAGTTCCGGCAGCGGAAGCTCCAGTCTACCCACGGAATCACCTGCGCACCGGAGCGCAATGCCCGGTAATGAATGGTTTGCCGAACGACGCTGACTAGGGGATGTTCCGCGAGCTGATGAACCCGGACATCACGGCCCTGACGGACGAGAGGAACGGGTGGCGCGGAGGGTTCTCAAGGTCCAGCGACTCCAGCCGCTGTATCCTGAAGTACAGAGGAGGGTGCGGGTCGAACCTGACCCATTCGCCCAGTCTGCTGCCTCCAGGTTCGAGGAACCTCTCGGTCAGCACCAGCCTTCTGAAACCTATCTTCTTGAGGGACTCCGCCATGACCTTGGGCTTCCGCATGACCAGTGCCGCTTCCAGGTCCGCCCTGCTCTCAAGAAACTTGCCGAAGAAGAAGATGCACCAGAACACCCCTATTATGTAAAGCAGCCAGAAGCCGGGTATGATGACCATTAGCGGCATCAGGAATTTGACCCTCACAAGGTACTCGCCGACTATCAGGGAGAATAGGATGATCGGGTCGCCCGAGCGGAGGTGGCTGAGCTCGTGTCCGATTACGACCTCGACCTCCTCCTCTTCGAGCTGCACGAGCAGCCCCATCGTGACTATGACCGTCGCCAGCCTCTTCGTGAACCCCGTCGCCGCCGCGTTGGGGCGAGCATCCTGGCTGACCACGATCGCGGGCACGGGCATGTCGTATTTCTGAGCGACCCTCTCAACTATGCTCAGGACATCCACCCTCTTGACCAGGAAATCCTCCGGCTTCGCAGGCAGCCCAGAGTCTCTGAACACGTCAGCGACCTTCTCCCTCGACGCGTCCGCCGGCCGGTCCCTGAGCATCTCGTAGGTCCTCTGCTTGGCGACCGCTATCTTGTCCCTGAACTCCCCCACATACAGCGCGAGCATCCCCTCGGGCACCTGGTGTTGGACTATCACAACCTCTCTCGTGGACGAGGTGATCTTCCATGGGCTGCGAAGTGAAGAGAGCTTGCCTGCGGAGAGCACCAGCGAGAGCAGGAGGGTTATGAGCACGTAGGGCGCATAGTCGCCGTAGCCCAGCAAGCTCATGATCGACAATATGAACACGCCTATGATGATGGACAGCAGGAAGAGCGTCATCATGTTGCCTGAGAAGATCGCCCGGAAGAGCGAGAAGCTCCTGCCGAGCTTCGCCGTTCTCGGACTCCCAGGCAGGAAGGCTATGTACAAGGTAGATGTCCGCGCCTGCTCCTCGAAGAACTGCACGACCATGAGGAGCACGTTCTCCAGCTGCTTCTCGAAGACCTCGTCCCTCCCGCCGGCCGATCGTATCTCGACCTTCATCGGGCTCTCCAGGTACACGCGCACGGAGCAGGCGTACACACCCCTCTCGGGTCCCGACCTGAACTCCATGTAGTGCCCTTTCGAGCTCGCGTAGGCCTCCATCTCGGCCATCCTGACTCCTGGCAACTGGCCGAACGCCATGTGCTCCCGGATGAAGCTCGGGAAGTTGAGAAGTTGAGAATGGGACAGCTCAGTGCCTATCGTGAAGCTGTGCACGACCGGCGTGCCCGGCTCGTTCTCCTGCATCCGCTACGATGTGATGCTGTCCTCCCTCTAGAGCTTTTTCTCTCGGTCCCGCTCGCCGGTTTGCGGCTGAATGCTTTTGAGATGGTAACTGCATCACGAAGGGGGGAACCCATGATCGAGTACGGCCTGGTCGTGATAGGGTCAGGGGCTGGTATGAATGTCGTGGACGCCGCTCTCCAGCGAGGGCTCAAGGTCGCCGTAGTCGAGGAGGGCCCCCTCGGGGGGACCTGTCTCAACCGGGGATGCATACCCTCCAAGGTCCTGATACACGCCGCGGACGTGATACGTGAAGCGGAGGGCGCCGCTGGTATCGGCGTCTCATTCGGTTCGCCGAAGGTCGACTTCGGGACGCTGAAGAGGCGGATGTGGAACATCGTGCTCACGGGTAGGCGCGAGATGGAGGAGGGCGTGAAGCGTGCGCGGGGCGTGGAGCTGTATCCCGTTGTGGGCAGCTTCGTGTCCGACTACACTTTGCAGGTCGGAGGGGAGACGATACGCGCGCCGAAGATAGTCATCGCTTCTGGCGCGCGCGCCCAGATACCTCCCATCCCCGGCCTGGACAAGGTCGGGTTCCACACGTACAGGACGGTGTTCGACATCGAGGAACAGCCAGGCAGCATCGTGATACTCGGCGGCGGCTACATCGGCTGCGAGTTCGCCCATTTCTTCTCGGCGATCGGAACGAAGGTCACGCTCATCGGAAGGAATCCGGTGCTGCTGCCGCACGAGGAGCCGGAGACGAGTGTGCTTGTCAAGAAACACCTATCGAAGGCGGCTGAGGTGCACACAGGTACGGACACGCTCAGGGCCGAGCGGAGGGCGAGCGGCGTAGCGGTCTCCATAAGGGATCCAGCGGAGGCATCTGAAAGGACTGTGGAGGCCGAGCAGATCCTTGTCGCCACAGGAGTGCGCTCGAATGCCGATTGGCTCAGGCCTGAGAGGACGGGTGTGAGGACCGATGACAGAGGCTGGATACAGGTGAACCAGTTCCTCGAGACATCCAAGGCGAACATATACGCCCTCGGGGATGCGCTCGGAAGGAACATGTACAGGCACACCGCCAACTACGAAGCCTCCATCGTGAGGACGAACATGTTCGGCGAGGGCAGAGTCCCGATGGACCTGCACGCGGTCCCACATGCGGTCTTCACGCATCCTCAGGTCGGTCAGGTCGGCATGACGGAGGAGGAGGCGAAGGCCGATAGGAAGGTCATGGTCGGCGTGGGCAGGTATCGGGATACCGCGATGGGCTACGCTTACGGCGACGAGGACGCATTCGTTAAGGTCATCGTCGAGTACCCAAGCATGAGGATACTCGGAGGCACTGTCGTAGGACCCCAGGCGTCCACGCTCGTGCAGCAGATAGTCAACCTGATGAACTCGGAGGCGCGGACTTACGCCCCGCTCGCACGCGCACAAATCATACATCCGACCCTGTCCGAGGCGCTGGCGGCCGCCTTCGGGGCCCTTGCCCCGGTGAACTTCCGGTTGGAGCACTCGCATGCGGGCGGACACGATTGACCCGCGGACGCCTGGCTATATAATGTGAACTCCTCCGAAATGTAGTTATACATGTCAATCCTCACAGTACATGGGAACAGGTCGCCGGGGGAAATCGGATGCCATTCAACCATACGGGCAGCATCGGTGCTGCGAGCTGGTCAAGGCACAGGCTCCGCCCGCTCCCCGCAGTCATGGACGCCAAGAACGGGCTAATCGGGTCGACCAGAGGCTCGAAACGGGACGACGGTCGGCCTAGGAACAAGAGTCGCTGGGTCTGGGTCGTCATAACGGTGCTGATCATCTCCTCATTGGGCTTCGGATTCGCCATGTCTCCGAGCATGCAGAAGTCGCCCGCGGACTATGTCCCCCACGGCGTGATCAGGATAGAAGGCGATGCGCAACTGCGCGCCCAGGCGCTCGTCGAGGGGTGGAAGGGTACCGGCAACGAGACGAGCCCGTATGTCATCGAAGGGTATGAGATCGCGGCCATGGGCCACGACAGGGGCATTTCAGTGGTCAACACAAGCTGTCATCTGATCATAGAGGACTGCTATGTGCACGACGCGACCTTCTCAGGAATCTCCTTCCACAACGTGACGAACATAGTCGTTGCGGACACAGAGTTCTCCAACGGCCAGAGGTGCATTGACATCACCTCCTCGAGATTCATCAACATAGAAGACAACAAATGCACATTGGCCAACGAAGGTATAGGTCTGTTCGGGTGTGACAATGTCACCGTAGCAGACAACAACTGCTCCGGGAACCTCGTCGGGATCAACGCGGAGGCCTGCAGCAACCTGTCGCTGGAGTCGAACAGCGCCTACGGCAATGTGATCACAGGCGTACAGTTGACAGCGGTCAGGCAGTTCCTGCTGGCGAACAGCTCCTGCGTCGGCGGTCAGTTCGGGATACGCGTGTCCCTGAGCGAGCAGGGCTCCATACTCAACTCGACTTCCAGGGATAGTTCGGGCATCGGGGTCCAGCTGAGCTCGTGCCTCCAGTGCGCTGTGGAGGGCAACTCTCTGATCGGGCACGGAGGATTCGGGATATCGGTCGAGGGGTCGACCGGCTGCGTTGTGCGCGGGAACCAGGTCTCCGACGGCCATAGCGGCATCGGGGCCCTGATGTGTGACGAGCTGGATATCCGGGATAACCGGTGCGAGAGCAACCACGAACAGGGTATCCGCGTGGAGGACAGCGCCAATCTCACTCTCACTCACAATCAATGTCACGACAACGGCGGTGACGGAATGATCCTGGAGGGATGCGTCGACAGCCTGGTCGAGAACAACAATTGCACAGGCAACATCGGGTCGGGCATGAGATGCGATTCCAGCGAGAGGTGCAAGATTGCCCACAACACGCTCCAGGGAAACGATGACAGCGGCGTCGGATGCCGAAGATCCATCGGCCTCGACCTGATTGGCAACGAAATCAGCCAGTCTCAGGGGGACGGCCTGCACCTGGTGGAGTGTTCGGATGTGAATGTCTCGGACAATGTCTGCAATGAGACCGATGCCGGCATCCGCTTCGATCTCTGCGAATCCTGCGAGGCTTACAACAACACCGTCACTGATTCAGTAATCGGCGTCGCTCTCCGCGACTCCTCAGGCATCATCCTGAGGAAGAACAGGATGGTCGACGACGGGGTGTTCCTCGAGGGCAACGTCACTGAGCATTGGACGACGCACGAGATAGGTCCGACGAACACCGTCAACGGCCGGCCCGTACTGTATCTTGTGTCAGTGACGGGGGTAGAGGTGCCACGCGCCTCTGGGCAGGTGATACTGGCGGAATGCGCGGACGTCACGATCGACGGGCTCGATCTGAGTCATGCGACCGCCGGGGTTGAGTTCGCCTTCTCTGAAGGGATAACGGTCAGCGATGTGAAGTGTTCCGGTGGGTACATCGGGGTATACGGTTTCAACAGTTCAGGCTTCACAGTCGAGAACTCCAACTGCAGTGGCAACGTCCGATCCGGGGTCGAGATGGTCGGGTGCGAGATCGGACAAGTTCTCTTCGTGACGTGCAGAGGCAACCTGGAGTTCGGCGTCAGGCTGAACGCCTCCTCGGGATGCGAGATATCGGCTTGCGAGATATCCAGGAGCGCTGTGGGGGTATCGACAGAATCCTCCCCGTCGGCTGGACTGTTCGTCTCAAACTCAATATCGAACTGCTCGGATGGCGTGAGGGCGGTGCTTGCGCATCAGATGCAGCTTCACATGAACGAGATCGAGGACTGCGGGTGCGGCATCAGATTGGTCGATTCATCGGACATGGTCATGGTTTCGAATGTGCTCGTTAAGTGTGGGCTGTACATAAACTCAGACATCGTGGAGTGCTGGAACTCACACATGGTGCAGTCCGACAATTCGGTCAACGGGAGGGCGCTCGTATACCTGGCGAGCGTGTCCGCAATGGCGCTGCCATCCACGGCGGGACAGGTCGTACTCGCCGAATGCGACCTAATCGCGGCTCACTCGTTGAACCTGTCATTCTGCACTGTGGGCCTGTTGGCCGGGTTCTCAGACGGGATAAACGCGGTCGGATGCGACCTGTCAGGCAACACGGCGGGCGCGGAGTTCGCACACTGCCAGGATTGCATCATACTGTCGAACGATGTCAGGGATTGCGTGTCCGTGGGTGTGAGTCTGAGGGGATGCAGCGGCACCGTTGTGGAGGACAACATGATCCTTCGGTGCGGTGTCGGGATTGAGATCCGTGAAGGCATATCGCCATCAGCCCTCAACTCCGTCGTCGGCAACAAAGTCTCGGAGAACCTTGATGGCGTGGTCATCAACGGATCGGCTGACGATGAGATCGAATTCAACGAATTACTCTCCAATCAGAATTGCGGCTTGATGGTGACCCTTTCCAACGGGACCATGGTCAGGAGCAACACATGCAACAGCAGCGGCGGAATCGCTATTGGCTTTAAGGGGGGCAGCGGGTGCGAGATTGCCAACAACACTTGCTCGCTGAACAGGGGCGGCATATACCTCTGGGGTTCCGTCGAGTGCAACATATCCAGCAACTTCCTCTACGGCAACCGTGAGCACGGTGTGTTCCTAGGCCTGGCATCCTCCGAGAACAGAATCTGGGGCAACGTGTTCGCTTACAACAACGGATCGACGGACTCGAACGACCCCCTGCGCTCACAGGCCAGGGACGACGGCCGGGACAACAGGTGGAACGCGTCCGGCCAGTCGGAAAGCGTCGGAAACTACTGGCACGACTGGATCGTTCCAGACATCGATATGGACGGTGTCGTTGACGCGCCATACAACGTTTCTGGGTCTGCGGACGCCTGGGACTACCTGCCCCTCGCCACGACCTGGATGGTAATTGAGCCCATCTCAGACATCGACGATATCTTCTCTCCTGAACGCATGAACTGAGTGCGCAGAAGATCGGATCAGGCGGGAACGCATCACCTGATTGGATTCACCGCGGCGCTCAGGTATCCTGTCAGGGATTCTCCTCATACACCGGTCACCGGCTTCTCCTGGCAGCCCTGATCCAGCTGACGACCCAGGTGCTGCTGGTCACAGCGCCGAGCACGAGGATCGAGGTTATCAGGATGGCCAGGTTCTGGTAGCCGTTGTAGTCGCCAGCGTAGAAGAACAGCCACACGATCAGGAATACCAGCCATCCGAGCCCCGCGACCGCGCTGAGTATCCAAGTGCCCTTCGGCTTCATGCATCCTGCCCCCTCACCGCCGAATCTGGACGCGTACTTGATCCCCCAAGTCGCCCACGCAGCTGCGAGCACTCCGATGCCGATGATTATCGACACGAGGAATATCGCTATGTTCTGGAACACGTCGTAGTCGCCCGCGTAGAAGAACAGCCAGATTATCAGGAACGCGAGCCATCCGAAGACCACCAAGATCGAGAGCCCCACCCTCCACGCGAATCCCGGTGTGGAGAGTATGTCCGTCGGTTCTTTGGGTATACCCACTTCCGCCATGATATCACCGTCAGGGGACAATCGACTGCATCATATTTAATCCACGGCCGAACCTGCCACCAGATGCACATGTGCACTGGGCAAAGGAGAGTCTGAAGGAGTCCTATCGCCACGACTGGTGGCTCTGTCACAAGAAGCCGTGGACGCCAGAGCGTATGACGAGAGTGGGCCCAACCGGATTCGAACCGGTGATCTTCTGCATGTCAAGCAGATGTCATAGCCACTAGACCATGGGCCCCTGGTGCGGCGACATAAGGCGAAGCCGTCTATAACCCTTTCTGTTTCGCCCTGGCCGTGCCAGGATGGTCGGCGCTTGCTTTATTTCCGTCCTCCTCCCTAGGGCAGGGTCGGTCATGATGCCCAGGGATATCGTGGTATACGCAGGGAGGGGTTCATCCCACTCATGGACTTGGCTAGCAGACCTGTTCGAGTCGAAGGGCATCCTCGGGGCGCGGTTCCTCGACTCTCCAGAGTTCATCATCCGCTCAGGGGAGGACAGCTCGGTGATGATCATATCGGGCGGGGACGGTTTCGCAATCGCGGACGAGCTCAGCGGCAGAGGGTTCGAGATGCTGAGGGAGTACATATCCATTGGAGGGGAGTACGTGGGCATATGCGCTGGCGCCTACCTCCCGCTGCCCTCTTCCATCAGCCCATTCTCCGAGTTCAACATATCGAGCACCAGGATCGAGAACATCGGGTTCCAGGGTCAGGGCGAGAAGAACATGCCACCCAGGGTTGCGGTGAAGTACGGTTCGTGCTCGATAGTGCATCCAGTGAGGGGCGAGCTGCTCCTCGATTCGGACGGAGGTGCGCTCCTGGCGCCTCTCTACGGCGGCCCTGTGTTCAGGGAGCCTTCGGAGGACCATGTTCTGCTCAGGTATCGGGATCTCACCGAGAACACGGAGGTGCAGATGAGCCGACGCATTGTCGCCGAGCTGCTCCCCGGGAGGCCCGCTGCCGTCAGGTGCCGGTTAGGGGATGGCGAGCTCCTGCTCTTCGGCCCACACCTGGAACATCCGAGGTACCAGGGAGCCAATGCGCTGTTCCTCAGGTTGCTGGGGCTCAGGTCTTCGGCCCTCCCGCGGTCTGAGGGTGTGCGCGACCTTCCCTCCCTGGAATCAGCGATAGCGGACCTCAAGGTCGCGATCGTCGGGCTCGAGAACAGGTCCTTCATGATCGGGAAGAAGCTGTGGGACGGGAGCAGGTACCTTGAGCTCGTGCGGGCAATCGAGACGAGGACATGGACATTGGGCGAAGACCTGGCGGAGGAGATAGCCACCTACCTCTGGCGCGTGAGGGAGTCCCTGGTCTCCATGAAGATCGGCACCGAGTCCGACGCGGACGAGACGACGGCTCTGCTCGTGGAGGCCGCTCGGTCCTGCGTGGACAACCACTTCCAGTCTCTTGCCAGAGGCAGATGAATATATATCCGCCAGCTTGATTCAAGCACCCATGCCTGAAGGGAGGTACCTGAAGGACAGGGCATGGCTGTACGTCCCCTTCGTCGTGGTCGTGGCCTTCGTCTCCGTCGTCATCCTCATGCTCCCTTACGAGACGGTGTATGTCCGCGAGCGCGCCTACCTCCACCTGTTCCTCGTGACCGTCGTCGTGTGCGTTGCGGTATTCCTTTTCGGCACGCTCCACAATGTCCTGATATGGGCTCACGGGAAGGGGTTGACCGGATCGCCAGAGAGGAGGGTGCTCGGCTGGCTGGGAAGGTCCGCACGCTTCGTCCTCAGCAAGAGGTTCGTCCGGGTGCTCGCCGTCTTCCTCCGAGACGCCATGTACCTGTCCAAGCTCAAGGACAGGAGCCTCACGAGGTGGTTGATGCACCTCCTCATCCTCGGCGGCTTCGCGGTTATGTTCGTGCTGGACCTCGTGGTCACCTTCGCGCTCGACTTCCTGAGGTACGAGCCGATGGTCAGCGAGGACGGATGGGCCAAGCTTTGGCTGAGGGACTTCGGCTTCGAACTCGTCGGCGCGATGATGCTCGCGGGGCTCCTGATAGCCGCGGTGAGGCGGTTCGTCCTCAAGCCCAAGATCATCAGGACGGAGCTGCCGGACGCCACCTCCATACTATTCCTGCTCGCAGTCGTCCTAGGGGGGTTCATTCTCGAGGGGATGGGCATCGCAGGCGGGATACCTGGGCATGAGACGAACGTGGAGTACTCGTTCCTCGGATATGCGTTCTCGTTCGCGATGCCCAGTTCCGTAGGCGACTGGTACGACCATGCGTGGCTCGTCCATGCCGTAATGAGCGCCCTCCTGATAGCCTACATACCCTTCAGCAAGCTGTTCCACATGATCGCCACCCCGATAGCGATCGAGGCCGACAAGCTCATGTCCAAAGAGGTGGGGAGTGCATGAGGAAGCTCGACATATCGAAGCTGGATGTCCTCGCTCTGATGCGGTTCGACGCATGCACTCGCTGCGGCGAGTGCACCGCCACCTGCCCTACGGGCGGGGAGGCGCAGGAAGTCGAGCTAGTGACCCCCAGGGGCAAGATACTCAGGCTCAGGGAGCTCTACAAGAGGCAGTACGGGCTCCTCGCGAAGGTACTGGGGTCAAGGGACATCTCCGAGGACGACCTGAAGGAACTCACGTCGCGCGCGTACGAGTGCACTATATGCGGGCAGTGCAGGACCGTGTGCCCGGCGCACCTCGACACGATTGAGATGTGGGAGAACATGCGCGAGTTCCTGGTGGACAACGGGCTCGCGCCCCTGACAGCGCACGAGTCCATCGTCAAGAGCATCGAGAACTACGACAACCCGTGGATGCAGCCAAGGACGCAGAGGTCGCGTTGGTCGAAGAGGAGTGACAAGGAAGTCAGGATCAAGGACGTTCTGAAGGACAAGTGCGAGGTCCTGTACTTCGTCGGGTGTACCGCGGCCTACGATCCCAACATACGGGACATGGCTGTCAACACTGCCAAGGTGCTCGCGAAGGCAGGGGTCGACTTCGGCACCCTGGGGAACGAGGAGGCATGCTGCGGTTCCACTCTTCTGAGGACTGGTTTGGTGGAGTCCGCGGGAAAGACCGCCAGGAAGAACATAGACATGTTCGAGACGGCCTCGCCCTCGCTGATAGTCACGAGCTGCGCTGGATGCTACAAGACCATCAGGCAGGACTACCCTAAGATGGGCAAGGTGAGGCCACGGGTCGTGCACATCACCGAGTACGTCCTGGAGCTGATCGACTCCGGTAAGCTCAGGTTCGACGGCAGGTTCGAGGGGAAGGTGACGTTCCACGACCCGTGCCACCTCGGAAGGCACAACGAGCTCTACGAGCAGCCCAGGAGGATACTGGAGTTCATACCTGGGCTCGAGCTTGTGGAGATGGAGAGGAACAGGGAGGAGGCGAGGTGTTGTGGCGCCGGAGGCGGCGTGAAGACCGCGTTCCCCGACCTTGCGCAGAAGATATCATCGATGAGGGTGGAGGACGCAGAGAGGACCGGCGCGGACATACTCACGACCTCATGTCCGTTCTGCTACCAGAGCCTCAAGGCCACCATAGAGGTCAAGGGGTCGAAGCTCAGGATGATGGACATCATGGAGCTCGTAGCCGCGGCGTGCTCGAAGTAGGGCTCGCGGGTCAGTGCAGCTGGTCAGCGTGGCCCGTGCCGACTGGGAGTGTCGCGGGCCCTTTCCTGGGCTCGTACGCGAGTGCGCTCATCAGGAGGAACGGTATGCACAACAGGAAGCATGTCTGCGGCGTCACGCCCAGGTAGAGCAGGGTCATGAGCGCGACTATCGCCACCGACCTCCCTATGCCGAGGAGGAACTCCCGACCTATGACGGAATCGTTCTTAGCGTCCTCGAGCTTGTCTGTGATTATCGCGAACAGAAACACTGGGATCATGAAGCAGGCGAATTCGAGCAGTCCCATGCCGATGACATACTCACCCATGGAGGATGCAACCGCGACGAGCAACACGCATGGGATGGTGCTGAGCGCACTCACCTGCACGAAGAAGCGGCGGTTCTGTATCCTGTCGGAGACCTTGCCCAGTATGATTGCCATTATCCCTGCGCTCAGGCCGAACAGCGAGAAGAGCGCCCCGAGCTCTATCTCGTCCTGCGAGAACCACCACGCGATGATGACGAAGTCCGCCCAGAAGATCCCCTCGAAGCCACCCTCTCCCAGCAGTGCGAGGACGTTCCGCCTTCCGATCGCATCGAGCCTGATGCGCATCCTCTGGTTCTTCGGTATGTACTTCCTGTAGGCGGCCACGACGAGCGCCGTCGCGGCGATGATGAATATGCCCAGCCCGAAGAGGACCTGATAGCCCGCGAACCCTATGACCAGGCCGCCCAGGAACGGCGCGAAGAAGGTCGCCAGGGGCCAGACGAAGAAGAACGCTCCATAGGTCACCCCGCGGTCGCCCTTGTCTGTCATCTGGGCCATCAGTATGTTGAAGGGTGTCCAGAAGAGCGGGTAGAACAATCCGAATGTGAAGCCGACCGCTATCAGCAGCACCCAACCCTCCTTGACCATCAGGAAGAGTGAGTACTGGGCTATGAGGCAGAACAGGCTCGCCACCATGACGTTCCTCGGATCGAGGCTCGGCCTCCAGGACATCCAGAGGCTGACGAAGACCGAGATGGTGAACCCGATCCCGAGGTACATCGGCCCTGACCAGATGGGCATCCCGAGTTCCTTGAACAGGTACACCATGTTGAAAGACGCAGCGAAGGTGTTACCGAACGCAAGCAGCATCTCTATGAGCATGAGCCCGGCGAATGCCCGCCTGTCCATGCAGCCGAATCAGCGAGGTCCGCTTAAACCTTCCTGGAGTTCATTTCTCGGGCATCATCGCGCTGAACATCCTCTGCTTCTTGTGCCCACCAGGGCCGCCTCGGCTCTCCCTGGCCTTCTCGATGCACTTCTCACCGTCGCACAGGTACGCGCAGAACAGGAACCTTGTCGCGGGCTTGCCGCAGACCTCGCACTTCTCGTCCGTCTTCATCTCTTCTCACCCAATGCAGGTACGTCGTAACGAAGCTTGCGCCTCACGACCCTGGACTTCTCCGACACTAGCATCCTGCCGACCTTCGATTCCCGGAGCACGGCATAGAACTCGAGGTCCGCTCCGCACTCCGCGCATATTGTGCCCCCTGCGGCCAGCTCAGCGTCACAGACGGGGCACAGGTCCAGGTTCGTCAATCTTGAACTTGAGCGCGCTCTGCCCCCGGTGAGCGGCCGCGACCCGTTACCACTGTCCCTTCCGTGGGTAGCCTCAGGGATCTCCAGCGCCTCGCCAAGGGATTGGACGAGACCGGGGGCGACCCATGCGAAGGGGCGCGGGCTGTTCGCCCTGGAGAAGGCCATGAGCCGCTCCCTCAGGTCGCCCTCGGTGCCATCCCCGTCGAGGCCGTATATCCTGCAGAGTATCCGCAGATCGTCAGGGTTCGTGAAGAGGGGGATGTCAGATTCGGGGATGACCTCTACGTGGTATCTCTTGTAGAGCACGTAGAAATAGAGCAGCAGTAGGACGGGGCCGATGCCGAAGATGACCATCTCCGGATAGCCGTGGTCGACGAGGACGATCATCCCCACTATATCCCCGAAGATCACCAACATCGAGAATGTGATCCAAGCGTTCTTCGGACTCATCTTGAACACCAGACGTTGCCTTTGCCGAGCAATCCGTCATACTCCCCTGGCGGGTATCTGCTCGATGTCCATGGAGAAGTCCATCGACCTTACCGAATGCGTGAGCCACCCGAGTGATATGATGTCGGCGCCTTCGGCATACCTCACGACGTCCTCCGGCCTGATGCCTCCCGAGGCCTCTATAAGCACCTCAGGGTTGATGCTCCTGAGCTCGGCCGCCACCGACTTGACCTTCTCAGGACCGAAGTTGTCCAGCATGACTATGTCCGCTCCCTCCTGAACCGCCAGGCGAGCGTCTTCGGGCGTCTCAACCTCGATCTCAACCTTCTTCGTGAAACTGCCCTTCCTGGCGCGCCTCAGGGCCTCTCCGATGCCGCCAGCGACGCGTATGTGGTTGTCCTTGATCAGCACGGCGTCGTAGAGTCCCGACCTGTGAGGGTCGCCTCCGCCGAGCATCACGGCCTTCTTCTCGAAGTCGCGGAAGCCGGGGGTGGTCTTCCTCGTGGCGGCAACCCTGACCTCAGGATTGACCTCTCTGGCCTTCTTCACGAGGCCGCTCACCAAGGTCGCGATGCCGCTCATGCGCATTATGAAGTTCAGCGCGAGCCTCTCGCCTGCGAGCACCGCCCTCGCAGGACCCACGACCTCGAGCACGACCGTCCCCTTCCTCACTTCAGAGCCGTCCTCTGACGTCCTGACCGTCCTGGCCCCCAGCTCCTCGAAGACCATCGAGGCCTCCTCGAGCCCGGCGACCACGCAGTCCTCCTTGCACATTACCTTCCCGCGGGCCATCTGATCCTGCGGAATCACAAGTTCGGACGTGATGTCTCCTGAGCCGACATCCTCCCTCAGGTACTCCCGTATCCTAGCCTTCATCCTAACCTTGGGAGTGCTTCTCGGCTTAACAAAGTTTCCCAAAAAAACCGAAGAGAGAAGTCATAGGGCGAATTTCTCTCCGTTCCTGGGCAAGAGGACCTCGAATCCCTCCGCCCTCAGGTCGCCTGCGAGTATCTCACGCTGGTCCCCATGCATGAGGACTATCTTCTCTGGTTCGCACCCCTTCGCGAAAGCCATCAGCTCGTCGTGTCCCGCATGCGCGGAGAAGTCGTACTTGAGCACCTCGCACTGCACGCGCTCCGTCACGCCCCTGAAGTCCATGGTGCCCGTCTCGAGCAGCTTCCTGCCGTTGCATCCCTCGACCTGGTATCCAGTCAGGAGTATGGCGCTCTTGGGGTCGTCTCTGATCGAGTCGATGTAGCTTACGACGGGACCCCCGTCGAGCATCCCGCTGGTCGTGAGTATCACGTCGCCTTTGAGGGCGCGTGAGCGCGCGTGCACGTTCCGGACCTCACGCGTCCTCCTGAAGGCCTGCCTGAGCCGCTTGGCGGACTTCACGAACTCCGGGTACCGGAGGTAAATCTTGTTGACCTTCCTGCCCATCCCGTCGAGCCAGAACTCGTGCCTGCTGTCCTTGAGCAGGAGCATCAGCTCCTGGGTTCTGCCGACCGCGAAGGACGGTATGATGCACATGCCGCCCCTGTCAGTGACCTCCTGGATCTTCTTCAGGAGGGAGTACTCGGTCTTCAGCCTCTGAGGGTGGTTCCTGCCGGAGTATGTGGACTCCATGATCAGGTTGTCGCACTTCACCGGCTTGGCGCCCTGGACGAGACGCGTCTCGAGCGTGTGGATATCCCCAGTGACGAGCGTCGTCTTCCTGTCTATCAGCTCGTACATCGTGGCGCCTGGGATGTGCCCCGCAGAATGTGCCACAACCTGCGTGTCTCCCGCCTCGGTCGTGTCGCCGAACATGATGTCGGAGAACCTCCTCTTGGCTATCTTGATCTCCTCCGAGGTGTAGAGTTCCGGGTATCCCTCGGCAAGGCCTATCTTGACGCTGTCCTCCATCAGGAGCACCCCCACCTCCTTCGAAACGCCCGTGCACGCGACGTCTATGTCGTACCTCGCCGTCAGCCAGGGTATCATGCCGCAGTGGTCGAGGTGCGAGTGGGTCAGGAACATGAAGTCTATCGGCGGCGAGGGCGCCGGGTACTGGGGCGGGTCGGTGGCCGTCATGCCGTAGTCGAAGAGCAGCCTCTTGTCGTGGCTCTTGAGCAGTATCCCGAGCCTTCCGACCTCGTGCCCTCCTCCGAGGAACTCTCCCTGTATCGCCATCTGGACAGGCCAACGGCTGACACTATAATATCCTTGCGCCCTCGACGGTCAGCCCTGTCCGACCACCTGGACGGCCAACTCCCTCGTCCGAGGTTTATTATCGAACTCCATGAATACAATCTGCTGCCAGGTGCCCAGGAGGAGTCTGCCGCCCACAACGGGCACTGTCAGGGACGGTCCCACGAACGACGCCCTGATGTGAGAGTGCCCGTTGCCGTCCCCCCAGCGCCTGTGATGGTCGTAGTCCGCCCCCTTGGGGTACAACCTCCCCATGGCCTCCCGCATGTCCGCGACAAGTCCGGGCTCGTGCTCGACCGTCGTCACTGCGGCCGTGGAGCCCACGACGAAGACACACGCGATGCCATCCTTCACATTCGACCTCGTGACCGCCTCCTGCACCTTCTCTGTAACATCGATGATCTCGTCCTTCGCGGCCGTCTTGAGTGGTATCTTAAAGCAATCGCTTGACATTTGCCACCTCTTGGGCTCATAATGCTGTCAAAATCGATAACAGTTTCCAGTTTCGAACATTGTACTAGGGATATGGAGTCCAGCGATGGTAAGTACCATCGCTGTCCTCGCGCCGGGCAGCAAGAAATATATATCCACGTCTAGCAATCATCATTTCTGTTATGGGCTCCGACCATTGGTATTACGGGCGGTCTATGAGAGGCCACAACGCGGACAAGCGGGTCTGGTTGGAATCTACGTTTCGGGTGGAGTTCATCAAGAGCGGCATAGAGAAGGCCGGTAGCATCAACCGCCTCGCGCGGGAACTCGGCTACCGGTCCAGGATCCATCCGGGCTGGAGCGTAAGGCAGATCCTCGTGGGAGAGCAGCCCTTCCCGTTCGAGAAGCTGCTCAAGCTGTCGGACTTCCTCGGGTATCAGATCGAGGATGTACTCGTGCACAGGACTGAGCCTGAGAGGATCACCGTCAACGGCACGAACGAGGCCCTGATGAAGTATGGCCTCTGGTGCTACCACATCGCCAAGATGAGGATACGATAGTCCCGCAGGACTCGTGGAACGAAGTCGCACTTGTCTTCTTTGCCCGCGTCTATGTTCAATGCTCGGCCCGGGAGGACTCCCGTCATAAACCATATATACGGACATGGCGGTAGTGTGGGCCATGGCCCTGGGGGGTTTCGAGCTAGGACTTGCGTTCCTGATCATCGGCTTTCTGATGTTGCTAGCGGAGGTCTCGTCTCCGGGATATTTCTTGCTCGTGCCGGCCACGGTAATGATGGTCTTGGGCGCGATGGGCATCCTGGCTCCTGAGATTCTTCTGAGCTGGTGGTCCCCCTTGGTGGTGGGAATCACGGTCATCCCAACGACCTATGTCACAATCAAGATGTACCAGAAGCTGGCGCCTCCAGTACCGCCTGAGACGACTGTCGCGTCCTCCCTCGTCGGGCAGATGGGCGTCGTCGAGGTCGAGGTCGTCCCGAACAGCCTCAAGGGCAAGGTTAGGATAGACCACGACACCTGGAGCGCTACATCTGGTAGCCTGATACCCGTTGGCAGGCGGGTCAAGGTGGTCGCGAGTGAGGGCGTGCACGTGACCGTCGAGGAGGTCTCGTGAGGCCCGCCGGGCCTACGGCCTCAGACATTGTAGCGATGTAAGGAGGAGGGAGAAGATGGTTGAAGCGAGTACGATAGTGGCGCTGGTCGTTCTGGCCATAATAGTTGTCCTGGCCGTCATGACCAGCGGGATCAAGATAGTGAGACCCTACGAGCAGGCGATATACATGCGGCTCGGGAGGTATGTTAGGATACTCGACCAGGGTTTCAACGTCGTCGCCCCGATGATAAACGAGGTCGTCAAGATCGACCTCAGGACTCAGGTGCTCGACGTCCCGAGACAGGAGGTCATCACGAAGGACAACTCGCCCACGAACGTGGACGCGATCATATACATCAAGGTGATTGACCCGAAGAAGGCGTTCTTCCAGGTCACGAACTACAGGACTGCGACGATATACCTCGCCCAGACGACGCTGAGGTCCATCATCGGCGATATGGAGCTAGACGAGATCCTGTCCAACAGGCAGAAGATCAACCTGCACCTCAGGGACGTGCTCGACGAGGCCACCGACAAGTGGGGCGTTAAAGTCGAGGGCGTGGAGATCAGGGAGGTCGACCCCGCTGGGAAGGTCAAGGACTCCATGGAGGAGCAGACCTCGGCCGAGAGGTTGAGGAGGGCCGCCATCCTGAAGGCAGACGGGTCAAAGAGGGCGGCCATCCTGAGCGCCGAGGGCGAGAAGAGGTCCAGGATCCTTGCGGCTGAGGGGCTGAGGCAGGCCAAGATACTCGAGGCCGAGGGCGAGAGGCTGGCCATCATACTGAGGTCTCAGGGTGACGCCCAGAAGCTGCGCATACTGAGCGTGGGCGCGAGCCCTCTGGATTCCAAGGCGCTGACTGTGCTCTCCCTGGACACGATGAGGGCCATCGGCGACGGCCAGGCCACAAAGATCATCTTCCCGTTCGAGCTGACGAAGCTGATCGAGGGCGCGAGCGAGTATCTCGGCGTCGGCCGGCTGACCCCCCAGAGGGAGATCACGAAGCCGGAGGACATAGAGCGCTTCGTGGGCAAGGCGGACGACATACTGGGCCCGATCCCGACCTCAGAGGAGCTCCACGCCGAGCTAAGGCAGCTGGAGAAGACGATGGAGGCGGACAGGATCGAGGCCGAGGAGATCGCCAAGATCGCCAAGCTCTCGCAGAAGGCCGAGAAGAAGACCTAGCTGTGAAGCCCGACGGTGAACTCCAGAAAACCCCTTGTTCTCATTTCCATTCTTCTGCAGTGGTTCACAATGAGATGTGTCTGCCCGGTGACTATTCCGTCACGAGCAAGACCGGGGTAGGGGTCATCTCGCCTTAGACATCAGGTCTGCCGCAGACTCCTCGACCTTCTTGAGGAGCTTCCTCTCGTCGATCGTCACGGCCTTCCGGTCCCTCAGGACGAACTTGCCGTCCACCATCGTGTCCCTTACTGCCTGGCTCGGGCCAGCGTAGACCAGGTTGGCGACGGCGTTCTCCGCCGTCGTCGGGGTCATGGCAGGCGTGTTGCAGTCGATCACGACCAGGTCCGCCTTCTTGCCCACCTCGACCGACCCCAGCTGCTTCTCCGCGCCCAGGCACTTGGCCGCGTCGATCGTCGCGAGGTCCAGGCATCTCTGGGCGCTGAGGACGGAGGCGTCCCACCGGTGCGATTTGTGGAGCAGTGAGCAGAACTTCATCTCCAGGAACATGTCGAGGCCGTTGTTGCTCGAGCAGCCGTCCGTGCCGAGGCCGACAGTCACGCCCTCGGCAGCCATCTCGGGCAGGGGCGCGACACCGCCGCTCGCGAGCTTCATGTTGGATGTCGGGCAATGAGCCACTGAGGCCCCTGCCTTCGAGAGCGTTCGCACCTCGTTTATCGTGAGCCAGACCCCGTGCGCCGCCACGTCCCCCTTGGACAGGAACCCGATGTCGGCGAGGTATTCGACCGGCCTCATGCCCGTCTTCTTCTGGTGCTCGTACACCTCGTATCTCGTCTCCGACAGGTGATAGTGGCAGAAGGTGCCCTCCTTGGCCGCGAGCTCCCTCGCCTGAGCCAAGGTCTCCTTGCCGCACACGTAGACACCTTGCGGGGCCACGACGGGCTTGATGAGCGGTTTGCCCTTGTACGCCTTGATGAACGACTCGCAGTTCCTGATGGGCTTGCCCTTCTGCGTCGTGAACTCCTCGTCGAGCACTGCCCAGCCAAGGTAGCCCCTGAGGCCCACTTCCTCAGTGCTCTTCGCCACGGCGTCCTCGGAGTAGTAGAGGTCCAGGAAGGTCGTGGTACCGGACCGGGCCATCTCGAGACCTCCCAGGGCCGCGCCGACCTCGATGTCCTCAGGGACCCTCTTCGTGTCGATTGCGAAGGTCCTCTCGAGGAACCCCTCGAGCTTCAGATCGTCCGCGACGCTCCTCATGAGCGTCATCGCGACATGAGTGTGACAGTTGATCAGGCCGGGGATTACAGTGCAGCCCGAGGCGTCGACGACCTCGTCGGGTCTGCTCTTGCCATGCCCCACGGCAGCGATCTTGCCCCCGTCCACGAGCACGTCACCCTTGATGACCTCCCTCTTCCAGTTCTGGGTGACTATGAGGCCGTTCTTGATCAGAATGCTCAGGTACGCCCGCCCCCTGGCTCCGGAAGGGTATTAAGGGCACCTGTCATTAAGGTTTGGCAGGCATGGCTAGGATAACTTTTCTGGGGACTGGCGGGGGCCGGTTCGCCACGATATATCAGGCCCGGGCGACGGGCGGCATATCGTCTGCGAACCGGGAGAATCCGACGGGCGTCACGCTGGACGTGATGTGCGCCGGGTACGTGTTCTCGATGAACCGCCGCTACCAGACGGCAGACATCGC
>JBFFED010000021.1:0-27674 GCA_041559015.1 Thermoplasmata archaeon | reverse complement strand
TGGGGGGTTTCCTGCCGTTCGTGGTCGTGTCGACGACGCCGAACGGCATCGTGCAGGTGAACGAGCCAACTGAGCTTTCCGTGAAGACTGAGCCGGTCGAGGTCACGCAGATCGAGAGGCCCTCCGTCACCTACGAAGACATCGGGGGGCTCGAGGAGGAGCTGCAGAGGATCAGGGAGATGATCGAGCTGCCCCTGAAGCACCCTGAGGTGTTCTCCAGGCTCGGCATAGACCCGCCAAAGGGCGTGCTTCTGTTCGGTCCTCCAGGGACCGGTAAGACGCTCATCGCGCGCGCGGTGGCCAACGAGGCGGGTGCGAATTTCTACGCGATCCAGGGCCCGGAGATAATGTCGAAGTATTATGGCCAGAGCGAGGAGCGGCTGAGGGAGGTGTTCGCGGAATCAGAGAAGAACTCTCCCTCCGTCATATTCATAGACGAGCTCGACTCGATAGCTCCCAGGAGGGACGAGGTGCAGGGGGAGGTTGAGCGCAGGGTGGTTGCGCAACTGCTCACGCTCATGGACGGCCTGACCGCGAGAGGCAACGTGATAGTCATCGCGGCGACCAACAGGGAGGACGCAATAGACCCGGCCCTCAGGCGGCCCGGCAGGTTCGACCGCGAGATAGAGATAGGCGTGCCCACGGTCCCCAGCAGGCAGGAGATAATGCAGATACACACCAGGGGCATGCCCCTTGACGAGACCGTGAGGATGGACCACATCGCGAACATCACTCACGGGTTCGTTGGCGCCGACCTAGCGTCTCTCGCCCGGGAGGCCGCGATGAAGTGTCTGAGGAGGCACCTCCCAGAGATAGACCTGGGGAAGCCGATACCAACTGAGATCCTACAGAAGATGAGGGTCACGGCCCATGACTTCGCGGACGCGCTCAGGGAGATAGAGCCGAGCGCGATGAGAGAGGTCTTCGTCGAGATCCCCAAGGCGACCTGGGATGACGTCGGCGGGCTGGACGAGATAAAGCGGGAGCTGCACGAGGCAGTCGAGATGCCCCTGGAGGACCCCGGCTCGTTCGTCAGGATGGGCATACGGCCTCCTAAGGGCGTCCTGCTGTTCGGAGCGCCTGGGACAGGGAAGACCCTCATTGCGCGCGCACTCGCGACCGAGTGTAAGGCGAACTTCATATCAATCAAGGGCCCGGAGATCATGTCTAAGTGGGTCGGAGAGAGCGAAAAGGCCGTGCGCATGATATTCAAGAAGGCAAAGCAGGTCTCGCCCTCCATAGTCTTCCTTGACGAGATAGACGCGATAGCGCCCAAGAGAGGCGGCCACTACGACTCCGGGGTGACGGAGCGGATAGTGAACCAGCTGCTGACCTCGATGGACGGGCTGGAGGACATGGAGAACGTGTTCGTGATCGCCGCGACCAACAGGCCGGACATAGTGGACCCCGCGCTGCTGAGGCCGGGCAGGTTCGACAAGCTCGTTCTCATGCCCCTGCCCGATGAGGACACGAGGCTCAAGATACTGCAGGTGCACGCGAAGGACATGCCCCTGGAGAAGGTGGACCTGGCCGCGCTGGCAAAGATGCTCGAAGGCTATGTGGGTGCGGATATCGAGAACCTCTGCAGGGAGGCAGGGCTCGCAGCACTGCGCAAGGACAAAGCCGCGAAGAAGGTCACCATGGAGCACTTCGAGGAGGCCCTGGCTGCGGTCAAACCCTCGACGACCCCTGACACCGCGAAGCAGTACGAGAACATATTCAGGCAGATGAAGACCGCAATCTCTAAGAAGACCGAGGAGGATTTGGGCCTAGGCTACTACAGGTAGCCGGAGATGGGATGTAACATGCGGAAATTCATCACCGAGCTGAAGGGCAAAACGGTTATGACCAATGACGGCCAGATACTCGGAATGATCGAGAACTTCCTCCTTGACACGAGGACTGGTGCGCTGCAGAACGTACTCGTCATCCCTGCGGAGGATGTCGAGCCGAGGCTGTTCAAGACGGATGCGCAGGGGAGACTTGTCCTGCCGTTCAGCGAGATGAAAGCGGTCAGGGACGTAGTCGTGATGAGCATCGCCTGAGCTCTCACTTATGAACCGACTGGTATGACAGCGGAAGCGCTGGTCAGGTCTTTCTGGATTTCGCATCGAGTATCCTGACTATCAGGTCCGCCCTCGTGCCCTTCGGGCTGAGGGACAGGGACTCGCTGATTGCCTCCAGCTCGGACTTCTTCTTCCCCCTCAGGAACTGCTCGTCAATCCTCGCAAGCAGCACCTCGGCGGACTCCCTATCTCCGACGACCTCCTCTGAAGGAGGGGCGATCTGCCGTTCGGACTGCTTCCTGGGAGGTGACGGGCCGGCGGACTCGACTCTCGCGAGGTTCTCGGCAGCGTCCTCGAACTGAGGCATGATCCTGAGGGCCTCCCTGAAGGCAACCAGGGCCGCCTCGTGCTCGCCCATGCGCTCGAGCGCTATACCCTTGTCGTTGAAGGCCTCTGGGGTCTCTGCGACCTTCAGGGACCTGTCGAATGACACGACCGCCTCGTCGAGGACATCAATCGAGAGCTGGCAGAAACCTTTGTTGGTGAGGGCGACCGTCGTCGGCCTGATAACGCTTGACTCCTCGAAGCAGGCAATCGCCTCCCTGAGCCTGTCGAACTTGTAGAGCACGCACCCTCTGTTGTTCCAGGCTGCGCAGTTGTCCTTCTGGTGCTTAATCGACCTGTCGAACTCGAAGCTCGCGTCCTCACGGTTGCTCTTCTTCAGGCAGACGACGCCTCTGTTGTTGTGCGCCTCGGACTTGTCGAGGGACATCGAGATCGCCTTGTCGAACACCCCCGCCCCGGTGTCGAAACCCCCTTCATCAAGGAGCATCAGTCCTTTCAGGTTCTGAAGGGCCGCGAGGTCCTCGAGCCTCAGGGCAGCCTCGATGTCCTCCAGGGCTTGCTTCGTGTCCCCCCTCCCGAAGGCCTCTTGAGCGGCTGAGGCCTGAGCCAGCCAGCCGTACTTGCTGTTCCTCAATGCCGAGCTGACTCTGCTCGCGCGCTCGGTCTCACCCTGCTCCTGCAGGACGGTGTGGAGGTTCAGCATCGCGGGCGTGTAGTCCGGATCCGTGGCGAGCGCGTGCTCGTAGGTCTTGGCGGCCGCCTCCAGCTTGCCCAGCTCGTAGAGCACGTTGCCGGCGGCGGTCAGCAGGGGCGCGTTATCGCCCTCCAGCCGGAGCGACTTCCCGAGGAAGTCGAAGGCCTCTTCGAGCCGACCCAGCAGTAGCAGAAGCTCTGCGCGGTCGCCGTAGAGCTCATCCGCCAACTCCTCGATCTTCTCCTCGTGAACTCGCGCAACGACGGCCTCGGAGACCTTCACCGGCTCCTGAGGAGCGGCTGAGGCGCCCGTCTTCGCGACCTCGGACGAGAATATGTCCTGGACTATCCTGGGTACCTCCGTGTACCTCTCCGCGATCTTCTTCGATATCTCGTCGAGAGACCTCCTGGCATCCGAGAATTCCGGGTCCAGCCTGATGGCCGCCTCGAAGCTCGCCTTGGCCTTGGTGACATCGCCCGTCTTCCGGGCGGCGAGCCCGCGAAGGTACCAGCCCTTAGGCAGCTCTGGCCTGAACTGAGTCATCTGAGTGAAGGCGTCCAGGGCCTCCTGGTACCTGCCCATCTCGAACAATAGGCCGCCCTTGTTCATCCAAGCCTCGACGTAGTCGTGCTTCAGCTCTATGGCTCGGTTGTAGGACGCCAGGGCCTCGTTGAGCTGCCCGAGGGCGTGAAGGGTCGCGCCCCTGTTGTTGTGCACCTTCTCGAGCCTGAAGTTGACCTTGAGGACCTTGTCGTAGGTCTCGAGCGCTTCCTGGAACCTGCCCAGCCTGTGCAGCGTAGAGCCCCTGTTTATCAGGGCCTTCTGCATGACGGGGTTGTACTGGAGCGCCCTGTCATAGCATATGATCTCCTCGTTGTACCGACCGAGGGAGAACAGGCATGCGCCAAGGGAGAACCATGTCTCATCGCTCTCGGGGAATAGCTCGAGCGCGTGCTTGTAGCACTCGAGTGCCTGCTCATGATACCCCATCTCGTCCAGAGTGTTCCCCTTGAACCTCCATGGGACATCGTAATCTTCCTTCACCATGATCGCTTGGTCGAAGAGGTCCAGGGCCTTCATGAACTCCTTACTGGCCAACGCCTCGTAGCCCGCTTTCATCGCCTCTTCGAGCCGCCGGTCCGAGCCGGGTATCGAGGTGAGCTTCGCGCGTTCCTTCCACGCGTCGGCGAATCTGATGACATCCTTGTCGAGGTCGAACCTGCGAAGCAGAGCCGCTACCTTGGCGCCCTCCGCAAGACCTATGTTGTTGGCCTCAGCGACCGCTGTCGCCTGTTTGCTGAAGAACGAAGTCGTGAGTATGAGGGCGTTCAGGGTGTCTGTCCTGCGCATGTACGACACGAGGCTGTCCACATCGTCCCTCGAAACAGCCTCTTCCTGTCTGGAGAACAGCACGACGTACTTCTTGCCGTCGGGCCTGTGTATGCACTCGAGTATCGTGAACTCGGACTTCGGCCTGGCTCTGTTGATCTTCAGCTCCATATAGCCGGCCAAGGACTCGACGAGCTTGTTGAACTCCGTCTCCGAGACCTCCCGGAAAGCCCTCAGGATCCTATCGTCCGACCTCTCGCTGAGTATCCTGTCGATCTCCACCATCAGCCTGCACCCCCGGAGATCGCCTTCAGCCAATGTGCGGCTTCCTTGTTGTCAGGGTCCAGCCTGACGCTCTCCTCAAGGCACTTCCTTGCCTCGTCGGCCATGCCCAGAGCGCTCAGGGCTATGCCCTTCCTCCCGAGCGCGTGCGAGTCGTCGCCCTTCATCCGCATGAACTCGTCATAGGCCTCAATCGCGCGCTTGTACTTCTCTTTCTCGAGCAGTATGTCCCCCTTCAGACTCCAGGCTTCGCTGTCCTCAGGGACGAGGGATGTGTACTTGTCCAGCGCCTGTATCGCCGCCCCCCACCTGTTGATCTTGTGCATCGTCAGCGCCTTGCCGTACCAGGCCCTTGGGTTCTCTGGGTCGATCTCGAGCGCCCTCGAGAACCCCTCGTCGGCGCTGTCCAACTTGTCGTTCTCCAGCAGCACCTGCGCCATCAGTATCCATGCGCCGACATGCCCACTGTCGATCTTCACCGCCTTGCTCAGGTACTGTATCGCCGCGCCCCACTTCCCGAGTTTATCGGCGACGACCCCGCGCCAGAACCACGCCTCCTGGTCCTCCCGGTGCGACTCATAGAACGCATGCACCTTCTCCTCTGCGGCCTTGAGCTCCATCTTCCCGATCAGAGCTTCGATCTCCCCCAAGGCGGCCTCGCGGTCGCCCGGGTCGGCCTTGAGCCTGTGTTCAGCGGCCTGGATGGCTCGGTCGAAATCGCCAGCGTCCAGGGCGTTCTTGAGCGCGTCGGCCGGCGGCTCGGGCGGGGGCTTCTCTGGCTTGGGCCTCGGGGCAGCCCTTCGGTGCTCGATGTGTGGTATCGGGGCGTCCGGGCTCTCCTCCTCTGCCACCTTCCTGAACTCCGACATGAGCTCCGAGAGCTTCCTCTCGAGGTCTGGCCTCCTCGCGAGAGACCGCTGGCTCTCCGCGAGACCGGCCTCCTCCATCTTTCCAAGGTCCCGGAGGGTGGTGATGAGTATGTCGTGGGCCGGGATGTAGTGCGAATCGAGCGATATCGCCCTGCTGAAGCATTCCATAGCCTCCCTGGACCTGTCAAGGTCCCTCATGATCCTGCCTTTGAGGACCCATAGCTCGGGGCGCTCACCCTGGCTAATGATGTCGTCGACCCTCGAGAGGGCCTCCATCTGGTTGCCCAGCATGAGATGGGCTCTCGCGAGAGCCTCGCCGATCTTGAAATCGTCGGGGAAGCTCCTCAAAGCCTCGGACAGGTGTTCCTCCGCCTCGGTCCATTCCTCGGCGTCCAGGCAGAGCAGGCCCAGGTTCCGAGCGGCTATCGAGTAGAGGTCGTCCCCCGGCGGGACCTTGTAGAAGAACTCCTTCGCCTTGGAGACGAGGTAGGCGCGCTTCGTGTCCCGCCACTTCCTCTGGGCGGCCCTGATGAGTATGCTGTGAGCGGCGCTCCAGTACACCACGCCTATCCTGACGTAGAGGTCGCTCATGCCCTCGTTCGGGTATATCTTCTCCGACGCGTTGATCTTCTGAATCACGGACGCTATTGCCTTCGCGGCGTCCTCCGTGAGAAGCACGAGGGGGCTGTCGACCCTCAGGGGGACACCCAGGTGCGCCAGGACCGCGTCGCACTTGACATGGACGCCCTTCAGATCGTCGTGTTGTATGTTCTGGACGTTAAGGTCGATTATGTCCTCGAGTACGTCCGCTGAGGGAATCAGGACTATGTCCGAGCGGGCGACAGGGCCGAGGAGGCTAGCGGCGGAGCCGCTCGCGCGCAGCCTGGAGAAGAGGCTGTTGCCGACAAGAACAGGGTTCAGGAAGAACTTGGGCTCACGGAAGCATTCGTCAGCGCACTTGTCGCAGACGAGTGAATCCTCATCGCATTGTCCTTCGCACTTGAGACAGGGCACCGGCGGCCTCCCACTCACATCCGATGCTAATGAACTGATATAAGGGTAACGATACAGCGCTCAGCCAGAGTCCGCCATCTTCGCCATGTATACACCCTTTCTCTCGTACCCCAGCCGTCTGTAGTAGCTCCTCGCGCCGACTCCGCTGGTCACGAGAATCTCACGGAAGCCTTCCTCGGCCGCCTTGCGCTCGCACTCCGACATGAGTCTCTCCCCCAACCCCCTGTGCTGCCACGCTCTGTCGCTCCTCTCGCTCAGCGGGACCATCTGACCGTAGACGTGCAGCTCTCTGACGAACGCAGCATCAGGTCCGCTGGGGCCTGGCAGCCTGAGCCTGGCGTATCCAACAAGGGAGTCCGTGGAGGGGATATCGAACGAGATGAAATGCTCCTCGCCCCCGGAAGCGGAGTAGGCGACATCGGACAACCGCACCTCGGAGTCCTCAGGCAGTTCCTTGCCCGTCGGGAGATGGCCAATCTCGCGGCACCTGACGCACCTGCAGCGGGCGCCCTGATCGTTCAGCTCGCGCATCACCAGCTCCCTCAGGTGGCTCTTCCTGACGCCGGCCTCGATCAGCTGGACAGGGATGTCCCTCTGTATCCTCAGTATCCTCACCCATGGGGGGACGGACTTCTTCATATCCGCAAGAAGGTCCACCGTCTCCTCGACGGTCATCGGCTGGTAGCGTCCGGCGCACCAGTCATCATACAATCCCGTTCCCTTGACGACCAACGTCGGGTATATCTTCAGCATGTCCGGCCTGAATCGCTCGTCCTCGAACATGCTCTTGAAGGAGGCGAGGTCTCTGCCCCTGTCGCTGCCGGGCAGGCCGGGCATCATGTGGTAAGCCAACTTCAGGCCCGCATCCTTGGACCGCCTCGTGGCCTCCACGACCTCCTTGACCAGGTGCCCCCTCCTGACACCTGTGAGGATTCCGTCGTCGAGTATCTGCACCCCGAACTCCACTTTGGTCGCCCCTAGCGCCATCGAATGCTCGACCTGATGATCGGAGAACCAGTCAGGACGCGTCTCCACAGTGAGGCCCACGCAACGGGCCTCCGCGGCTTCGTTCAGGGCGTGCGCGGACTCTATGTCGATGGAATCCTCCCCATTCATTGCGTCGAAGCATCTCTTCACGAACCATTCCTGATACTCCTCTGGCCTCGAGGTGAATGTGCCGCCCATGACGATCAGTTCCACCTTGTCGGTCCGGTGACCGATTGCCTGGAGCTGGTCGAGACGGCTCCTGGCCTGTCGATGAGGATCGTACTCGTGCATTCCCGCCCTCAGAGCCGCGGGCTCCCGGCCGGTGTAGGACTGTGGAGTATTGTTGGACACTCCCCCTGGGCAGTAGGTGCACCTGCCGTGGGGGCAGTCGGCTGGGCTGGTCATCACCGCGACCGGAGCGACGCCGCTCAGCGTCCTCACAGGTTTGTTCCGAAGCAGGGGCTCCACGACATCCCTGTACTCCTCAGGCACCCTCTTCAGGACCTCGTAGTTCGGGGGCACGCGGGCCATGCCGTGCTTCTTGCACAGCCTCGTCTTGAGCCTTAGCACCTCGCCGCGGCTCTTCGCCTCGCCGAGAACAAGCGCCTGCACCAGCTCCTCGAAGTAGTCCATCTCGGCCCCCACTCGTTGCCTCCGGATATGTAAGTATCGGAGGCGCGCCCGCGCGCATCTCATGCATACATGGTGGAATCCTCTTGCTCCGGGGGCGGCCCCGGACGCTTCCTCCTGCCACCCTTGCCCTTCTGCTCGGACTCTATCACTATCTCCGGGATGAGAAGCCTGATGTAGGTCTTGTCTGAGAGTGGTTCGAAGGCTATGACGCCCTTGACCATCAACGACTTGAGCGCCCGGTCGAGTTCGGACGGCCGGAGGGAGAGTTCGTCCCTGAGTTCCTCCACAGTGATAGGATACCAGTCCTTCAGTATGGATATGATCCTTGCTTCGAGTGGACTGACCTTGAGCGGCATGGGCGCTCAGCCGAAGTACACGGCGTTACTCTCGGCCTCCTTCTCCTCCTTCTCCTTCTCGGCCCTGAGAACGTCGATCGATATCACCATATGCGACGGTATGAGCCGCAGCCTGCCCTTCTCGTCGCCGCCGGAGCCGTCCAGCTCCATCACTATCGCGGTGTCGTGGGCAATCGCCGCGTATCCCTTGAACGTCCCGACCGTCTCCATGGGCTTGTCCCTCGACTCGAGGCTCTTGATCTTGTACTGCGAGCCTGGAGTCAGTATTATCGCATCATCTCTTTTTGGCATGTCTATCCCCCTTCTTCGAGGCCAGCTCGTTGAGGTGATCCACAGTCTTCCTGTAGTTCTCCATCGCCACCTGGACATGGGCCTCCGTGAAGTTCCAGGCCTTGCTCAGGTTGCCGTACCTTATCCTGTAGCCCTTCCTCGGGTTGCCCTTGGCGTCCTCGACGCCCAGCTCCTCCAACAGGTCGAACCCCTTCATCTTGTTGATGTGCCTGTACACAGTAGCCTTCGTGACCCCGAGGGCGGTCGCGAGGTCCTCGACGACCCATGCCTTGTCCATGCGGCCGAGGAAACACTCCACGAACAGCTTGTACGGCACGCTGTCCCTGATGTCGGTGACATCCGTCTTCGGGTCGTACCCCTTCGGGAAGTAGCCAATCTGGTTCAGGAATATGATGGCCACCTCGTCTATGTCGTTCAGCGGCGTCAGGGGAGTGTTGGTGACGACATTTAGCTCGAAGCTCATGCGGGTATGAATCGGGGCTAGAATAGTTAAGGATTGTCTTTGATTCATCATTCGGGCGAAAGCTCCTTCGCCCTGGCCTTCTCGAACTCCTCGTCGAGCTCGGAGAGCACCCTGCCCCTCACTGCGATGAACTCCGGGCTCGTCCTGTCCCTCGGCCTCGGGAGGTCGATCGGTATGGCCTCCCTCTCCCTGCCAGGCCGAGCGGTCATCACCACGATCCTGTCTGCGAGGAAGACCGCCTCGTCGACCGAATGCGTCACGAACAGTATCGTCTTCTGGGTCGCGGCCCAGATTCTGAGCAGCTCCTTCTGCATGAGGTTCCTGGTCTGCGCGTCGAGGGATCCGAAGGGCTCGTCCATGAGCAACACCTCGGGCTCGTTGGCCAGAGCCCTGGCAATAGCCACGCGCTGCTTCATCCCGCCGGAGAGCTCGTGCGGGTGGGCGTCAGAGAACCCCGAGAGGCCGACCAGGTCGAGGTACTTGTCCGCTGCAGCTGAACGCTCGCCCTCGGGCACTCTCCTTACCTCGAGCCCGAACTCGACGTTCTTCTTGGCGCTCCGCCATGGGAACAGGGCGAACTCCTGGAACACCATCCCCACGCGGGGCTTCGACTCATCGACGTCCTTCTCCTGGACGAGCACAGACCCGGAGGTCCTACTCTCGAGGCCAGCGATGATCCTGAGGACTGTGGTCTTGCCGCAACCGGAAGGGCCCAGGAGGCACACGAGCTCGCCCTCGCGTACGCTGAGATCGAACCCGTCTATCGCGACCACCTCCCGCCTGTCCTTCACGAAGATCTTGCTGAGACCCTTGACCTCGATGATCACTTCATCCCCATCCTCTTGTAGACGGACCTCTCGAACAGACCTGCGACGCCGGTCGTGAGAATGCTGACCAGGCCTATCAGCGCCATGCCAGCGTACATCTCCTTGTAGTAGCCGAAGTCGGAGTTGGCGAGTATGAAGTACCCCAGGCCCCCGCCCTCGGCGGCGACGAATTCGGCCGCCACTATGCACATCCAGCCTATGCCCAGCCCGACGGTGATGCCCGTCATCAGGTACGGGATGGTGTATGGCAGCACGACCTTGGTGAATATCTGGGCGCCCCGGGCCCCTAGCGTCCGGGAGGCGTCTATCAGGGTCCGGTCCACGCTGCGGGCGCCGAGCATGACGTTGTACAGTATAGGGAAGAAGACGCCCAGGAACACGACCGCGACCGGCCCCCAGAACACGGCGAAGATTATGAGGAACGCCGGTGCCCAGGCCAGCGGCGGGATCGGTCTGAATATCTCGACCACTGGCCTCGCAAGGCTCTCCGCCATCCATGAACGCCCCATCACGAGACCCGCGGGCACCGCGAGCGCGAGTGCGAGCACAAATCCGAGGAAGACCCTCTCGAGGCTGGTTACCATGTGCTCGAGCAGATAGATCCCCGTGGCCCTGTCCTTGTGCCCGAGAAGCCAGAAGAAAGCGTCAGCGACCTCGTCCGGGGCCGGGACCAGCGATGCCTGCACCGGGTCCCTCGACTCTAGCCACCACGAGACGGAGTACCATATGCTGATGAACAATGCCACGGATATGACGGCGAGGACTATCCTCTTCCAGCTGGAGCGGAGCGCCTTGAAGAGCCGGTTCAGTGATGTGGCCATCGCATATCACGCCTCGAACGTCACTTCGAACGATAGAGGTTTCTAGGGGTTTCATGTCTTCAGCACGAGGTCGAGGCCCTTCCTGTCGAGAGCGATCTTCAGTAGCAGATGTTGAATCGACGTCTCGCCCGGGGTGGCGACCGTCCTGTTGACGAGGTCTCCGATGCCCTCGATCCCGCTCCCGGCCCTCACAACGAGGCCGCTGCCCTCGATGTTGGCCTGGGCCACTATCGAGACGTCCGTGCCCACGGTGATGTGCTTGATGAGCGCGGGTGGGGCGCCCAGATAGCCGATGTCCACGATGCCTGCCGCGAAGCTGTCCATCACTACACCTCCGTTGGCGTAAGGCGCCCCGGTCGCGCCCTCGACCGTGACGTTGTACTTCTGGAACATGTTCTGCCCGCCAAGCACGCGGCTGTCGTTGGCCACATAGTACGCGAGCTGGTGAATGTCCCCGCGCAGGTATCCGACCTGGACCGTCAACGAGAGGTCCGGCAGGCCTGGCTCCACGGACGCCGCGCTCTCGAGGTATGTCTCGTCGACGTACTGGCCAACGAAGTCCTCCACGGAGTCGTAGCCTCGCTCCTGGACGGCTTCGAGGCTGGTCTGGTTGGTCTCGATGTACATGTCCACGAAGTCTTCAAGGGCGGATAGGAAGACCGAGTCGACGGCGTACCTGAATTCAAGGTGCTTCAATGCCTCGTCGACCACGGACCCGTTCCTCGTAGTAAATTCCATCGCGAGGGTCCTCAGAAGGGCGTAGTCGTCGCTCTCCGTGTCATCCATGGCCTCCACCATCCAGTTAGTGGCCTCAAGGTGCGCCTTCAGGAACCGCTCAGCGGCCTCGAGACCGTCCGGCTGGTCGATGAAATCCTGGGACACCGCGACCACGCAGCACGGGTGCTCTGGCATGATGTCATCCGACCACAGCATGACCTCCCCGCTGCCGCCCACTACGGCTTCGGACACGAACGGCTCCCAGGCGATGTACGCGTCTATGGTCCCCGCTGACAATTGCGCGGCCATCGTCGCAGGGGGCATCCTGAGATAGCTGACGGAGCCGCCCTCGTCGTCCCTCATCAGCACAGTAGCGGCATACGCCCCGAGGACGATGATGGCTGCCACGATGATCGCGACTATCAGTAGCAACTTCCTGTCCATGGATGGATCCTCTCCACATCTCAGATGCCCAGGACCCTATTAATCACTTTCCACAATCATATCTCGCAAACGGTACAATTGTATAAATAAGTGGCATTACATTAGTACATATAGGCAATCAAATGGACAGAACCAGGAGATTGACAAAAGCTGCGTTGGAGTCAGACGAACGGCTCAGAGAGACGCTCACAGAGATCTTGGGTGAGCTCGGCATG
Organism: Thermoplasmata archaeon; assembly: GCA_041559015.1. Lineage (GTDB taxonomy): Archaea > Thermoplasmatota > Thermoplasmata > UBA10834 > UBA10834 > COMBO-56-21. The sequence goes on along the minus strand of JBFFED010000021.1, from coordinate 15,381 downwards.
ACTGTGCAGGACCTCGCTAGGCGGGCAGGCGTGTCGCCGAGCACACTGTACAAGATGGTGAACGAGGACCGATCTCCCAGGCTCGAGGTCCTCCGAAAGATCATTGGAGCAGTAGGCGAGAGGGATGGAGATACTGCGGGCAACTTCATCGCCGTGATAGCAGCGAGGCATGTCCTTGACGACGTCGTTGAGAGGTCCGTCCGCATAGGGGACGAGAGCGTCAGGGTCAGGGACTATCCCGCGTCGACGGTGGAGGACGCCATAGTCGCGGCCATCCGCGCGGAGCGCGAGGGCGCCGTCGCGGTCGTGTGCGCCCCCATCGTTAGTCCCACCATCGAGAGGGTGCTGGACATACCGATCGCGTTGATAGACCCCAAGGACAGCATGTTGGACGCGGTCAAGGTGGCGGCGAGGAAATCGAAAGCCTAGGCGACCATTCGCCTGCGGACCGAAAGGTCAAGGGAGACCTCCACGAGTTCCCCCTTTGACACCTGTGATGATTCGCCAGTGTAGCCCATGACCGTCTCCTGGTACAAGGCGACATGGCCGTCGCCCTTGGCTATCCTCAGATCGTAGTAGGACGCGCGGTCATCACTTGTGAAGTCCCGATATCCAAAGAGCGTCCTGCCGTCGGAGACCAAGAGAACTGCGGCGCTGGACTTCCTGCGCCCGATATCCTCGGTGATCAGCGAAGTGAGGGCCCTTTCGAGGTCTCCTTCCTGGGCATATCTCTCAGCAAGTATGAGCGCAAGCAGCTCGCTGTCCGACTCGCCCTTGGGGATGGCGTCCTTCGGGGGTTCGAGATCGTAGACTGTGCCGTTATGCGCCAGGACCAGGTCACCTATGACGAAAGGATGGGTGTTCTCCATCTTCGCGCTTCCCTTTGAAGCCGCCCTCGCGTGCGCGATGAGTATGTTCGGTGAGGGCATCTTCTGCGCATCCGTCAGTGCAGCATCGAACGAAGGATCATTGTGCATTGCCCTATCGCTCCGACCGATATAGTGCGGAGAATCGTTCGTGAACGAGACCATGCCCCAGCCGTCATTATGACCTCGGTCCTTCTGCTCGGGGACCACGCCGACCTCGGCCACTCGCCTGAGGTCGCAGAGCGTGTCCGTCGGGACTTGCCTGCGGAACACCAGGCCGACCATCCTGCACATCAGAGCACCTTGGGGACGATCTCAACCTCTAGGTCCATCGAGTTGGTTACGAGGCATTTCCTCTTCGTGACGGACAGCGCCTTGTCGAGGTTCGATATCTTCGACCCGGGCGCGAACTTCATCTCCGGATAGAGGATGATCTTGACGAACTTCCTGGTGCCTTCGACTACCTCGAGGTCCCCGACCGCGCGGCAACTGTATTCCACCAGTTGCATCCCCAGGTCCTTCGCGACCCGCTCGAAGACCACCTGCATGCACATGTTCGCAGAGCCGATGAAGGCATCCTCAGGACTCAGCGGGCCGAACATCCCGTCGAACTCAGTCGGGGGGGAGAATTCTATCACCTGACCGTTCTGGCAGCGCATCTTCCCTGGGAATTTTCCCGTCCAGACAACAGTGTTCTCGAAGTTCATCGCAACCGTCGGAGATGACAGGGGTAGGGCGATTTAAGCTTTCCATTCCCAGTTGCCGGAGCTGACGCTGACCTGTGAAAAAAGAAAAAGTGGGTGGGGGATGGGGGGTTATCTTGAGTCTCACCCGAGGGCTTTGTGGATCTGGTTCTCCACCATGCCTTTCGGGGCTGCGCCAATCGACTTGTCGACGAGCTTTCCGTCCTTGAAGAACAGCAGTGTCGGGATGCTCATGACCCTGAACTTGCCCGCGACTCCGAAGTTCTCGTCCGTGTTGACCTTCGCGAACACGACCTTGCCCTTCATCTCCTTGGCGATTGCGTCTATCGTCGGGGAGAGCATTCTGCACGGGCCACACCAAGGCGCCCAGCAGTCGACCACGACCTTCGGATACCTCTTTATGAGGTCCTCGAAATCTGAATCAGTGACCACTATTGGGGCGTCGGGCCATCCGTTGCCTCTAGTAGTCGAGGCTTCAGCTCTCCTCATCATCTCGGCCATCTTCTTCTGTCTTATCTCCTCGACCTCAGTTGACATCGTCCTCACCGAGCCGCATGCGATTGTGCACGAATGCAGAATTACCGTACACATCCGGAGTAGTTAAAGATTGCTCCGAAAAGGTCCGCCCGACACCTCAAGACGTAGTCTTGAGAGCGCCTAGCCAGACTGCAGTAAGCTTTTAAGGAGCGGATGACGATACGGTCGATGGGATGTCGGATGCCGCTCGAAGAAGCTTCTGATATGATAGGATTGCAGGTCTACACCAGCCAGGGGATCTACCTTGGCAACGTCGGCAACCTGGTGGTCGACGTCGACGAGAGCAAGATCCAGGGACTCTTCATAACTGACACGAACCCGCTCCTTGTCGAGGGTTCGAAGTCGGTCAACGTGCCCTACAGGTGGATATCTGCCATCGGGGACGTCGTTATACTGAAGTACTTCCCGAAGAGGGTCGCGCTCAAGAAGGGCACCAAACCAAAGACTGACAAGCCCGCCCCTGTCAAGGAATGAAGTATTTATCGTAGGCCCACTCTTCCGCGCCTCATGGCGGCTCCGAGGGTGGACCCTTCATGCTATGTCGCTCCAGAAGCCATCATAATCGGCGACGTGGTCGTGGAGAGAGGCTGCAGCATATGGCCTTACGCAGTCATCCGTGCCGACCTCTCAGAGATCGTGATAGGCGAGGGGTCCAGCATCCAAGAGCACTGCCAGGTCCATGGGAACCCCGGAAGGCCGACCGTGATCGGTCGGAACGTCTCGGTCGGGCATGGAGCGATAGTCCACGCGGCGACGATAGGGGACCACGTCATAGTCGGCATGAACTCCTGCATACTGGACGGCGCGGAGATCGGCAGCGGATCCGTGATAGGGGCCGGTGCGGTCGTGAAAGAGGGGATGAAGGTGCCCGAGGGGAGCCTCGTGGTAGGCGTCCCGGCCAAGATAGTCAGGCAGGGTGACCCAGCGCTCCGAGAGGCGGCCAAGAGGAACGCCGAGGCGTACCACAAGTTGAGGGACGCGCACATCCGAGGCGAGTTCGGAAGGTATTCTCACTGACCCGCCCGGCGAGAATCGGCGTGTTCATATCCAATCGACGTTCGTCCCGCACTTCTCTGACAGTTCCTCGTGCAGGCGGAGCACCTTGAGGGCGGACTCGTGATGACCCTTCCTGGCAAGGTGCGAGACCGCTTCCTCTATCGATGTGCGCCTCGAACCTGAGAGGAGGTTGTCAGCGTGCGCCACTATCTTCTCCTCGAGCGTCTGCGGGGTGTAGTTCTTCCTCGGGATGCCGATCTCTACGGCCTCCTTGGCGGTTATGCCCGCGCCTACATGTCTCTCGACTATCTTGCAGAGGGCGTCCGGAAGCTTGAGCGACCTGGCGATCCTCGCCCCTTCGACTGCGTGGGAGATAGAGTGCGTCCTGCACCTCCCGATGTCGTGGAGCAGCGCTCCCGCCAGGACGAGCGCGACGTCCGCCCTGCACTTCCTGGCTATCCTGAGCGCGAGGTCCGCGACGGCCTCGCAGTGAGCTATCACGTCGCTGTCACAGCCATGCTCTCTCAGCAGGCACAGGCACTCATCTCTGTCTGGAACCTTTGCTGCGCCGGCGCTCTCCCCTGTCAACTACCGTCTTCCCCCTGGGGTTCGGGACTATCCTCAGCCGTCCCCTGAAGTCCCTGTCTAATGGCTTCCCACCCGTATACCTGTCGAGAAATATAGCAAGAGCGGCGACCTCGGAGTGCGGCTGGTTGCCCACGGAAACGTTGACCGTGGCCAGGTCGTACAGCTCCCGGGGGACCTTCTCCGCCCCGACGACTATCAGGAGCTTCTTCGACTTGAGTGCGGGCAGCGTCTTCGAGAGCCTCTCCCCGTACATGGTCAGATGGACGACATCCCCCTTCCACGCCTTGATTGCCTTGCGCCAGTCCACCCCTGTCCTTATCCTGAACCGGCCTCCGAACCTCTCGACGACACCCCTGACGGTCCTCTCGAGGCCATCGTCCTCAGCGGAGACCCACACCTCGTCCGCGCCGAGCGCCCTGGCGGTGAGGGCGACATGGGTAGTGACCCGCTGGTCCCTGTTGGGCCGATGGCCCAGCCTTAGAACGACTATCATGTGACCGCTCCGAGCGGCTACTCCTTGACCCGCTCTATCCTGTGGCCCCTGTAGTCGAGCTTGGTGCTCCTCTTGACGAGGCTCTTGAGCATGGTGAAGGTGACCCCGAGGACCTCGGCCACGTCCCCGGCGAACTTGCCCTGGGCGCCGATCATCTCCTGGATCTGCTTCTCGAGCTTCAGGAACTCCTTCTCCTCCATGACCGCCGCGGACAGCACGTCGCTGATCTCGTAGACCGGCCACGAGGCGTTTATGTGGAAGGACGTGTAGTATGTGTGGTACGCCTTCTCCGGTTGCTGGTCAGGGGAGGTCTGCCATCTCGTCTCGACGAGCTTCATCTTCTCGAAGAACTGCAGGGCGTCCTTCCCCGCCGGCCCGAACTGCTTCTCGATGTCCCGCATCGTGTGCCACTCGAGGGTGACGAGTTTCAGGACCTCTCGCTTGACCTTGGTATCGACCGCCCGGAACATCGGAACAAGTTCAGCCGGTTCGGTGATGACCTTGATCCTAGTCATAGACAGACCTTATCCTATTGTGGGCTTATAAGCCTAATTGGGGACGCGGATGCACAAATTTGACCGACTGGCACGTGCTGGATTCGCGCCTCCTCGGACGGAGTCCGAGGGGGCGAAGCGGCTGTCCGGCGAGCGTATGCTTTAAGTAGGGTTAAACTGTACCGCGGAGCGCAGGTCGTGCTGAAACATGATGGCGAAGGACTTGAAAGATAGGTCGAAAGTCGACGAGCTCGTCCTCACAATCACCGAGAAGAGCGAGCCGAGGGAGTTCCAGTCCAAGTGGAGCGGCGCTTCCGGAAGGGTGTGCGACGCGGTAGGCAAGGATGACAACGGCGACACCGTCTCCGTGACCCTGTGGAACGACGATATAGAGAAGGTCGAGGTCAACTCCAGGATAAAGATCACGAACGGCTGGACCTCGTCATACAAGAACAAGCTCCAGGTCAGCACGGGCAAATTCGGCAAGCTCGAGCTGCTCTGAGGGCCCTTTCTCCGACGGATGACTCACAGCGCGAGCGTGATCGCCGTCATGCCGATGGCCGGTATGACGAGCATCAGGAAGTCGTCGTCCACGTAGGGCACGTCGAACCACTCCGAGGGTATAGCCAGGGCGGCTCCGACCGCGGCGGCTGCGATGCTCCCCATGAATGCCAGGTCCCCCAGCAGCACGAGCGGGGGAAGGGCGACCGCAAAGTACGCAACAGAACATGAGGAGAGCGTTACCTTGTTGCGCACCCCCGTCCCTCTGAGGACGCCCGCCAACGGGTCGACCAGGGCCATGCCGACCAGCGCTGCCGTGGCGACCTCGATGGGGAAGAGCCATAGCGTGGCCGTTATGCCCGCGGCCGCCCATGCGAACGACGCTATCTGTTTTGTCTCGTGGGGTCTGAGACCGAAGAACTTCCACCCCATCGCGAGCCGGACTGACTCGAAGGTGATGATGACGCACAGGAAGGCCACCAGGAGCATCCAGCGGCGGACCCCCAGGGGCTCTATCTCGACAGGGAGGAGGTAGTAGAGCGGCGCGAGCCCGATCAGAGCGTGTACGCCCCGTCTGACCAAGGCCTCCCTCGTAACCATCGCCTCAACTCCGAACCTGCGCCCTCGCATCCATATAGGGCAGGACGCTCATGAGCCGAATGGTGTCCGGGCCCATTTGGACTCTATCCCCTTGTACAGGATCCTAGTCGCGACTGCCATCGAACCCAGGACGAGGGCGATGCCGGCAACAGCCAAAGTCCAGCTGGCCAGAAGGCTGAAGGAAAGGATGGTCAAGCAGAGGTCCGGAAGGAAGGACATAACGCTGAACCTCGCCAGGACCCCGGTGTCGAAGAGGAAGGTGTTGGTCTTCAGACCGGTGAGGTAGGCCGTCATAACGACCATGTATATCGAGGTCACGAGCATGACCAACAGAGCGAGCCATAGGAGCTCCGTCTCCCCGTTCAGGATCGAGATGGCCAGGACGAAGAAGGCCGATATCCCCAGGGTCAGAATCAGGAACACCACTATCCTGATCCTTATGAGCTGCGGGACGGTCACTGGCAGGAGCGAGTAGTACTCCGACAGGTCTACGTTGTTCAGCCAGCTGTACATCATGATCCCTATGAAACCGACCATCGCGGCGTAGAACACCGCGTTGAACCCAACTGGTATCGCTAGACCGTAGTTCACGTACCAGGTGGTGAACGAAAGGAACAGAAGCGGGAGCACGAACGCGAAGAACATCTTCGCGACGATGCCGCTCCTCCGCAGGTCGAGGAGCTCCTTGGCCAGCAGGCTTCTCCCAAGGCCCTCCACAATCCTGATCCGCTTGTGGTAGGATGGGAGCAGGTCCTCGTGCGTCTTCGACTGAGTGCTTATCCTCACCTCGACGAATGCATAGGCGATGATTGCCATCCCGACCGTCGCGAGCACGGAAGCCAGTGCCAGGCGGCCGCTGGCCGCCCAGTCCGCCCCGAACGGCTGGACGTTCATCTGGAGACCGAGGGGCGGGAGCAGCGCCTCGAGTTCGGGCACGCCGAACACGCCGTGGCCGATGAACAGGGCGGCGATGGCGCCTGTCAGCAGTGCGAAGGCCCGCATGTCCCTTATGTAGGCCACCGACACGAGGAAGCTGAGCGACATGCCCAGCATGAAGGTGAGGAACATCGCCAGGAACAGCAGCCCGATGCTCACCAGGGAGAATCCCATGAAGGGCGCAGCCGCGACGAGGCCCAGGGTCGCCGGCACAAGCATGAGGAAGAGGTAGAAGACCGCGTCCCTGAGGAATATACCCAGGAAGGTCGTCCTGAAGGACAGTGGCAGGAGATATGGCATGGCCACCAGGTAGTTGTTCCTGCCGTAGCGTCGCTCGAGGTACTCCCTGCCCATCAGCCCGAAGGCGCCCACGCTCAGGCCGTACAGGAACGCCGCGAGGTGGGCGAAGGTGGCGAAGCGCTCCAGCGGGATGGTCTCGAGCATCTTGTCGAGGGTCAGCCCGCTCCCGAGCGCCATGATGAAAACAAAGAAGGGGAAGGACAGGAACCTGCCCCTGCCGGAGTAGCTCGCATGGGTCCGGAACTCCTCCTTCAGCATCAGGAAGAGCAGGTCTTTCGTTACTCTTCACCCCCGAAGGGCCGCACACCTACGGAACGCAGGAAGAGCTTCTCCAGGCTGTCGCCGTCCCTGATCAGGTCCTCGATCCTACCCTGCGCGACGACCTTGCCCAGGTTGACGATGGCGAGCCTGTTGCACAGGCGTTCGGATATCTCGAGTATGTGAGAGGCCATGAATATCGTGCCGCCGTTCGAGACGTACTCCTCGAGGTAGTCCCTGAGCATGCGCTGGTAGATTGGGTCGAGGTTGATGAACGGTTCGTCCATGAAGACCAATTTCGGGTCATGGATGAATGCGGAAGCGAGCATCAGCTTCTGGCGCATGCCCTTGGACATGTCCTTGCATATCGTCCCCTTCTTCTCCTCGAGGTCGAAGAACGAGAGCCAATGGGATATCCTCCTCTCGAGGTCGTCTACCTTCCTGACCTTACCGACGAAATAGAGGTACTCGTAGGCCGTCAGATAGGTCGGGGGGCTCTCGACCTCGGGGACAATCCCGATGAGCTCCTTTGCCTTAAGGGGCTCCTTCACCACGTCGACGCCCAACACGCTCGCCTCTCCGGAAGTGGGCTCGAGCTGGCCCGTAAGGATGCGTATCAGTGTCGTCTTGCCGGCCCCGTTCGGTCCGAAGAACCCGAAGAAGTCGCCCTCTTCGACCGTTATGCTCACGTCGTCGAGGGCTTTCATGCCGCCGAAGACCCTGACGAGGTTCCTGCCCTCGATGACAGCCATGTGAGCGACGCTATTTGTGTGAGGTTATATCAAATTTAGTTGGCCACAACCCTACCAACCGGTTTGTTCCCTCTTCCGCATTCTTATATTACAAGTGCTATCATGTAGCACGACCAGGCGGCGCCAGCCGCCTTCGACCCCGAGGGTGCAGATGATGAAAGCGAAATCCGGCAAGTCTGTCCTAACGAGCAAGATCGAGACGGAGATAGATCTCCTCCAGAGGCACGTCGCGATGCTCAAGGCGATCATGGACAACGAGCCGATAGGCATCATACGGCTCTCGGAGATGCTGAAGTACCCGCAGCACAAGGTGAGGTATTCCCTCAGGATACTGGAGCAGGAAGGGCTCATCGAGCCGTCCCCTGACGGCGCGATGACCACTGCCAAGATACAGGAGTTCCTGGACCACCTGAAGGAGATTCTAGAAACCATGAGCAATACGGTCAATGAGCTGCGGGAGTCGATTGAGTAGATCTGAGCTCCCGCCCCATCGTTCTCAGAGGCCCACGCGCGGGCGGAAAGGCTTATCTAACTGGTCATTCTAACGACGCTTGCGCGTCCGCAAAATGCCGTCGTAGCTCAGCCGGTGGAGCGTCCGCCTGTTAAGCGGAAGGTCAACGGTTCGAACCCGTTCGACGGCGCCATCCCTTTCTCCAGTCAAGCTGCGGGAGCGGCAGGGCCGTGCAGCAGCCTGTGCACCCTGAAGATGAGCACCTTCTTCCCCTCCGACCACCTGACGAAGTCGATGGTCAGGAGCACTGTCACCGAGGCGACGGCCGACATGCCGAGGACGCCGCCCAGCTCGAGTATCACTCCCAGGAAGACGAAGAAAGAGAGCATGCCGCCCACGAAGTGTGCCTTATGCGGGAGGTTGCCCCGGGTGCCCAGGTGCCTCCTTATCATGAGGGCTGTCCAGAGACATGCCGCCAACATCAGCATCACGGGGACGATTGGAGGGATGCCTGTATCGACGAATGCCCCTGCGAACATGAAGTTGGAGAGGAGGAGGACGAATCCAAGGGCGGCGAACCTCCTCGGCCTCCATGTGGGCTGGCCGATGATGGGTGCGAAGAACCCCTTCGGCACGTGCTTGGCGTACAGCACGAACCCGCAGACGACAGCAATCGAGAGCAAGTACATCGGCACGAACGGGACATAGGGGTTCAAGAGGAGCGTGCATACGAGCACATCGACGAGGAGCACCCAGAGGACCACCCTGAACCTCCTGCCTGTCAGAAGTCTCTCGTTCCTGAGGTTCGGGTAGATGATGTTGAGGATTATGATAGGCAAAGTGATGCTGACTGAGGCGTGATATATGGTAAGCCATACGGCCCAGACCCAGTTGGTGCCGATGTATCTGCCGTACTCGCCCAGCCCGCCCAGGTCCATCCACATCGGATCGAAGAAGCTCTTGACAGCGACCCCCTCCTCGAGGATTCCGTACGCCACGCCCAGGACGACGACTCCCGCCCAACCGAGATTCCATCTGACGGAGATCTCGCGGGCGACGAGCACACCAGTCCCATAGAGCCCCAGGAGGAGCGCGAAGCTGAACGGGTTGAAGAACTCGAGCGGAGGCGATGAGCCTGAGAGAAGCTCTGCGATGGTTGGAGACATGAGCGCGAGGATCCAGAGCGCCCTGCCCTTCTCTGTCATCTAGTCCTGGTTTGGGTTGACGGGTATTAAGTGAATCGGGCCGGATTATCAGTTTCGATAATGGCTCTGGCCTTTGTGCTGAGGTAACGAGATATGTGGTCTGTGGGATGCCTGGATGGAAAGCAAGGAGGAGCAGGCTTGCAGGAACTCAGGACGGCGACACGGCCACGGACTTCGAGCTCGAGGACCGGGACGGAAGGAAGGCCGGATTGAGTCGGTACACGGGCAAGAAGAATGTCCTCCTGGCGTTCTTCCCTTTCGCGTTCAGCCCCGTGTGCACGAACGAGCTGGGAGAGCTGAAGGAGAAGGAGGAGCCCATCATGAAGCTAGACACGCAGATACTCGCCGCGAGCGTGGACAGCACCTGGACACAGAAGGCATTCGCGAAGGGCCTGGAGGTCATGTTCCCGATACTGAGCGACTTCGGGAGGAAGGCTGTACCGCTCTACGGCGCCCTGTACGAGGACAGGGACTTCGCCAAGAGAAGCGTGTTCGTCGTGGACAAGCAAGGCAAGGTGGCGTACGCGAGGATCTACGAGCCGGGCCAGCAGCCCGACATCAGGGAGGCCATCGAGGCCGTCAAGAGGCTCCCCTAACCCGTTTGTTGACGAACGGCAATCTTTATTACTGCCCCCCGGGCTAGTACCCCGACGCGAATCCAGCCTTCGGGCTGGGAGCGACGAGGTGAAAGGGGATGGCATGGATAAGTGCTCCAGCGGTCGAGGATGCAATCGGGAAGACCAAGCAGGTCTATGAGAGGATCCTGAGGGACAGGGGCAATGTGGCCAACATATTCCTAGCTCAGGGCCTGGACCCTGTCGCCCTGGAGGAACACTTGAGCATGTACATGCACCTCATGATCGACCCGGGGCCCCTCAGCAGGGAGGAGCGGGAGATGGTGGCCGTGGTCGTCTCCGCGGCCAATAGATGCGCATATGACGCTGTACACCACTCGGAGGCACTCGAGGCCATCGAGAAGGACCCTGCCGCCCTCAAGAACCTCCTGAAGGAGTTCTCGACCAAGCACGAGAGCCCGAGGAGCAAGGCGCTCCTGGCATACGCCGCGAAGCTGACGCTCGACCCGAAGGACATCACGCAAGACGACATCAAGGACCTGAGGGATGTCGGCCTGACGGACGTGGAGATACTGCGAGCGAATCTGATAGCAGGCTACTTCAACTTCTCGAACAGGATAGCGCTCGGGCTGGGCATCGATATCGAGAAGGGGACTGCCAGAGCGTACAAGTACTGAGCGCGTTCCCCGGATGGAAAATCTAATAAGACCGCGCTCGTTATGAGGAACCGCGCGGGCCCGTAGCTTAGTCCGGCGGAGCGATTGGCTCATAACCAGTTGGTCATCGGTTCAAATCCGATCGGGCCCACTCAATCATTCTCCAGGAACGACGTGGCGCCGCCTCGAGCAGAACAGAAAATGGATACCATAAAGGACTAATGGGTTTGCGCAATAGAACCGGATACCAGACGCAGAGATGGTCCTAGAACCTTCTCGGTGGCCTGTGCTTCTGATAACAATCCTTGCAGTACACAGGCCTTCCTTCCGTCGGCTTGAATGGCACCTGTGCCTCCGCTCCGCAGTCAGAACACTTCACGGTGTGCATCTCTCGTGGTCGAGAGCCGAACCCGCGATCGTCCCTGCGTCGTCTGTCGTCTATGAGGACTACCTCCTTCTTAATCTCACTCGGTCGTTTTACGGCCGAATGGTAGACCAGCTACTGTCGTTCCATGTATATAACAAAGCACCCTCAACAATCGCCAGATTCGACCACTGGAACACATATTGTGCCGGGAAAACAAGAAGAAGGCGCATTGTCTTGACCGTACATCCCACTGAAGGTGTGCTCGATGACTCTCGATCTGAAGTTCTTCTACCTGGGGAATCAGTGTCCGCACAACTGCTACCTCCTGGCCCGGATAAAGACACTCGCGTGGCAGGAGTGGATGACGCTGGCCTGTGCATGGGCAAATCTGAATGGGTCCGGGACGTCCTCAGGATGACCGGGCTCAAGCACCTGGGCTACACGCACGCGAACAATGGCGCCTGTGTCGGGGGTGCGGAGTTTCTCCCCTCCGAGCTCGTCCCGTATCCGATACCTGACAAGCGGCGAGGGAACGCCTTCCTGACATGCTCGTATCTATCGGACGACAAGAAGGACTACAAGACCCATCCTTTGGAGGCGCTCGCGCGCGACCTCAAGGCCTGGGGGTTCGACACCGTCTCTGTCGCGGCGTCAATGGATGTCGTGTTCCCGAACGGTCCCGTATCCTGGTTCTGGAGGAAAGGTTTCTCGGACAAGGGGACGCTCATTACCGAGGACCTCCACAAAGCCGAGATACACTACCTTCAGCTGGAGCTCTAGGAGCCTGAAGCATCACAAAAGGCAAATCGGAGAACGCGATTCCTGTCGCGAGGCCGAGGCAATGCTGAGAAAGAGCGACATCGCGAACCTGTTCAGCGCGATAGAGATCCAGGATTTCGACATACACCCAGGTGGGAAGAAGGCCATCTGTTCCGTCAACCGGGGGAAGAACTGGGAGCTGGCCACGATAGACCTTGTGGACGGACGGCTCAGCAGATTCCTCTCAGGGGAGCAATCCCTGATGAGCCCGATCTACTCCCCTGGAGGAGACAGAGTCGCATACCATGTGGACTTCGAGGGCGACGAGGACCACGACGTGGTCGTGGTCGGCGCGGACGGGAAGGGTGCGAAGAAGCTCACGGACGGAGTAGAGGACAACTACGGCCCTGAATTCTCCCCGGACGGCGAAACGGTCGCATTCCTGTCGAACAGGGACGACGACATAGACAACCTCTTCGTGATCAGCTCCCGGGGCGGGAAGATGAGGAAGCTGACCGAGGAGGAGCTGCCGGTCAAGCGTTTCGCATGGTCCCCTGCAGGGGACCGGATCGCATACGAGACCGGCGTCGGAGACGACGACTTCATATCCCTCGCCTCACCACAGAAGAGGAAGACCAGGAAGGTGCTTGCCAAGAAGAGCGTCGAGCACAGCCTGGTCGGGGACTTCGGCTCCCCGAACCCATGGTCCTCCGATGGCGGCAGGTTGCTCTTCGTGTCCAACGAGAACGATGCGCCTGACATAGGCGTGCTGGACATCGCCTCTGGCAGGAGGAAGTGGCTGGTCAGGTCCAAGAACGAGAAGTTCGCACCACAGTGGTCCCCTGACGGGAGGAGCCTCGCATTCCTGGAGATACATGAGCCAGACGTGCTGCTCAAGGTCAAGACGGGTGGCAGGACAGTCATCGTATGCCCCAAGGAGGGTACGTCCCGCGCCGCGAAATGGCTCCCCGGCGGGGACGGCATTGCGTTCGTGAGCGGCTCTTCGAGGAGGCCTGAGGAGGTCTTCGTGGCGAGAGCTGGGAGGCCCAAGCGGTTGTCCAAATTCCAGACCAAGGCACTGCCCAAACACGTACTAATCCCCCCGAAGACAGTCAGATACCGGTCTTTCGACGGGCTCAAGATACCGGCTCTGCTGTTCTCTCCCAGGGACCGCTCGCGGAGGGCAGGCATAGTGCTCCCCCACGGCGGGCCGGAGATGGTCGATACGAACATCTGGGACCAGCTCACGGCGATGCTGCTGGACAAGGGGTTCCATGTGCTCAAGCCGAACTACAGAGGCTCGACTGGCTACGGGAGACGGTTCCTGCACCTCCACGACAAGGACCTCGGAGGAGGCGACTACCTAGACACCGTGTATGCTGGCAAGCACCTCGTCGCTTCGGGCCTCGTGGATAAGGACCGGCTCGGATACTGGGGGGCGAGCTACAGTGGGTTCACCTGCATGTTGGCGTTGACGAAGCATCCTGATATGTGGGCCGCGGGCGTATCGATCGTCGGGTTCTTCGACTGGGAGACCGAGCACGAGAACGAACGCGGATATCTCAAGAAGTACGACGAGAGCAAGATGGGGGATCCGAAGAAGAACCCGGAGATATTCAAGGACAGGTCACCAATCTATTTCCTTGACAGGCTGGAAGCCCCGTTACTGATGACCGCGTCCGCGAAGGACGTCAGATGCCCTCCGACCGAATCGAGGGCTGTCGTCAAGAGATTGAAGGCCATGGGCAAGATGCACGAATACCACGAGTATTCTGACGAGGGGCACTGGCCCAGGAAGAGGAAGAACCTAATCGACCTGTACACCAGATCCACGAGGTTCCTGGACGAGCACATACCCGAGTGAGCTAGCGCCTGTAGTACGGGTTCATCAGGTCCTCGAAGCACGAGAGCGCGGCCGCCGCGCCACCGTGGACCGCGGCCACGATCTGCCTGATGCCACCGGATACGTCGCCTGCTGCGTACACGAACTGCACGTTCGTGCGATATGACTTATCGACTATGATGAACCCGCCTGGGTCCATCTCGAGATCCAGCTCCGCGGCAAGCTGGCTGGACGGGATCTCCCCCACCGCGACGAAGACACCATCCAACGGCTTCTGGCTCACCGCACCCGTCGTGAGATCACGGAGCTTGACCGCGGTCACCTGCTCCCCCTCGACGATCTCCTCGACCACGGTATCCCACATCACCGGTATGCCCTTCTCAGCAACGCTGTCCTGAAGGTGCTTGTCCGCCCTGAACGCGTCCCGCCTGTGGATGATCGAGACCTTGCAGTCAATGGAATGGAGATACAGCGCGTCCGTCAGGGCCGTGTTGCCGCCCCCGACGACGACCACCTCCTTTCCCTTGTAGAAGAAACCGTCACATGTGGCGCAGTAGCTCACTCCCTTACCGGTCATGCCCTCCTCACCGCGTACCCCGAGCTTCCTGTGAGAGGAGCCAGTCGTGAGTATGATGGCCCTGCATGTGTACCTGCCTGAGGCGGTCGATATCTCGAACTTCTCCCCGCCTTTGACCCTGAGGACCTCCTCGCCCTCCTTGATCTCGACATACCTCTTGGCGTGCTCCGCCATGAGGTCCATCAGCTTCATCCCGGAGATCTCGGGGAATCCAGGATAATTCTCGATGTTGGGGCTCGTGAGCACCTGTCCTCCAGGCACGCCCTTCTCCAGCACGACGCACTCCAGCCCCGCCCTCTTGGCGTAGATTCCTGCGGCCAACCCCGCAGGTCCTGCCCCGATGATGATTACATCGTAGTCCCCTAAGACGCTCTCAGCGGGGGACGATGCGATGCCCTCGATCGTCATACGGACCGTGAATCGGCTCTGAATCTATAATAGGTTGGCACGCTCCTCCTGAAAATAGCCCCAATAGAATAAAATACGATGCCAGGCCATTTCTGGCACCGAGACTTGCCACAGCCGCGGGATGGGACTCGTTGTCTGCGGGTGGAGTCAGGGCATTGTGAGGCTGGATGGAAGCTGAGACGGTTACCGCATTCCTAGCCATAGGCGCGGTCATCTTCATCGGGTTCTTCGGCAACGCCATATTCAACAAGTTCAGGATACCAGATGTCCTCATACTCATCTTCCTCGGGATGACCATAGGTCCTGACCTCCTTGGGGAGAGGCTAGGGCTTGTGACCTACGATACCCTATCCGACATCGACGAGTTCAGGGACCTGCTCCTATCGGCTGCCCTAGTCATCATCCTGTTCGACGGTGGCCTCACACTGGACATCCGATCCGTCATAGAGTCGATGAGGCTCTCGGCGTTCATGTCCATACTGACCTTCCTGCTCACGATGATTTCCCTCGCTGCC
>JBFFED010000020.1:0-29582 GCA_041559015.1 Thermoplasmata archaeon | reverse complement strand
TGGTCCTTCATCCAAAGATTGCGCTGAATAACAGGCTCCTGCGGCCGCACGGATACGACCTATGTGATGCTGAGTATGACCCCAGAGAGACGAAACCGCCGTTCGTGTACATCACCTCGGGCATGGGAAAGGACCGCGAGATTGCCCGCAAGCTGGCGAGCCGCGGTGCGAAGACCGCAGCGTTCTCCGGATGGGCCCTCGACGGGTCCTTCATGTACAGATCCAGTGTCGACGAGGCCTTCGCGCTGTCGGACCACTGCGGGTACGACGAGCTGCTGGAGTTCGTAAGAAGATGCCGTCCCGAGAAGGTCTTCACACAGCACGGTTTCGCGAAGGAGTTCGCGCATCTGGTCAGACGGGAGCTCGGGATACCTGCCCAGCCGCTGGTGGCCAGGCAACACACGCTTGATCACTTCTGCTGAGCGCGCTCTCCCGCGGTCTTCCATACCGACGCGTAGGTCCCGGTCTGCATCAGCACCCTCGACACGTCGACCGCGAAACCCTCCGACCTCTTCATGATGTCATCGGATGTCATCAACGCCCTGCCGAGGCCCACGCCCTCGTCGCTCATGGTCATCAGCGCGACCGTGTCCCCGGCCCGTATGCCATCGTCAAGCGCGACCACGCCTGGGAGCGCGAGGTTCGCGCCGTGGCATATGGCGTCCACCGCAGAGTCCTTGACCTGCACCTTTGGGAGCTGCGCGAGCAGGACCTCCTTCGGCTTCAGCATCCGCCTGAGCCTTTCCGGCCTGCCCGCTTCGCGCTCGACTAGTGCGTCCTTGAGGTCGTGCAGCGAGACGGCATCATCCTCTGTCAGCGCGCCCGCCCTGGTCCTTCTGAGGTCCTGCATGTGCGCCCCGACCGCGACGGCGTCCCCGATATCGACGCAGAGGCTCCGAATGTAAGTGCCAGCCTCGCATGAGACCTTGAAGAGCACATCCCTCCCAGAGGCCTCCAGTAGCTCCAGCGACTCTATCCTCCGCGTCCTGCGTTCACGCTTGACGGCTGACCGCATTGGAGGGGTCTGGTAGAGTTCGTCCGTGAACTCCTTGAAGATCTCCTCGAGGCGTTTGAGGTCGACATTGCCGTGCATCCTCATCACGCCGACATACGCTTTGGTGCCATAGTGCAGGGAATCCACCGCGCGGACGGCGTTACCGAGCCCGACCGGCAGCACGCCCGTGACCCTCGGGTCCAGGGTGCCCCCGTGGGCCGCCTTGCCAACGCCGACCATGTGCGCTACCCAGCTCGTGACCTGATGCGAGGTCGGGCCCGAAGGCTTGTCGATGACGACCACGCCGTCTCGCAGGAGCTCGTCGACACTCCTGTCCTCTGGTCTCCTGCCCTGGCCGGGGCCAGCCACGCGCTTAGCCTTCGTGAGCATCCTCCGCCCCCATGGCCCGCACACGCTCGATTATGGCATCTGCGACCTTCTGCGCGGTCACTTCAGATGAATCGATCCACAGGTCGTATGTCGACTTGTCCGATGGATCGAGCCCGTAGAATGCGATGTATCTCTTCCTCTCCGACCGCTCCCTGAGCCTCATCTCGCTCAGGACGTCTTCCGCGTCCCTGCCCTCCCTCCGGGCAATCCTCTCCGCACGGACCTCCTCGGAGGCGTTCACGTACACCGCGAGGACGGGTAACTTGTAGGCCTTGAGCATCGCCCCCGTGAGCCTGCCCTCGAGCACGATGTCCTCGTGCGCCCTCGCGACCGCGATCATGCGCCTGTCGAGCTCCCTGTCTATGGTCTCGTCCTCCTCGGCGAGCCTGGAGAAGGTGTCCAGGGACATCTTGCGCTCCATCGCCATCTGGCGGAATATCTGCCCTACGAGGACATGCTCGAGGCCGAGCCTGTTCGCGACGAGCATGCATATGGTCGTCTTGCCGCTTCCGGGCGGCCCGGATATCGCAATCCTCATTCACGCAGCCTCTTGTTCCGACAGCCCAGAGCCCGGTCCTCCGTCGGACCCCGACTCGAGCTCCCTGAGCCTCTTGGAGAAGCTGAAGTACTTCAGTGTCCTCGTGAGCACCTGCCCGAAAGGCAGCGTCATGAGCGAGTAGAGAAGGATCCAGTTGGGGAGTATGTTCGAGCTCTTCATGCTCGCATCCAGTGCCCACGGGACCGAGAAGGTGGTCGACTCGAGGTCGAAGTCGACGAAGTTCGCGAGCCAGGCGAATATGGGTATGATCACGAGCATGGTTATGGGCATGAGCTTGAGCTGTGTCTGGGACGACTTCATCGACTGTGACATCATCTGCGGCTGGAGCTCGGTCAGCTTCTTCAGCTTGTAGGTGTTGTTGCTCTGCCTCGCTTGCCGCAGCTCCTTCTGGAACGCCGATGTCATCTTGGCCACTCTGGCCTGTCCCACCCAGTCCACGAAGAGGTGCCTGACAGATATGCTGAAGAAGCTCATGAGCAGGCCGGTGAACAGCAGCGTCAGCATGGGTAGCTGCCCGTCGAACCCCACGACTGGGCTCAGCCCAAGACCGACTATCTTGCCGAGCCCCTGCCTGAGGTTGTTGTCGAACATCACCAGCATGGCTATCATGAACGCGAACAACACGATCATCTGGTTCGCGAAGTCCGGCTTGGCTGGTCTGGATTCGCCCGGGGTCCCGGAGCTGGCCATCTCGCTAATCGCCTCCGAAGAATCCTCTCAGGACCGGATGCATCTCCATCATCTGCTCCCTGCCGATAGCGTCGTACAGTTGTATCATGATGCCTACGGCTAGCAGCACGCCCGTGCCTGACGCGTTCCCCACCGTGCCTATCAGGTCTGCCCCTGCGGCGAGCCCGCCGACGGTCGCTCCCGAGATGACGGTGACCACAGGGATGTACCTCTCGAGCACCCTCTTGAGTACCCTCGGGTCCCTCCTGAACCCGGGTATCTGCATCCCGCTCGACTCTATCTGGGACGCGACTGCCTCAGCGCCCATGTTCGTGGTCTCTATCCAGAACTTGGCGAAGAGCACGGACCCGATGATCATGATGGTTACGTAGACGACCACGTGTATGCCTATCTGGATCCTGGTTTTGTCGAGGCCCGTGGCTATCAGGTACTGATCGCTCAGGAGCGGAAGGAGCCAATCACCCACGCCGCTGACGGTCGACACATAGTACGCGAGACCGCCCGCTGGTCGCGTGTCACCTTCGTTGTAGTATCCCAGCATCCAGTTGTCCCCGAGGATCGGCACGTTCTGGAACGAAGGGTGGCTGGCGAAGAGCATGGAGAACATGCTCACGTTCGCGAGCAGCGCGGCCATGAGGATGACCGGTATGTTGGACGCGTAGATCAGCTTGATCGGATACCTGCCCCTTGCGCCCCTCGCGCCCCCGTGGGCGAGCGGCAGCTCTATCCTGCTCGATTCGGTGTACGCGACAAAGAGGAATATGACAATGGTGCCTATGAGCGCGACCATCGGATTGGGCTGCACCAGGAATATCCGTTCATAGCCCGCGCTGGACAGCTCTCCTGCGCTCATGTGGTGGAACAGGTAGATCGTCTTCGGGATCGTCCCTGCGGGCGTATTGGTGTCCACGTTCAGGGGCTCTCCTGGGTTGACGCCATGCCAGTTCAGCGAGCCGGTGAATATCTGCTGGGCCACCCCCGCCGCGATGAAGAGCGATATGCCGCTCCCGATGCCCCACTTCGAGACCACCTCGTCCATGAGGAACACGAGGTATGAGCCGACGAACAGCTGAAGCACTATCATGCTGCGCGCCAACGCGACCCCGTGCTCGGCCCAGACGCCATCCATGCCCTCTACGAACCTCTGGGAGGGCTCCATGAAGCCGTACACCTGGGGCACGGACTCGACGACTATCATGACGAGTACGAGGAGCTTCTGCGTGCCCTGGTAGACTGCCTTGTCCTCGTCGTTCTTGAGATTGAGCTTGATTATCTTTGCGCCCGTGAAGAGCTGCATGATGATGGAGCCAGTGACGATCGGGCCGATGCCGAGGTGCATCAGGGAGAACTGCGCGCCTGCAAGTATCGCCCTGTACTGGGCGAACAGGTCGATCCCCTCCTCCTGGTCGAGCCCGTAGATGACGACGTTGGTCATCGCGAAGTACAAGACCAGGATGAGGATGAGCCACATCATCTTCGTCCTGAAGTGCACATGCCCCTCAGGCCGAGTGACGGCCGGAAGCCTGGACGTTATAGGCTTCAGCTTGTAGAGCATGCTCTTCTGTTCTTCTCCCTCAGCCATCAGACCCCTTCCTTCCTAGGCGACCTGGTGTCTCCTCGTTCTGCTGTCCCCGCTGTCACTTCACTAGCTTGCCACCGGCGGCCTTCAGCTTCTTCTCAGCCGATGCGGAGGCCTCAGCGACCTTCACCGTGATGGGCTTCGAGATCCTCCCGGACCCCAGGAGCTTGTCCACGCCCATCTTGGTCAAGTCGACCGTCCACTTACCTTCCTTCTCCTCTGCGAAGCCGTCCCTCGAGAGCGCCGGGAGGGCCTGCTCGACCTCCGAGAGGTTCATCGTGACCTTGCTGCGCACGACCGACTGCGGCCTCTTGAACCCGTGGTGGCCGAAATGATCAGGGTCGTACTTAACGATGCTCAGCCATTTGTGCTTGTGGAGGCCCGCGTTCCCCCTGCCGCCCCTCAGGCCGGCGCCTCGGCCGGCCTTCTTGCCGCGGCCATGGGTCCTGCTGCCCCTGAACTTGCTCGTCCTGCTGACCATCTAATTCCCCTCCTTCGGCTTCTCGAGCATCCTGTCGATCAGCTTCTCGATGTTCTTGCCCCTGTATCCCAGGGCGCCGCCGTCGACATACGACTTCCTCGTGCTCTCGTACCCCCTCATCGGGGGGTGCAGACGCACGACTGGTTTGAGCCCCTTCACGTCCCCCATCTTCGCCTCGCCCTTGTCCAGGGCCTTCGCGAAGTCGAGGATCGAGGGGAACTTCGAGTTGTCCTTGACATGCGCGTCCGTCAGCCTGTCGCCGCCGACGATCTCTCCCCTCTGGAAGAGCAGCCGGGCGATCGCCTCGTGGCCGAGCTCGCCCCAGGTGACGAAGTCCTTCACGTTCTGGAGCATGCCCTTCGTGGTGCTGTTCTCCGGCAGGACGACGCAGTGGTTGACCCTGTTCAGCCTCATCATCTCCATCGTGTCGACGGCCTTGCGCTGTATCTTCGCATGGCCCCGGACACGCACTATCGCGTAGGCCATCTTACTCAGCCTCCTTGGGCGCGCCCTCAGCCGCAGCCTCGGGCGCCGGCTCCTCCGCCTCCTCTGGCGGCGCCGACTCGAAGGCCGCGACGTGTATCTTCGTCGGGCCCGAAACTATTTGGAGCCGGTTCCTCTGCTCGTCGGTCACGCGCATCGAGGCAGTCTTCTTCAGCGCCTCGAACGCGGCAATCGAGTTGTTGATGGTAGTCTTCGTGTGGCCCTTCGTGAATCCCCAGGCGTCCTTTATGCCCGCCATCCTCAGCACGCTCTTGGCTATGTCTCCTATCGCGAGACCAGTGCCCCTCGGGGCCGGTTTCAGCGTGACGTAGACGGAGCCCGTGTGGCCTATGACCTCGAACGGGAGCGAGTGCGGCGTCAGGCACCCGCACTGCCACGAGCCGCAGCCTCTCTTGACCTCGATCATGTTCAGCTTGGCGACGTCTATCGCCGCCCTGATGGCCGGCCCGACCTCCTTGCCCTTCGTCCTGCCGAGGCCGACGAAGCCGTCCTGGTTGCCCACGACGACCGTGATCGCGAACCTCACCCTCCTGCCGGAGTCGGTCATCCTCTGGACCATGTTGACGTCCAGGACCTCGTCCGCCAGCTCGGGCAGCAGTATGTCCACTATCTCGGGCTCCCTCAGGGGCAGCCTGCTCCTCAGGGCCTCGCTCATGGTCGTGATCTTCCCCTCGGCCACCAGCCTGCCCAGCCTCGTCTTGGGGACCCATTCAGACATTGCCTGCACCTCCTATCTTGCCCTTCGTGGATTCGAACATCGCCGCGGTTCCCTCGCGCATGTGCTTCCCCGAGAGTCTCTCGTCCGAGGGCAGCACGTCGTCCCCGTGAGGGACCTCTATGCCCGCGTCGATTATGCCTCTGAGGGCCGCGAACACCACCGCGCCCTTCGTGGGCACCCTGAGGCCGATGTCCAGCACCGCCTCGTCGATGCCCTTCTCGGCGGCCCTCTTGCCAGCCAGGAGGCCGGTCAGGTACGCGCCCGGGGTGCTCTTCCCGGAGCCAGTCCAGCCCATCTTCTCCAGCTCTGTCGAGACCGCGGACACGAGCACGACGTCGCCCTTGTCCGTGAAGTTGACGAACTGCACCCGGACGTGCCGGTTGGACCTCCGGACGACTGCCCTGGGCACGCCGCTCTTGACAAGGGCTGCCCTGTGCCTGTAGTCCGTCCTGCCCTCTCTCCTTCTCCTGAAAGGTACTCTGTATCTGGGACCTGTAGCCATATTCATCACTCCTTCAGGACGCCCTCGGCCCGCATGTGCGATTCGAGGTGAGGCCTGCTCTTGAACACGCCTCCCTTGGCCTGCATGTAGTATCTCCTGTAAGTCGAACTGTCTATCTTGCCCTCGTCCCTGAGCTCCCTGAGCCTCTTGCGGATGGGTCTGATGGTCTGTATCCAGCGCTCCTTCTTCGGCTTACGGGCGCCCTTCCTCCCGCGCCTCGAGCCGTGCCCGGACTGCCGACCCTTGCGCCTCTGGGCTATGTTGTGCTCCGCCCTGCCCCTGGAGACGCCCTTCTTCTGCCGGGCGCTGATGGCCCCCGAGTCTATGAGGGTCCTGATGTCAGAGCGGGTGATCGCATCAGCTGCGTCCTCGAGCCGGTTCGGGTCGATCCAGACCCTGTTCTCGCCGCACTTGAGTATGTCCGCGGCGACCCTCTTCTGGTTCTTGAGATCCATGGCTCATCCGCTCCTGTTCAGCACCCTGATGCCGAGCTCGTCCGCCTTCTCCTCTATCTGGGTGCGCTTCCTCGTGCCGACCGTGTGCGCGACCCTTGCGGCCTCAACATCGGGCTTGATCTTCTCGAGGTCCTTGACATTCCAGACCATGACCTCCCTGAATCCTGATGGGTGCAGGTATCTCGCGCCCTTTGGGGAACCGTAGCCTATGGAGACGACGTTCCTCCTGTAGCCGTAGTGCTCCCTCATCTTCGAGTGGTCTCCTTGCGGCTTCCGCCACTTGACGTTCTGTAGCCTCTTCCTCCTGTGCCACTCCTGCCTGAGGAACTCCGGCCTGCGGGCGCTGACCTCGGCACGCTTCTTGAGAGCGTCGAGGGTCTCCTTGGAGAGCTTCGGCTTGAGCTTGACCTTGTAGCCACCCTCCTCCTCTTCGATCTCGACCTCTTCCTCCTCCTTCTCCTCGGCCTCCTCTTCTTCGGCCTCTTCCTCGCCCTCTTCCTCTTCCGGCTCGGACTCGGCCTTCTTCTCTTCGGGGGCCTTGACCTTCCTGGTCTTGGGCGCGGGCTTCGGCTTCTCCTCCACCTCTTCCTCAACGCCCTCCTCTGAGGCGTCCACCTTCAGGTCCTCCCTCCAGTGCTCGATCGTCTTCGGGCCGACCCCTTTGAGGTGCTCGTGGATCTCCTCGACCCTCTCGTCGTTCGCGAGGGCCTCTGCGAGGTCCTCCGGGCTCTTGATGCCGATTGCCGCGAGCTTCGCTATGTACTCCTCCTTGAACATGTGGAGCATCATGAACTCGTCGTGGTGTTGTGATTTCTTCTCCGCCATCCAGTTCACCTCCCGGGCTTCTCCGTTATGTAGATGCCGTCCTGGAAGATCCTGGGGTCGAAGCCCTTGATCTTCGTGGCGCGCTCGATGTTCGCCGCTGTCTGGCCGACGTCCTCGACGTTCGGCCCCTTGAGTGTGACCTGGTCTCCCTTGACCTCGACCTTGGTCGAACCGAGTATCTTGGTCTTCCTCGGGGACTTCTCACCCAGGAAGTTCTCGATCACGAAGGTCTCGCCCCTGACCGCCGCCTTGATCGGGAAGTGCGCGTACACGATCTTCATCTTGTACTCGAACCCCTCGCTCGCGCCCTTGAG
Source organism: Thermoplasmata archaeon (assembly GCA_041559015.1). Classification (GTDB taxonomy): domain Archaea; phylum Thermoplasmatota; class Thermoplasmata; order UBA10834; family UBA10834; genus COMBO-56-21. Next base: position 21,571 of record JBFFED010000020.1, on the reverse strand, counting down.
CATGTTCCGGACATGCGCGCCATACGTGCCCATGAGCGCCTTCTCTTGCCTCCTCGGGAACTCGCTCCACACGACCACGGTCTTGCCCTTCGCCTCGAGCTTGATCCTGGGGTGCAGGAGCTTCTTCGAGACTTCCCCCTTAGGTCCCTTGACCTTCACGACGCCGTTCAGTATCGTGACCTGGACCTTGTCGGGGATGTCTATCTCGTCCTTCAGCATACCTACCCGCATGAGAGTCACCTCAGTACACGAACGCCAGCAGTCTGCCGCCGACGCCCTCCCTCCTCGCCCCCGCATGCGTCAGCACGCCCCTGGTGGTCGTGAGTATGAGCACGCCGAAGTCCTGCGCGGGCAGGTACCTCGACTCCCACTTCTCCAGCTCGCCCACCTTGACTGCGTACCTGGGCCTTATGACGCCACAGTCGTTTATCGCTCCCCTGAGCGAGACCTTGAACATGCCGCTCCGCCCGTCCTGGACGAGCTCGAACTGGCTTATGTACCCGGTCTCCTGCATGACCTTGAGCACGCGCCCTATCAGCTTCGACGAGGGCATGATGACGCATTCGCCCTTGCCGACCTTCTCGGCGTTCTTGATGACCGACATCGCGTCGTTGAGTGTATCCTGTTGCATGTCATATCACCTCAAGAGTACTTCCTGAAACCTATGTGGGGGGCGACCTCTCTGAAGCACTGCCTGCAGAGGTGCATCCCGTAGCGCCTGATGATGCCCCTCTTCCTGCCGCACCTGGTGCAGCCCTGCGATCTTCCGAACTTCTTCTTGGGCTTCAATCGACCACCTCCACGCCGAAAGTCTTCTCCACGAAATCCATGCCTTCCTTCTTCGAGACCCTGTGATGCGTGGGCACCTTGCGCTTCATGATATGCCTCCTCTGCACCCTCTGGCCCCTGCGCCCGACCGAGGCGGACACGTCGAGGCCGAATATCCCTATCTCGGGGTCGTACTTCATCCCTGGGAAGTCGGTGTAGTCCTGTATTCCGAATGAGAAGTTGCCCTCAGGGTCGAAGGACCACGCGGCTATCCGGTTCTCCCTGATCCAGAAGGCCTTCTTCACGAACTCCTCGGCGTCCTTGCCCCTGAGCGTGACCTTCACGCCTATCTGCATGCCCCGCCTGATGCCCAGGTCCCTGTTCGTGGTCTTTGCCAAGGTCCTCACGGGCTTTCTACCGGTGACCATGCCAAGCACCTTCTCCGCCTTCAGCAGCCTCTCGCCGGCGTCGCCTACGCCTATGTTCACGACCGCCTTGACGAGCCGTATCTCCCTCATCTGGTTCGTCATGTGGCCTTCGCCTCCGGCACGTTTATCTCGGGGCTCTTCTCGCCGACCACGAAGACGTTCTCCTTGACCGTGCTGAACCCTTCCTTGAACGTGATCAGGTTCGAGCCGGAGCCGCGCCTGACCCTGTAGTCCTCCACGGTCTGTATGGAGCCGGGGTGCGACCCGCCCAGGAGGAACACGAGGTTGCCCTTCTCCAGCTTGAGGGCCTTGACGATCTTCTGGGCCGGGAGCTCGATCTTGAGCACGTCCCCGGTCTTGTACTGGTCCGTGGGCAGCAGTATGCACCTGCCGTCGTGCAGGTTCAGCTGCACCTTGCCGCTCTTCACGACCTTCTTGCCGTCTATTCTCGCGAGCTTCCAGCCCTTCTCGTTGTCCGTGATGGGCACGAGCTTGAGCTTCGCCTTGTAGTCCACCAGCATCCTGTAGCTCTGCTTCGTCTTCAGGACCGTGACCACGTCCATGAGGCCCACGGGGAACTTGTAGTCCGTGACCACGCGCCCGTCGACCGCGACCGCCCTGGAGCCTATGATGAACCTGGCCTCCCTGGAGTTGTCGCACAGGCTCAGCATGTCCCTCACGACCGCCAGGAGGGGCATGGACTTCCCGCCCTCGTGCGGTCCGGGTCTGGGCTTGGTGACCCAGTGACTCGTCTTCCTGGGTATCGCCCAGCTCTTGGGCGCAGCCATCCTCTTGATGTGCTTCTTCATCTAGCTCGCACCTCCCTTGAGCGATTCGAGCTTCTCCTTCCTCCACGGGTCGGAGAGGTCCAGCTTCGTGATCACCACGTCCGACGGGTCGATCGGCTTCGGCTTCTGCGTGCCGTCGGCCTTGGGGATCGTGATGTTCTCGATTACGATCTTCATGTTCTTCATGTCGACAGAGGCGACCTTGGCCTCGCCCGACTTGAAGTCCTTGTGTCCTCTTATGACCTTGACCGTGTCGCCCTTCCTGACGGTGAGCGAGCGGACGTTGTATTCCTTCATCAGAGGCACGTCGAGGTGCGCAACGACCATCCGTCTCTTCTTGTGGAGCGGGGCGTTCGCCCGGGCCTTCCTCTGCTTCCTGGCCTTTGTGCTCTTCGTCATCCCTCTCACCTACACTATCATCGAGGCCGTCGCCGCGATCCTCGGCCACCTCTCGGCAGCCTCCCTCGCGACCGGGCCCTTTATGTCCGTGCCCTTCGTCTCGCCCGTCTCGGTTATAATCACGACGGCGTTGTCCTCGAACTGCACCATCGTGCCCTCGGGCCGCCTGAACGGCCTCCTCTGCCGGACTATTACCGCCCTGAAGAGCTGCTTCCTCGTCTCGGGGCTGCCCTTCTTGACCGTCACGACCATCATCTCGCCGAGGGCCGCCTTCGGATACCTCCTCTTGGTGCCGTGGTAGTTCGGCACGCTGACGACCTGGACGATCTTCGCGCCCGTGTTGTCGATGCAGTCGAGCCGCGTACCGGTGTGTATCCCCCTCGTCTGTCTGCCTGGTATGCCCTTCATCGCGACCACCTACTTCTTGTTCTCAATGACCACGTATGAGACTCTCTTGCTCAGCGGCCTGCACTCCATGATCCTCACCTGGTCGCCGGGCTTCGCCTGCAGGCAGGGTGGGGAATGGGCATTGTACCTGCTCGTCCTCTTCTCGAACCTCTCGTACTTGGGGATGTACCTCATGTACTCCCTCTCCACAACGACCGTGCTCTGCATCTTCGCGGAGACCACGGTGCCGATCAGGACCGTCCCCCTGACCGAGAGCTGCCCGTGGAACGGGCATCGGCTGTCCTCGCAAGCCTCCTTCGGCTTCTCGACGTCGATGCCTATGTCCGCCGCCTCGGCCTTCGGCGCCTTCTTGATCTTCCTAACCATCGCTTCTCACCCTACCGTACCTTCTTGATCCTGTCCTCAGGTCTGAACTTGATGTCCTTCCCGGAGACCATATGGGTGCTCTGGCCCTCGAAGAACCTGAACCGGCAGCACTCCTTGGGGACGCGCTTGTCCGCCCCTTTGTGCTCGATCACCAGCATGTTCCTCGTCTCGTCCACGACCCTCCCCCTGATGCCTATGTACTCGGGGCAGGTCGACTCGACGACCTCTGCTTCGAGCCCTATGAACTCCCGTCTCCGGAAATCTCCCGTACTCATACGCTCGGTGCACTCCTCACTCCACGGAGAAGCCCATCTCCTCGAGGACCTCCCTGACCTTTCTCCTGTGCTCTCCCTGGAGCTCGATCCTGCCGTCCTTGGCGGTCCCTCCAGCGGCGCACCTGGTCTTGAGTTTCCTCGCGAGATCGTCGAGGTCTATGTCCGTCGAGTCTATTCCATCGACGACGGTCACGACCTTGCCGTATCGCCTCGTGTCCGTGAGTATCCGTATCTTCTGCTGTTCCTTCGCTATCTGCTCACACATGCACAGCTCTTCGGGTAGTCCACACACCGAGCAAATTCCTGCCATTACTTCTTCTCCTCCTTCGGCGGCCTCTCGGCCTTCTCCTTCTTCCTCTTCTTCTTCTTGGGTTTCCTGACCTTCTCAGCGGAGGCCTTCCCGCGGGCCTTCTTCCTCTCGGCCAGCTCGGCCTCGTGCATCACCGTGTGTATCCTCGCGATGTTGGTCCTCAGCGCCCTGATCTTCCCGGGGCTCGCGGGCGCGCCTCCCATGGCGGCCACGCCCCTCTCGTGCATCAGCTCGTCGCTGAGCTCGTTGAACTTGCCCTTCATGTCCTCGGGGCGCATCGCCCTTATGTCCTTCGTCTTCAGAAGCGCCATGTGCTCAGGCCTCCTTGGGCGGCTCCCCGGCCTCGGCGGGCTTCTCATCGGGTTTCGGCTCTTCCTTCTTCTCCGGTGGCTTCTCGGCCAGCGGCTGCTTCTCAGGGGCCTTGAGCGCCTGCGTCGGCGCAGGGACTATGGCCTCCTCCGCCTTGGGCGCCTCGTCCTTCTTCTTACGCTTCCTGGGGGCCTTCTTCTCCGCCCCAGGTGCCGCTGCGTCGGCGCCCTCTGCAGCACCCGCCTCCGGCTGTTTCTTCTTCCTGGGCTTCCTGGGTTTCCGGGCGCCCTCGGCTGTCGTCCCCGTCGGGGCCGCCCCTGAGGTCTTCTTCAGGGCCTCGAGGGCCTCGTCTGCCTTCTTCTCCTCCACCTTCTCCTTGTCGTCCGCCGTCTCCGTGGGCGTCTCCGTCGCGGGGACAGCCTCCTCCGGCGGGGCGAAGATGTCAATCTCGTCTGGCAGTTTCGCTTCCGGGTCCATGATCTGTACCGTGATGCCCATTATGCCCGGCTTCAGCTTCGCGACCGAGAACCCCTGCTGCATCCAGTCCAGCTTGGCCTGGCCGCAGAACTTTATGTGCCCTGCCTTGAACTTCTCGGTCCTGTGCCTCTGCCCGGTCAGCTTCCCCGCGATCACGACCTGACATCCCTTCGCGCCGGATTCCATGATCCTCCGGACGGTCGAATGGCCCGCGCGCCTGAAGTGCCAGCCCCTCTCGAGGGCGTTGGCGAGCTTCTCGGCCATGATCTGCGCGTTGAGGTTCGGGTTGCCGACCTCCTGGACCTCGATCTGTGGGTTGTTGAAGTTGAAATCCGTCTCGATTGCCCTGGTGAGGCTCTTGATCGCCTCTCCCCTGCGGCCGATGACGAGCCCAGGCCTCTCGGTTATGAGCGTGACCCTGGTACCCATGGGGGTCCTCTGGACGTCGAGCCCTCCGAACCCGGCCCTGCCGACCTTGGACATCAGGTACTCCTTCAGCAGGTGCCTGCGGATGTTCTCTGTCACAAACTTCCTCTCGCTAGCCATGTGAACTCCTCCTCAAGGCACCCTCAGGATGCCTCGACCTCCTCAAGCACGATCTCTATATTCGTCGTCTGCTCGTTCCACGGGGAGCTCCTGCCCTGCGCCCTGGGCATATAGCCCTTCTGGATCCTGCCCCTGTGAGCCGCGGCGACCTTGACCCGCATGCTGTCCGCGTCCAGGCCCTTGTACTCAGCATTGGACTGAGCGCTCTCGACCACGCGCAGGATTGCCAGCGCGGCGCTCTTCGGGTATCTCCCCGGGCCGACCTTCGGCTTCGGGCTGAGCATCATCTTGAAGCGCGTGTACGGCACGGGCCTCTTGAGGTCCGCCACTTCCTTGAGGTAGGTCTTCGCGTCCTCGACGTTCATGCCGACCAGCATCTTGCACACCTCGCGGCATTTCTTCGGCGACACGCTGGCCTCCTTGCCGATGGCCTTCGATGTCTTCTCCGGGTCCGTCTCGATTGTGTATCCCATCTTGGCCCACCTCACTTGAGCGGCATGAACTTGGACGACCTGGTCGCGCCCACTCCGAGACCGGAGTGCCTCACGCCCTTCCTGGTCAGCGCGAACTCGCCAAGGTAGTGCCCTATCATCTCCGGCTTGATGTCCACGGTCATGAACTCCTTGCCGTTGTAGATCTGAACGGTCTTGCCCACGAACTCGGGAAGGATCGGTATCTCCCTCCTGTGGGTCCTCACCGGCCCGTCGGATGCCCTGATCCTCCGGACGAACGACTCCTGCTCCGGGTTCAGGCCCCGTATGTATGTCCGCCTGGCCCTCGCTGGGAGCAACTCGATGATCTCGGCGAAGGGCAGCTTGAGGAGCTCCTCCATCGTGTACCCACGGTAGGTGAACTCCTTCTTCCTCCTCGCCTGTATCTGGCTCTTCTTCTTCCTCAGCTTCCTCCTCGCGGCCTTCGCCGAACCTGTGAAGCGCGCCGAGGGTTTAGCCTTCTTCTCAGGCGGGGGAGCCGCAGTCGTCGCCGGTGCCGCTGGGGCTGCTGTCGGGGCCGCCGGTGCCTTCGCCGCCGGCGCCGTGCCTGCCTTCCCAGCTGGTGCCTTCGCGTCCGCCTTGGCATCCTTCTTCTTCTCGTCGGCCATCTCATCTCACCTTCTTTTTCCTCTGCGGTGCCAGCCTGCCGACCTTCCTGCCAGGCGGGGTGTTCCTGCCCACGCTCGACTGAGTGCCGACATGCGGGTGGCCGCCACCACCGTGCGGGTGGTTGACCGGGTTCATCGCTATCCCCTTGACCTTGAAGTACGCCTTCGACTTCGCCCCGTACGCCCAGAACTTCTTGCCGCTCTTGGCGAAGGGCTTCTCCTTGTGCCCGCCAACGGCGACCATGCCGACGGTCGCGAGGCACTTGTTGTCGACCTCCTTGAACTTGCCTGAGGGCATCAGGAGGACCGTCTTCGTGCCGTGCGAGACTATCGTGGCCGTGGTGCCCGCGGTCCTCACGAGCTTCCCGCCGTCGCCCGGCTGGACCTCGATGTTGTATACGATGGTTCCCTCGGGCAGGTTGCCCACGGGCATCGTGTTCCCCGCGTTCACGGACCCTCTCGGCCCGAGCGATACCTCTTGGCCGACCTCCAGTCCGTCAGGGGCGATCATGTAATGTTCCTTGCCGCCGTAGCTGACCTTGGCTACGGGGGCTATCCTGCCGGCCTCGTGGACGATGTCGACCACAGTGCCAGTCGCCTCGCGTAACCTCGGGTGCCTCGCGTCGGTGAACCTGAGATGCCTCGGGGACCTGTACCTTCCGAACCCGCGTCCCCTCCTCTGAGTTATCAAGCGCTTTCCCATTTCAACCACCTCAGAATATGCCTATCCTCATGCCGATCTCCTCGGCGCTGTAGCCCTCCTTGAGCTTGATTATTGCGTGCTTGCCGTCCTTCATCGTCTTGATGTTGATCTTGGCGACCTTCGCCTCGAACCGCTCCTCGAAGGCCCTCTTTATCTCGGGCCTGGTCGCGTCCTGGCGGACCACGAACTCGAGTCTGTTGCCGTCCTTGAGGTCCTGGATGGGCGTGCCGGACATGGCGTTCATGGTCTTCTCTGTCACATACGGGTGAAGAATGACCGTCCGTCTCATCTCTGCCAGCCCCCTAGAGCCTCGAGCGCCTTCTCTGTCACGAGCATGAGCCTGCCCGGATCTCCCCCGGGCGCCAGGACGGACGCGTTCAGCATCGTCGGCGTCACGACCTCCACGCCCGGCAGGTTCCTCACGCTCCTTCCGCCGACGCAATCTCCGGACAGGACAACCAGGATGCCCCTCGGCATCTTGTACCGCCTGCCCCTCATCTTACCCCGGCCAGCCCTGACCTTCTTGCCGTTGTCCGCCCTGATGATGTCGTCGTAGACCCCGATCGACTCGAGGGCCTTCACGGCCTCCTGGGTCGTCTTGATGGATTCGAAATCGTCCTTCACGACGACGGGTACGGTCAGCTCCTCGTCGAAGATGTGCCCTCTTGCCTTGACGAGCTCCGGCCTGCTGGTCGCCGTGAGGGCCGCGAGCTTGGCCATCAGGAGCTCCTTCTTGTTGATCTTCTTGCCCAGGTCCTTTTCGACCTTCGGCGGGTGCGCGCGCCTGCCGCCTACGTTATTGGGCGATTGGGCAGCAGTCGAGCTGTCCTTCATCCTCTGCACCCTGGAGACCCCTCTGCCCTTGCCCCATGTCTCGACGGAGTGATGCGCGCCCGCGGTGGGCGACGGGGCATATGGCTGCCTCTTGTTCGCCTCGATTGCGGTCACCGCCCGCCTGATCACATCGGGCCTGAGCACCGACTTGAACGCCTCGGGCAGCGGCGTCTCTCCCGACACATTGCCCTCGAGGTCGTATACCCTGAGCATCCCGGGAGTCGCCTTCGAGGGGGCCTCCGCAGCCTCCTCGTCCTCGGCCTTAATCTTCTTGACTTTCTTCTCAGCCATAAGGTCACGCTCCCTGTTTTGATTCAAGCGATACGAAGGTTATCTGCGGCGGCTCCGAGAGCTTCACGAAGTGCTGTCTCACGGGCTCGCGCATGCGCACGAGCCTCTTGGACGGCCCGGGCACGGTGCCGTGGAGCACGACATAGCTGTTCCTCACGACGCCATAGTGCAGGAACCCGCCCTTCGGGGTGATCTCCTCACCCTTGTCGCCTATCTTGAGGACACGCTTGTTCAGCTCGGTCCGCTGGTGATAGCCCATCTGGCCTCCTTGGGGCACGGTCGGCCTCACATAGTTGGGCCTCTTGGTTCCCAACGTGCCGATCAGCCGCCTGTGCTTGCTGTTCTTGTGTATCAGCAGCTTAGTGCCCCATCTCTTGGTCACGCCCTGCCAGCCCCTGCCCTTGGTGACCGACGCGACGTCGACCATCTCGCCTTCCTTGGTGAAGTCCTTGAAACTCACTGCCTTGCCGAGAGAGGCCTTCGCATAGTCCAGCCGCTCCTGCATCTTGCCCCCGCCGATCCGTATCTCCATCAGCTCCGGCCTCTTCTTCGGGATGCCGGTCACGAGCGTCGGCTGCGTGTACACGAGCGCCCTGATGTCGTCGTACTCCAGCTTCTCAGCGTTCGCCCATCCCGCCTTCTCATCGTACTCTTTCGGGATCGGGAGCCTCCGGGCCAGCTCCTTCTCGATGTTCTTGGCCCAGACCTCTCCCACGGCCTTCCTGCCGTAGGCGGTGTCCTGGTAGAATCTCACGCCGCACACCCTCATCGGGGGGACCTCAAGAACCGTCACCGGAATCTGGACCTCCTGTCCAGACGTGTCGCTCCTGGGCCTGTAGTCCACCACGAAGGCGTGGGTCATGCCTGCTTTGTAACCTGCGAACCCCTGGAGTCTGACTCCGTCTCCTCCCTCGGGCCAGGTCGATATTCTGGCGGTCGGGCTCTGCGCCCTCTTGCGGGGCGAGTACCCTCTTGAGCCGTGTCTTGGTCTTCTTGTCGTTGGCATCGGTATCCCTCATCTCGGGTCGATAGACCTAGCTGTGGAACTCGAATGTTCGAGCACAGCGTCCGAGAGGCTTCGTTACTCGGCCGTGACGCCTCTTTCACGCCTGAAAACATGTTTCGGCGCGAGTGATGGGTTGCGCGTGGCATTGCCCAGACGGCGTCTGGCCGATACCGCCTCAGGTATCGCAATCCCGCTGAATGGGCTGCTGGTATATAAACGTGACCGGCTTCGCCAGGCCGGTGTGGGTCAGAGCTTCCCTTCCTTGGCCTTCTTCTGCGCCCTCTTGCCGCGCTCCTTGGCCGTCAGGCCCGTGGCCCTCTCCAGGAAGGTGTTGTACGCCTTGATCGTGCTCGCCGCGATATCGTTGGGCACCGAGGGATCCATCTGAGTGTCCACGAAGAGGGTCTTCTTCCCAGGCCAGACCGCAAGCTGCTTGAGGGCGCCGTAACTGGAGACGAGCTTCCCGTCCTTCTCATCGACGCTGCCGAAGATGTCCTTCATCATCGCCCTCAGGTTCTCCGGTCTAAGGTTGTCCTGTGACCCTCTCTTGATGTCGTATTCCTGCATCCCGTCACCTTGAGGGGTTTAAGCTCGCTGCCGCCTGAAAAACCTTTGGAGGTCGACGGTGCCGTCCGCGACGAAAGGCTCGAGGTCCAAGACGCTCTCCCAGATTCTTCTGCAGTCGCACTCCGGCGCTCCCAGTCGCGACTGGTCCTGGGACTGTGAGAACCCTCGGATGGAATCCAGTATGACCTCATCGCACCTGCCGCAGTTGTGCGCCCCCCTCTCCCTGCCCCCGCCCGTGGGGTCGCACACCACCTTCGCCCCCAGCCCCTTTGTCGACCTGAGCACTTCGAGCACGCTCCACAGCCACGGGGGCCTGTACGACCACGACCTCCACAGGCTCTCCACCAGAGTGCCCTTCTGGACGTTGACTGGGTTGAGCGACAGGGTCTTGCTCACCTCCGCGGCGTGCGCCATGGTGGCGATGGAGTCCCTCATCGCCTCCGCCTCTGTGAGGAAGGGTGGCTTGAGGAGGACATAGGTCCTGATGTCCACATCCCTCTCGCGAAGCGTCTCCGTCGCACGGTCGTAGTCCTTGACCGCGAACCCCTTGTTGATGGAGCACTTGAGCACCGCGTCGTTCGCGCTCTCGAGCCCGAGCGCCACTTCGATGTCCTCGTGGAGGAAGAGCAGTCGCCCGATTCGAGCGGGCGTGACGTATTCCGGACGTGTCTCGAATAGTAGCCTGAGACCGTGGTCCTTGCAGGTCCTGAGGATGGTATCCGTCACTTCGGCGTCTATCTCATCCCCGTCCAGGAATGAACCCGAGGTGTAGAGCTTCAGGAACCCGATCTCTCCCAGGCCCTTGAGGCCGTTCTGGAACTGTTTGAGTACGCTGGAAGAGGGCACCTCGACTCGCGGTCCGAAATTGTACCCGCACATCGAGCACCCTCCCCCGTGGAAGTGGCTGCAGCCGCCGGTCTGCAGTATGAGCACCCCGACATCGACGAGCTTCCCGTCCACAAGCTCCTTCTCCCTCCAGGCGGAGGCTGGGTGCTCGAGGTCCCTGCGCCTTCCCCGCCCGCGATGCCCGTGGCTCTCGCCCTTGGTCTCCATCTCGATACCAGCAGAATCTTCCCGGGCCTTCAAAGGTCGTACGGTTTCAGGGTCCTGCGCCCGTTCTTCTTAGCCCGCCTCGCGGCACTCTCGATCATCTCGTGCACGCGCTCGTCCAGCTCGTAGTAGAACTCCTCCGAGATCCGGATGCCCTCTCCTGCGACCTCCTTCACATCCGAGACCTTGATGACCATCTTCCCGTTACGCAAGGCCGAGACCTTCATTTACTCCCCCCGACTGACGCCCGCTGCGGGCTAGTGCTAACGCAGGCGTGCTTCTTAACGCTTTCTTCTTGTCCGCGGTGGTTCGGCTACCCAAAGCTTTTTTCCGCCAAGGCTTCTACCGGGACAGGGCACAGGAATGGACGTCGACTCCAAGGTGGAACTCGCCTCGAGGAACGCTCTTGAGATAGTGACTCCCGAGGAGCTCAGGTCGCTCTTCGAGACCAAGGAGAGGCCTACAGCGTACATCGGTTACGAGCCGAGCGGGTTCGTCCACGCAGGGCAGATAATCACGGCCGCCAAGATAAGGGACCTGCAGGACGCGGGAGTCGAGGTCACCGTCTTCCTCGCCGACTGGCACGCGCTGATAAACGACAAGCTGGGCGGGAGCTTGGAGAACATCCAGGTCTGCGGCGAGTACCTCAAGGAGTGCTTCCTCGCGCTTGGCGTGAAGGACTCCGTCAAGTTCGTCTGGGCGAGCGACCTGTGCGACCATGCGGCCTACTGGGAGAAGTTCGTGCGGATCGCGAAGGCGAGTTCGTTGACTCGCATCAAGAGGGCGATGACGATCATGGGCCGGACGGAGAACGAGGCAGAGATCGACGCGTCCAAGATGATGTACCCGCCGATGCAGGCGGCGGATATCTTCGAGCTCGGCGTGGACATCGCCCTTGCCGGGATGGACCAGAGGAGGGCGCACATGCTCGCGAGGGACGCGGCGGAGAAGCTCGGCTGGAGGAAGCCGATCGCGCTGCACACCCCGCTACTGTCCAGCCTGACGGGAGGAGGTCGGATGGACCCCGTCGAGGCGAAGATGTCCAAGAGCACCCCGAACAGCGCGGTCTTCCTGCACGACTCGCCTGCGGAGATATCGAAGAAGCTCAAGGGCGCCTTCTGCCCACCTGAGGCCGAGGGGAACCCGGTGCTCGACATGGTGCGCCTGGTCACATTCCCCAAGCTCGATCAGCTCAGGATAGAGCGCTCGGTGAAGTACGGCGGCCCGGTCGAGTTCAAGACGATGGACGAGTTGATTCAGGCGTATTCGTCCGGCAAGCTGCACCCGCAGGACCTGAAGAAGGGCGCGGCGGATTCGATCTCCGAGGTGCTCGCGCCCGTCAGGAAGTACTTCGAGGAGAACCCTAAGAACCTCGACATGGTCAAGGCGCTATCTGTCACCAGATGAGACCATCTTCCTGAGGAGCCTGAGCGAGTTATCGACGCATATGTTCAGTATGGCCTCCACGTCGCCCGTGCCCGTTATGCCCGCGGCTCCCGGGTGTCCGCCGCCTCCGTTCGTCGTCTCCGCCCCGACGTCACCCATGAGCTTGCCTAGGTGCACGCCCCTCCTCACGACGGCCTGAGTCGCCCTGCCGCTGATCCTGAACATCTCGCCCCTCTGCGAACCTACGAAGGCGATGTCCGCTCCCAGGTCAAGGAGCGCCTTGCACACGGAAGCCTCGAACGCGCTCCCTTGGGACGCGGCCACTATGTACTCTCCCAGCTTCCAGTACTTGAGCCTCTGAGCGCCTTTGAGCTGGGAGACGCGCTCGGATATGTCCTCGTCCGCGTACACGAGCCCCATGGCCTCGTCCATCTGTGAGCCGTGCAGGGCCATCAGCTCCGAGAACGCGACGAGCGTCGAGGGCTTCGCGAACTTGAAGTACCCCGTGTCCGTGAGAATGCCGAACATGAGTGCGAGAGCGACCTCCTTGGTCACCTCTCGCCCTGCCTCATTGAGCAGCTCGAAGACTATCTCAGAGCAGGAACTCCTGGAGTCGTCGCAATGGTACATCGAGGCGCCAGACCACTTCTCGTTCCTGGTATGGTGGTCCACTACTATCGCGTTCGAGATGTCGAACTCGCCGTTCAGCTGCTCGGGCCCAGACGTGTCCAGTATGAGGATTCGTTCTGCCTTGACACCGGAGACGTCCTCGACGGTCGCGATGTCCAGTTCCTTGGCGAGCAGCTTCGCGACCCTGTCCATTCCTCCGGGGACGCCTATGACGACTCCGGGGAACGACCGCTGGACCGCGAAGGCGCTGGACAGCGCATCGGGATCCGCGTTCCCGTGCAGGAGCACGAGCGTCCCGCCGTCCTTCGACAACTCCTCCGCGATGCTGGAGAGCACGGGGAGTGTCAGAAACAACGACCTATAAAATAGATGCTCAAGAAAGGGTTGAAGGAAGGAGTTTCCAGGGATCCTACGCGGCGTCGCCTTCCGGCTTCGCCTCGGCAGCAGAACCTGGCCCCTGGAGGGCCTGCGTGATCTGTTCCTGGAGGCTCTTGTGCCTCTCCCTCAGGTGCTTGTCCTGCCGGTCGAGAGTCTTCACGCGTACCTCGTTGGTCTCCTTCTGCTCCTTGAACTCGGCTATGAGCGCGGGCCTGTCCTTGACCTGTATGAGCAGTGAGCCCACGTTCCTGAATACTGCGTTCTCGTCCGCTGTCTTCTCGAGCTCCTGGATGGTCTTCTCGAGCTCCCGCACGGTGGCCTCAAGCTGTATCTTCTGTGTGGTCACCATCTGTATCTGCTGCGTGAGCTGCTGGAACTGCGCAATCTGGTTCTGAACCTTCGGTGGTATGTTGTCCATCATCTACCTCTAGCCTCCCTTGCCGTCTCCTCCGCGACATTGGTCCATCTGATATATGAGTTGAGGGCCGCTCTGAGCGCGCTATTGTCGTCCGCTTCGATGCGTATGACCACCTCGCCCTCAAGCGCTTCGACCTGTACCCTGGTCCGGGGTATCGTCTCCGCGATCTCCGGCGACAGCGCGCCGGCGACCACGTCCGGGCTCTCGGTCCTCAGCCTCAGCTCGGCCCTGCTAGGCATGGTCATTTGCTCTTGACCGCCTTCCTGACGTTCGGCCGCTCTTTGTAGAAGACCTTGGAGCCGCACTTCTCGCACTGCAGGCCGACCGTGTTCACGTTCGACCTCACGGGCTCCTTGCATTTCGAGCATTTGTACATCCGCTCACTCCCCCTAAGCGTTCTCCTCGGGCTCGCTCTCCTCGACGCGCTCTTCCTTCTCCTCAGCCTCCGCGAGCACCTCTGCCACCTCTCTCCTGACTGCCACCTTCGGGGTGGGCATGTATGAGCTGGATGCGATCTTGGAGCCGCACTTCCTGCACTCCCAGATGCCGTTCGCCTTCCTCACGAGCGCCCTGCCCTTGCACTTCGGGCAGTCGTGCCGGCCCTTGCTCTCCGACTCAATCGCGGCTATCCTCTTCCTGATCCTGACGCCGTACCTCGCGCCCAGCCTTCCCGCCGAGCCGACCTTCTTGGTCCTCCTAGCCATGTGTCCCACGTCCTATCAGAACTTGGAGCGCACATCCGCGCCCACTCTGCGCGACATGTCCACTACCTTGAACACCTCATCGGTCGTGAAGGCGCCTTCCAGGCCTTTCTGCATCGCGCAGAGGTTGCCGTTCTCGATCGTGGCCACGGTGATCCTCGCGTCCGCCACGCGCTCCTCGTCGTGCGTCGGGTCCACGAGTATCTTGCCGTCGATCTTCACGGCTGTCAGGGATATCGGCTGGTGCAGCACCGGCAGCGGGTAGTCCTCCCCCTTGCCGTGCCTGCTCGCGGGGACGACGGCCGTCTTGAACGCCGCGTTCGCGCCTATGTTGGCCGCGTCGAACAGGTTGCCATCGTAGTCCAGGACGTGCACGTCCACGAACATTATCCAGACCTCCTTGCCCGCCTCCACGACGAGCTTGCTCATGTCGACCGCGTGGCCCTCCCTTATGCCCCTGTCGATGACCCTCGCGACCTCGATTGCCTCTCGGTCCGGCGGGCCGCTCTCGAAAGTCTCGCTGGCCATCGGGATGAGCTCAGCGTTCGTCGTCAGCACGCCGCTGTTCGGCGTGTCGGGGAACGGCTCGCCCAGGATCAGCTTCACGCCGACTATCACCTGCGTCTCGCCGAGCGTGACCCTTGCAGACCCCTCGGCCGACTTGATGAAGTTCGTCTCGATGGTGAGCGGGCGCATCTCGTCCAACTTCCTGCCGTCCCCCCTCATGTCCTTCATGAGGAGCTTGGATATGTAGTCCTTCTTGAGGTCGGCCACAACGTCCTTTCCCATCTAGGCCACCTCCTGCTTATCCTCGACCGGGACGGGCACGCCCTCGTCCACGGACCTTGCGGAGTACCGCCTCTTCAGGGCGTCCTTCTGGACCTCGTACACCTTCTTGCAGGCGCCTACGGCCATGTTCAGGCCCTTGGTGAACTCGTCCTGGGTAAGGTCGCCGTCCATCTGCAGCAGGACGATCTCGTTCGTCCTCGGCACGTACCCGACGGGTATGTCCGCTTGGCCGAAGTTGTCTTCCTCCTTGCCAAGGTCCAGCACCACCGTGTCCGCGACCTTGCCGGCCGCGCACGAGGCCACCAGATCCCTCATCGGCACACCCGCGTCAGCGAGCGCCACGGCGGCGGCCGTCAGGCCGGCGCACCTGGTCCCCGCGTTCGCCTGGAGCACCTCGATGTAGACGTCTATCGACGTCCTCGGGAAGTACTCGGTGAACACGACGTTCGTAAGCGCCTCGGCGATGATCTTCGAGATCTCGTGCGAGCGCCTGTCCGGCCCCGGCCTCTTCCTGTCGTCCACGGAGAAGGACGCCATGTTGTAGATGCACTGCACCAGGGCCCTCTCCGGGTTCTGCAGGTGCCTTGGGTGGCACTCCCTTGGTCCGTAGACCGCCGCCATGACCTTGTTCAGGCCCCACTCCACATATGCGGAGCCATCCGCTCTCTTCAGAACCCCGGCCTCTATCTTCAGAGGCCTCATCTCGTCCGGCCTCCTGCCGTCTATCCTGAGGCCCTTCTCGTCTATCAGTTTGATGTCTGTCGTCATTCCGCCCATGTCTGTCACGCTCCTCTCTCGGAGCTCGTCTCGAGCAACTGCTTGACCTTCTCTGTGAGTCCCTGGGCGTGCGCCTCATCCTCTATCATACGGATGGCCTGCACCGCCAGGACTATGCTGTCCAGCTCGCCGTCTATCCAGATCCTTCCGTTTTGGCCTACATATATCCTGCAGCCAGTCGAGTTCTTCAGCATCTGGATCATGGAGCCGTTCTTGCCTATCACCCTCGGGACCTTGGAGGGCGAGACCTCTATGATCATGCCCCCAGTCAGCTTCCTCAGGCCGTGGTCCTGCATGCTGACCTGGACCCTCATCTGCTCGTCATGGCCCACGACCTTCAGCATGACCACGTCCCCGACGCCCATGAACCTCCTGGTCTCCCCGAACTCGACCCTCCAGGGCACCTCGTTCACATGCAGAGGTGCAGGGTAGGGCGAGTTGATGTCGACCAGCCAGTTCGACGCGCTGACATCCACTATCTTCCCGACCACGAGGTCGCCCCTCATGGGCATATACTGCCCAGACAGGGGCACGACGCTAATCATGTCGGGCCTCACGCTCTTGATACCGAGCTGGGAGGCGAATATCTTGCCCCCTTCCGAGTAAGTCCCCGGCCCCGCCCTCTTGCCCGATATGGCAAGGAGCTCCCCGGGGACGACTATCTCTCTCGCGCTCTCCTTAGAATCGGCTGTGCTCATCTGTCTCACTCATGTCTTGAGCGATAAAAGCGCTGCCAGCGAGCAAACAAATCACAAAGATTCGCATCGCGGCTCGCAGTGCATTTACCCTTATCTCTTTTCAAGGCAGAAAATGCGTTCCCCGCTTAAAGGTTTTGGTCACCCTCCCGAGCGTGCATCTGGGGGCCCGGCCATGTCCCTGATGGGTCCTCACGTGCCCTTCAGGACCTTCGTCTCGGCCTCGCCGTGGGTCTTGTTGTTGATGCGCTCGAAGAACTCAGTCTGGAGGCCCGCGGGCATCTCGACGACACCTATCCACGAGCCGTCCTTCTGCCACTCCTCCTTCTGTATCTTCCCGAAGTGCTTGAAGTCCTCGTAGCACCTGCCGTAGTTCTCCCCCGAGACCTTGACCGCGATCCTGACCTTGTCGAACCTGATCGGAATGAGGGGCCTGAGTGCGTCCATGACCATGGGGACCTGCGCCTCGACTGTCTTGAAGGGGTCGATATGCACCTTCGCCTCCTCCATCGCCGTCTCAATCCTGGTTGGCGGGTGGGGCGAGCCCGTCTGCGGGTTCATCGCGTTCCGGGCGATGTACTCGACTATCCTCTTGCGCTTGTTCTCCTGCATTATCTTGCGCTGTTCTGTGGTCAGCTGCACCTCGCCCTTGAGGATGATCAGCTTGGCGACCTCCATCGGGTCCGTCGTGCCGAAGATTTCCTTGATCTTCTCCTCGGGAGCGCGGGTGCCCTTCTTGGCGTTCTTGAAGATGGTATCTATGACCATGTGCTCCAGCAGGTCGACCTCCCTGCCATCCTTCATCTTCTGGACGACCTTCGGGTCGATGAGAATCTCGAAGCTCTCGCCATGCGACTCGAACCTCGCGACAATTGCCTCGTCGAGGTCGACCATATTGACCAGCTCACGTGGCGAGCTTCTTCACGTACGCCTCCACCTCGGCGTCCGTGAGCCTCCGGAACTTCTCGTCCGTCCTGACGATGCCTATCTCGACGGCCTTCGTGTTCAGGTTCTCCTCGGTGGCCTTCTGGAGCGCC
The DNA here is from genome assembly GCA_041559015.1 of Thermoplasmata archaeon. GTDB lineage: Archaea > Thermoplasmatota > Thermoplasmata > UBA10834 > UBA10834 > COMBO-56-21. Next base: position 4,136 of record JBFFED010000020.1, on the reverse strand, counting down.
TTGAGCCCCAGGACTATGGCCTCCTCGGCGGTCATCTCCTCCTTGTACTGTTCCTCGAAGACATCCATGATGGCGTTCTTGCCAGCGCCGATCGAGCCGGCCTTGTAGGCGACCAGGGCGCCGCTCGGGTCAGTCTCGAACAGGTGACAGCCCTGCTCGTCCACACCCGCGACAAGCAGCGCGGTCCCGAAGGGCCTCACGCCACCGTACTGCGTGTAGTTCTGTTTGAAGTCGCACAGGCGTTTCACGAGGGTCTCGATGTCCATCCTCTCTGCGTAGGTGACCTTGTTTATCTGCGCGAGCATCCTTGCGTAGTCCACGAGCACCCTCGCATCCGCGACGAGCCCCGAGGTCGCGCATCCGATGTGCTCGTCTATCTGGAAGATCTTCTCTATCGACTTCGACTCGATGAGCTTGCTCGCAATCCTCTTATCGACTATGAGTGCGACTCCGTCCTTGAACTTGAGTCCGACGGTCGTGGTGCCCCTCTTGACCGCCTCTCTGGCGTACTCCACCTGGAACAACCTTCCGTCGGGCGAGAACACTGTAATCGCCCTGTCGTATGCCATCTGTCCTGGTTGCATTTCCGTGACACCTCTTCTGAAATCTAGATGACCCCGGCTACATCATTTGAGGCTGGATTCTGCCTAAGGTGGTAACTCGATATAAAGGTTTAGGCCGAATGTCGGGCCCGCTTTCTGTCAGACTGGCAATCCGCTGGCAGGCTCACTTCCTGCGCTTGTTCTCGGCGCTGATGCGCCCCGCGTACTTCTCCTTGAGCGTCTTGATGGTCCCTGAGGTCTTGAGCGTGGTCACCTTCGCAGCGACGCCCTTGACGTTGTCCATGGAGCTCAGCGCCTCGATGGCGTCCTCCTTGAACCTGTGAGGCACCTTCAATATCCCGAAGTCTCCCTCGAAGACGGTTATCCTGAAGCTGTCCTGGAGGTTGGTGTTCCTCGCGGCCCTGAGCAGCGCGTCGAGGAAGTCGTTCCTGGAGAACTCCCGCTCGCCCTCCAAGGAGAAGGCGATGTATCGATATCTCACGGGCCGGCTCTTGGGTGACATGCGGAGCTCAGCGGATGAAGTCTACCCCGTGCTTGGTCTGCGGCTCGTCGAGCGACGACATCAGGCTCGGGCCCTTCACGCCCGTCAGCACGGTCATCACCCTCACTATCCCCGCCATTGACGGGTCGACGCTGCAGCCCCAGATGATCCTCGCGTTCTGGCTTATCCGCGAGCTGACCAGTTCCGCCGCCTTCTCGGCCTCCGCCACCGTCATATCTGTGCCACCGGTGACCCTGATGAGCGCGCCTCTAGCAGCCGACAGATCGATGTCCCCGAGGAGCGGGGACTCGAGCGCCTGCATGACGGCGGAGTCTATCCTGTCGCCCTTGGCTGTCTTCTCGGTCGCCTCTCCGAGGCCTATCATGGCGACCCCGCCGTTCTTCATAATCGTCATCACGTCGTTGAAGTCGAGGTTGACCAGGCCGGGCTTGGTGATTATCTCGGTCAGGCCCTTGATGGACTCCATGAGGACCTCATCCGCGACACGGAACGCCGCGTCGAGCGGGAGCTTCGGGACCAGTTCTAGGAGCTTGTCGTTGGGTATGACGGCAACCGTGTCGCAGCTCATACGCAGCCTCTCTAGGCCTCTGAGGGCGTTCTCCATCCTCACTTTGCCCTCGGCCTGGAACGGCAGGGTCACGACCCCTATCACGAGCGAGCCGGATTGCCTTGCCAGCCTCGCGACGACGGGCGCGGACCCGGTGCCGGTTCCGCCTCCCATCCCGGCGGTGACAAAGACTATATTGGCGCTCTTGACGAACTCCTTGAGCTCCTCCTCTGCCTCCTGGGCCGCCTTCTCTCCGATCTCGGGCAGCGCCCCCGCGCCGAGCCCCCGGGTCGTGTTCCTACCGAGCAGGACCTTGTGGGGGGCGTGCACGTGGAGGAGGTGTTTCGCATCGCTGTTCGCAGCGACCAGCTCGGCGCCGAAGACCCCGGCGATGCTCAGCCTGTTGATCGTGTTGGACCCGCCGCCTCCGCAGCCGACTATCGCTATGTTCACCTTCAGCTTCTCGACGATCTTGGCCAGTTCCTCGTCGTCGGGGGTTCCGATAGGCGGTTTCGCGTCCTTGACAAGCTCGTGCTGTTCGAGAGCATCATCGATAAGAGACTTCATTCAATCCCATCCCGAATAATCTTCACTACGTATTATATGCATTAGTATATAAATGCACGCCAGATGCACGCTCACCCGTGGTTCTTGCAGTCGAGAGGACCGCCCCGGAAGCGCCTGCGTCGCCGTCCGCCTAGGCCGCCGTCGTTGCGAGTCGCGACGGTTCCTCGCACGCCGCTAGCCGCTCGGTAATGCGCCCGGTGCTCCCTCGGGCGGAGGGGACGCGGCCCGCCGACATTTCTCCGTAGGAGAAAATCGGTCGGGATACTGGCTCGACCTACTGACTAGCAATGTTTATATCATGGCGTTCTGATTACTAAGTCAGTCTTTGGGGTGCACTCTATGCCGAAGTCTCTAGTCAAAGAAGCGTTGGGAAAGGACGTACAGGACCTAATCGAGAGCTCCTCCCCCGAACCCGCAGTTCAAGTGCAGGCCAAACCACCTGCGCCCCCATCCGCGGATGACGAGGAGATAGCAAAGATCGCGGCGCAGCTGGATGTGTCTATAAAGATCATCGGTTGTGGCGGTGGCGGTTCGAACACCGTGAACAGGTGCGTTGAGGCCGGTATCTCCGGCGCTCAGCTATGCGCCATCAACACGGACGCGAAACACCTGCTTGCGATTCATGCTCCCAAGAAGATATTGATAGGTAAGAATATCACGCGCGGCCTGGGCGCGGGCGCGATCCCGCAGGTGGGCGAGGCCGCTGCCAAGGAGAACGAGCGGGACATCCGCGACTTCCTCGAGGGCGCGAACATAGTGTTCGTCACCGCGGGCATGGGCGGAGGGACCGGGACAGGGTCCGCTCACTACGCAGCCCGGCTGGCCAAGGAGCAGAAGGCCCTGACCATCGGAGTCGTCACGCTCCCATTCAAGGCGGAGGGCGAGGTCAGGATGGAGAATGCGCTGGACGGCCTCGACAGGCTGAGGCGCCTCTGCGACACCACCATCGTGATACCGAACGACAGGCTTCTGGCGCTCGTCCCGAAGCTGCCTGTGGACGCTGCGTTCAAGGTCGCCGACGAGGTACTGATGCAGACGATCAGGGGCCTCACGGAGATCATAACCAAGCCCGGGCTGGTGAACCTGGACTACAGTGACATCATGACGGTCATGAACGAGGGCGGAGTCGCCTTCGTGGGCATCGGCGAGTCTGAGGAGTCCGACCCCGAGGACAGGATTGAGGCCGCCATCGAGGAGGCGCTCAACTCACCGCTCCTTGGCGAGATCAACCTCTCCGCTGCCAAGGGCGCTCTGATCAGGGTCGTCGGCGGACCTGACATGACAGTGTCCGAGGCGCAGAAGGCGGCCGAGGTCGTCACCGGAAGGATAGCGAAGCACGCTCGGATAATCTGGGGATGCAGCATCGACCCATCGCTCGAGAGCACGGTCAAGATACTGCTCATAGTGACCGGCGCCAAGTCCGACACAATGATGGGCAAGGACTCGGAGTCCGAGGGCCAGCAGAGAGGGCCTGCGGGGGCCAGCAACAGGTCCTACGGCAGGGACGAGGACGACTCGATCGACTTCGTCAGATGACCGGCAAGACCCGTAAACCTCCAGTAGGCGGACTAGTTTAGGTCCGCCTACTTCCTCACTTTTCTCTCGAGCTTCTTCTCGAGCCTGGGGCTGTCCGCGAACCTCGCACCGCAGACCGGGCAGAATACGTCGTCGACACCGACTGCGCCCCCGCACTCTGAGCATTCAGCGCCGGTGACACGGTCGGAGAACACGACCCCACACTGGCACTCGAATGCGTTGCTGTCCACCCGCCTTCCGCACGCAGGGCACTCCGATATAAGCTCTATGAGCGGTGCGCCGCAGTGCTCGCACGCCGTGTATGTCTCTGGTATCTCCCTGCCACAGCGGGGGCAGAGCATGTTCCCCTCCCCGACCAGGAGCACACCGCACGCACACGACTTCTCGTCGCTGGCGACCACTCTGCCGCACTCAGGGCACT
>JBFFED010000019.1:0-29743 GCA_041559015.1 Thermoplasmata archaeon | reverse complement strand
TCCAGTGACCAACGGGGAGACGGGTTCTTGACGTTTCGCACTACATGTACCACCCGATTCTGGACAGAACGCGAGCTGCATAAGGGTTATATACGGCATGTCCATTTGAGGCGCAAGAGGCTCTCAGATGGCACGATTCCCAGAGGCGGAGGCGAGGAACCTCGTCAAGAAGATCTGCATGAACTGCAACGCAAGGAACGCCATAAGGGCGACCAGGTGCAGGAAGTGCGGATACAAGGGCCTCAGGGTGAAGACCCGAGAGGCAAAGAAAGCCTGATTGAAGCCATCCTTGTTCTGAAACGCTTGGTCCCGAACCTCGTCACGTGGCTTCCGCCCAGAGATAACAGAAAAAAGGGGTGGAGGGGACTCCACCGCAGTTGGGCATCACCCTTTGGTTACACCTCTCCTCTTCCTTCAAAAGAGCGTGTTCGCCAAAATGGCAACCCTTGACAGATGCGCCCTGTTATAACCCTTTTCATCAGGAGAGCCCGAATCGTTGTCCTAATGCCATTCCACATACATCTCAGATGGCATTTGTACGAAAGAGATACGTTTATTTGATATATGCCAATTACCCCCGCCTATGTGGAAGTTCCTCCCGTCCGAGATGAAGGTCATCTTCGGGCTCACGGAGGGCGCGACTCGGACGGACTCCGAGATTGCTGACATATACGGGCTCAGGAAGGGCACCGTCGCCTCAATCCGGAGGAGGCTCCTCGATGCAGGGGCGATATCCTACGTGAACGTCCCCGCTTTCAACAAGATCGGCTGCGAGATCATCGGCTGCCATGTGGGCACCACGGAACCATCGGAGCGGTCCGATACGAAGGTGAACCACTACCTCGAGTTCTGCACGAGGACGCCTCAGATATTCCAGGGCCTCATAGGAGGCACATCAGTGGTTTTCTACACAGCACTGCGCAATGCGACGGAGTACGAGGAGTTCGTCCAGGGCCACGCGAAGTTCTTCGCGGGCAACAAGAGGAATTCCAGGGCCAAGTTGAGCAGTACCGTCTTCCCGTTCGCCCTCTCCAGGATGACACTCGTCCCGAACTTCTCCTCGATAGTCCACAAGCACTTCCAGCTCGACCTTCCCCGCCCGAAGAGTTCGGCACCTGAAAGCGGCCAGGTGCAGACTCCGGACCTGAGCGACACGGAGAAGAATACCCTGGTCGCGATGGTGGAGAACCCGAGGCTCTCGGACAGGGAGATATCATCCAAAGTGCACCTGTCTCGGCAGGCGGTCACCAGGATAAGGAACAAGCTGGTGGACGAAGGGATCATGACGACGGTCTGTGTGCCAAGGCTCTACAAGTGGGGCTTCGAGATCTGCGCAGTGGCCCACCCGCGCTTCAACATGGAGATCCCGTGGGATAAGAGGCTCAGGAGCCAGCCGAGGGACAGTGTCGATCTCTCTTTCCTCACGCTGTCCAAGGCAGATGAGTCTATAACCAGTTACCTGGTGGCGAAGTACGCTGAGTACATGGAGCAGCTGGAGAGCATCCTAGCATGGTACCACAAAGTGAAGGCGTTCGACGAGACGCCCGAGATAACCGTATTCCCCTTGGAGAGGTCCACCGAGCTGAGGACTTTCGAGTACGGTCCGGCGGTGCGGAACCTCCTGCTGAGCTAAACCATCACCGGGAGCACACAAGTGGTAAATACATGCCCAACGGATATTGCCCATCGGTGGGACCATCAAAGTCACGGCTCAGATGGCTGGGAGATGGGTGAAGGCGGCTTTTCTCGTGGTGTTGGGCATCGTGATATTGCTCTACTCTAACGGGCTGGTGGAAGACCTCAAGGGCATTCTGCCGGAGGAAGCGCCGGATGACATCGATGTGGATTTCGACTTCGAGACGATATGGGAGCTGCTGACGATAATGATCTGGATACTCGTGGCATGGCTCTTCGTGCTCGCGGCCCTGAATATCGCGCTCAGCTTCCAGGAGGCGAAGTACTCGCTTGCTGAGGTGATGAAGCGACTGGACCGGATCGACACCAAGCTCGGCATCAAGTCCGCTGTCGTCGATGACGAGGACATCGAGGATGAGGAGCAAGAAGCCGTGACGCCGCAGGAGAGGCCAGCGGTGGAGGAGGACATCCCCCCACCTCCGAGTGAGTGATCACTCGGCCTTGTCCGGTTCCTTCGTCGGCTCCTTCCCGGAGGAGTCATCGCCCTTCTTGGCGTTCCTCTCGGCTTTCTTTGGGCACTCCATGTTAAGGCAGAGGGTCCATCGCCCCCGGTTCTGCTTCAGGACCTGGATAATCGGCGAGCCGCACGCGTCGCACTGCTGCCCTGTCGGCATTATCTTCCCCTGCTGTGGCAGCGGGTAGATGGCCTTGCACTTCGGGTAGTTGGAGCATCCAGCGAACCTCTTGCCCTTCTTCGATTGTATGATGCTAAGGTCGCCGCCGCACGAACCGCACTTCGCGATGAACCTCTCCTTCTTGGCGCCTTCGCACTTCGGGTCTATGCAGACGGTCATCGGGGCCTGCCCCCTCGTCACCGTTCTTATCTTCGGCCCCCCGCAGACATTGCACGCATGTTCTGTCGGGAACACCAGCATGCCGAAGGGCAGAGGGTAGGTGTTCTTGCACTGGGGGTAGTTGGAGCATCCCGCGAAGCTGCCTCCGCTCCTCGTCCTGATCTGCGTGAGCATGCCGGTCTTGCACACCGGACATGTCCCGAGCGTGTGCTGCTGCCTCAGGGCCTTCTTGATGTCGTCGCCGATCTCCTTGCGGTTCTTCTCGAGGGCGGTCATTATGTCGTCCAGCATCGCCTGGCTCTCCTCGACGACCTCGACCTGCTCGAGCTCCCCCGCGGCGATCATATCCATATCAGTCTCAAGGTGTGAGGTCATCTTCACACTGGTGATGTCATTAGCGTGCTTCTCCAGGGCGGTCACCACGGCCGTGCCGCTCTCCGTCGGCTCTATCATCCTGTTGCCCTTGACGAACTTGCGATCGTAGAGTTTCTGGATGGTCTCATGCCTGGTGCTCTTCGTACCCAGCCCGAGCTCCTCCATCTTCCTGATGAGCGATCCCTGCGAATACCTGTCCGGGGGAGTCGTCTTCTTCTCAGCATTCTGCACCCTGATGACCTCGACTTCGTCCCCAGACGCCATCTTGGGCAGCTCGACCTCGGTCACCTTGTAGTACGGATAGTACTTCCTCCACCCTGGGAAGACTATCCTGTAGCCCTCGCTGGTGAAAGGCTCGCCGCCTATGTCCAGGTCGACCGTGGTCGTCATAGACTTGCAGGGCGGTGCGAGGGTCGCGAGGAACCTCCTGGTCACGAGCTCGTAGACGTTCCAGTGATGTCCCTTCAGCTCGCCTTTCGTGGCGGCCTCCACTGGGTGTATTGGCGGGTGATCGGTTGTGCTCTTCTTGCCCCTGGAGGGCCTCAGGCTCTCCTGGGCGAGTATCTCCTCCGCCTCCTTCGCGAACTCCGACTTCCTGAGCTTCTCGAGTATGTTCTTGAGCCCGAGGGACGGCGGGTACACGGTGTTGTCCGTTCTTGGGTAAGAGATGTATCCGTTCGTGTACAGGTCCTCCGCGATCTTCATCGCCTGCGCAGGGGTCAACCCGAGCTTGTTAGCCTCGACCTGGAAAATCGTCGTACTGAACGGCGGCGGAGCCCACTCATCCTTCTCCTTCTCCGATATCTCCCTGACCACGGCCTGCTTCGCGCGCTTCGCGTTGGCCGCAGCCTTCTGCGCCTCCTCCTTCTCCAGGAACCTCCCGTGCTTGTGGGATGCCTTGAACGCGGATTCCTTCTTCAGATCCGCGGACACGAGCCAGTACGGAGTGGGCTTGAACGCCTGGATCTCCCGCTCGCGGTCCACTATCAGCGCCAGGGTCGGGCTCTGGACCCTCCCGACGGAGAGGAACTCCTTGCCGAGCTGTCCCGAGGCAAGCGAAATGAACCTCGTCAGCGACGCGCCCCACGCGAGGTCTATGAGCTGTCTCGTCTCCGCCGCGGACGACAGCCTGAGGTCCAGCTCTACCAGCTGAGAGAATGCGCGTTCGATCTCCGCCTTGGTGAGAGCGCTGAACCTCGCCCTGCGGATGGGCTTGCGAACCTCGGCTTCCTCGATCGCCTCGGCGCCTATGAGCTCGCCCTCCCTGTCGAAGTCGGTCGCGACGATCACCTCGTCCGCGCCCGTGGAGAGGTCCTTCAGGGCGTTCATTATCTTGCGCGCGGTCGGGTCGACGCTCTTCTCGGGCTTCGCGTACACCAGGTCCCGAGGGGGGACCGCCTCCCACTGATTGTACTTGTCTGGATAATCTAACAGGATGATGTGTCCTCTCAGGCCAAGAACGAAGTAATCGTCCTGTCCCTTGTTGAAAGTGAGGACGGGGACACCCGCGACGTTCCTGCTCTTCTGGGTGTTGTCTGAGAGAATCAGTGCGATCCTCCGCGCGGCATGGTTCTTCTCCGTGATTATGAGCCGACGCATCCGGGGTTGGATTACTGGAGGCTTATATAATGATGATGGGGACGCGCTTTCTGCTCTGCCAGACTGTTAGTCTGGCAGGCAACGAGGGGTCATCTCCCGCGTGCAGCCCACTTCCTCCTCCTGAGGTCAAGGATCTCGTTCCGCCTGCGCCCCACGCCGAGCAGCACGACGGGCAGGCCGAGTCGATGCTCGACGAACTTGATGTATCCCTTCATGTTCGGCGGCAGCTCCCGATAGCCTCCGTAGAGTATCCGTTTCATGGTCGCGTCGTCAAGGTCGGACCACCCTGGCAAGGTTGCATACTTCGGTTCGCACTTCTGCAGCGTCCTGAGGTCCGCGGGTATGCGGCACACCTTCTTCCCGCCAAGCGTGTAGTGCGTGCAGATCTTCAGCTCCTCAAGCCCGCTCAGGACGTCTATCTTGGTCATCGCGATGCCCGTGAACCCGGAGATCGAGGCCGAGTACCCGACCACAACGAGGTCGAGCCATCCGCACCTTCTCGCCCTTCCTGTGGTCGTGCCGAACTCGCCGCCCTTCTCGGCGATGGTCTTCCCCAGCTCGTCATGGAGCTCAGTTGGGAACGGTCCTTCGCCAACCCTGGTCGTGTATGCCTTAACCAGCCCGTAGACCTCGTCGAGCTCCAGTGGCGAGACACCTGCTCCTGAGGCAGCGTTCGCCGCCGCCGTCGTGGATGAGGTCACGAAGGGGAATGTGCCGTGGTCGATGTCGAGCATCGTGCCCTGCGCCCCTTCGAAGAGCACCCTCTTGTCCTTCTTCAGTGCGGAGCCGATCAGTTCGCCTGTGTCGACGACGTACCTCTTCAGCCTCCTTCCGTGGTCCGCGTATTCCATCTCGATGGAGGCGAGGTCCAGCTTGGTCGGGTCCCCGTACGCATCGAGCAAGCGTTGTTTAAGGGGTACCAGGAAGCGCAGTCTCTCGGACAGCAGGTCGGGGTCCACTAACTCCGCCATGCGTATCCCGAGCCTGGCGACCTTGTCCGTATATGCCGGACCTATGCCCCTTCCCGTGGTGCCCACCTTGGAGCCCTTCCTTAACCTCTCCTCCGCCCCGTCGAGGACCTTGTGATAAGGCATGATGACGTGCGCCCGGTCGCTGATCCGCAGGTCCTTCGCGCTGATTCGCCGCGACTCCAGTCCGTCGATCTCCTGAATGAGGACGCCCGGGTCCAGGACCACACCGTTGCCTATGACAGCCGCCTTGCCTCGCCTGAGTATGCCCGAGGGGAGGTGGTGGAGCCTGAACAGCTCATCGCCGACCTGGACCGTGTGGCCCGCGTTGTTCCCGCCCTGGAACCTGACGACCATCTGGGCCTCGTCGGCCAAGTAGTCGACAATCTTCCCCTTACCCTCGTCCCCCCACTGGGAGCCGATGATGACAACCGAAGGCATCGTTATCGGGGACAGATGCCAAGGGCACTTCTTTAAACATTCGATTGAGGGCGGGTAAGACGGCTACTTCCTGGCGAAGGATCTGTAGTGCCGCAGCAGCTCCTTGGCGGAAAGATCTGTCCGGAGTCCTTTCGGGTCAAAGTGGGTCCTTGACGCCTTCGAACCGATCTCGTTCAACGATTCGACGAACTCTGTGAGCTTCGGGGGCGACACCTTCGTGCGCCTCGCGAGTTCGTCCAGGGTGAAGAACAGGGCTGGCTTCGAAGCCTCCTCCTTCCAGGTCTCCAGCAGCTTCGAACACCTCGTGACCGTCCCCAGGTCGCCTGTCGCCCTCATCCCCTTGAGGGTGTCCTTGGAGAGGATGGCGCCTCCCCAGAGAGGACCGGCGTCTCTGGCTCCTTCCTTTTCGGGCGAGAGTCCTCGGTCCAGGGTCTTCGCGTCGAACCTGGCATAGCACAGCTTCTTGACCGAGGCATCGGCCCGGGCCGCACCGTTCCTTATCCTGACATGTAGCCTGAAGTAATGGTCTGCGTGGTAGCACAACAGCGGCTCAGCCGCCCTGTCATGCTTGGCCGCCTCCCTCACGACGAACCCCAACAGTATCCTGAGGCCCGTCTCGTGCGCGAACGGGGACCGCGAGGACAGCGCGCCGTATCTCCTGAGGGCGGTCTTCGGATAGCTGCCGTACAATGGCGCGGTATCGGTGGCGGTGACGGCGACCACACCGTTGTTCTTACAGCTCTGGATCGCGGCATCCACGAACTCCACCGGCGGCCCGAACGGGTCGATGTCGATGTAGTCGAAGTGCTCCTCGGCGAGGAGCCCGTTCAGGTCGCGGCAGTGTATGCGGACGTGCCCGAGGCTGTTCATGTCCGCATTCTGTTTCATCAGCACAGCTGCCCTGATGTCCCTGTCGTTCAGCTGGAAGTCGGCGCGCACGCCGCATTCGTTCGCCAGCCTGAGCCCCCTCGCGCCCGTGGCAGCGAGCCCATCCAGGATCGCCTGTCCCTCAATGAAGACGGTCCGGCCGAACATGACGGACAGGTCTCTTCCGAGCTCCATCTGGCGGTTGTAGAACACCTCACCAGTCCTTGTCCCCGGCCCCTTCTTCGAGAAGTCCTCGGGGACCAGCAGGTCCGTGGTGCCCTCGCGCACCTTCGTGAGTCCGGACATCAGACGTACTCGCCCTTCATCAGCTTGATGATCTTGTAAGGCAGGAGGTTGCGGTTTATGGGCGTGACCTCGAGTATGCGGACATCGTCACGCCTCCGGATGTCCTGGAGCAGCGGGTTACGGGACTTCTTGTGGAGCGTGAGTATGATCGGTTTCTCGACGTCCATGGCGTCCTTGACGGCCTTCACGAACTTGTCGGACTCGACCTCCATCTTGCCCACCTCGTCGATGACGATTACGTCCGCGCTCTTGGTGGCGTCGTTGAGCGCCTCGACGCCGACGGTGTCGAGGCTCTCGAGGTTGACCCCGTACTTGCCGACATAGAACTTGGACTCGGTCTCGACATGGGCGAAGATGGCCTTCCTCTTGGTTCTCCAGTCCATGACATAGAACCCGACGCGCTTCCCGTTCTCGATTATGGGTTCGGTCACCATGCCCCCTACGACCAGGCCCTCTTCCTCGAGCATCTCGATGACCTTCACGAGTGCCTGAGTCTTCCCGGCCCCTGGCAACCCCGTGATACCTACCTTTATCCCCCTTGCCATGATCTCACCAGGCGGCCGAGCAAACGGCTTCTGTATGGTTTTTCAAATATATAATGTGTATCATAAATCTTGTCGTCCAGACTTCCTGGAACGAGGCCAGATGCCCGCTCATGAGCGTTCCACGCTCTCGATGTACATCAATGGGTAGTTCATCTCCTCTATCATGCGCATGGACGCCCTTACCCTCGTGCCCTTGTACCGCACGACGAGGACGACATCTAACATGTCCCCTGTGAGGGACACGTAGTCGTACTGCCCGCGCTTCCTCTTCAGCTTGGATCTGTCTATCTTCACCTTCACGCTCTCCACGAATGGCTGCACCCTGCACCCCGCCTCTATTGCCCTCTCCAGGGTCGCGACGTTCTCGAGCCTGAGGGGGACGCCCACGAACTGGTGGTATATCGAGCCCAGCTTGATGCCCGCCTCGAAGGCCGCCCGCTCGGTCTCAGAGCAGGCGAAGTGGCCGTCAGCTGTGGCCTCCCTTGAGTCTCTCATAGACAGGTCCCCCGAAAACGTACACCAGCGTGAGTGCCAGCGCGACGCCTGTGGCCGTACGTGAGAACGCTGTATATAAGTCTTGGTCGGAGACGATGACCAGGCCAGCAATGGTCGGGGTGAATGCAAGGAGGAGAGCGAATGCGGTCGCCGCGGCCATCTTCCCGGACATCTTCGGGTACGCGATTTCAGAGGCCATGAGGAAGCTGGCCAGAAACCCGAAGGACAGGACAAGCCAGTCCATCTCGGAGAAGGCGAAGTAGTATCTGTCCGCCTCGGCGCCTTCCGTCGTCCCGAAGAGGAGGCAGAGCAGGAGCAGCAACAGGGCGGCAGCGGGCGCTGGCATGCCGACGAAGTGAGGCAGTTGGTAGCCGCCTACGCTGAACCTCGCGAGCCTGAACAGCCCGGTCGCGAGGAACGCGACCGCGCACGCAAGCGCCGCGAAGTTCATGCCCGTTATGCCTCCCGGTTCGTGGAATTCGGCGTATATCAGGAGCGCGGGGGCGAACGCGAATGAGATTGAGTCCGAAATGGAGTCCAGGACCTGTCCCCTCGAATGCTTGCTGCCATAGCGTCTCGCCATGTACCCGTCGAGCCCGTCCATGAGCATTGACAGGAACAGCAGGCTGGTCGCCGCGATGAATTTCTCATCGAGGATGTAAGTTATTGCGAGGAACCCGAGCACGCCGTTGGCAAGCGTGAAGAGGTCCCCGAAGGAGACTTTACTCCACGCCGCCAAGACGCACCTCCGCAATCTTGGTCTCTCCGGCGCGCACCTTGTCACCCTTCTTGACCTTCATCTCGAACTTCGAGGGCGGGAGCCTCATGTCCACCCTCGAGCCGAACCTGATGAGACTGATGCGATCCCCCTTGCTGAGCACGCGGCCCTCCTCTATGTAGGGGACGATCCTCCTAGCGATACTCCCGACCATCTGCACGAGCGATGCGGGGCCGCACTCGGTCGAGATGGTGATCTCGAGCCGCTCGTTCTCCACAGACCTCCTGGTGAATGCCGGCGAGTGGCGCCCTTCGATGTGGGCGGTCCTCGAGACGGTACCGCTCATCGGGGCGCGAGTGACATGCACGTTCCTCAGCGCTAGGTATATTGAGAGGTATCCTCTCTCTACATTGACGTCTCGGACTGTGCCATCCGCCGGCGACACTATCCCGTGGCCAACGGTCCTCCTGGGGTCCCTGAATATGGCCGCGAGGAACAATGTGAATCCAGCGAGCGCGACCGCTAGGTAGACGTGCACGAAGAGCGCAAGAACTGCACACACAAGGACGACCGCCACGGCCGTCCGTCCTCCTCTCGCAATCATATTCCATACCTTTCTGAACGCAGCCCCTCGCGGGTCATATCGCTCATCTCAGAAGGAGCTTCGCATCGACCACCGTGGCTCCCTTCTCCTTGACGAACACGGGGTTGAGATCCATCTGGTCTATCATGTCCATGTACTTCTCGCCAAGGGCTGAGACCTTCAGCAGTGTGCTGATTATCGCGTCCCTGTCGACCTTGATCTTCCTGAAGCCCTCGAGGATCGGCGCAGCCTTGATCTCCCTGAGCATCTCCTCTGCATCCTCCCTCTTGATTGGCACGATCCTGAATGTGACGTCCTTGTAGACCTCCGTGTATATCCCCCCGAGTCCGAACATGATTGTCAGGCCGAAGGTGTGGTCGTTTATCAAGCCGACTATCACCTCGACCCTCCGGTCCTGGTGAGACTCGACCAGGATCTGCTCCTGAGGGAACTTCCCCCTCAACCTGGAGAACTCCTGCTCAAGGGCATCCTTGTTCACGTCCAGCACGACGCCGCCCACATCTGTCTTGTGAAGTATATTGGGGGAGCACACCTTCAGTACGACTGGGAACTTGAGCTTCTTCTGGTCGATCTGGGCGAAGTCCTTGACCACCTGGAAGTCGGTCGTCGGTATGCCCGCCTCCCTGAGGAGTTCCTTGACTTCGTTCTCCGCCAGGGACTTCCTTCCCGTCTTGAGCACGTCGTCGATAATCATTATCCCAATCCTCGCCGAAGAATGTGGTCGCGGCCTTTAATCCTTGCCCCTCTTGTCGAGTGCGTCCTGCCCGAGCTTGGTCCCCGCGAGCAGCGCGTTCCTGTTCAGGTCGTGCGTTGCCTTGGGCACCGCGTCCAGAAGAGCCTTCTCGAGGGCCTCGTACGAGACCACATTCGATATCTGCCTGAAGGCGCCCAGCATGATGACGTTCGCGACTATCCTCGTGCCCATGTCCTCCGCCGCTTTGGTGGCAGGGACGAGGTACAGGTCTGCCTTCGGCCTGTCCATGACCATGTCCGGGTCCAGGATCACCTTCGTGTCAGGCCGCCTCTCGTTTATGTATCTGGCGAACGCCTGCTGTGACATGATGACCAGATAGTCCGGGGTTTCGACGAACGGATAGAGCATCTCCTGATCGGATATCTTGACGTCGCACTTGGAGTGCCCTCCCCTCGCGGAGGGGCCGTAGGACTGCGTCTGTATGGCGTTCTTCCGCCTCTCCTTGCCATCCTCCCCGGTCGAGAGGTCGTAGAGCGAGGCAGCTCTCGCGAGTATGATGCCCATGAGGATCACGCCCTGGCCCCCGAACCCGGAGAACCGGACCTGCTCACTCATGCTTACCCACCCCGATCAGATCCTCGTAGCACTCCCTGTTCCTGTCCACGAACTCGCCTGTCGTGATCTGTCCCGCTATGTTCAGGTCGACATGATCGATCGCAGCCGCCCTGATCTTTTCCCTCCTCACGGAGTTCTCCTTGAACCACTCCAGCATGGCCGTGGGATCTGACATCTTGTTCCTGCGGCCGAAGTTGGTCGGACACTGGGAGACGGCCTCGACGAATGCGAACCCTCTCTTCTGCATCGCGGCCTTGAAAGACCTGGTCAGCTCGTGCACGTGCCTTGTGGTCCACCGTGCCACGTAGTTCGCACCCGCTGCAACGGCTATCTCAGCCAGGTCGAGGGGGTACTCCTTGCTGCCATACGGTGTCGTGGTCGACAGGAAGTTGTGCGGCGTGGTGATGGACGCCTGCCCTCCTGTCATGCCATAGATGTTGTTGTCTATGCAGATGACTGTTATGTCGACGTTGCGCCTGCAGGCGTTGATGAAGTGGTTGCCGCCTATGGCCCCGAGGTCACCGTCGCCTGTGAACACGACCACCTTAAGCTCGGGCCTGGCCAGCTTCAGCCCAGTCGCGAAGGCTATCGCCCTCCCATGGGTGGTGTGGAGCGCGTCTGAGTTCACGTAAAGCGGTATCCTGGACGAGCACCCTATGCCCCCGACGAAAACGGTCTTGTCAAGGGAGAGGTCTAGGTCACTGAACGCCCGGTGGAAACAGTTCATCACGATGCCGTTGCCGCATCCAGGGCAGAACACGTGCGGCCATCTGTCCCGCCTGTAGAGCTCGAACACGTCCATCAGACCACCCCCATCGCCCGCAGCTTGTGGCGCACTTCGCTTGGCGTGGGCGGGTCACCGCCTATCTTAGAGAGCAGCTCGACCTTCGTGCATCCGGCCTCCAGCGCCGCCCTCTTGATCTGCCAGTACATCATGCCCAGGTTCATCTCGCAGACAAGTATGCGGTCGCACTTGCCAGCGACCTCGTGCACGATCTCCTCGGGGAATGGCCATATGTTCTTGAGTCTCAGCAGGCCGACGGTCTCGTCCTTTGCTGCAACCTCCATGGCCCCGAGCGCGGCAGAACCGTATGACACGATCATCGTCTTCGAGTCCGGGCACATGATGTCCCACTTGTTTATGTCGTGCCTGTTCTTCAGGACCTTCTCGGACAGCCGCGTGACCAGCTCCGTGTGCACCTTCGGGTCCTCAGGCTCTATCTTGTTCTTGTCCGTGTGGGTCATGCCTGAGACCATGGTCTTGTGTCCCCTGCCGAAGATCGGGAACGGCCTCACGAGGTCGTCCGGGACGTCATAGGCCTCGTCCTGCCTCATGAGCCCCTTCTCCTTGCGGTCCACGACCCTGATGTCCTCTGGGACCGTCAGGCGCCCTCGCATATGGCCTACCTCGGCGTCCGAGAGCAGGAATGTGGGTACCCTGTACTTCTCGGAGTAGTTGAAGCAGTCGATTGTGAGGTCGAACATCTCCTGGACGGTGGCAGGGGTGAAGGCGATCACTTGGTAGTCGCCATGGGCGCCATATCTCGTCTGCATGACGTCCCCCTGGGAGGCTCTCGTGGGCTGCCCAGTCGACGGGCCACCCCTCATCACGTTCACGATGACTATGGGAGTCTCGGACATTGCGGCGTACCCTATGGCCTCCTGCATGAGCGAGAACCCAGGGCCGGAGGTGGCCGTCATCGCCTTTGCGCCTCCCCAGGAGGCCCCTATGACAGCGGATATGCACGCTATCTCGTCCTCCATCTGGATGAACACGCCGTCCTTGCCTGTGAGCCTGTGGGACAGCCCCTCGGCGATCTCGGTCGACGGGGTTATTGGATACCCCGCGAAGAACCTCAGGCCCGCGGTCACGGCGCCCTCGACGCAAGCCTCGTTGCCCTGGAGAAAGTACTCCCCTGGAGGCGTCCTCATCTTGCCTTCTCCTCCTCGCTTTCGGGGTGCCATGATATGGCCTGGTCGGGGCATCCAAGGACGCACAGCTCACATATCAGCTTCCCCTCCCGGTCGTGGTTGTAGCATTTCTCGGGCGCGCTCACCACCGCCGCGAAGTACCCCCTTTCGGAGATGTCCGCACCCTTTGAATAGCATTTCTTGGGACAGATGTAGACGCAGATGTTGCAGGCCTTGCAAAGCCCCAGGTCGATGACTGGCTTCATCGCTTCTCTCCGCTGCCATTGGCCAGTCGCTATTTGAATGTAATTGACATAAAGATAATCGCTTTCGCGACGTCTGGCCAGGCAAATCGTCCGATTGTCAGTCTTCGACATTAGGGGGCGAAAAGCGGTCAAGCGGACAACGTATGCCGTCCTCGCTTGCAGCATGTCCGTGGGAAATGATTAATAAGGACCCATTGATAACCAGAGACCTGAGACCGTGGATGCCCTCCAGGACGCAATTGTTCAGCTCAAGAAGGAGAAGGACGCCATAATACTCGGGCACAACTACCAGGGGAAGGAGGTTCAGGATGTCTCCGACTTCCTGGGAGACTCCTACGGGCTCTCCGTGCAGGCTTCAAAGACCTCTTCAAGGGTCATCGTCTTCTGCGGCGTCGACTTCATGGCGGAGTCAGCGAAGATCCTGAACCCTGATAAGACCGTGTTGCACCCGAACCTGAGGGCGAGGTGCCCAATGGCCGCGATGGTCGATGCCTCGTCGCTGAGGGCGCTCAGGTCGGAGCACCAGGGGGCGCCCGTGGTGTCCTATGTGAACACCTCAGCCGAGGTGAAGGCCGAATCAGACATATGCTGCACGTCGGCCAACGCGGTGAAGATCGTCAAATCACTGCCCGACAGGAAGGTCATATTCGTCCCGGACACCAACCTGGGGCTCTATGTCCAGAGGTTCGTCAAGGACAAGGAGATGGTGTTCTGGCCGGGCTACTGCCCGACGCATGTCAACATCACGAAGGGAAGTCTCGAGGCGCTCAAGGCACAGCACACTGAGGCCGAGATACTGGTGCACCCGGAGTGCACGCCCGATGTCATCGACTTCGCTGACCAAGCCTACTCTACCGAGGGCATCCTCAGGCACGTGCAGACCTCTCCGAAGAAGGAGTTCATAATCGGCACCGAGGAGAACATGATACATCGGCTCAGGAAGGAGGCGCCCGGAAAGGTATTCTACGCGGTACCCAGAGCGACCTGCCCGAACATGCGCGAGATATCACTCGAAGACGTGAGGGACGCGCTCGTCAAGACGCAGTTCAGGATAGAGCTGTCGGCCGAGGTCATAAGGAGGGCCCGCGTGCCTCTCGAGCGGATGATCGCTGCGGGCAGGCAGGAATAGTCTTTCTCGATCGGCTCACGCCAGCATCTGGTAGGTCGGCCCGATGATGAAGTAGACGCCAAGGACGAGCATCAGCGCCCCGCAGAGGCCGAAGACCACCTCGTGCACGGTCGGTGTCCACAGGTGCTTCGTCCTGAAGACCGCGTATGAGGTGAAGCTGTACCATGCCAGGTCACAGCTCCAGTGGACGACTGCGAACACCACGACGACCCAGGCCCCGAACCACTGTGCGTTGAACACCAGGATCGCCCCGACGGTCGCCCACCACAGGAAGAAGTATGGGTTGGCCGAGGTCGTCATCGCCCCCGCTGCAGTGGCGCCGTAGGGAATCGCTCCCTCGCTTCCTTCCGCTATCGATTTCCTAGCCCTTATCATCCTCGTGCCTAGGAACACCAGGAGGCTGCCGCCGACGACGCCTATCGCCAGGCCCACTGCGGGCTCCTCAAGCCATTCGCTCGCCTTGAAACCTATCAGCGCTATCACGGCCATGAGTGGGAATTCGACCGCTCCGTGGCCGAGGGCGATCTTGATGCCCGCCCTCTCGTCCTTATATCCCTTGGCGACTGCGGCTGCGAACACCGGCCCAGGCGTGATCACGCCCGAGAGGCTGATGACCACCACGAGGCCGAAGAAGACCCATATGTTCTGGCTGAGGAGCTCGTAGTCCACGGAGAGCAATCAGCTCATAGCATCTATATAATCCGTGCCCCAAAGGCCATACCCAGGCGCTCCATAAAATACCACGAATGTGATTCGAGGGCATCGTGATGAAAAGAGGGTCAGCTGAGGTCCGTGAGGACCCGTGATGAGCCCTATGAGTGCTGAGAAGGGCATCCTCCCGGCCCACAGGCACGGAGGCGCTACGAGAACTCCGCCCTTGAGAGGGAGATGAGCAGCAGGGCTGCGAAGGACATCGCCACGAAGACCATGCATACGAGGTTGAAGAAGGCGAAGGTCAATATCAGCGCGACCACCGCACCGAGCTCCGCGACCGGCCACCATTTCCGCATGAAGGCTGCTACGCCTCCAACGACTATCAACAGGGCCATGATCCAGAGGAATGGATGGAATCCTGCCAGGATCCCCGTGGAGTCCTCGAACTCCAGGACGGACAGCAACGTGACGAGGACGAGGAAGCCGAGCGTGCAGAGCCCGACTATGAGAAGGAGGATCCCGCCGATTATGGGCATTCTCGTCCGTGGCTTCTTCGGGACCTCCGGTGTGTCGTAGAAGATCACGTCTCGCTCACGCCGCTCCTTCGGGACCACTACAGTGGTTGAGAGAAGACGTCTGCACACGGAGCAGGTCATCTCATCGCTTGGGTTGACCGTCCCGCAGTGCGGGCAACGCGTGGTGTCCGCCTGAGGAGGCCTGGGCCTCATCTCTCTGCCGCAGAGCCTGCAGCGCTCGGCGTTCGGCAGGTTCTCCACACCGCATGACGGGCACTTCGCCACTGTCCTCAGCCCACCAGGGCATCGACCAACGCGGCCTTAAGTGTTTACCGGAGGAGCCGTTATCGGGATTGATTCTCAAGCGCGATTCCCGGACCAGCCCACTATATGCCCGCTCAAGTCAAAACGGGGTCAGATTCCCCCTCTCTCTTTTTTATTCCCCCGACTTGCAGCGGAGCGTCTAGCACGATAGCGTGACCAGGTAGTCGATGAACTTGCTGAGCGGCATCCCGTCATGCCACCTCATGATCAGGTTCCCGTCCTTCGAGGGGGTTATCTTCGGGAGCCTCTGGTAGACCACTCTGAGCCTGCCGTTGATGGGGCCGACGTCGAGCGTGAACACCCGCCAGGCGTCTCCCCTGTGGCGCTTGAACCTGAAGGCGTAGATGGGCATCAGCCCGACGCGCCTGCAGTCGTCCATCATCTCCTGGGCCTGGATGGCTAGCTTCTCGCTCCTGCTGAACCTGAGGACGTCGCTCACCGAGCTCTTGACCTCGATGGGCAGGGAGAGGTCGGACCTTATCGCCACAAGGTCCACGCCCAGCGACCCAGCCCCCCTGATCACCATGAACGGCCTCTCCCGTATCCTGTAGTATGAGGACCGCTCGGCGTCATCGCAGGTCTTGGTGATGCGCGTCAGCATCTGCTCGTCCGCGCTCAATATGCCCTTGAGCTCACGCTCAAAAATGCGTCCCATCCTCTTCGGGCACCATATCGCGCGCTGCGGATTTAATCATTGTCAGTGCAGTCACGCAGTGCCGCCGCCACCAGGTCGTCGTCCAGGACGGGCTCGGGGATCTCCCGGAAGAACTTCGCCTCCCTGCCCCTGGCAGGTCCGATCTCGAAGCACTCGTCCTCGGTGATCGCCGCGTACACGAGGTGCAGCCTCTTGACGGATATGTCCGAGAAGTGCCAGACGACGTCGTACATCCCGACCAGGTCCAGCCCCATGACGCCGACGCCGCACTCGTCCTTGGCCACCCTCTTGGCGGCCGCGGTGACCTCCTCAGCGGCCCCAATGCGCCCTGAGGGCAGGGCCCACTTGCCCGTGACGGCGTCACGCGCGAGGACGGTCCCCTTCTTACCGCATATCACCAGGACCATCTGGCCCTTGCAGGGGGAGTAGTTCAGGTTGGCCTTCTCCTTCCGCCGGTCGTATTCGAAAGTCCTCACCTCGAACCGGGGGTAGTTCAACGCCAGGCAGTCGATCTCGTCGGCCACTGGCAGCTCGAGCAGCATCCGTTTCGGGCGCCTGCTCACGGGATGAGCCTTGCCCTGTCCCTCGGGTATAGGACCGCCTCCCTGATGTTCGGCAGGTCCAGCATCTTCTGGACGAACCGCTCTATACCGAACCCGAAGCCCCCGTGCGGGGGCATGCCGTACCTGAAGGCTTTGAGGTAGAAGTCGAAGGCATCGAGGTTCAGGTTGTTCTCTCGCATCTGCTCGGTGAGGACGTCGTACCTATGCTCCCTCTGTCCGCCGGAGACGATCTCCTGTCCCCGGTAGTCCAGGTCGAAGTACCCGGTCGTCTCGGGGTCGTCGTCGTACCTCTTGGCGTAGAAAGTGCCTCTTTTGAGGGATGTCGGGAACTCAGTGATGAAATAAAGTTCGCATTTCTTCTCACGCATCATGACCTCCCCGAGGGCCTTCTCGCCTTCGGTCCCGAGGTCCTCCCCGTGCTCTATCTTCATCCCTTCGGCCTTGAGCATCTTGATGGCGTCCCTATACTTCACCCGGGGGAACGGGGTCGAGGGCCTGACGAGGTTGACCCCGAGTCTGGACAGCTCAGCGTTCGCATTCTCCGCCACGTGCTCTATCCCGCTGACGGCTATGCCCTCTGCCACCGCCATGATATCCTCGGACGACTCGATGAATGCCAGCTCGACGTCCAGCGAGATGAACTCGGCTATGTGCCTCACGGTATCCGAGGCCTCGGCCCTGTACGCGGGCGCGATCTCGAATATCCTGTCCAGACCAGTGGCCATCAGGTTCTGCTTGTAGAGCTGCGGGCTCTGTGCAAGGTAGGCGCTCTTGTCGAAGTACTTGATCGGGAACAGGGTGGAACCGCCCTCGGCCCCTGCGGCGACTATCTTCGGAGTGTGCACCTCGACGAACCCGCTCGACATGAGGTATCTCCTGATGCCCTCTGCCGCCTTGGCCTCGATCTGGAATATCGCCCTGACCTCCTCCTTCCTGAGGTCCAGGAACCTGTTGTTCAGGCGCGTGTCTAGGTCCGCGCCGACCTTGTCCACGATCCCCAGGGGCAGGGGGGTCTCGGCACGGCTGAGGACCTCGACCTTCTCGGGGATCACCTCGAAGCCCGCTCGGGCCTCCTTGCTTTCCTTGACCGTCCCTGTCACGAGCACGACTGACTCCCTCGGGATGCCCGCAACCAAGTCGAACAGCTCCTTCGACCTCTTCTTGAGCGTGGTGACCTGGATGACCCCGTCCCTGTCCCTGAGCTGGAGGAACGAGATGCCTCCCAGGTTCCTGAGGTCCTGCACCCAGCCGCCGACCGTGACCTGCTGGCCATGCAACGCCGTCGTTATGTCCTTCGAGTAAGTGATGTGCTGCCACTGAGGCAAGAACTGACACCCGGTCCGGCATAACCTAATGGGAGGTCTTAACTGTTTTCACTTGCGCGCCTTGGGAGCGAGTGCGCGGGCGGCACATTCTCACGCATGAGAACTCTCAGCGAAGGTTAATCAATCAGAAAAGCCTCTGGCGCTCAGGCCGGGCGCGGGTGCAGGGATGGACCTATCGTTACTCGTCTACGTGCTCCTCATAATCGCCTTCGCCAAGGGCATGGCCGAGGTCGTCTCCCGGGCAAACCAGCCACCGATCGTCGGCGAGATGCTCGCGGGGATCATACTCGGACCGTTCATCCTGGGAGCCATCTTCTCCGGGCTGGGTCCCATGTACGACCCAGACGGCTTCGTCCAGACACTCGGCGACCTGGGCATGCTCTTCCTCATGCTCTACGTCGGGCTTGAGTTCTCCCCCGGACTGCTCAGGGCTAGTTCATACGCGGGGGCCGTCATAGCGGCCTGCGGGATACTGGTGCCCCTGTCCCTTGGCCTCCTGGTCAGCTGGGCACTGGGGTTCACGGGGCACACGCTCGTGTTCGTCGCGGTCGTCATGTCCGTGACGGCGCTGCCAGTGACCGTCCGCGTGCTCAAGGACATGGAGGTCCTGAACACCCGTACTGGTGCGGTCATAGTCAACGCGGCCGTGCTGACGGACATCTCGCTTCTGTTCGCGCTGGGCGTGATACTGGGCGCGAGTTCCAGGTCGGAGACCTTCGGCACGGTATCCTACCTCGCCGTGAGTTTCGTTCTGTTCTTCGTCCTCGCAATCGCAGTGGGCAGGTATGTCGTCCCGCACATCTACAGGCTCCTCAGGCGCATGAGGACTGGCGAGGCGGCCTTCGCTGTCGCCGTGGGCATTGCGATCGCCTTCGCCGTATTCGCCGAGTGGGCAGGCATGCCAGGGGTCGTCGGGGCGTTCGTAGCGGGCCTGTTGCTCAGGGAAACCGGTACCCGTTTGAGGATCTGGGCCAGGGTCGAAGACATCCTCTCCGGGGTGACGATCGGATTCCTCGCGCCCGTGTTCTTCGTCGTGATAGGCTTCTCTGTGGATTTCCAGGCGGTTCTGGACCATCTCCCAGTCTTCGCGGTCATAGTCCTCGCAGCTGTGTGCGGCAAACTGTTCGGTTCCTCGGTGTCTGCGAGGATCATGGGCTATGGGCGCAACGAGTCAGTGGCGATTGGCTCGATGATGATGGGCAAGGGCGCCGTCGAACTGGTCTTTGCGAGGATAGCGCTGGAGGCAGGGCTGATCGAGCCGTATCTCTTCTCGATACTCGTGCTCGACGCGTTCCTCTCGACCGTGCTCGCGCCTGTGCTCTTCCGGAAGTTCTTCAACATGTCCGTGCGGGCCGGGGAGATAGATAGCCGCGCGCCGTCGCAGCCGGATGTCTCAGGCTCCCCACGTCATGACTCATTCTGACCAGATGAGTTGTTCCTGTTCGCGAACGCTATCCCGATGACTATGATAACGCCGCAGAAGGCAGTCCACGCTTCGACACCCTCCGATCTCAGGACCCAGGCGAAGGCTGATGCGAAGACCGGCATAAGGTAGATGAAGAATGCCATCTTCGAGACCTCCCTCTTCTCCAGGGAGCTCAGGTAGAGGAGCGAGGAGATGCTGCCGCAGAGGAAACCGAGTACCGCCAGGTTGGTCAAGGACCACGCGTCCGTATGCGCGACGATGGGGTCCTCAAACGGCACCGCGAAGGCCAAGAGCGCCGTCCCGAACAGCAGCGACAGGCCGATGATGAGCGTGGGCGGGTTCCTCTCCAGCATCCTCTTGGCCGATACCCAGGCGAGCCCGTAGGAGGCGGCGGATGTGAGTATCAGAAGGCTGCTCACGAAGTCCTCGTCCCCTAGGGAGATGCCGTTGCTGGCGACCAGCAGGACCGTCCCGCTCAGGGCGACAACCGTCCCGACGGCCTTGTCCCTGGTCATGGACTCCTTTAGGAGGAGCACGGCGAACAGCAGTGTCATCACCGGCCCGGAGGACTGTATCACGGACGCGATCGAAGAGGTCCCGTGCTCCAGCCCGATATTCTGGGCTATGTTCGGGATCGTGACATACAGGAGCCCTAGCACCGTGAGGGGCTTCCACTCTTTCCTGATGGTGGCGACAACGGTGCGCGGCGGGTATCTGAATGAGATTATCAGCATCATCAGGGCCGACGCCAGGACGAACCTGAGGAACCCGAGCAGCACAGGGGAGAAGCCTTCAAGGCCTATCTGGATGAGCGGGAACGCCAGCCCCCAGAGCGCGACAGCGGATATCGCCGCACCCGAGGTGAGCCATATCTCCCTCTTGGCGGTCATCTGCCACGGGCGATGTCGAACCAGAATAAGAGACTTCGCAGAGAGATACCAGCAACGGGCACGTCACAGCCTGGTGAGCGCTCACGCAGCCTGAGGCTCCTTCTGCTTCTTCTTCCCGACCAACTCCAGCCGCCTGCCCTCGTCGAAGAGGGCCTTCACCGCCCTCGCAGCCCTGCTCGCGGACGGGTAGACGGGGATGTTCTTGACCCTGAGATCCTGGACGACCTCGTCTACCTCCGGTCCTCCCACCCAGCAGGCGACTATGGGCTTCTTGAGGTTGCGCTTCTCCCCGACGAGTTTGATCACCGCGCCCACGTACTCCCTGGGCCTTGCGATGCCGGCGTGGACGCAGGTCATGATGAGCGAGTCGACGTTCGGGTCGGAGAGCATGATGGCGCCTGTGGCGTAGTACCTGTGGAACCTCGCATCCCCCGTGACATCGAGCGGGTTCCTTGCGCTGGTGATCGGGGGGAGGTGCGGTTTCAGGGCTTCCACGGTCTTCTTCGCGAGGTTGGGCACCTTCAGGCCTATGGATTCGCACCAGTCCGCGGCCATTATACCAGCGCCGCCTCCGTTCGAGATGATGCCCACCTTGTTGCTCTGGGCAGGGGGCTGGTAGGCGAGCGCCCGGGCGTAATCGAACAGCTCTATGACGTCGTAAGCCCTCTGGATGTGCACCTGCTTGAAGGCCGAGTCGTACACGATGTCCGAGCCGCTGAGGGACCCGGTGTGCGTCGAGGCTGCCGCGGACCCCGCGGGCGTCCTCCCGGCCTTGATGGCGACTATCGGTTTCGGGCACTTCTTCGCGGCCCCAAGGAACTTCTTGCCGTCCTTTATGCCCTCGATGTACATCGCGATGACCTTCGTCTCCGGGTCGGCGGCGAGGTAGTCTATTATGTCGCCATCATCGACATCCGCCTTGTTGCCCACGCTGATGACCCTCGAGAGGCCGATGTGCTCGCCGTTCGCGTAGTAGATCATGCCTATGCAGAGTGCGCCGCTCTGGCTTATGAGCGCTATCTCCCCCGGCATGGGCATCCCGAACACGAACGCAGCGTCCAGGCTGTCTATCGGGTCCTTGTAGCCGAGCGTGTTCGGGCCGATGAGCCTCATGCCGGCCTTCTTTGCGATCTGTGTGATCTCCTCCTCTAGCAGTCTGCCTCTCTCGCCGGTCTCGGCGAATCCTGAGGATATCACTATGACTCCCTTGACCTTCTTTCGCGCGCACTCGGAGACGACCTTCGGGACGAACTCCGCGGGCACTGCGACTATGGCGAGATCGATATCCTCCTTGACCGCGAGCACGCTCGGCTGCGTCTTCAGGCCCATTATCTGAGGGGTCTCGGGGTTAATGGGGAATATCTTCCCCGTGTATCCCTGGACAAGGATGTTCTGAAGGATCTCGTAGCCGATCTTCATCGGGCTTCTGGAGGCGCCGATGACGGCGATAGACTTAGGCGAGAATATGGGTCTGAGATCATCGACGGTTCCCATCGGTCACCCGCACTTGTTGTCAAAAGAGGTCTCAGTTCGTTTAAGCCTTTCCCATCGACACGAGGGGAGGTCATAAGCGCTTGAGATACTCCGAGAGCACCTGGAGCACGATGAGAGTGATCCACTGGTCCGATGTTGGGTGCGAGCCCTGGGTCCGGTGCCAGAAGTAGTCCTCCCCTCGCTGGTCCACCAGCCATCTCACGCACACGTCCATCTTCGGGTTGTCAGGGCCGAACCCCAGTCTCGTCAAGACCTGGAGCGCGGGCAGCCCGCCACCTGTGTTCGGCGGATACCTGAAGACGAACCAGTGGTCAGCGGTCGGGTAGAAGCTGGGGTGAGGGTTCCTCTGGAGGAACCTATCGAGAACGAACTGCCCCGCCCTCCTCGCGGCCCGTGAACCCGCCACCTCGTCGCTCTCGACCAATCCCCACAGGACCTGGACGGTGGACCATGTGCAGCTCGGGAACCGCTGGAGCTGCTTGGGATCGTGCTTGTCCACGCCCTCCTCCTTGAGCACCTTGACGAACTCCTCGGGCGGTATCTTCCGGTACCTCGGAAGGTACTTGACGTCCTCGTAGTACGGGATGTTCCAGCCGCCGTCCGCCCTCTGCATCGACAGGAGCCATGAGACCAGCTTCTTGACCCTCGGGTCCTCCCCCATGCCGAACCTCAGCAGGTCGTGAGCGGCGAAGGCGTTCCAGTATGGTATCGGGAAGAGGTTCGTCCAGGTACCGGGTATGTAGCCTTCCTCGGTCTGCCAGCCAAGGATCCTCTCCAGGGACTTCGAGACCTTCCCCTCGGAGATATCGGTCCTCATCTGGAGGAGTTTGTACAGGTTGATGAGCATGGTCGAGTAAGTGAACCCCATCGGCGGACCGCCCTCGCGCTCCTCCTGCTCCCTCTGATGCTTGAGGATCGGCCATGTGCCGTCCTCCCTGATGGCGTTCAGCAGCCTCAGCCTAGCGGGGAAGGACTCGCACTCCTCCACGGTCTTTCGGAGTATGATATCGGACTCGTCCCGCCCCATCACGTCGCGGAGAAGCCAGTATCTCACCGGAGGTATGGAGACCTGCAGCAATCTCCTCGATGACTGGTCGACGAAGTTCCTGAGGTATGCCGCGTGCATGGGACCACACCTTCACTCCTTGGCCTTGCCACCGCAGGTCTGGCTGTATCTCTTGAGCACCCTCAGGGCTATCAGAGATATCCACTGGTCTCGCTCGGGGTGCGGCCGGTTCGACTGGCTCCAGAGGCCGTCCGAGGCCCTCACGCTAAGGAGCCATCTTATGGGCCGGTCCATCCGGGGGTCTTCCTCGCCGTAGCCCAGCTCTGTCAGGATGTCAAGCGCCATCAGGCCGCTTCCGAACTTGTAGGGATACCTCAGCTTCGTCCAGTGGTCCTCCGTCATGTAGTAGGACGGGTGCGGAGTCCTCTTGAAGAACCAGTCGAGGAAGAAATCCGCACCGCGTCTCACGGCCGCCGACCTGGCGACCTTCCTCTGCTGCGAGAGTCCCCAGGCCGCCAGCATCGTGACATATGGGCAGCTCGGGTACTGGTTGAGTGCCTTGAGGTCGAAGGACCGCCAGTTCTTGGCGCGTACGAACTCAATGAACTCCCTCATGCGCAACGCCTTGTACTCGGGAAGATAGTGCACATCCATGACGAACGGCAGGTTCCAGCCGCCATCCTCGCGCTGCATGGACAGAAGCCATCTCGTGAGCTTCTGAGTGCCGCTCTCCTTCTCGAGCCCGAACCTGTTCAGGATGTAGAGTGCGTATCCGTTGAAGTACGGTAACGGGAAGACATCGGTCCAGGGGCCGGGTATGTATCCATCGTCGTCCTGCCACTCGAAGAACCTGCTGAGGGCCGCATCGACATTCCCATCAGTCCTCGAGGTCTTGTACTCGCTCAGCGCGAACAGATTCCACAGCATGGTCCTGTAGGTCCATCCTATGGGGGGTCCAGGGCCGGTCTCCTCAGCCAACTTCTTGTTCCTGGGGATCGCCCAGGTCCCATCGGGCCTGAGCTTCTCGAGGAGCCTCGTCCGGGGACGGTATGCGGCGCACCCCTGCAGCGCTCTCTTGAGGGCGGCGTCCTTCTCGTCCTTCTCCATGACCTGTCTCAACAACCAGTATTGCACGGGCGGGACGGCTGTCTGCAGGAGCTTCCGCGAGGAGTTCTCGACGACGTTGTCGACCTCCGCAGGCGGCATCTCGCATACCGCTAGCACGAACGGGGAAATCATACTTTCGTCCCGCACACTGATGAGGCAATTGGTGCGGACTCTGCGCAGATCGCTCGTGGTTGTCGCGGAACCAGCTTGATGGCTAGTGTATTGAGAGACATTCAAACGCCGCTCCGAACCCTCGGAAACGGTTAATATATGCAAAGCGTCTTATCCGCCGAAAACCGCGCGTGATGACGTTGTTGTACGCATGCGGAGGAATGAGAGATGGCTGAGAAAATCACAGTATCGCTGATCAAGGCCGATGTCGGGTCAATAGCCGGGCACTCGAGGCCGCACCCGAGGATGATGGAGGTAGCGTCGGAGTCCCTCGGAAGGGCAGTGAGGGACGGGCTCCTAGCGGACTACCATGTGACCAGGTGCGGAGACGACATGCAGCTGCTAATGACCCACAGGAAGGGCGAGAACAACCGAGAGGTCCACGAGCTGGCCTGGAACGCATTCATGGCCGCCGCAAACGAGGCGAAGAAGATGCACCTTTACGCCGCAGGACAGGACCTGCTCTCCGATGCGTTCTCAGGGAACGTGAGGGGCCAGGGTCCAGGCGCAGCTGAGATGGAGTTCGAGGAGAGGCCGACGGAGCCGATGCTGATATTCATGGCAGACAAGTGCGGCCCGGCCGCGTACTCCCTGCCCATATCGAAGATATTCATGGACCCGTTCACCACAACGGGGCTCGTCATCGACCCGAGGGCACACATCGGGTACGACATCGAGGTCGTCGATGTGGTCGACCACAAGAGGGTCGTGATGAGCTCTCCTGCGGAGATGTACGACATCCTCGCGCTCATAGGTGACACTACGAGGTTCGCCGTGAAGAGGGTGAGCCACAGGAACCTCGGCATAGCCGCGGTCGTGTCGACCGAGAAGCTGAACATGCTCGCGGGCAAGTACGTGGGCAAGGATGACCCCGTGATGCTCGTCAGGTGCCAGTCAGGGTTCCCGGCCGCGGGGGAGGTCCTACAGCCATTCGCCTTCCCCCAGCTGGTCGCAGGCTGGATGAGGGGCTCGCACTACGGCGCATGGTACCCCTGCGCA
Organism: Thermoplasmata archaeon; assembly: GCA_041559015.1. Lineage (GTDB taxonomy): Archaea > Thermoplasmatota > Thermoplasmata > UBA10834 > UBA10834 > COMBO-56-21. The sequence continues at coordinate 4,592 of JBFFED010000019.1, read as the reverse complement.
GTTGACGAGTCGGACCCGACATACCACGACGGCCCGCCGAGGGTGTGCTCCATCGGGATTCAGATAAACGGAGGCAGGATACAAGGCGTGGAGCCGCCGGGCTCGAGGCCGGGCGAGCACAGGCCCATAGACTACTTCGCCGGCAAGGAGTGGGACTGCGTGAGGAACAAGGCGATGGAGATATCCATGTACATGCGCGGCCACGGACCGTTCATGCCGGGCATAGTCTCACCCGACGAGCTGGAGTACACGACGCGGCCGGAGATACTGAAGAAGCTCGAGCCCAGGATGAAACCCCTCGAATGAGGTGGCCCTTTGGCACTCCGCAAGCCGACCATCGTTGTGAACTTCAAGACCTATCTGGAGGCGAGCGGGAGCGCCGCGGTAGAGCTTGCGCGGCTATGCGAGGAGGTATCTGGGGAGACTGGCGCCTCGATAGTGGTCTCCCCTCCGTCCTTCGACCTCGCCCTGGTCGCAGGGAGCGTGGGGATACCAGTATTCGCCCAGCACCTCGATAGCGCCCCCTCGGGGGCCACGACGGGCCATGTGACCGTGGAGAACGCCCGCTCGTCAGGCGCCCAGGGTACGCTCGTCAACCATTCCGAGAGGCGGCTCAAGATAGCCGAGATACACGAAATCATAGACAGGTGCAGGGGCACAGGACTCGCAACCATAGTATGCACGAACAACCTCGCGGTCAGCAGGGCCTGCGCGGCGATGGCCCCGGACTTCGTCGCAATCGAGCCTCCTGAGCTGATAGGCGGCAACGTGTCCGTGACGAGCGCGAACCCGAGCATAGTCTCGGACACGGTCAAGGCTATCAAGTCTATCGACCCCAAAGTGGGTGTCCTGTGCGGCGCGGGCGTCAAGAACGGGGTGGACGTCGCCAAGGCACTTGAACTCGGCACGGACGGTGTGCTCCTTGCCAGCGGAGTGACCAAGGCCAAGGACAAGAGGGCGGTCCTCCTGGACCTTGTGTCCGGTTTGAGAGCGTGACCGGATAGTACCTGTAATGCGACCTGCTAACAGCCAAGCGCGCGGTCTCCCTCTCGATGCGGCGCGAACATGTGTTGGCGGTGTCATCGGCCACGCTCTTCTTGTCTACCGTGCTCGCGCCGTGTCACATCCCAGGATGTGTCAATGCCACATTGGCCGCGGGCATGGCCGGGCATTGCGTGCTGATCTCTGAGTTCTATCCATGCGGCCTCTGCGACGACGAGTACTTCGTCCTCGAGAACAAGGGTGAAGTCCCCGTATCCCTGCGCAACTGGACCGTATCTGATGGGGAGGGCGCGCTCCGTTTCACGGGTGATGTAATGGTCGCCTCCCGTGCCCGTCTCGTGATCTCCACGAATGCGACATCCTATCAACGCGCCTTTGGATGTCCGCCCGGTATAGGCCTTGACGAACCAGGATCGAACCTGTTGGTGGCCCGTGAAGGCATCTTCAGGTTGGCGGACACGGGGGACTCAATAGCCCTGCTCGATCAGGACGGAATCGAGGCGGACTTCGTCGCATATGGCGTCTGTTCTGACAGCAGCGGATCATGGTCGGGCGATCATCTGCCCGCGCTGAGGAAGGGCGAAGTGGCGAGGAGGTTACAGGAGTCCAGCTTGCCCCTTGACACGGACTCGATGTTCGACTGGGCGCATTTCAGGGAGTTCAAGTATGGATACACCGCCCTATCTCCCATCAGCGTCTCCGTCGGGCCAGGCATGCTGACCACCTTCGTGTCCCCAGACTGCGGATTGGTGTCAGTCCTCGAAGCCATCGTATCGGCCAAAGAGACTCTGAGGCTCTGCGCGTACGAGTTCTCGTCCACCGAGGTCTCTTCGGCTCTCCTCTCCAGGATGGCCTCAGGGGTGGAGGTGAGCGTCCTCGTTGACGGAGCGCCCGCTGGAGGGATGGACTCTTCGCAGATGGCCTGCCTGTCCGTGCTCGCTCGTTTCGGGGCGGACGTGAGGGTGCTCAAGGGCAACATATCCGGTGACATCGTCCAGCATATCGGCCCCTTGCACGCGAAGTACATCGTTATCGACGACAAGAGGTTCGTCGCCCTTTCGGAGAACTTCGTCGAGAGCGGTGTGCCCTCCAACCCTCTGTCAGGGAACCGGGGCTGGGGGCTGGATGTGGCCAATGTGCCCCTCGCCGAGTACCTGGGCCGCATCTTCGATGAGGATTCGAGGCGTTCAAGGCCGGACGTGTGCGATTGGCTCGAAGACGCAAGGTTCGATCCTGAGGCGGTGATCGCGGGGACGCCCAACGGACACCTTCCCCCTGGGATCATGAGCCCCATGGCGACATCGTCTGAGACGGTTGTGACCCTTCTGCCGTCCCCGGACTCGTCCGCTATCGAGCCGTTCCTCTGCGCGTTCATCGAGCAGTCCTCGAGCATCCAGGTCGAGCAGTTCCAGGCGGACCTCATGTGGGATGACAGGTGGACTGGAGAGACCTATCTGAACCCTATCGTGGATTCAGTCGAGGAGGCGCTCCTCCGCGGAGCCGAGGTGTCATTCCTCCTCGACTCCCTCTGGTTCAATGCGGAGGACAACGGCTGCGTCGCAGAGCACCTGAACACGTTCGCATCCTCGAAGGGCCTGGAGGGGGAGGCAAGGCTGATGGACATGTCTGGGCCTGTCTCGGCCCTGCACAACAAGGGCCTGGTCTCGGATGGACGCCTGACAGTGGTCTCGAGCAACAACTGGGGATACTCCTCGTTCGCTAGGAACAGGGAACTTGCGGTGGCCGTGGATTCGGAAGAGGTGGCTGGGTACTTCAGATCGGTCTTCCGTATGGACTGGGAGCCGGACCGGGAGGCCCCGGTCGCGGACGCGGGGCCCGACCTCTCGCTCGAGGTGGGGGAGTCCGTGACACTGGACGGTGGGCGCTCGACGGACGACAGGTTCCTCGCGCGATGGCATTGGCGTCTGGAGGGCGACGGATTGCTGACGGACAACGGCAGAGAGGCTACATACCTGGCCTCCAGGCCGGGAAAGCAGACGATATATCTTCTGGTCGAGGATGCCTGGGGTAACACTGGTGTGGACTCTGTGACGGTCGAGGTCTGCTCCGACAGAGATGCGGTCATGGGCCCAGGCGGTCGCCTGATGCTCCCGTCAGCGGCACTCCTGGGTCTCCTCTCGTCTGCCTTGGGCGCGGCTTTGGCTCGTAAGGTTAATCACCGCAATCGGTCTTCCCGATAGCGGATGATCCTGACGCGCACGTTCTCCCCCACTGATATCCCTCATATCATGAGGATAGTGAAAGACTCCCTCGGGGAATCGTATCCGCCCTCTCTGTACCTCACAGTGCACAACCTGTGGCCCGAGGGGCTCACGCTCGTGGAGGAGGATGGGGAGCCCGTCGGCTTCGTGGCCACGGTCCCTACCGGTAGCAGGGTTGCGAGGGTGCTCATGCTCGCCGTGATGCGCAAGAGCAGGAGGAGGGGGCTCGGGCGCACCCTGATGAGGGTGTTGTACGAGAACTGCTCCTCGAAGGGCGTGGACACAATCATACTCGAAGTGAGGAAGAGCAACAAAGCCGCCTTCGTATTCTACCAGCGCGAGGGCTTCGAGACCTTCGGCGAGATAAAGAACTTCTACAGCAACGGCGAGGACGCCTGGAAGATGATGAAAGTGCTCCGGACCTGAGCCCGGTCAGCCGTAACCCCTCTTGTCGTCGTGGACGTGATAGTTCCAATAGTGATAGGGAGATGACTCCTTCTCCGACAAGCTCGTGTCGGAGGCAACACCGCCGATGTAGCTGCCATACCTCTCCTTGATCTGCTCCTCGACGGGCCTTGCGCGCCTCAGGGCCTCCGCGATGTGCCTCGCCTCGATGAGCTTGGAACCCTCCACCACCGCGACGTCGCCCGCCGCTCTGATCAGCCCCCCGAGCTCCCTCAACCGCAGCGTGAGGCACTTGTCTCTGTTGTCTATGACCTTGGCCCGCTTCCGCGCCTCCTCGATTATGAGCATGACAGCGTCCTTGCTCGCGTGAGGCACCTTCGAGTCCACCGCTATCTCCTGGGCGACGAACTGGGCGAGCTTCTGTCTGTTGTCGTCCGTGTCCGGCATTGCGGTCTCCACGAGGACCTCGTAGCCGCCGCCGTTTATTCTGGAGCGCAGCGGCGAAAGGATGTGCGGCAGGTCCTGGATGTTGCAGGCTGCGACGAATATGAAATCACAGGGGACACTCTCCACCCGGACGCTCGCACCCGCGCTCTGGGGGTTCCTCCCAGCTATCGGGAAGCGTTTCTCCTGCATCGCTGTGAGCATGAACCTCTGCAGGTGGCCTAGGTGCGGCAACTCATCGACGAACAGGACGCCTTCGTGGGCGCTGTGTATCGCTCCCGCGACGACCCTGTCGTACGGTTGGGTGCCTAGCTGCGGGTGGCCCCCGTACGGGTCGTGCCTCACATCTCCGAGCAGCTCGACCTCGCTGGCACCCGTGGCGAGCACGAACGGGTTCCTGTCGATGGACACTATGACCTTCTTCGGGCTCTCCTTCTCGAGTTCCCTACGCTTCTCGAGCGCCTGCTGGTCGAGGACCTTGATCATCTCGCCAGAGCGCTCGAAGACCACGACCTCCTC
>JBFFED010000018.1:0-30091 GCA_041559015.1 Thermoplasmata archaeon | reverse complement strand
TCAGGACCGCCTGTCTGACTGATGAGGGGTCCGCGCAGTTCCACTCCCCGCAGAAAGGACCATGCGATTGACTGTCCTCGGTCTCTAGGTCCTCTATGCCGGACGTGGAGGCTGTCAGGGCTGGGGACTCCTCCTTGCGTTTCCTGCGCTTGGACTCAAGCTCGACTTCAGGCACGTCCTTGGGAACACAGGAACTATGGGATAAACCTTCTCGGGCATGGGTACGGGCATCAACAGCCTTTTCTTGTGGTATGTGATTCAGCGGCTGCAAGGGCCAGGAGACGTGTTCGGGTTGACCAGCAAGGGCGGGGATAAGTGCTTCCGAGAGGTCTTCGCGTCTGGAAGCCACTCTCAGATCGGCAGGACCTTGGGGAAAGAGTGCAGGGACCAGGCGCTGAAGATGGAGAAGATGTTCAAGAGATGGATGAACACCCCTAGCTCCGTCGGATTCCAGAAGGCGCTCGCATACTCCAAGAAGAGCCTCCCGATGACCAGACAGTTCTACCCTGACAGCGTCGAGGAGCTCGAGGGTTACGCCGAGGGTACTGGGATAGGGTTCGACACCATCTACGCGATGAGCTGCGACTACCCCCAGATGGGAGGGGGCAAGGGCTGCACTGACATATGCGTCAACGGCGAGTGGACCAAGGACGACGCCGTCTATGCGGTCCACAACGAGGACGTCGGCCCCTACAACCAGCCCTTCATCTCGATAGCTCATATCCGGCCGAAGGACGAGCCGGCGATACTCGCCATGAGCTACGCGGGCATCTGGCCCACTGCGGGGATGAACTCGGCAGGCATCAGCCTGACCGGGAACGCCCTCGAGCCGAACGACCTCAGGCTGGGCATACCGAAGATCATCCCGTGCAGGAAGGTGCTCAGGGAGACGTCGATCTACGAGGCCCTCAGGGCCTCGATGCCTGAGGGCCGGGGCCACAGCTTCAACAACATCGTGTGCGACTCCAACGGTGAGATGTACAGCATGGAGGGCTCGGCGACCGCCTTCGACGCGCTGTATGCAGAGGAGGGCTGGCTGATACACACGAACCACTACCTCTCGCCCAGGATGTGGAAGTTCGAGGCGAACATGCACACCCGATTCTCATCGATCGTCAGGTACAACCGCGCGAGGCGGCTGTTCAAGAAGGAGCTGGGGAAGGTCGAGTTGTCGACCTTCAAGAAGGTTCTGTCCGACCATGTGGGTTACCACGAATCGATATGCCGCCATCCGGACCCCGCGCTGGGCGAGTTCGACCAGACCAAGACGATATTCTCCGTGGCCTTCGACCTGACCAACAAGGTCGCCTGGGTGTTGTGGGGGAACCCCTGCGAGGGCGAGTACAGGAAGTACGAGATATGAGGCTAGGCCTCAGGGCCAGGTGTGTCTCAGGACCTCGCCCGCGAGCACCTCGGTCTGCTCCTCGTCCTCGACCGCTATCTTGCCGTTGATGATGACATATGGTATGCCCTTCGGGTACCTGTGGGGGTAGTTCTTGTATGGGTACTTGTGGGGCCACAGGTTCGTCGCCCTGTCCTCTATCCTCTCGAGGTCGAGGGTGGCGATGTCGGCAACCATGCCCGGCCTTATCAGCCCCCGGTCGTAGAGCCCCATCTTCTGGGCGGGGAAGCTCGTCATCTTCCTCACGGCCTCCTGTATCGTGAGCAACGGCTCGTCCCTCACATACCTCTCGAATATGCCCGGGTACTCCCCGAACGAGCAGGGCATGTAGCTCTGCGGCCCCTTCTCCGACCATGTGGAGCAGTCCGAGGAGACCATTACTATGGGATGGGCCAGAACATTCTTGATGTCCTTCTCGAGGATGTAGTCGAAGATGGCTACTATGCCGTCCTCCTCATCCACGATCAAGTCGAAGTAGGTCTCGAAGACCTCTTTCCGCCGCTGCTTCGCGACCTGCGCTATCGTCTTTCCCTCGAGGTCCTTCTGCTTGGGACACTCCATCAGGAATATCCGGTCGAAGTACCCGTGCTTCAGGAGCCCGGCGGGCCCGAAGGCCGGCAGCTTGTCTTCTATGATTTCCTTCTTGATGCGGGCTCTGTTCTTGCTCGAGCCGAGGTGTTCCATCAGCTGCTCCTTGGTCAGCTCGTGGAGGTACTGCGGGAGCGCCCCGCTGAGCGCAGGCGCGAGGTCCGTGTGCACGTCATTGTCCACAGTGACGTCGAGCCCGTTACTCCTAGCCTCCTCGGCGAGAGCAAGGGTTTCGTCGCTCCAGCCCCAGGCGCCGACCTTGGGGCAGTTGTGCGATATCTGCACCCTTACCCCGCTCTTCCGACCTATCATCACGGCCTCCCTGATGGCTTTGAGGACCGTCTCCCGCTCGCCGCGTATATGAGATGTATAGAGGCCGCCGTACTTCGCGACCACTTTGCACAGATCGATGATCTCGTCAGTCTTTGCGAAGCTTCCAGGAGGATACACCAGCCCGGTCGACAGGCCGAAGGCCCCTGAGCGCATCGCCTCGTCAACAAGGCTCCTCATGAACCCGAGCTCCTTCTTCGTGGGCGCCCTCCTCTGGCCACCCATGGCCGCTGTCCTGACCGCCCCGTGGCCCACCAGCGTTGCGATGTTGTGGCCCACGCCGCTCCTCTCCAGTACCTTCAGGTACTCCCCGAAGGTCCTCCACTTGCCCTCATCGAACTTCCCGGCCCACTCGCCCCAGTAGTTCTTCCATACATCCACGTACGGCTCCCTCATGGGCGCCGCAGAGGACCCACAGTTGCCTATGAGGTGCGTCGTGACGCCCTGCCGGAGGGTGCTGTCGCACCCAGGGAACACGAGCGCGCTGATGTCGGAGTGGGTGTGGATGTCTATGAATCCCGGGCAGACGTAGAGTCCCTTCGCATCGATGGTCTTCCTGCACCGCCTCTTGTCCAGCTTTCCTATCTTGACTATCTTCTTCCCGACTATCCCGACGTCGCCGTAGTACCATGGGTTGCCGGCGCCGTCCACTATCCTTCCCCCGAGGATGCCTATGTCCAACTTCAAGGGCTCACCTGGCGGCGTATCCTCACGCATGTATATACCGATTCACCAGAATACGAGAGGATGGTCACAGGCCGTGGAGGTACAGCAGCGTCCCGGACCATATCTTGGGGAAGAAGTAGGTGGACTTGTGGGGCATGAGCTTGCCGGTCTCCGCGATGGTCATCACCCTGTGCACCGACGGGGGTTTCACGAAGAAGCACGCCTGGTACTCCCCCGAGGCCATCACATACTTGGTCGGGCCAGTGCCCTTGACGTAGTCGATGTTCACCTTCGTGTCCAGCATCTCGGACGTGAACCCCAGCAGCCTCTTCAGCACCCTCTCCTGAACCATGTACACGGGCAGGTCGTCCATGGGCTCCTCTGACGCTCCCTTGTCCTTCGGGGTTACATACAGGTAAGTCTTCGAGGACGGTATCCAGACCCCGAAGGCCTTGACCGGGGACCTCTCGACGGCCTCGGAGAGCTCGTCCGCGCCGGGGAGCGCCCGTACCTCGAACTCCTCCTCGAGCGCTTTGGGCAGGTGCCGAAGCAGATCCTCGTCAACACCTTGCACAAGCCTGTGGGTGGGGAAGACCACCAGCCCGGGGTTGCGGAAGCTCACGAATGTCGCGAGGACGAAGTCGTAGGGCATGCTGCCCTCCTCGGAGCCGTCCTTTGCCCTCATCCGCCTCCTGTACTCGAGCGCGGTCTCGTACCTGTGGTGTCCGTCCGCTATCAGTATCTTGACCGGGTCGAAAAGGCGGGTCACCCTCTCTGACATTGAGGGGTCCATCTTGACTATCCTGTGGTGCACGCCCTCGTGGTCCACGAACCTGAGCATCTCCTCCTGCTTCCTTGAGCCCGCCAGAAGGGCCTCTATCTCCTTCGACGGGTCGTCGTAGAGCAGGAATATCTGCTCAGTGTCCCCTCCGACGGCTTGTTTGAGCAGCAGCCTATCCGCCTTGTGCTTCGGGATGGTCTTCTCGTGCGGGATCACAACGCCATTCGACAAGTCCTCGAGTCTCAGGAGGCCGATGACGCCCGACCTGACCATAGGCATGCCGGTCGGGCTGCTGAAGGTCTGCTCGTATATGTAGAAAGACCCTCCTCCCTCCTTGACAACGACGCCGTCCTCGAGCCATCTTCTCAGGCGCCTTGCGGCTATCACGTATGAGTCGCCCTCGTCCCCGAGGGTCACATGGGTGATGTTCAGCCGGTCCTGCTTCAGCCTCCTCTCCATCGGGCCGTCTATGACATCGTACGGCGGTGAGACGAACCTCGTGATGTCCTTTCCGAACCTGTCCGTGTTGTACCTGTGGGCCTCGAGCGGGAAGACCTTGGCCAACTGTTCATCCACCTGGCCAGGGCTGATTGGGCGAGCACATATAAAAGGTTGGTATTCCCTGTTCAGTCGAGCAGAGGGACGTAGCCGTACCAGACGCCGTCGTCCTGCAGGTACAGGAGGTTCTCCTCGAGGAGCGCAAGATGGCCGAGCTCCATCTTCTCCAGCTTCTTGAAGACCCTGTTCAGGTCCTTCTCCTTGGTATTGGAGTTCTTCGAGTAGAACATGATGGACCTCTTCTCGGTCCTGATGCCGAGCTTGATCGCCTCGATGGCGTCCTTGGTCGCTATGTGGTTCTTATGTATCCTCTCGGGGAAGATCTCCTTGACCCCTTTGCGGACAACCTCCTTTGACGGCGCCTTCGCCGCGCTCCCGCGCTTTTTCAGCTCCTTCTCGAGGATTGCCGCGTGCTCCCTCTCGTCCTCCGCAAGGCTCTTCATCAGGAGCTTCGCTTTCCGGTCCCCCACGAGTTCCATGAGCCTGCTGTAGTACTCGCTCCCGAAGCGCTCGAACTCGACGGCCGTCGCGATTATCTCCTTGACGCTTGGCATTTCCAACCACCTTCGCCTGTTGTGGACCGAGGCCGCCTCTGATGGATAAGCATTGTGCAATACTGGGCTGGGGGCGGAGAGAGGTCTAGGCCGCTGGGCCATCATCATGTGTGATACCCGTCCGCTACCACCTTATATATCTGACAAATCATTGTTGACTCGCCGGGTTCCCAGGCTCAGCGGTGTTCGAGAAATGGGCAGCACCCCAACTCGAGACAACTTGATCGTCATGGCCGAGCGTGAGCGCGTCCCAGCCGAAGGTCTACACAGCACCCCAGACGACGAGGTGCTCGCGTCCATGGGGGAGATCGCGGCGATGGTCGTCTCGGACAGGCCTCTCAAGGAGATGGTCGAGAGAACCCTACTGAACATCGACCGCCTGTTCGGAATCTCGGAGATGATCCTGCAGGTTCGGGACGAAGCTCTCATGCCCGCCCTATGGTGGGTGGTCTACGGGGTGCCGCGTGAGCGAGCGGAGAGGATACTTCGGAACGTGACCGCCGATTACCATCCGCAGGAGCTCATCGACTTGATACTGACCGAGAACTTCAGGGTCTCCTCCAGTGCGTACTTCGTGCCCGCCGAGGAGTGGCTGAAGATACTTGATGAGGACCCATTCGCAGACCACCCGGCCTACTACTCTCACCCAGAGAACGTCCGCAGCCCTAGACGGTCCCCCGATGAGTGGCACGAGGCAGATCAGTACAGGTTCGCGATCCGGGACCCGCCAGGGAACCTCCTCGCCACCCTGGAGCTGGACAGCTCGGCCAACCGCAAGCTCCTGGGCAAGGAAACCATCCAGACCATCGAGATGTTCACCAATCTCCTGGGCGTCGCCATGGAGAGGCTCAGGGATCAGCTGGCTCCCGACAGCCCGACCTCGAAGGAGATCCGGAGGAGCAACCTGCTCGAGGATGCGCTGAAGATAGCGAGCTCGATCGTCTCGGAGAAGGACCTGAAGAGACTCTCGAACATGATACTCTCCTCGGTTTCCTCCCTGTTCGGGTTCTCCAAAGTATCTCTGGTCGTGTACGACGAGGTCGAGATGGCCTTCAAGTGGGTCGCCCTGTTCGGCTACTCGGAAACCGCGGAACGGGACATCAAGAACAGAACGATCCCCACCGACTTGATCCTGGAGGACATCTCCATGTCCCGGAGCATCGGCAAGTCCGTCTATCTGACCCTGGCCGATGAGGTCAGCCCAAGGTCGGCCTCTTACTTCGTCGAGCCCCTGCCGACGCAGCCCCCGGGGGAGCGCCCTCCGAGGAAGAAGGGCGAGCTCAGGCGAGGCGATTTCCTTGCGTTCCCGCTGCGCGATTCAACGGGAAGGATAGTCGGGGTCATCTACCCTTCCGAGCCCAGGGACACCCGCATACCGGACCAGGAGACACTTGAGACGATGGAGATATTCACCTCCCTGGCGGAGGTGGCGCTCGAGAACGCCAGGCTGACGCACGAGAGGGAGAACGCCCTCAGGCACAGCAGCCAGCGGACGGAGCAACTCTCGAGGATACTCGACCTGGCGACTGGGATAATGTACGTTAGGGACCTCGACCAGATGCTCGACAGCATCTTGAAGACGCTCGCGAGGCTTCTCGGCCTCAAGAGGATGGTCATGGGCGTGAAGCACCCGGACGAGGGTGTCTACAAGATAGAGGCCGTCTACGGTTACTCCGCCAAGGCCACGGAGGCCATCAAGAGACATCATTATCCCGTGAGCACGATGGATACGATTATAGACGCCAGCGGTGCTCGCCCGTCAGTTTCGCAGGCGCGCTGGTGGCACAAGATGGGCCGCCTCACATATTACGTGCCCGTCGAGAGCCAGAAGTCCATCTCGCCCGAGGAGCTCGCGTACTACCCCGATACGGAGCGCATCAAGCGGCCGAGGAAGGGGAAGGGTTACTGGCACGAGCTCGATTACCTCGACACCGTCGTGGTCGACAAGAGCGGAACCCCGATAGCCTACCTGGAGATACTCAAGCCGAGAGACGACCGGATACCGGACGCTGAGACGATCGAGATCGTCGAGATATTCGCGAGCCTCGCGGGCATAGCGATAGAGAACGCCAGGCTGTTCCAGGAGCACATAGACAGCCGGACGAATTCGGAGCTGTTCACGGACGTGTTATCACACGACATCAAGAACTTCAACCAGGCGATCCTCGGATACCTGGACCTCCTGAGGATGAAGACGGCGTCCTCGGACACCTCCGGGCTGATAGACAAGATAGCGGAGCAGGTTATGAACACCAGCTGGCTCGCCAGCAATGTCAGGACGATGTCGAGGGTTACATTCGGGGACGTCGAGCTATCGAGGGTGGACATCGGGGCGGTCCTCCTGGAATGCGAGAAGAGTGTCACCCAGTACTACCCTGGCAGGAAGATCGTGCTGAAGCACGATGTCCAGTCTGGCGTATACTATACCGAAGCCGACGAACTCATACGCGAGATATTCATCAACATACTCACGAACGCGGTGAAGTACGACCCCCACGAACCACTGGAGATCGACATATCCGTGGAGACGAAACTCGAGAGCCAGAGAAGGTTCTGGGTCGTTTCCTTCGCAGACCAGGGGCGCGGGATCCCGGACGAGATGAAGGGAGTGATCTTCGACAGGTTCTCGAAAGCCGCCAAGAAGAGGGGCTCAGGGCTCGGCCTTCACATCGTCATGACACTCGCGAAGCGCTACGGGGGCAGGGTCTGGGTCGAGGACAGGATCCCTGGTGATTTCTCGAAGGGCGCCATCTTCAGGGTGGAGCTGCCAGTGGCGGACTGACCATCAGGTCAGAGATAGACATGCCCGTCCATCACGTGCACTGCCGAACCGCCGACCCTCACGGCCTCGATTGCGCCGTCCATGGCCGTCCGGATCTCGATGGCGATCTTGCTCGGCCTGCCTATCTCGTACCCCTGCTCGTTCGTCATCCTTGTCACGCGCTCGACTGGCACGAGCCCGCGGTTCACAAGATAGGCGCCGAGGCATCCGCTCGCACTGCCAGTGGCGGGGTCCTCGACGATATTCCCAGTCACCAGTGACAGCCCGCGCGAATGGGTCATCGAGCCTCTCTCGACAGGGTCTAGGCAGGTGACGTACAGGTCAGCGATGTTCCCCGGGAGCCTCTTCCTGAGTTCCGCAAAGGCGGAGGCGTTCCCTGAGGCCCTTTCTACCGCCTTCCTGGACCTGACCGGGACAATCACCCACGGGAGGCCAGTAGATACGTACTGCGGGGGCGCGCGTGCGCTGTCGAGATCCGACATCTTCAGCGAGAGTGCCTCCGCGATCAGGGAGGAGTCCTTGATGACCGGGCCGAACTCCGGCAGCTTCTGGACGGTGACTATCTTCCTCACCTTCCCCTTCGAAGTGTGTATCTCGACGGGCATCACGCCGGCCTTCACCTCCATCCGGACGGTTGTCATCGGGCCCTTGAGCCTGAGCCTCCCAGCTCTGGCGAGCACGAAGAAAGTCCCAATCGTCGGATGGCCCGCATATGGTATCTCCATGTCGGGGACGAATATCCGCACCCTGAAGTCCGCTCCCGAGCCCTTGCTTGGGGGGAGGACGAAGGTGGTCTCTGACAGGTTCATCTCCATTGCGAGCAGCTGCATCTCCTTCGAGGTCAGCGCCCTGGCGTCCGGGAAGACCGCAAGCGGATTCCCCCGGAACGGCCTGTCGGCGAAGACATCGACCCTCTCGTACCTGACCTTCTTCATGGCCATCCAGCCATGAACTCACTTCCTGCACTTAACCATGTTGCAGAGGCCGCCGTATGCTTCTTCTTTCCCGAGGTCTAACGCCTTGAAGTTGACGTCCACGGCCTTCTTGGGCAGCGGGTAGGTCGTGCCGAGCTTCAGAATCGAAGGGCGACGGCCAGTGTCCTGTGCGCTTCGACCGTGTAGTTGTACCAGGCGCCGCTCATGATCATTCCGGCCTCCGAGCCCGTGTCCCCCACCAGGTTCAGGTCGGAGCCGTTGAACTCCTCCTCGATACCTCTGGTCCTCTCTAGGGGCTTGAGCCTGAAAGCCCTGGCGGAGTCAGCGCCCGTCATGAATCGTCCCGGGGATGGGACCACGGGAGCTTCTCGAAGGGCTTCCTGTCCACCTTCTCAGGGTCTACTATGCCGCCCTGGTGGCTCACTCGGGTAGTCGTCCGCCATCACTATGACCATCCCGCCCTCGACGCCCGTGTAGGATAGCGAGAAGAACGAGTCGGAGGCGCCATTCATCCCGACGCTCTTCATGCTGGAGATCTTTGCAGAGGGTCACTCCTTTGGTTTGGAGCGGACGTCCATGACTTCCTGGAGGCGCCTGCGTACGGCGAAGGGGTCGGGGACCGCCTCCCACACGAGCCCCTTCTTCCTGGCACCTGACTGACCCTGTGTGGAGAACACTATCGTGCCATAGCCGAGGGCGCGTTTTCCTATCGACTGCGCGAGGTCGACGCTTGAGATCATCGTCACAGGGATGTCCTCGTAAGTCTTGTTGATGATGCCCCTCTGCGTGATTATCCTCTCGTCGGTTGCGGCGTAGACCGTCGCGCTCCACCTGAGCCGCCTCACAGCGAAGACCAACATCATCAGCACGAATGTCCCGAGGAGCGCCCATTCGATGTACTCGCCGTACTCGCCCTCCAGGGCTTCGCTGAAGTAGGGAACCTCGGGGGCGTCCGGTATCTGTTTCCAGAGGAGGGCGACGAGCGCCACAAGCGCGATGATGACTGCGAGGGCCGCGCCCTTCATGTACAGCCACGCGCTGGGCCTCGTTTCGAGAATCACCCGTTCGTCGCTGGAGAGCATCTTCCTCGGAATCAGTCTAGCCTTGTTGGCCATGGCAAGCCCGGGGTGACACTATGATGTTGCCCGATATTTAGAGATATTCAGGCCTGGCTGCGCCTTACGGTCGCAACCCGTCTTGTGAGTTCCTGCGGGTCTGAGACCCTACTTGAGCACCCAGTAGCCGTACATATCGTCGCCCCTTCCTCGCCAGAGTGCGGGTCAGGTGAGGGTGAGCACATGATCGCGGGATTGTAGACAGCTTTGACAGCCAGCCAGAGGTTGTTGGATGTCACATCTTTCCCTCCCTCTGCCACTATCGTCACCGTCCTGGGGCCTTCACGGAGGACCTCCCAGGCTATCAGGAACTCGGCCGCGAAGAGGCCGTACGTCTCCAGGTCCTTCCTTGAGAAAGAACCCAATATCCTCTCCGGCTCCTTAGCGAGATTCTCGTCGTGGGCAGCAGCAGATAAGAGCGCGAGGACGCGCGCGTATCTCGAGTTGGTCACCAGTGAGCGTCTCCTCTCTCCCAGTTCACCGATCGCATCCTTGTCACTGAGTATGTCCGCATACCCTCCTCTTGGGTGCCGGAAGTGCTTTTCGATCCCGGAAACGAGTTGGCGACCGAGTTCGAGCAGGCGGGCCTCGCCGCCCAGTGAATAGACTGACAGAAGAGCATCCAGGAAGGACACCTGGTCCTCGAGGAGATAGAGGTCCTTGCGCTCCTCATGCCTTATCAGGCACATCTCATTGTCCCAGAGCTTGGAGACGGAGTATTCCCAACCGGCCACTGCCGCGTCGAGCCATTCCCTTCTCCCGGAGACGGCGCCCGCCTCCGCGAGTGCGGACACGGCCTCAGAGTTCCAGCCCCCGTAGATCGCGCGGACGATTGCGGGTCTCCTCCTCCGTAGTCTCATGTCCGCCGGCAGTTTGTAGTATTCCTCGTCCGCATCCTGACTGCCGAAGAAGCCCCCCGACCCCTCGTCCCTGAGCGTTCCGAGGAGGAACCGCGCCACGTCAGTGGCGGTCTCCTCGTATTCCGGCGAGCGGAACACCTTGTAGGCCGCGACGAGGTTCCTTAGAAAGGCTGCGTTCGTCTCCAGCATCTTCTCGTAGTGTGGCTCGGTCCAGTCCCGAGTTACCGAATACCTGAAGACCCCTCCCTCGACCTTGTCCAAGAGCCCTCGGGTCATGCTCGAGATGGTATGGCGGACCGCGTCCGCCATCCCCTCGTCGCCTGTCCTTAGGTACTTCAGCAGCAGGAGGTCGAGGACGTCTGGATGAGGGAACTTCGGATACAGCCCGAAGCCCCCGTGTTCCACATCATATGTCGCTAAGATGTCCTCGATTAGCGAGTTAGTGACATCTTCGTCCACGGGGACCTTCTCGATGGCCTTGCTCGATGGTTCGGGACGCGCTACCCTGCTCCTACTGAGCGCCTCAGCAATCTCGCCGGACGCCTTCGCGGACAGAATCCTCTCAAGTATCCTCTTCATGTCCCTCGGGGGGAGGTATGTCGCTCCCCAGACGGATTCCCCCTGGTCGGAGAGGAATGCTGTTGTCGGGAACCCGCCTCGGTTGTATCGCTCGGATATGTCCGGGCGAGCGTCTATGTCCACGCGTACTGGGATGAACTCGCGGTTCACCGTGCATATGACATCCGGATCGGAGTAGGTCGTCCGGTCCATGACGTGGCACCAGTGGCACCAATCGGCGCTCAGGTCCAGCATCACGAGTTTACCGCTGGCCCTCGCCTCGTCGAAGGCCTCCTTCGACCACTCCCTCCAGGCGATCTCCGGGGCGTTGGTCCCTGACTTCATGTTTGCACTGACCCTGCCCCGCGTGATGTGTCCGGGTTTGGCTTGGGAGGCAATCAACATGTCCCCGAACATCCGCGGGGCCAAAGCGACGTGATTGCCCAACTACGTACGCTTAGGAACTAACTTGCCACGGCCTCCCGTGCCGGACGTGTTCCTCCGCTGAAGGGGTGCCTAAACGCGGAGTACTGGCGGCGACATCAATATATATGGTACTTGACCCTACAATCACAGACACCCAGTCGGAATACCCCCATTCCGCTCGGTGATGAACTGAGGAGGCTTCTGTCTTGGACAAGACCCCACGTTGGACCAATGCGCTTGCTGCGATGTTTGTGTGCTTATCCCTCGTCGTCGGGATGCTGGTCATCCTACCTGGCGAGGCTGCTGCCGCTCCCCCGGATGGCTACATCCAGGGGAATGTGAACGACGGCGTGAACCCGTTGCCCGACTCTATCGTCGTGGCCATGCCCATGTACGGTGGGCTCGAGGTCATGGTTCTAACTGACGCTCTGGGCGACTACTCGATCCCCGTGCCCGGCGGGCTCAGCTACGGCGTGCTCGCATACAATGACTCATGCTACGGCGAGATGGCCTTCGTCGAGGTCTCTCCCGGAGAGGTATCATACTTGAACTTCACACTCGAGAACATAGCACCAGCAGTAACTGACGTGACCCTCATGGGTTACATCCAAGACGAGCTGGGGGATCCAGTGGCCGATGCTCTCGTCGCGGTGTACACTGCTGACCCTGACAGCATGGGCGACGGCCCTCCGCTGTACATCAACATGTCGAGGACCGACGGCGCCGGGCTGTACGTGGCGGACATCCTGCCCTCGGTTGCCGGAGGCGGGGTCGCTGCCCTTGGAATCCCTGGCTATCCGATGACGGACAACCAGACGGGATATGCCATAGTCTCCGGGATGACCTACTGGGTCAACCTGACTCTGGAGCCATTCGCATACGAGAACGACGCGACGATTTCCGGAGTCGTCACTGATTTCGATACTGGCCTGCCAATCCAGGATGTGATGATCATGGTGGAGTCGTACAACGAGTCCGCCGACGAGAGTTCCAGCAACATGACCTGGACTGAGGCTGACGGCAGCTACTTCATGGAAATCGAGAGCGGCTGGGTCAGAATCGTCATGAGCAAGCCAGGGTACACCATGTACATGCAGGAGTCTGTCGAGGTGCTGCCTGGCGAGGACGAGATCGTCGACGGGATTCTGAGGGCAGCCACGGCGCTGATCCAGGGCAACATCACCGACAGGGACTCCGGTCTGCCTATCCAATCGGCTCGTGCAATCATATACGACCCGGTCAGCGGCTCGATGAACATGGCGTTCAGCAATGAAGCCGGGTTCTACTCGCTCGACGCCTTTGACGGCACCGGTCTGATCATCGGAGCCGAGGCCGACGGGTACGGTGGGCAGTACATGTTGATGGACATCGACCCCGGTGCTGAGCTCTGGATAGACTTCGAGCTCAGGGCGGTGGACGCCACTGTCTCGGGTGTCGTCACGGATGCGTTCTCTGGTCTCCCGGTCCCTGACGCTAGCCTGCACTTCATGTCACCGGATTACGACCGGTGGGAGTCTGTTGAGCCGGACGGCACATACGAGATGACACTCGTCTCCGGAGAGTACACCGTGGATGTCAACTCGCCTTCGCACAGGCAGAAGATCCTCTACAACTTGACGATCTCGCCTGGTCCCAATGTTGTGGACGTCGAGCTGATGCCCTGGGATCTGCCGGAGTCGGTGAGGCTGTACGGTTATGTCAACGACTCGACCTCAGGCATTGGTATAGATGCGGCCAGCGTGGAGGTCGGGCTCGGCCCGCCGGACTACTCCGAATACAACCAGACCTGGACAGACCCGTCCGGTTACTATGAGCTGCTCATCCCTGCAGTGGAGATGATAGTCGTTGCATCCGCGGGCGGTCACACGCATGACGAAGCTGCGGTGGATGCAACCAACGAGACAGACATCAGGATGGATTTCGAGCTTGACATGGACATGTGGTCTCCCAACGTCACCTACACGCAGACACCGAAGGAGAACGTCTCATGGACGAACCCCACCGGAATGCACGCCTCCGTTCAGGATGTTGATGTGAGGTCCATCGCGCTCTGGCAGTTCATGAAGAACGGCTCTGGCAGTGGTTTCTCTTACTACTACATCATCGAGGGACTGCACTCGGCCATGAGCCCGCTGGAGCAATCCCCCAATAACGTACCGTACATGCAGGTCGATGACACCTACTTCATCGACTACTTCTGGAGCGCCCAACCGATGTGCGGATGGCTGACCGATGGCCTGTACGACCTATACGTGCCGTACACCGAGTACTGGATGGGGCCGGAACCGTACAGCGCGATGAGGGGCGAATACACGAATTCGAGCATGAGCGGCCCGGAGTATGGGACAGCGTGGTTCAGCGGTGACACTGGCGAGTTCTCGTTCTTCACCTTCGACAACGGGAGCCTGGCGACAGCGACCCCAGATGACCCGACCGGGATGATCTCGGCGTCCGCGAGCATGATCCAAGTCCAGGACGGGACTGAGATGTGGTGGTGGATGGGCGGCGTGCCGATGGGCGACTGGAGCGTGGTGGGCCTGATGTTCCAGCGCGACTGGATCGCGCCCAGCGGCGAGTACCTGTCTCTGTTCTTCGCCAATGATTGGGCGGGCAACGGAGCTGTCAACGTCACCCTCTACCAGGTGGACAACGATCCACCGGTGGCCGACCCTGGCCCAGACCTGGAGGCCGTGGTGAACACCACGGTGAACCTTGATGGCGGCCTGTCATACGACAATGTCGGTATAGCCGCATACGATTGGTGGATCGAGAGTGACAACGTCTCCCTCTCGGGCGAGCAGGTGGACTACGTCTTCACCGAGGTGGGACTCCACAACGTCACGCTGACCGTCTTCGACGGCGCAGGGCATTCGGACTCGGCCATTCTGTATGTCGACGTGATCGGCGACGAGCCGCCGACTGCCGATGCGGGTTCCGACCAGGAGGTGGCGATAGACACCGTCGTCGACTTCGACGGCACTGGCTCCAGCGATGACGTCGGTATCACGAACTACACATGGACAGTAGTCGAGCTGATGGAGTACATGTATGGTGCGACTCCACAGTTCACCTTCTCGGACCCCGGAGTCTACAACGTGACCCTCGTCGTGGTCGACACGGCAAACCAGACCTCCGTTCCTGACACGATGCAGGTGACTGCAATGGATGTCACATCCCCGGTTGCGGACGCTGGTGGCGACCAGTCAGAGATGGGCGGCGTCGAGGTGGTGCTCAGTGGCGCTGCGTCCTGGGACGACGTCGCGGTGGTGAACTGGACCTGGACCTTCGAGCACATGGGCGTTCCAGTCACCCTCTGGGGCGAGGTCGTCAGTTTCGCGTTCTGGGAAGAGGGAGTCTACGACATCACCCTGAACGTCTCGGATGCGGCCGGCAACTGGGACACGGACGTCGTGCAGGTCACCATATCCGGCATTATACCGGAGTTCCCGTCGTTGGTGATGCCTGTGATCGCGATGGTGGCTCTGCTGCTGTTCGTCAGGTTCAGGAAGAGGCGTCCCTGAGCCAGGCGCACAGGCAAACCCCTGAAACCCCTTCACCCTGTCTTTTCATCACTGCATTCCACGGCGAAACTGAGAGATATACGTGAGTGCATTGTTCTGAGTGCATAGTGTTGGTCGACGCATGACCAGGGTGATACTACGCTCACCACGACTCACTTGGCGGTTTCCGTGCTGATAGGCCTCCTGTTGAGCCTGAACAGGGACGAGTGGTTCATCGCGCTCACCTTCGGGGTTCTGCTGGACGCGGACCACCTGTTCGCGGCTCCCAGGTACATATCCGACAACGGCTGGGCCGCCATCCTGAGGCCAACCTGGGAAGACGGCTCGGGCCTGCCATGGAAGTCGCTGCTGCATTATCCGATGGGTTTCTTCGTTGTGGCGCCCTTGTCCGTGGGCTGGCGATACTCATTGCCGCTCCTGTTCTGGAGCGTCCACGTCGGAATCGATGAGTTCCAGAGCGCTACGCTGGAATATACGACCGCGATCGAATCGGTCCTCTTCGTCTCCACATGCGTGGGGATCTTCGCAATCAAGTACCGCAGGTGGATGACGCTCACGCCCGACGGCGACTTGTCAGGATATCTGTTTCACCTCAAGGGCAGGGCGGACGCAGCGCTGCGCCTTCGCTGATTCGATATATCGACTCAGGGAGGGGTCGTTGGATAGTACCTGAGAAGGAATATCACCCAGACCACCTCGAAGACTATGCATATCGTCGCTGGGACCGCGACCAGCGGCTCGAACAACGCGATCGCGAGTGTCGCCGTCAGCCCGAGGTTCTTGTAACTGGCGAACAGGACATAGGTTATCCTATCCTCCTTGGGCATCCCGATTCTCCTTGTGAGCCACTCGGTGCCAAGCCCCGTCCCGAAGGTCCTCAGAACGCACGCGGCTGATATGGCCAGTACAATCATCGGCTCTCCGACGAAAGCGTCTCTATTCGCCCCCGTGACCGCGAATATCAGCACGGCGAAGCAGATGTTCATCATCGAGGTGTTCAGAGGTTTGCTGATGTTCACCTTGCGCATCGCCCTTGACGCCAGCATCGGCAGAACGATGAGCAGGAGCAGGGAGACGACGAGGCTGGTCGTGGATACTGCGGAGCCGATGAGCAGCAGGGTGATGGCGGGCATTAGCGCAAGGGCCACGATGTAGTTCACCGCGGTGGAGAAGAGGGCCTTGGACGTCTTGCCCCCGAGGATGGTGGTGAATGGCACCACAGAGACTGCGGAAGGCGCTGCGGCCATCAGCACCCACCCCCACCAGTACTCTCCTGTGAAGGGCAGACCTATCAGTAGGATGATTACGGTGAGGAACCCGTAGTTGATGAGCAGGGCCCAAGCGGCGTGTCTTGCATGGGCCTTGCCGCGGGCATCCCCGAGCCCGACAGTCGAGAGTGACAGGGTCATGAGGACCGCCAGGGACGCCATGGAGGCCTCCTTGGTGTAGGCCGGGAGGCCTCCGGTGACAAGACCGAGGACCAGTCCTAGGAGCATCATCACGCTGTAGCTCTCCAGTACCTTCGCAGGGCCCATTGCCCAGGCCGAGCACGGTGCCGGTACAAATATGCTTCCCGCCGCTTCGGAGCCTACCTAATGCTTTTTATGGAGGCTCCTTCATCGGTGGGCGATGAGCCTGGTCGAATGGGGAACCGACCTGATCCTAGACTGGATATCGACCCTCGGTTACCCGGGCATTTTCATGCTGATGACTGTCGAGGGGATAATCACGCCCATCCCGAGCGAGCTCATAGTCCCGTTCGCGGGATACCTCGCAGCGGAGGGCGAGATGAGCCTTCCCTTGGTGGTTATCGCAGCCTCCACAGGGGCGGCATTGGGCAATACGGTGGCATACTTCATCGGCTACCGCGTCGGGCGTCCGTTGATCCAGAGATACGGCAGGTTCATCAGGCTCGACGAGAGGGACCTCGTATCCGCGGAGAGATGGTTCGCCAAGTACGGCGATGTCGGTGTTCTCCTGGGCCACGCCGTCCCAGGGATACGCTCATTCATATCGTTCCCCGCAGGGATAGGCAGGATGCGCTTCAGGAATTTCATCGTGTTCTCGACGCTCGGGGCATTCATCTGGACGAGCGTGCTCGCGCTCGCGGGGTACGTCCTTCTTGACGAATGGCGCAGGTTCGCCGACGCGACCGAGAGCATCGACCTCCTTGTCGTGATCGCCGCCATCGCGGTCATCGTCGGGTATCTCTATTGGACCAAGAGACGCAGGACGCGGAACAGCGGAGAGTGAGACCATTTCGCGCGTGTCCGACTGATCCGGAGGTCCAGCGATACTAGCAGTAGTAGTACTCGCCCCTGTTCTTCTGCTCGCGGTCCAGCCTCGAGTCCTTCTTGTTTATCCTCGGCCTGCTGGAGTCCTGGTCCCTCCTGAAGGTTATCTCGACGTCCTTCAGGAACCTGTTCATGCCGTCCCGCATGTGCATCGGCCCCTCCGCGGTCCCGCTGACGGACGCCCTCCCGGAGAACACCATCAGGGAATCGGATATGAGGTCTATCATGTAGACGTCGTGGTCCACCACGACAGCCGACTTCCCGAGCTTCTCGATCGCCCGCCTGATCGTCTTGGACGCGACCATCCTCTGGTTCGAGTCCAGGTACGCTGACGGCTCGTCGATGAGGTAGATGTCAGCCGACCTCCCCAGACACTCGGCGATGGCCACTCTCTGCAGCTCCCCGCCCGAGAGCGTCTTGACCTCTTTGTCCAGAAGGTACTTGAGGTGCAACGGGTGGGCAATCTCCGCCTGGAAGAACCCGGACTCGAAATCCCTGCCCACGCTCTGGAAGAGCATCTCTCGGACGGTCCCTTCGAACTCCGGGTTGATGTACTGCGGCTTGTAGCTTATCGACGCCTCGCCCTCGACCTTCCCAGACGTGGGCGAGACATCCCCCGCGAGCATCTTGACGAAGGTGGTCTTGCCGGTCGCGTTCGGCCCGACCGCCCCCACGACCTCCCCTTTCTTGATGGCTCCTTCGTGCACCTTCAGCCTGAAGCTCTTGAACCTCTTGGTCAGCGCGGGAAACCGTATGAGCACCTCGGACTGCCAGTCTGTCCTGGGAGGCCTCTTCTCGAACACTATGTGCGTGTCCCTGAACCTGATGTTCTCCTCCCTCAGATATCCCTCGAGGTAGACGTTTATCGCGGTCCTGACAGGCCTCGGCTGGGCCATCACGCCGTAAGCCCCCTCATCGCCGTACATTATGTGCACGAGGTCCGCCAGGAAGTCCATGACGGCGAGGTCGTGCTCTATCACGAAGACCTGCTTCTCCTGACTCAGCTCCTGGATTACCTTTGCGACCTCGAGCCTCTGGTAGATGTCCAGGTAGGAGGACGGCTCGTCGAAGAAGTACACGTCCACGTCCCTCAGCAACGTGGCGGCTACTGCAACGCGCTGCAGTTCGCCCCCGGAGAGCTTGCCGAGGTCACGGTCTATAACGTGCTCTATCCCAAGCCTGTGGGACACCTCCTTCATGCGCTTTCCGTCGTCCACCCTCTTGAGGAGCTCCTTCACAACACCCTTGTGCACCGCTGGCAGCTTGTCAACATACTGCGGCTTGACCGCAGTCGTCAGCTTGCCCTCGGAGAGCGCCTGGAAGTAATCGTGCACCTCGGTGCCGGCGTACTTGTCCAGAACCTTGCCCCAATCCCCTGGGGCGTCGTATTCCCCAAGGTTCGGTACGACCTGCCCTGAGAGTACGGATATCGCGGTCGTCTTACCGATGCCGTTCGGGCCCAGCAGGCCGATGACCTGCCCCTTCCTCGGGGTCGGCAGCCTGTAGAGCCTGAAGGCGTTCTTGCCGTACTGGTGCACGGTCTCCCCCTCGAGCTCCTGGGGCAGACCGATTATCTTTATGGCCTCGAAGGGACACTTGTGGACGCATATGCCGCAACCTACGCAGAGCTCCTCGGCGACCACGGGCTTACCCTTCTCGCCTATGGCGATGGCCTCCACGCCCGTTCTGACAGGCGGGCAGTAGTGGATGCACTCAAGGCTGCATTTCTTTGGTTGGCAGCGGTCCTTGAGTACGACGGCTATCCGCATGGGCGGTACAAAGGACGAGGCGGATAAAAAGCTATCAGCCCTGATCGCTGAGGCCCAGCTCGATCTCCCTTGCCAGCGGGTCGATGTCGAGGGCCACGTATCCAACGGTCTTGACTATCTCG
This sequence comes from Thermoplasmata archaeon, assembly GCA_041559015.1. Classification (GTDB taxonomy): domain Archaea; phylum Thermoplasmatota; class Thermoplasmata; order UBA10834; family UBA10834; genus COMBO-56-21. The sequence goes on along the minus strand of JBFFED010000018.1, from coordinate 10,830 downwards.
TCCGCGGTGAATCTCTGGCCATAGGACCAGAGCTCTCTCAGGTACTCCCCGGTCTTCTCGTTCGCGAACCAGTCCTCGCCGAACCTCTCCTGGAGCGCGGCCCTTATCTGCGCCTCCAGTATCCAGGCCCTGAGGTACTCGGCGCAGTAGAAGGCGTCGTCCACATCTTCCAGGAAGTGCTTCTCCGTGTGCCTGAACCTCAGGGACTTCTGGAGTGTGGTCCTGTATACATCCTGGAACTCCGGGGTGACATGCGCGTTGTGCAGCTTGAGTTCATAGATCAGCTTCGAACCGTACCTGCGCAGGAACATGAGCTTGTTCACGAGCGCGAACCTGACATACCCCTCGGGGTGGTCCATGCCCAGGACCTTCTTGAGCCACAGCGGGTTCGTGGTCAGGTAGTCGAACAGGAATGCGAAGGATTCGGTGACGGAGTTGTCCCCCAGGTACCGGTACTCAGCCGGGAGGTCCTCCTTCGTGCTCCCGAAGTGCCATGCGTGCCCCCCTTCGTGGAAGAACGATTCGTAGTCCCTCCAGCCTCCGGACGGCATTATCACGAGCTTCACCTTCGAAGGCACCACGATTGGCGCACAGAACGCCCTCGGGGACTTCTTGGGCCGCTCCTCGATGTCGATTTCTATGTTCGAGTACTTCTCTGGCTCCAGGCCCATGCCCTTCAGGGTCTTGAAGAACGCCTCGACGAGCCGTTCCTTCTCGAAGTACTTGTCGTACTCCTCGCCCCTGAACGCGAAGGGTATGTCGAAGCTCCACGCGTCTGCCAGCGATACGCCTGCGCGGCCACTCAGCATCTGATCCATCTCGCGGACGTACACGTCATCGGTCTTCCTGATTAGCTCCGCGACCTCTTCCTCGAGTGCCCGGTAGTTCACGCCCTTCAGCGAGGAGCAGAGGTCGCAGTAGTTCTTGAACCCGAGGCTCTTCGAGAGGCCGTGCAGCTTCTCCATGCGCTCGAAGAGCAGGGTGTTGAGCTTGTCGGTCTCCGCCAGCTTCGCCTCGAACAGCCGCCTGCGCTTTGCCGGGTCGGCCTCGTTCGCGAGCCTCACTGGGACCATGCGGTAGGGCACTGACTCCCCGTCGCACTGCACCATGGACTGAGCCTCGAGTGTGAGGACTCTGTCGTTCAGATCCTTCACAAGGTTGTCGATGTATCCATAGGTCGTGAACTGGCGGAGGTACTTCGTCCATCTGAGGTCCTCAGCCCCGTCCCCCACGGGATCCTCTGCCGCCTCTCCTACAGCCCGGACGGCCTCCTCCGAGAACATGTGCCCGAACTTGCAGTAGATAGCCGCTGTGGACAAGTCGTCCTTGAGGCCAGCGTAGTTGCTGTAGAACTCCTCCATGAGTTCGGTCTGAAAGGGTTCCACGTCCTTTCGCAGGTCCTCGACTATCAGGGACGCCATTGTCGTGATAATTGCCGTCATCGTTGATATTCATTATGCCCGCTGGCCCCCTTGGGCGGCGCTCTGGAACACGCTACATTTAAGTGCGCCACGCTCCATGATGGGCGGCTGTTCAAGATGCCCAGAGTGCTGGTATGCTGCGCATGGCCCTACGCAAACGGGCCGATTCATGTCGGACATGTGGCCGGGTCGTTGCTCCCGGCCGACATATTCGCCAGGTTCAACCGCCTCGTGGGGAACGAGGTCCTCCTCGTCTCCGGCTCAGATATGCACGGGGCACCCATCACAGTCAGCGCTGACAAGGAGAAGGTGTCCCCCGAGGATATCGCGAACAGGTATCATTCCCTCAATTCCAAGGCGATAGCCGACCTGGGGATCTCGTTCGACCTCTACACGAGCACTCATACGAACAATCACGAGAAGGTCGCTCAGGACGTATTCAGGAGGCTGTTGGAGAAGGGGCACCTTGAGAAGAAATCGACGCCGCAGTTCTTTTGCGACGCCTGCAACCGGTTCCTGCCGGACAGATATGTCGAGGGGAACTGCCCTCACTGCGGTTACGACCGTGCCAGAGGTGACCAGTGCGACTCATGTGGCAAGGACTTGAACGCGGAGGAGCTCAAGGAAGCGAAGTGCCAGCTGTGCGGGGCCGCGCCAGAGCTGAAAGAGACCGAGCACTTCTTCCTGAAGCTGTCGCACTTCTCAGACCGTCTGCTCCAGTACGTGGAAGCGAGCGGGCACTGGCGCCCGCACGTGCGCGCATTCACCATGAACATCCTGAAAGAGGGTCTTTCGGATCGTTCGATCACCAGGGACATCTCATGGGGAGTGCGTGTCCCGGTTGAGGGGTTCGAGGACAAGAGGATATATGTCTGGATCGAGGCGGTGATTGGCTACCTGTCGGCCTCGGTCGAGTGGGCGAGGCTGGAGAACCGGCCGGATGCCTGGAAGGAGTTCTGGACCGATCCTGATTGCAGAGGCTACTATTTCCTCGGGAAGGACAACATAGTATTCCACACGATCATCTGGCCTGCGATGCTTCTTGGCCACGGGGGCCTCAACCTACCCTACGACGTGCCGGCGAACCAGTTCATGACCTTGGAGGGCCAGAAGTTCTCCAAGAGCATGGGGGTCAGCATTGACATCCCGGACATGCTCACTAAGTTCAGGCCGGATGTGGTCAGGTACTACCTTGCGGCCAACATGCCGGAGACTAAGGACTCGGAGTTCTCGTGGGACGATTTCGCCGCGAGGACCAACAACGAACTCGTGGCGACGTACGGCAACTTCCTTCATAGGGCTCTCTCGTTCACGTTCAAGAATTTCGGCGAGATACCCGCGAGAGGCGTTCTCGACGACCGAGACGAAGCCGTGCTCGCGAGGGTGTCGGAGTCCGCGGAGGAGGTCAGGGAGGCCCTCTCGGGCTGTGATTTCAGGCGGGCCCTGAAGGTCATCATGGACCTCGCGCAGTTCGGGAACCAGTACTTCGACGCGGTCGCCCCATGGTCCCTTGTTGGTGCGGACAGGGCGAGGTGCGGGACGGTCCTCAATGTGAGCCTCTCGATCTCGAAGGCCCTTGCCGTCATGGCCTGGCCTTTCATGCCGTTCTCCTCCGAGAGCATCTGGAGCCAGCTCCGGCTGGAGGGGACGATAGAGGGGACAGGGTGGAAGGGCATCGAGACGCCCATGAAGGAGGGAGAGAAGATGGAGAAGCCAGCCCCGCAGTTCGCGAAGGTGGAGGTGGGGTCGGGAGGAGGCTTCCAGGAGTTCGCAGCCCTGGACCTCAAGATCGGGAAGGTGCTCGAGGTCACGGCTCATCCGAACGCGGACAAGCTGTACATGATGAAGGTCGACATCGGGAGACCGATAACAATGATAAGCGGCCTCAAGGAGTTCTACACTGCCGAGCAGCTGAGGACGAAAACCCTGGTCATCGTCACCAACCTGGAGCCCGCAACCATAAGGGGCGTGAAGTCAGAGGGCATGCTGCTGGCTGCAGAAGAGGGCAGGAGACTCGCCCTGCTCACGCCGGAGAAAGACCTCCCTGCGGGCACGCAGATATCCAGCGGCATGGGCGTGGGCAGGAAGCAGCTCAGCTTCAAGGAGTTCCAGAAGCTCGAGATCAGGGCTGGCACCGGGCTGGAGGGGGACCCTGCCATGCTGGATCTTGGATCGAGGAAGGTCAGATGTTCAGATGTGAGGCCCGAAACGGGCGGGCGATACGCTGCGTTCGTCAAAGGGGACAAGGCCCTGGTGTTGCATGGTCCTGATACGGTGAGGATCGTATTCGACACCGACATCCCCGCCGGTGCGAAGATACGATGAAGATAGACCTGCACATCCACACGTCATACTCGAGGGACGCGTCCGCCCCGCCCAAGGAGATCGTGGGCAGATGCGCCGCGGTCGGCCTGGGAGGTCTCGCGGTCACCGACCACAACTCCGTCGAGGGCTCTCTCGAGGCCTTCGGGATTGCGCGGGAGAGAGGGCTCGTCGCTGTCAGGGCGGTCGAGGTGTCCACGGATGAAGGACATGTGCTCGCATATGGCGTCAGAGAGCCAGTCCCACGGGGACTCTCAGTGGCAGACACGATCGACCGGGTGCATGATCAAGGGGGAGTCGCAGTGGCCGCTCATCCCAAGCGGTTCCCCTCAGGTATAGGTCTGGAGCTGGCCGGAGCCGCGCCTTTCGACGCCATCGAGGTGCTCAACGGCGGCTCGTCGAGGCGCAGCAACGCACTTGCGAGGAGGGTCGCGGAGGAGAAAGGCTCACCCGTGACCGCGGGAAGCGACGCACACTCGTTGGACCAGGTGGGCAAGGCCTACTCTGTGATTGATGACTGCGGAAGCGAGGATGACGTGATCGAGGCGATAAGGAAGGGAGCGGTCAGCGTCGGGGGGAGGAGCAGGTCGGCGAAGGAAGGCGTCGTCTACTCGGTCGAAACGCTCGTAGAATGGCTAAGGGGAGATCTCAGAAGGCTCTGAGCGCGGCCTTCAGATCTTGCCCTCGATCTTGGAGGCGAACTCCTTCGCCTTGTCCGTCAGTTCGGCCGCCGAGATCTCCTTCGAGGCCGTCAGCACCAAGAGCGCTCTGTTCCCCGCACTCACGAGGATCATCCTGCCCCTGGATAGCTCGATGGACACGTTCTGCAGCTTGTCCTTGAGTTCCGCGGTCGCCGTCTCTGCGGCGCCCAGCAATATCGCGGACATCGCCACAAATGTCTCCAGATGGACTCCCTTCGGCGCGTCCCCGGCTATGTGCATGCCGCTCCTCGAGACGACTGTCGCCTCGTAGACTGAGGGGATGGAGCGGATCTCATCCAAGACCTCCTCAAGCGCCAAATATTCAACCATGCTAGTCCAGTTCTCCCTCTGACACGCTGCATTGGGATTAACTGGCGAGCATATATTACTTTCTCGCAACTGGTCCGGTGTCTCGATGGCTTGATATCGGGCCAAGGTCATCCATGCGGCGAGACGGATGAAGATACTCCATCAGGATGCCAGGGCGAACGAGATCAAGCTCCTCCCGGAGACCCTCGATGACCTCTGGCATCTCTATAACCTGATCGACGAGGGCGACCTTGTGTTCGCCATGACCTACCGGAGGGGCGAGGAGAAGTCGGACAAGCTGAGGCCGGACAGGTCGGACAAGGTACGGATGCGCCTCGGGATAAGGACGCAGAAGGTCGAGTTCCACGAGACCGAGGATGTGCTCAGGGTCCTGGGGGTGATAGAGCAGGGCCCTCAGGATATGGGGGAGCATCACACTCTCATCGTCGGACCTGGGGATGCGCTCAACGTGGTCAAGCCGGAATGGAGGCCCCATCACTTCGACCGCATCAAACGCGCGGTGGCGGCCTCGGAGCGCCCCTCGATCGTCCTCGTCTCGATTGAGGACACGGACGCGGTCATAGCCGCCGTGCGCGAGTACGGCATCAAGGAGCACGCCACGATAACGAGGAACCCTCAGGGCAAGATGTTCGACGCCAAGCCGAACGAGGAGGAGTTCCTGGACGCCGTCGTCGGGAAGCTCAAGCTGCTGCTCAAGGGCGAGCCGCTGATCATCCTGGGCCCGGGGTTCCTGAAGGAGGCCTTGGCGAAGCGTCTGAGGGAGAAAGCCCCTGACCTGTCAGGGTCGGTATCGGTCCAGCATACGGGCCAGGCGGGGATGGCGGGGATACAGGAGCTCATGAAGCAGGGGATCGGTGGCAAGTTCCTGGAGGAGACGCGCGTGGCCAGGGAGACGAGGCTCATGGAGCAGCTCTTCGCGGAGATAGGCAAGGGGGGCATGTTCGCCTACGGCGACGCTCAGGTCCTTGAGGCCGCTCGCTCGGGTGCCGTGGCGACCCTGCTGGTTCTCGACACGAAGGTGAGGAGCAAGTCCGCGGAGGATCTGCTCAAGACGGTCGAGGACTCCAAAGGGGAGTTCGTGGTAGTGAGCTCCATGCACGAGGCCGGTCGGCGGCTAGAGTCGCTCGGAGGCATCGCCGCGATACTCAGATACAGGATGAGCTGAGCCGCCGGGGCTACTGCGTGCGCCTCGCCCGGAGCATGTCGATCATCGCGTCGACCAACAGGCCGACAGGGAAGGGTTTCGCCCAGAACGATATCGCCCCTGCCTCTAGGGCCTGCTCCCTGACGGATTCATCCGCGCTAGAGAATATGATGGGCAGCCCAGGGGCCATGCGGAGTATCTCCTTGGTTGTCTGGATGCCGTCCTTTCCCTGCATCCTGTGGTCCATGATCACCGCATCGGGTCTGGACTTCATCGTCTGGAATATCCTCACGGCCTCCTCGCCGCTCCTCGCGGAGAAGACCGTGAACCCTCTCGACTCGAAGACGTCCTTGTAGAGGTCCCTGATGAAGTCCTGGTCGTCGACGACGAAAACCCTTCCGCTGTGCCTCCGGTGAGCGAGAGCCGATTCGGTGACCGCGGCGCCAGATAGATTGGTGCGAGTATCCAGCCTGCTCCTCTCTCCGAACATCGGGTTCCCTGACTCAGGTACTCCCCAGGGCTCGCGGGCTCTCGCGCGCGCTCGCGAGAGAGCCATCTGCCAGTCCCATCCCTCTTCCCTGACGGTTGGTGATATTCACTGTGCGTTATAATTGTTTCGCGCCCAGAGCCACGTCCGGGGTACCAGGTCGTCCATCGAGGCGATGGGAGAATGGGTTGATAGGTAGGGGAGCATGACGCCTACCTATCCGGGATGGTTTCAATAATCAACTGCCGGCTCGATCTCCGGCTCGCATCCAAGAAGGTCGTAGACCTCCTCCCAGCTGTAGTGGTCCGCATCCACCATTTGTCTCACCTTCCGCAGACACTCTACGGGAAACCAGGGTCAATAAGGTGACATGGGGAGGTCCGCGAAAGTGGTCCCGGTCCGCAAGGACACGTCATGCGACGTGCCTGATATGGACAGCCTCGCCGCGCTGGGCCAGCTGCATCTCCTGCGGGGTCATCCTCGCCACGCCCACCGCCCGGACATCCCCTCTGTGCGTCACCGAGACATCATCGCCTATGCGGATCTCGGGGCTTGCCCTCTCCACCCCGACCGCGAACAGGTTGCCTTTCGGAACGAAGTCCTCTATCTCCACGCGGTAGGCGCCCTCCTTGGATACCACCCTTGCCCCGCCGACGGTCAACGAGACCATACCCCTCTCGCCTGTGAGCATGCCAAGCTGCTGTCCGTCACGGGTCATTCGTACGTTCGGCCACTTCCCAGACAGGGTTACCCCGTCGCAGAGCGCGCCCCCCGCCTCACCGAACTGGAAGACACACATGGACCGCATGTCCTCTATCCGTCTACCCCGAGAGTCTGCTTCACGGTCTCCCGGCTCGAACCTCCGGAGCGTCTCCGTCAGCCTGAGGAGGCTCTCATTCGACCCTGGTCTGCCCTCGGACGTGTCCACGTGCTCCCCAAGGGCGGCCCGGACCGCCTCGCGTTCTTCCCCGAGGTGTGATATGACCAGCTCGTATCCCTGGCTCTCGACGAGCCACTCCACCCTCTCCCTGACCATCTTGCCCTCGTCAGCGTCCCAGTGCCCCGTGACCGGTATGTCATAGTCCTGGGCGGGATAGAACAACTCGAGCTCACGTGGCACGATCCCAAGGGGCGAGGTCACGATCACCTCATGCACGTGGGTGGCTCTCCCGCTGGCCAGCACGGCGTCCCTGAACCTCCTGTGGCTCTGCGACAGTGAGTACGGCTTCCTGGCTGAGCATGGTAGCAGCAGAAGGACCTTGGCGCTCCGGGGCCTTGCATACCTCTGCTCCAACCGCATCCTCCACCTGGACACGTCCGGCCGGCTCAGCGACTCCTTGGACCCCGCATGGAAGGGCGCTCCCTTGACAGGGAAGTGCCTCTCCTGAAGCTCGAACCTCTCGAGGTCCATCAGGCGCAGGTTCTGGACGAGCCAAGGGTCTGTCCTGACCCTGTTCTCGACCAGCTCTCTCAGCCTCCCCTCGGAGACAGCATGCCTGACCAGCCTCAGTTCGTTCAGCGCCTCCGTGTGGTTGTGCGAGAGGAGAGTCTCCTTGTCCCTTCCCCCGGAGGAGCAAGCAGGGCATGAGCACGGTAGTTCCTTCAGCCGGGCGTGGTCGAGTATCCCGGTGCTGGTCAGGTAGCTCCCGTTCTCCGCTGCCATGATAAGAGGTATCGAGTCGAAGACGTCGAAGCCACAGTATGCAAGGAACGCGAGCCTGTGCGGCAGGCCCGCGACCGAGCAGTACATAGGCCTCAGGAAGTCCGAGCCCTCCTTCGCCTTCGCTATTCGCTCCACGAAGATAGACGAATCGAGCATCATCGGCGCGACCTGGCCGGGTGAGAACAGATCGGAATCCGGGCTCTCATCGCAGTAAGGCGACCCGCGAAAACCGGGTCTGATGACATCGGTACCCCGGCCTGTCCCGGTGCGCCTCTCGAAACCTGAAGGATCCACAAGTATGCTACGGGACCCGCCGTCTTCTGAAAGAGCGATCCTCAGACAGCCCTCCGAGACGGGGTATCGCGGGGTCTCCACGAACGCGAGCGCCGGCGTGGGATGTGTCTCACCACGTATCTCCAGGAGTCCGGTCCTGGCCAAGCCGTCGCGGTCGGTGATCTCAAAGCGCACGCGCTGTGATTGGCCGCACGACTACAAAAAGAAGTCGACATCGGGATCCGCGCCACTCGAGGCGGCGCTCAGAAGGTCGTGACCAGTTCGTTCTCCGCGAGCAGGTCCTTGACCTTCCCGAGCTCAATGACCTTCAGGCCGTCGAAGAGGCTCGACTCGGAGATCCCCCTCGCCTGCAGGTCCTCTTTGACGACATAGACGGGCACCTCGAAATCGTACAGGTCCTTGGTCGCCTCGACGTTGGACGGCATCTTGACCGCCTCTGGCTTCTGGGTGGCCATCGCGTTGAACACGCCGTCCTCCATCATGAGGACAGTGGTCTTCATGCCATTCACGGCTATCGCGAGGGCTAGCCTCAGGCCCGCGAAGGCCTCTTCCAACCCGTAGGGCGGTCTCGTGATGAGCACCAAGATCGATTCAGCCATTCTCTGTCACCTCGCCACCGTTACCAGCCTGTCGCTGTCCGAGACGAACCTGAACAGGTCGTTGGTGAGGCTGCCCACCTTGGCGCACGATATCTCCTCTCCACGCTCGAACCCGCGGGCGGCGTAGCATGTCTCGCATATGGCCTGGTCGACGCCCTCCTTGCCTGCCAGTTCCAGCTCCTCGCCCACGTTCGGGAAGCGCTTCGGCTTCTGTCCCTTCTTCACCGCCGTCACGCCCTCTCCGTACCCGAACATGTTCACGTTGTAGCCCTTCGCCCTGGCGGCCCTTGCTAGCTTGACAGCGACGTTCGCGTCCATGGCCATCATCGAACCGGATCTCCAGATTATCGTGAGTGTCTTCGACATCATGTCACCTCACACGGTCACTGTCCTCTCAGTTCGCTCCATTATGCAATCAACCATCTCATCGTAGCCGACCGCAGCACCGACCTTCAGGTCGGACCCGCTGTATCCGCGAGCCTCGAGGTCTTCCCGCGACACCAGGACCTCGTGCGCTGCCTTCGTGAGCCTTTCCGCCGCGCCTCCCATTATAGCCTGGTAGATACCGTCCTCTACAAGGATGACGCTCGCGTCCTCTCTGCTGGCGAACCTGCCCATCATGTGCGTGGGGTCCTGCTCGGTGGGCGACTTCAGTATCAGGAAAGCGACCTTGGTCATTGGTCTCACTCAGCCGATGAACAGGGTCGTGTGCGACTCCGAGGCGAGCTTCAGGAAGGCCGCCGCGCCGAGCACCTTCGTTCCGGGGAGCAGATCGCCCTCCTTGATCCCCATGAGGTCCATCGTCGTGCTGCACGCATAGAAGTTGACCCCGAGGTCCTTGGCCTGCTGCATCATCTCCATGTAGTTCCCAAGGCCGACACCCTTCATCTTCTTCACGAACATACCCGTGAAGAGACGCCACATCCCGGGCAACTTCGGGTTCGCTTTCTTGGTCACCAGCTTCGTGCCGAAGAAGCTGTAGAACACATGGACCTCGGTTCCGGTCGCAGCGGCCGTCTGGGCCATGATCAGCGGCATCATCGCCTTGTCGAAAGTCCCTTCCGTCACTACCATACACATCTTGTCTGCCATCACTCTCACACTCCTGTCCTGTCTCACTTCATCCTGATGTAGAACTTGAGGACCTTGCCATCCTCCTCGCTGCCGACCAGCTCGTTGCCCGTCCTGGAGCACCAGGCCGGTATGTCCTCCTTCGCGCCGACGTCGTCGGCCAGCAGTTCCAGGACCTGCCCGGACTTCATCTCCTTGACCTTCTTCGCGAGCTGGACTATCGGCATGGGGCACATCAGCCCCCTTGCGTCAAGAGTTCCGTCTTTCTCCAAGAGAATCTCTCCCACGGTTTTGGCAAGACCGTGCATATGCGATTGCCGACCGTGTAGATAAAGATTCTCACGTAGGCGACAGGTCGGATGTCTGGGTCAGATATTCGTCGTAACGGTTAAGTATAAAATTGGCACTACCGTGCAATATGGTCGAACCCCAGAAAATCCTCAGCGGGGAGGCCTCGTGCAGGGACATAGTCAAATGCATATACGGCCTCTCTGACTTCGAACTCATAGTCTACAAGAAGCTGACCAAACAGGGGCCGCTTAGGGCGGACGACCTCGCCCCCGTCTTCAAGAAGGACAGGAGCACGATCTACCGCGCCCTCCAGAAGCTCGTCTCCGCGGGCCTAGCCTTCAGGGACACGAAGTCAATCAGCAGGGGAGGGTATTATCACGTCTACTCAGCCGTCTCGCCCGACCAGCTGAAGGACAGGCTCCACAGGTGCGCGGACGATTGGTTCGAGAACATGAACAAGGCCATCGACGACTTCGACCTCGCCTGAGCTCCAGCCCGGTCAGGTGC
>JBFFED010000017.1:0-30411 GCA_041559015.1 Thermoplasmata archaeon | reverse complement strand
TTCTCTATCTCCTCCGGCAGCATCCCCAGGCTGGAGCCCCAGACCAGCTCAAGGGCCTTGTCCCCCGCGCGGGAGCATATCGTGTGCGTAACCCTCGAGGCGCCGATGGCGTTGAAGAACCTGCTCGGGAAATAACGCTGTATGAACCCCATCGTGCCTGCGTAGTCGTACTGCAGGATTGAGTCCGTCCCTGAATCGGTCGACCTCTTGGATATCTCCCTCGCAATCTCGTCAAGGGCATCGCCCCATGATATCCTCTTGAACTTGGCCTCGCCCTTCTTCCCGACCCGTCTCATCGGGTAAAGGACTCTCTGCTTGGAGTAGACATGCCGTATCAGGCCCTGCCCCTTGGGGCACAGGAAGCCGTGCGTGAAGGGCTGCTTGTCGTTCGCCTCGACAGAGTGCAACCTCCCGTTGCGCACCCTCGTCACGATTGCACAGGTGTCGTAGCAGTCCCTCGGGCACGAGTTGAATACGTACAAACCTCTGTCCCCTCGACCAACTGCGGAAGCTATCAGCAGCAGGTGTGAGAAGCCAGTCCGGAGATTTATAAATTCCCAGACGTCACCATGACCTGCCCCACTGTCCCCTGTGAAACAGTTGGGAGAGTGGCTTCCTCTCGCGCGCGGGGGGGACCTGCGCGGGATATCCTAACGTCATGCAGATAGGCACCTCCCTGTCCTCCGGGATCCCGAGGATTCCCCTGATCTCATCGGGCTCGAAATCGCCTATCCAGCACGTCCCGAGGCCGAGCTCCACTGCCGCCAGGGAAAGGTGGTCGAGCGCGATTGCCGCATCAATCGCCGAATAGCCGGCGTCATGCTCCACGACAGCGACGACGTAGGCCGAGCATTCCCCAACGAACTTCTGACCGCCCGAGGCCTTTGCCAGCCTCTGCTTCGTCTCGTCATCCGTCACGACGACCATGACCCACTGCTGAGCGTTGCCCGCGGACGGGGCCTGCCGGACGCGCTCCAGCAGCTCATCCAGGAGCTCAGCGGGGAGCGCCTTCTTCTCGTATCTCCTGACGCTTCGCCTATCAGATATGGCAGTCCTAACATCCATCATGTCCACCTACTTCACCAAGTCGCCTATGATCCTGTATTCGCCCCAGTAGAGGACCATGGCCGCCTTGTCATAAGACTCCTCCCTTCTAGCAGCGACTACCTCGCCTATGAACCAAGTGTGGTCACCTGCGTCGACCTCCTTAACCTTCACGCATTCCATGTTGACCGGGCACTCGGCTATGAGCGGTGCAGTGATCTTCGCCGCCTTCTCCCTCGTGAGACCCGCCGCTTCGAACTTGTCGACCTTCCTGCCGGACTTCGAGCCACATATCTCCACCGCCCGGAGCATAGACCTGTCCGGTATGTTGACCGCGAAGTCCTTGCTCTCCTTGAAGAGCCCGTAGCTGAACCTCTTCGGGCCGATGCCCACGCCTATCAGGGGCGGCTTGAACGAGAACACATGGCACATTGCCAGCGTGATTATGTTGTCCTTGGCCGTCGAGACCGTACCCAGGACTACAGGGAACCCGGAGAACGCATCCTGGGCATCATCCGCGGTGATCGCCTTCTTCACGACAACACGCCCCTTGGGAACTGCAGATCCGGCCTGACTACTCGCCCAGGAGCTTCCTGTAATCCTCGACGGACATGAGACTGGACAGCTCGGATGGGGAGCTCATCTCGACCACGACTATCCATCCCTGGCCGTATGGGTCTTTGTTCAGGAGCTCGGGGGAGTCAATCAGCTTGCCATTGGACTCCTTGACCACGCCAGACACCGGCGAGAAGACCTCGGAGACCGTCTTGACTGACTCAACGTTCCCCATAACTTCGCCTGCCTTGACCTCCTTGCCCGCGGCGGGCATCTCCACGAACACTATCTCCGTGAGCTCCGTCTGAGCATGGTCCGTGATGCCAATCCGGGCTAGGTTGTCCTCGACTTTCACCCATTCGTGGTCCTTCGTGTACTTGAGATCTGGCAGAACAGCAGACATATCTGGCCCCCGCCCTGCGAGGGATGCAGTTTTTCGAATTTATACCTTCCCCCCTAGGATTGCATCGAAAGGGCGGCCGAGATATCCACGGTGCCTGATGCCAGTATCACGGCGAGCGCGACAAGGGACATGGCGGAATTCGCAGCCCAGTCATCGTACCTGACAGGCCCTCTGAACCTCCTGCGGGAGAGCGGGTAGAGCGCTCTGCAGCCGGAGAACGATGCGGTGTCCGCAGCGGCGTGCAGGAAGGCGGATGAGAAGGCCGTCGCCGAGCCTGCAAACAGCGGTACTGGAACTGCGTGCTCCGGCCCCAGGATGGCAGATGCGCACAGGTAGATGATGACCCAAACGACTGTGAGCGCGGCGGCCCCGAGCAGGCTGTGGGTCGCGGGAGACCTGTGAGCGCTCCTCGAGACGCCGCCGACCAAGATATCGATATCCGGGAGCACGCCGAACAAGCCTCCTATGAGCATCAGGGGGATGAAATCCGAGCCTGATGCTGAGGCGATGACCGAGCCTGCCGCCGACCCGACAAGCGCGTGCGTGGACCGTCTCAAGAGCGCACTCCGTTGACACATTGATTTCGCACGTATGAGTATGTTCGCCAGCTTCGAAACAGTAAGGATTATCTAGGCTCAACATGATGAGCGCGGCAAGGTGAGTGTTTTGGCTGACCAGCAATCGATGGAGTTCCTGGAAGAACTGACGAACTGCTTCGGGCCGTCGGGGTTCGAGAGAGAGCCCGCAAAGATAGTGAAGGACTACGTATCGAAGTACTCCGACGATGTGTATTCCGACCGGCTCGGGTCGCTCATGTTCAAGAAGAAGGGCGCCTCGGATGCCCCCGTGGTGCTCGTTCCGGGGCATATAGACGAGGTCGGGTTCATAGTCTCCTCGATAAACAAGCTCGGGTTCCTGACCTTCAACCCCCTTGGCGGATGGTTCGACCAGGTCCTTCTGGGCCAGAGGGTCCTCGTCCGAACCTCCAAGGGGATGGTCCCAGGAGTGATCGCGGCGAAACCGCCACACCTGCTGCCTGCAGAGGAGAGGAAGAAGGTCGTTGAGAAGAATAAGATGTTCATCGACATCGGCGCGAGCAACGATGAGGAGGCGAAGGCCATGGGCATCAGAGTGGGCCACCCTGTCATACCTGACTCGTCCTTCTCGGTAATGAAGAAGACCGTCTTCAAGGACGGGAAGAGGAAGGGCTCGGACACGATCGCGATAGGAAAGGCGTTCGATGACAGGATCGGCGCATGGGCCGCTGCCGAACTGGTCAGGATGCTCTCGGAGAAGAAGATCAAGCACCCGAACACAGTCATAGGCGCCGCGACCACGCTGGAGGAGGTGGGGCTAAGGGGCGCGAGGACCACTGCTTTCGTGGTGAAGCCAGATGTGTGCCTGACCCTCGAGGTCGATATCGCTGGGGATGTCCCCGGGATAGAACCTCACGAGGCCGCGAGCAAGATGGGCTGCGGACCGACGATCACGACATGGGACACATCCATGATACCTAACCAAGGGCTCGTCGACCTCGTGATCGAGACCGCAGAGAAGAGCAAGATACCGTATCAGCTCTCACAGGTCAGCGGGGGCACGGACGCGGGGATAATCCACATGTCGAACGCCGGCTGCCCGAGCGTCGTGATGGGCGTCCCGACAAGACACATACACTCGCATGTGGGTCTCCTGAGCATGGCGGATGCGGACAACTGCGTCAAGCTCCTTCTCGAAGTGGTCAAGAGACTGGACAAGAAGACCGTCGCTGGACTCACGGAGATCTGAAACCAGGAGCGTCAGATGTCTGCGGAGCTTTCGCCTGGCCTGGAACGGGACCTTGTCGCCGCCAGGGCGGCTCTCGCCAGGCATGGCATCGTCATCATAAGGACCATCGAGTCAGAGCTCGAACCGGCGGTGATGGCCGCGGTCAGGGGCGCAATAGCCTCGTCCGGGAAGAGTCTCTCAGCACTCGACGAGGACGCGCTCGACCGTCTAATGGACGATGCCAGGAAGGCCGTGAGGGATTCGTCGGAAGACCTCCAGAGGCTCTACACCAGGCTCCTGGCGAAGCTGGGCGCTGAGGACGTCAGGGAGCTGCTCCCGGAACTCGAAGGCATGGACCAACTCTTCAGGTGGGACCGTGTGCTGCAGGTTTCGGAAGTTGTCAACCCAGTGCTTGCGGGGCGCGGGTTCCCTTCCGTCGAGCTGGCCGGGCCCGAAGAGCTATCGGACGCGTTCAAGCTCGAGCTCGAGGAGAGGTGGCCAGCCGCATTCGCGCAGTTCAGGACAACCGCCGAGGCGGCGGCGAAGGAGCGGGCCGTGAGAGCCGAGAAACCTGGGCCCGGAGCGTCAGCGAGGACGCAGAAGCGGGGGAGGAGGTAGAGATGGCAGTCCTGTCCGACTCGGACATACTCACCCTACTGGCGGAGGGCCCGCTCAAGATCGAGGGTTTCGACGAGAAGAACCTCACACCGAATGGCTACGACGTGACCGTGGAGGAGGTATGGGTCACCACGATGGACTTGCGCGTGCGCGAAGGCGTCGCCCGTATCCCGAGCGGGGCGTGGTTCGTCGTGGCGACCAAGGAGTACTTCGTCCTGCCCCCTAGCATCATCGGCGAGATATGGATCAGGACCACATGGGTGCGCAAGGGAGTACTGTCCTCTTTTGGTATAATCGATGCTGGATTCAACGGCAATTTGACCTTTTCAGCGTTCAACGCGTCCCGCCAACCCGTCGAGCTCCCGATTGGCGATAGGTTCGCGCAGGTCGTGTTCTCGGAGCTGCGCTCGCCCGCCGCGAAGAGCTACAAGGACCGGTCGGGCAACTACTTCGGGCAGAGAGGAGTGACCCTCGAGCCGACTGCGAATCAGAAGAACTGAAGGTCGAACCCGTAGAAGGTCATAGTCGGGGAGTAGCTCTTGACCTTGCGCCTGGCGAGCTCCTTCATCACCCTGCCCTCCTTCCGTGCCAGGTCCGCGATGCCGTCCAGCCGCTCCTTGACGCCGGAATCCTCCATGATCTCATAGTAGTGTATGATGCCGCCTGGCCTGAGGGCGCCGAGCGCGTCCGGGACATAGTTGCTCGCGTCGTGGGGAAGGTTCATGATGATCCTATCGGCCTTCTCGAGCTTCTTGACCTCGTCCCTGGCATCCCCGAGTATCGGCTCGATCCCCTGCACCCTGTTGAGGGCTATATTCTCCCTCATGAACTCTATCGCCGCGGGATTCATGTCTATTGCGTAGACGATCTTCGGGGAACGCGACTTAGCGATCATTATGGAGAACGGCCCTATGCCAGCGAACATGTCCATCACAACTTCGCCAGGCTGTACCTGCTTCGATACGTTGTCCCGTTCGGTCGCCAGCCTGGGCGAGAAGAACACCCTGCCCAAGTCCATCTTGAAGACCATGCCGTACTCCTTGTGCGTCGTCTCCGTGGTCTTCTCGCCTGCGACCACCTTGATGTTCCTTGTCCTGAATTCGTCCACCACGCCCGAATCCATGCAGACGGTCCGAATGGACTTGTGGGTCGCCAGTATGGCCTTGCCTATGTCCTTGGCGTGCGGGACGATCTCATCCGCCATCTTCACGACGGCCACCGAGCCGAGAGTGTCGAACGATGACGGGAGGAACGGCCTCAGCTCATCGGGGACGTCGACCAGCATCCTGTAGTCTGAGACCAGCTCTTCGGCCTCCTTGAACTCGGAGGACTCGATAGGATAGCCCAGGTCTATCCGCTGGTTGACGGGCAGGTAGACGTTCCTCGCGTCGGACCTTATCTGCAGGTCCTTCCGGAGTATCCCACGCTCCATCAGCCTGCGCCTGACCGGCTCTGCTTTCTTCTTCGGCACCACGAGGCACAGGGAGTCCATCGAGGAAGTTAATCGCAGTACTCGCTAGATAACCCAATCG
Source organism: Thermoplasmata archaeon (assembly GCA_041559015.1). Lineage (GTDB taxonomy): Archaea > Thermoplasmatota > Thermoplasmata > UBA10834 > UBA10834 > COMBO-56-21. The sequence continues at coordinate 24,495 of JBFFED010000017.1, read as the reverse complement.
GAAGATCCCGGTGGAAAAGGTATTCTACCAAGGGGCCAATCACAGAGTCATGTCTGGCACGCCTGGGCGGCTCGTGTTCGCGGGGCTCGGCCTCCACGACGAAGAGGGGCTGACCTTGAGAGCCCTGAGTGAGGTGGAGGCTGCTGACATAGTCTTCGTCGAGACCTACACCTCCTCCCTGCAGGAAGGGGCAATCCAGCGGCTGGAGGCGAAGGTTGGGAAGAGATTCAGAGCTCTTGACCGGAAGGCCGTAGAGGACGGCAACGCCATAATCGAGGCAGCGAGGTCCGGTCGCGTCCTGCTCCTCGTCGCGGGCGACCCCATGTCCGCGACCACCCATGTCGATCTCAGGCTCAGAGCCGCGGAGCAGTCGATTGAGACCCATGTGGTGCACGGCGTCTCCGTGATGACCGCTGTGCCTGGCCTTCTAGGGCTCCAGCACTACAAGTTCGGTAGGACCACCTCGCTGCCGTTCCTTCAGGAGGGCTACTCCCCGACTAGCCCATACGAGGCTGTCTCCGAGAACCTCGCCAGAGGTCTCCACACCCTGGTGCTGCTTGACATAGATGCCGAGAACGGGCGCTTCATGACGGCCAACGAGGGGATCCGCCTGCTCCTGGACATGGAGAGGAGGGTCGGCAGCGGATTGCTGTCCGAGAAGTCCCTGATCTGCGTAGTCGCACGGGCCGGCCACTCCGAGCCCGCAGTGCGCGCAGGAAGCGCGAGGGATCTCGTAGGAGAGGATTTCGGCCCTCCGCTTCACAGCCTCGTGGTGCCTGGGAAACTGCATTTCATGGAAGAGAGAGCGCTGGAAGTCTTCGGAGGGCTGCGCGGCACTGGGAACCGGTGAGCGCACACGGCGGAGATGATGGCAAGGAGTGGGCATCCCAAGTCCATCGGCTTCTCTAGAATGGGTCCCCTCAGAGAGTGGTCATCTCCTGCTTCATCTGCAGCTGCTTGGACGGTAGCCTCTTCACGAACCTGTCTGCCGGCAGCTGTTCTGGGACGAACATGCCTGGGCCCTTGACGTCCCCCGACAGTACCATTTCCGCGCCGACAGCGCCTCCCGCGCCGACCAGATAGCCCGTCGCGTTGCTCCGGCATATCTTCCAGGCCTTCTCGTGAGACATAGTCGTCCAGGTCTTCACCATCATCCTCTTGCCCTTCCTGCGGCCTATGACCTCGACGACCACACCAGCATGGCCCTTCACCTTCCCAGCGAGCTCCACTGGCCTCGGCATCTGGGAGACGATGACATCTATCGGCCGCACCTTGACGCCTTTGACATCGATGGGCTCGAGGCTGTGCATCCCCAACTTCCTGATCATGTTGGCGGCGGCCGCCCACTCGTCATCTATGGCGATCTTGAAGTCTGCCTTGCGTATGCCCTTGATGTACGCCGGCATCAGGTATGTCTCCTCATGCGTCGTGTTGTACACGGGAAGGGGTCCTATCGGGTCTGGGAAGCGGTATATCTCTCTCTTGTGCAACGGTGGCAAGAACTTGTGCCTGCCGTTCACGAAGACCGCAGCGGGAGTAGTGGCCTCCTCGACCATGTCGACAGGGGACCAGAGCGTGAAGAAATCGTAGCCTTTGGCGACCCCGCAGTCCCCGTCTCTGACATAGGCTTCCTCCGGACGGTCGAGCCGGTCTGCCCCATACCTGGCGAACACGTCGGATATGCCAGGATCGGCCCCGCAAGCCGTGAGCGCCGTGATCCCACTATCCTTGCATGTCTTCCTGTACTCCCTGAATTGCTTCATGCTGTTCGCGGTCAGGCTGAAGTCGACGTAATCGGTCCCTGTGGCGACTGCCGCCTGAAAGACTCCAGAGAGCAGTTTCCAGGGCACTGAGCTGACGACCAGATCCTTGCCCTTCAGGAGCTTCCTGAGCTCCGATGGTCTGGACGCGTCGACCTTCTGTATGGACATCTTCGGGTTCTTGACCCGAGCCGCCATTGATTTGGCGGCGTCCAGATACGAATCCGCGAGGACCAGCTCATCAACGTCCTTGTTCCCCGCAAGCATTTCCGCACACACTAGCCCTGTTATTCCGCAACCGAGCTGAACTACCTTCGTTTTTCCGACCTCTGGACCCCGATTGTGGTTGCGGGTTAATAGAGGTTTGCCAATCATATTGAATATTTTATTATATTGGAGAAGATATTATCTATCCAGAGGCTGCCGGTCCGGTGGCCGGGTCACGCGCGATGATGACGCTGATCCTTATGCGCTCGCCGAGGGAGGAGTCCGGGTAGGACCCTCCCATGATGCTCGAGCACGGGAGCCTCTCCGAGACCTCCGAGAGGATGCGTTCCTCCTCCCTGTCCCATGGATCGGCGGCGGAGTATATGACCAAGGCCGCCCTGGCAGAGCCGAGTTCGAAATCGAACCAGGGGGATGTGAGGGCGTCGTGAACCGCCCTCTCAACGCGGTCGTCACCCCGGGCCAGGCCCAGCCCGAATCGTCCGTAGGTGAAGCGGCCCACTACCTCCCGGAATGCGGTCACATCCGTGCGTGCGAAGGTAGAGCAGAGGTCCATAACGGGCCTCATCATGATCGCATCCTGGATCGCGAAGGCCCTCGATAGCGGGAGGTTCGGTGCCATCGAGGTGAGTTTGTCGTTGGAGAACTCGATGCACAGGGATGACACCCTCATGAGGTCCCGCACCGTGTGCTCCGCGAATTCCCGCCTCCTGGCGCTCTCGACTGAGAACGGTGTCGCTGCGAGGACGATTCCCAACGAGCCTTTGGCCCTTGCGACAGAGGCGAGTATCTTGGCGCCCAGGCTTCCGGTAGCGCCTCCAAGGCCGCACATCACGAAGGCGATCTCCGTGTTGTTGAACACATCGAGCAGTTCATGGCCGACTATGGACGGCAACTTCTTCATGAGCTCGGGGCCCGACTCCGAGAGCCCGTTGAGCCTCTCCGGCCCTATCAGCACCCTCCTGTCAGCCCTGCACCTCGCCAGATCGGCAGCGGAGGCCGACACAGCCACAGTAGGGAACTGTGCGCCGTCAATCATGCTGCAGCCAGCACTCCCGACACCGAACAGCTTCACGCGCACCTTCTGCTCACCGGTCGATGCGGTGAACCTGGTTCTCAGAGTTGGCATCCCGATTCCGCATCGGGCTAGGCGCTCATTAATGTTTCATGCTCAGGAATCGTGGCCGTCCCCCCTGACCGATAGCCACGCTTAAGTAAAGAGAACCTCATGCGTGGGACGAATCGGTCGTACCGAGCGCCAGGCGAGAGATTGAGACGACGACGCATAGGCATGCGCACAGTACCGACCGATGACCTCGCAAGAACCTGCACGGTGCCGTAAGAATGCTAGATTTACAGACCGGGTTCCTAATCAGCATGGCCATCGTGATAGCCGTAGCGGCCTTCATCATCATCCTCTTCAATCGGCTCCGGCAGCCACTGATTCTCGGATATCTCGTCGCGGGGATGGTCGCCGGACCCCTAGTCACCTCGGCCGAGTTCGACCTCGAGATATCGGGCGGGTCCATAATCATCACGGCGAACCCCATCATCGAAATGCTCGCCCGCCTGGGCATCATACTCCTTACGTTCTCGATAGGACTGGAATTCAGCTTCAAGCAGCTGAGGAAGATCGGCATCACCGTGATCGCCGCCGCGTCGATGGAGATCTTCCTCATGATAGGAATCGGGTTCCAGCTCGGAAGGGCGCTCGGGTGGACGACGCTCGAGTCGACCCTTCTCGGCGCCGTCCTCTCCGTCGCGTCGACCATGATCATAGTGAGATCGCTGATGGAGAGCGGCGGGCTAAGCAACGAGAAGGCACGGCTCGTCATCGGCCTTCTCGTCGTCGAGGACTTCGCGGCGGTGCTCATACTCGCGGCCGTGTCCGGGCTCATATACCAGGGGAGCGTGAGCCCAGAGGCGCTGACCGAGCTCCTCCTCAAGATGGGCTTATTCGTTGTCGCCGCGATAGTGTTTGGACTGGCCATAGTCCCCAGACTGGTGAATTACGTCGGGAGACAGCGTTCTGGCGAACTGATGGTCCTGACGGTCCTGGGGCTCTGCTTCTCGATGGCTGCGTTCTCAAGGTACATTGGGTTCTCCGAGGCGATAGGCGCGTTCGTAATGGGAGTCATCGTCTCGGAGTCCAAGTACCTTGGGGATGTCGTGCGGCGAGTGGAACCCGTGAGGGACCTGTTCGGAGCCATCTTCTTCATAACGGTCGGGATGCTGGTGGACCCAGAGCTGTTCCTGAGGGTCGAATTCGTGGCCACCGCCCTGATCATAGCGGCCGTCTTCGTGCTCGCGAAGCTGTTCTCCTGCACTCTCTCGACATTCATCTTCGGCTTCGGGGCTAGGAACGCGATTGGGGCGGGGCTGAGGATGGTGGCCATTGGCGAGTTCTCACTGATGATAGCCGCGGTGGCCATCGGCTCTCCCGGCATCCGAGAGAACATAAACCTGTACTCCACAATAGTCGTCGTCACGACCATCACCGCGCTCATAGTGCCCTACAGTGTGAGGTACTCAGAAAAGGTGGTACGGGGCATCGAATCGCGAGTGCCCAGACCGATGCTCCTGATGACCACGTACCTGAACCTCCTCTTCAGAAACGTGAAGCAGCGCTCCGGTAAGTCTCTTCGACTGTCAAACGAGATGAGGGACAGTGTATCTAGATTGTTCATCTATGTCGTCGCCATGGTCTCAGCCATCGCAGTCTACGTCAGCCTGTCCCCGGAGACCTCGACCTACGCATACCTGGTGGGCGGGAATGGATGGCTGCTCCTGTTCATACTCCTCACAGGCACGCTCACTGTCGTCGCGGCCTCGGTTTTCGGCATCTGGTCAAGGACCATAAGGCTGATCGAGATATCCACGAGCGAGGCCATGCTCAGCACGAAGTCCGCAGAGAACATAGGATACCACGACACGGCGAAGGCGTTGAAGTGGATCTTCCTGGCGTTCTATCTGGTCGTTGGGTTCATCGTGGTGTCACCGCTGGTGCAATCGCTGAGAGAACAGGGACCTGTGTTCGCCATGCTGTCGGCGGCGGTCATCGTCGCTGCAATCACGGCCATCTGGAGCTCGGTCCAGACAATAGACAAGAGCCTTGAAGGCATCTTCGAGGGGACGGCAAGCCCTGCGGTAGGAGAACCCTCCACCGACCTGGAGGACATTGAGGACATAATCACGGCGATGGAGCGTGACAGGGTTTGAAGCTCGTGCACATCTCTGACACGCACCTCGGGTTCAGTGCATACTCGAAGCTCGACCCTGTTGAGGGCATCAACCAGCGAGAGGCAGATGTCTACGGAGCGTTCGCGCAGGCAGTGGACAAGGCGATCGAGCTCAAGCCCGATATCGTGGTCCACTCGGGTGACCTCTTTGACACCGTCCGCCCCCAGAACAGGGCCATAGATGCCGCCCTCAAACAGATGATCAAGCTCTCTCGAGCTGGCATTGAGACAGTGCTCATCTCGGGGAACCACTCAACGCCTCGCCTGAGGGAGACGGGCAGCTTGTTCCGTATCTTCGAGCACCTCGAGCACATCCATCCGGTCCACGAGCCTGGAGTTGCGGACATCAGAATCGGCGACGCGACGGTGAAAGCCGTCCCCCACTCAGTCACGCCCAGCCTCGCGGAGGTCGTGATGAGCGCGGAGCCTGACAAGGATTCCGGACTCAACGTCCTAGTGCTGCACGCTGGAGTCACCGGTTCGAGGACCTACAACATGGACGAGTTCAACGAACAGGCTGTCTCGCAGGAGTCCTTGGAGGACGACTGGGATTACATCGCCTTGGGACACTTCCACCACTTCGCCAAGGTCACACAAAGGGCGTACTACTCAGGCTCTACCGAGCGGATGGGGTTCGGCGAGGCTGGCCAGGACAAGGGCCTCGTGGAGGTCGACCTGAGCTCCCACTCGGTTAAGTTCCACAAACTGCCGATCAGGGAGATGCTGGACATAGACGCGTTTGAGGCCAAGGGCTCTTCATCGTCAGAGATCTTGAACGGAGTCCGGGAGAAGATCAGCGGCTCGTCGATAGATGACAAGGTCGTGAGGCTGGTCATCAGGAACGTGGCCTCCGAGGCGTATCGCAGCCTGGACTTGGGTGCCCTGAGAAGGCTGGGGAGCAGCGCTCTGCACTTCGAGCTGAAGGTAGAGCGGGCTGAGGAGGCGGAGAGCGGCTCACAAGAAGGCGACTCGCACATCGGCCTGCTCGCGGACGAGTTCAAGAAGTACGTTGCGTCAATGGACATGACCGACGAGAAGAAGGCGCGCCTGCTCGCCCTCGGCATGCCATATCTCGAGGGGGACGAAGAATGAGGATATCCTACCTCGAACTCAGGAACTACAGACGGTTCAGGGAGCTCAAGCTCCAGTTCCCCGATGGCGTCGTGGGCATACTCGGGCTGAACGGCGCTGGCAAGAGCACCATAATAGAGGCTGTCGCCTGGGCGCTCTTCGGGAACGTCGAGGAAGTCGTGAGGACCTCGAGGGAAGGCGTTCGGAGGGCTGGCGCGGCCGCATCTGACGTCTGCTCGGCAGCCCTTGAATTCGAGCTCGGGGGGACAGAGTACAGGATCGTCCGGGAGATGGGTGGAAAGAGCCTCTCGATGCGGGCTGAACTCAGGACCAGGGACAAGGTCCTCGCTGAGGGCGACAGGCCCGTCCGAGGTGCGGTCGAGAAGCTCATAGGCATGGACCACAAGTCGTTCTTCACATCCGTCTTCGCCAGGCAGAAGGAGCTGAACGCCCTTCAGAACGTTGCCGCGGGGGAGCGGAAGAAAGTCGTACTGAGGATGCTGCGCATCGACGCGGTGGACGATGTCATCACGAGGGTCAGAGCCGACCTGAGAGACGCGAAATCAAGGATAGATGGCGCGCAGATGACCCTGCTGGCCGAGGACGGGCGAGAGAAGGAGAAGATACTGAGAGATAGGCTTCCTGAGCTGGAACGGGCGGCCGAACGATCGAAGAAGGAACTCGAGGAGTCCGAAACAGCGGAGAGAAAGGCGAACACCGAGGCGGAGGCCGCGAGAAAACGAAGGGACAGTCTGCGCAAGGATGCGGATGCGTACAGCGAGGCCGCGAGCGGGTTGAAGGCGACCAGGGCGAAGATTGCAGAGCTCAGGAACAGAGAGAAGAGTATAGCCTCCAGACTAGGGGAGGCGAAGAGAAGGCTCGAGAGGTTGCCCGAGTTGGAGGGCAACGAGGAGAGGTTCGCATCCGCGGCGGAAGCGAAGGAACAGATGGAGAAGGAGAGGGAGAAGAGCGAGAGGGCGAGGCTTGTGTCCGTCGAGATAGCCTCGGACGAGAAGGAGGAGGCAAGGCGAGCGAAGGAGCTCGAGGCCGCCAAGGAGGCCACCTCCGGCCAGGACGACATCGTGTCGAAGGTCGATGAGACCGAGCGCATGATGTCGGAGTGCCAGACCATGAAAGCGGACCTGTCCGCGAAGATGGGGGAACTGAAGGCGAAGGCGAGGGAGCGCGAGGAAACGGCGAGCAAGGACCGCAAGAAGCTGGAGGAGATAAGAGCAGCGGGCAGAGAGGGCGTGTGCCCCACTTGCGAGAGAACCCTCGAGGAGGCCTACGAGCTGCTCGTAGTCAAGCTGGATGAGTCCGCCTCGGCGGCCGAGAAGGCTGTCGGGGAGCTGGCATCGGAATCGAAAGGCCTGGAAGCGGAACTCAAGGCCATTGCGAGCAAGGAGGAGGCGCTCAGGAAGAGGCGGGCGAACCTGGACCAGCAGCTGATGAGGCTCAGACAGGCGGAAGCCGCCCACAAGGAGAAGGAGGCTGAGCTATCCAGACTGAAGGAGCGCTTGGATGGCAGGAGGAAAGCGCTCCGGTCCATCGGGCCAATTCGATTCGACGAATCGCAATACAAGAAGATCAAGTCCGAACACGATGCGCTGCGAAAGCTCCACGAGGAGCTGATAGGCTTGCGCGTAGTCGCAGGCAGGGCCAAGAACGACGAGAAGGAGATGGGCGATGTGGGTGAGATGGTCAAGCGGTCCCTGGGCGAAGAGGCCCAGTATCAGACCATAGCTGCTCGCCTAGAGCCGATGAAAGAGGAGTACGCAGTGGCGTCAAAGGACTTCGACCTCAAGATGTCGTCCCTCGGGAACGCGAAGGACATCGTCCGGAAGCTCAGCAGTTTGCGCGAAAAGTCTGCCACCGATCTCGAGAGGACGAAGACGGAGCTTGAGGAGATCGGGAGGGTTAAGAAGGCAATCGAGCACGACAGGAGGGCCTCGGAGGAGCTGGGCCTGCTCGTGGATACGCTCCTTGGGTTCAAGGACCGGCTGATGGCGAGGGTGGCACCTGTGCTCTCTGAGCTGACCTCAAAGGGCTTTGAGGCCATGACCGAGGGAAGGTACTCGAAGGTGGAGCTGAACGAGAGCTACGAGCTGCACATAGATGACCAGGGCGAGATGTACCCCGTGGACAGGTTCTCCGGGGGGGAGTCCGACCTCGCGAACCTCGCTCTCAGGCTGGCGATATCCAGGATGATTGCGGACAGGACGGGGGCGGCCCCGATCAACTTCCTGATGCTAGACGAGATATTCGGGTCCCAGGATCCCAATAGGAAGAGGAGCGTGATGACGGCCCTGTCGAGGTTGTCGGTCCAGTTCAGGCAGATATTCCTCATCACGCACATCGAGGATATTAAGGACTCGACCAACTACGTGATAAGGGTCCTTGAGCGGGAGGATGGGACGAGCACCGCGGAACTCGCGGCCTAGGTGCCGAACTCCCCGAGCTTCTTCTGATCCTGGATGTCGACGTCCTTGGTCTCGTGGGGAACGCCGAGCAGGTCCATCATCTGAAAGGCGTTCTTCACAGCCTTGGCGCGGCCGTGGTTGTTGAAGTATATCCTGGCCACCTCGGAGTTCGCGACGATCTCCTGAAGTCTTGGCTTCCACGGCTCCAGCTGGTCGAGAGGGTAGAGATAGTCGTACCGGTTGATCCTGTAGTCATCCTCCTTCTCCTCCTTGAACCAGATATCGTAGTTCCTCCCGTGAAAGCGAACATACGAGTGCTTAGCAGTCAAGGACCGAGTCACCGGGAACCCGGGTCCGTCAACTATGACATTCGCCACCTGGAACTCCTGCAGGGTCTCGAGCGTGTCCGCGGCCAGCTCGTTACCCCTCTCGTTCAGCCAGCTCCTATGCCTGAACTCGACGGCGTAATCGTGCGCATCGGTGTCCAGCATCCCGAAGAGCGACCTCAACTTGCCCAGGCTCTGCTTCCCCTCGAACTTGAAGTACGGCGTGAGCTGGATCAGGACGCCTCCGAGGAGCCCCGCCTCGGACAGTGGCCGGACGCAGATCTCCTCGAAGCTGGAGGCCTGTCTGGAGGCGATTTCGGGCTCGTCCTTGAGGATCGACTCGTGCGTGACTATCTGCGGCAGCTTGACCGAGAACTGGAACCCGGGCCGGTTCCTCCCTCGCTCGATCCAAGAGCGTACCATGAACTCATTAGGAACCCTGTAGAACGTCGAGTTGATCTCGGCCGTGGGAAAGAACTTCGAGTAGTACGAGAGCCACTCGCCCTTCCTCTTCGCGAGTTCGCTGGGGTAGAACCTGCCCACCCAGTCGTCGTATGACCACCCGGAGCAGCCGACCAGCGCTGCCATCGTCTTTTATGATGACTTGCGGCTATAAGAACCAATTGGTGGGGCCAGCATGCCAGGGGCTCAGGATCTTCACTGCCTGCCAAGGGCCCTGATCCCAAACGGCTCGCCCCTCATGGACTGTGCGTATCTGAAGAGGATGCTGAGGGCGACCTCGGTTATCCACTGGTCCTTCTCGGGATGCGGTCGGTCCGATTGGTGCCAGAACCCATCCGCCGAGCGAGCCGACAGGAGCCACCTGATGGGGCGTTCCATTCTCTCATCCTCCACCCCGAACCCCATGTAAGTGAGTATGTCCAAGGCGCACAGACCGCTCCCGAGGTAGGTGGGGTACCTCAACTTGGTCCAGTTCGTCTCGGACCTGAGCATGGCCGCGTGGTGGTTCCTCCTGAAGAAGTTGTCCAGCACGAAGTTAGCCCCTTGGAGCGCCTGGCTCGACCTCGTCATGTCCGAGTCGTGCGACATCCCCCTTATGATCATGACTGTCGTCCATATGCAGCTCGGGACATCGTGATAATCTTCAGCGTCATATTCTGGGACGGCCTTCTTCTGGATGAGGTTCATGAAATCCCCCACCCTCATGTGCTTGTACTGGGGAAGATACCTCATGTCCTCCAGGTAAGGGATCAGCCAGCCTCCGTCAGGGCGCTGCAGGCTGACCAGCCACCTTGACAGCCTCTTCACACCAGGATGCTCCTTCATGCCGAACTTCAGGAGCATCCTCAGCGCCAGACCGTCGTAGTGTGGCAGATGGAACAGGTTCGTCGTGGGCCCAGGTATGTGCCCGTCATCCTCCTGCCAGCTGAGTATCCTGTCCAGGGCCGCCTGCACATTGCCCTCGTCCCTCGAGGTCTGGTACTCGCCGAGGTCGTAGAGGCTCCTGAGCATTGTGGTGTATGTCCAGCCGACCGGAGGCCCGGGGCCCTTCTCCTCGGCGAGCCTCCTCTGTCTCGATATGGGCCATGTCCCATCCGACCTCAGTCCATTGAGGAGGCGCAGGCGCGGAGGGTACATCCTGCACTCCTTGAGAGTCCGGACTACCATAGGATCAGCAGCCGTCTTGGCCTTGAGGTCGGACAACAGGTAGTACCTCACAGCTGGTATGGAGATCTGGAAGAGTTTGCCGTAGGAATCCTCGACGACCCGCTCAATCTCGCTCTGAAGCATACCCGTGCGTCGAATCGCTGTCCCCAGGCATGATACTTACCTTAACACTGTTGAGAACCCCTGATACCGTATGAGGGCGCCCTTGCGCCCGAACATCGTACGCAGAGACGGAAAGGGATATATGCATCCTTGAATCTAGTATGGGCTGCCTGGAACAGTATGCTGCTGATCTACGTGATGCAGTGTTCCGACGCCAGGCTACAGTGCGGCGTCATATGGGTCCCTCTATGAATCAACGGTGAGGCACCGGAGCGTGTGTAGGGGACAACGCGTCGCGCAACAGCAACCCCCGGGAGGGTCAGGGCGGCGAGAGTGCATTGGCATGCCATGAACCGCGCTGTTACGCCCGGGGGACAAGTCCCATTACCATCTTCTCCTGTGCTCGAACACCAGCCGTCTCAACCAGACCTCCGCCTCTCTGTAGGTACGGAACAGCCGCTCCTGCTCCTTGAACTCCTTAGTGTGATGGACCCTTCGGACAGGGCGGCCGTCCTGGGCGTTCACGTGGTGCAGCAACTCGTGATACATGACGAACTCGAGCACGTATCGCGGGACCGCGTCCGAGTCCAAGACCCTATTGGCTGCAAGAAGGTCCAAGGCGGCGAAGTAGAAACCCAGGCGCTTCGAAGGGGGTTCCGAGGTCCAGGCGAGGGTTGGCGGGTGAAGCTTCCCCGAGAAGTAGAATGAGTTCACATAGTCGAATATGGTGACGAGGTGTCTGTGTTCCCCCTCCGGGTTCAGGGAGAGGTTCTTGGCTCTCGTCAGATAGATGTCGCGGTTCCCGGACCAGAGCTCGCTGGACCTCGCATAAGCAAGATACGCATCTGCCTTCCCTAGAGGGCATCTCCTGCCCGCCGCCCTGCTGATGAGGTACCACGCGAGTGACTCAGTTACATCCTCGGGGGCGCGTGCGAGGTAGTCGCTGATTCTCAGTTCTAGGCATTGACCTGCTCTGCGCCATGTGTGCTTCAGCTCGGCACGCGGACAGTACTCCAGGGACACCTCGCGGAATCCCAGCTGCCTACCCACGGATCTGAACACGTCTGAGGTCCGCACGGCGAACTGTATGGCCTAATCTCTTTATAGGATTCATCGTCAATCCGGACGCGTCCATGCCAGTCATCACCGCCTCGAGGACCTGGGCGATTCCAAGAATGGCAGTCGCACTCGCTGCGACGCTGCTCCTGACGGTCTCGTGGCCGGGCGCATCTGTGACATCGTCCGCGGAAGACCCGTCGATCGAGGACCGACTAGAGTCGATCTCAGCGAAGGACATGCTCGCCACCGTGAAGGACCTCCAGGACTTCGGCTCTCGGGCATTCTGTCTGGACAGGTCGAAGGACGTGGCCGATTATGTGTACAGCAGGTTCAAGGTCCTTGGGTATGACGTCCACTATCAGAATTTCACCTTCTCTGGTTACTCATCCTCGAACATTGTGGCCGTGTTGAACGGCACGGACCCAGAGGCTGGCGTGGTGCTCTTCGGAGCGCATCATGATAGCGAGAACAGCGCGGCCACTACACTTGAGCTCGTCGAAGCGCTTCCCGCGCCAGGCGCGGACGACGACGCTTCAGGCATCGCGGCAATCATAGAGCTAGCCGAGGCGACGCGCGACCTCCGGGTGGAGAGTACCCTCAAGTTCGTGGCCTTCGGGGCCGAGGAGATAAGGTTTGACGATACAGGTGGACTCAGAGGCAGCTCGCACTTCGTTCAGACTGAGAAGGCGGCCGGGGTGGCGTACGAGTGCGCTATCATCCTGGACATGATAGGCTACACCGATGATCCTGAGAACCACGGGACGATTGTGACGGCTACCGAGGATGTGTCTTTTGCCGGTCTGGCCACGAAGGCTATTGACAACTGGCGGCTGGAGCTTGACCTGAGCATTCTGATGGAGCCCAGGATAACTTACAGCGATCATGCGCCCTTCTGGGCAGCGGACTACCCCGCTGTGCTCATAACAGAGAGACTGACGGATTACGGAAGCTCAGTCAACCCCTACTACCACAGTACCCATGACACGATCGACAAGCTCTCAGGCGGACAGATGGAGAACATCACACGATGCACTCTTGCGGGAGCGCTCGCGATCCTCGAACCATCAGGACATGAGTGGCTCACATGGGAGAGCGCACTGGCGATAGTCGTCATAGCAACCACGGCCCTCGCGGCAATCCTGGTTCTGCGATACTGGAGAAACAGGGAGGATGACATGAGATGAGCGAAGAGACGGTGCATCAGGACAAGCGGACATACCCCTCCAACCCCCTAGTGGGCGTCGGGGCGGTGGCAATCAAGAACGGCAAGATACTGCTCGTGAAACGGGCGTTCGAGCCCGGAGCCGGCAAGTGGAGCATCCCCGGAGGACTCGTCGAGGTCGGAGAGAAGCTCTCGGAGGCATGTGCCAGGGAGACCGAGGAGGAGACAGGCATCAAGGTGGAGATCCTGGAGCTCATCAACGTGTTCGACATGATCGACAGGGACGATGATGGGAGGGCCAGGTATCACTATGTGCTGGTCGACTTCCTCGCCAAGCCTGTGGGCGGGGAGGAGCGGAAGAGCGAGGAGGTCACCGAGATAGCATGGGTGGATTATCAGGATGCGAAGCTCATGGACCTCACGAGGACTGCGAGGAAGGCGCTCGAAGAGCTGTTCGGCGGCTCCGTCGTTTCCTAATCCTTGCCCTGCGTCTTCGGACCTCGAGATGACGGCAACTGCACGAATCCTGATCTTGTCCCCCTTGCCGTCTTCAGGACGAGAACGGGCACCTCGACCGAACGGATGATCCTGTCATACACCGCGCCGAAGAGGGTCCTCTCGATTGTGGACTGAGGGCCCGTGCCCATGACCAGAATATCGCAGTCTCTTGCGTGTTCCATGACTGAGTTCACCAGACTCTTGGAGTGGATGTACTTCATCTCGCTTTCGACCTTCACACGTGCGCACACTTTGCTCAGGCGCTCCGCATTGCCGCGGGCCAATTCGAGGGACCTCTCATCGGTGATTACGGAGAGAATCAGGACTTCGGCCCCGTACTCCCTCGCAAGCGGGAGTGAGAGCAGCAGGGCCTTCCTGGTCTCGAAGTAACCACCTGACACCAGCAGGACTCTCTCAATCCTTCTCCTGAGACGGCGCGTCTTCACTATCGCCACGTCACAGGGGGCCTCTCTGACCACGCGGTCGAGGTTCCTGCCGAGGATGGTCCTGCCCCTCCGTCTCGTGCCCTTCCAACCCAGCAAGAGCAGGTTGGCGGTCTCATATCTGGTCCTGTCGACTATCGCCCCCGCGACATCGTGAGACACTGATACCACAGGGTGAACCGTGACATTCGAAGGAGCGACCCTTATGGCCTTCTTGAGCCCGTTGGATATCTCATCTATGTAGTCCCTGCCTATTGCATCGAGTGGCGTCGCCCCCGGGACTTCCACAATCTTGTTCACCGTGAGCTCACCGTTGAAATATCTTGCCAGGAGACCCGAGAACTCGACGAGCCGCAGATCGCCCAGGTCTTCCAGGGCGAGAAAGACTCTGAACCTGTCTGTCTGCTCCTTCGTCAGCGGCTTCGGCGCTGTCCTCTTCGCGCGCACGATTGAGACGGGCTCCTCCCTGGGCCTTGCGAACGCCGATGCGGCAAGGCCGATGGCCACCCAGACCAGCGCTATGTACCAGGCTTCAGGGATGAGCCACCAGAGATAGGCCGCAACGCCGAGGGTGGAGATGATGCCTATGACAGGTATGAGGGGGAAGAGAGGGGTTCTGAATCCGACATCCATCGCGGTAAGCCTTTTCCTCAGACGAATCGAGGACATGTTGGCCAGTGAGAATGCCAGCAAGAATATTATTGAGGTGGCGGCGACGACGACCTCCAACGGGAAGATCAGCGCCATCACGAGCATGATCATGCCGGTAGCGGCCGTGGCGTTGTGAGGCACCTTCCTCCGCAGGTGGACGGATCCAAAGGCCCTGGGCAGTGATCCGTCCCTGCCCATCGCGAAGCTCACACGCGATGACGAGAACACAGTCGCGTTGAGAGCCGCCATTGCCGAGAGGATACCCCCGAATATCAGCAGCGGGGCGCCCACATAGGGGATTATCTCAGCGGCCGCATTAATGACGGTGTTCTCGTTCCATATCTCCTCGCCAGGCAGGGCATTCTGGTTGGCTAGGCATGCGAACGCAACGGAGATGTAGAGGACTGACGCAATCACGACGGATATCAAGATGGCCCTAGGTATGTTCCTCTTGGGATCCTTGACCTCCTCACCGCACTGAACGATTATGTCGTATCCCTCGAACGCGATGAAGGTGAACCCCATCACCATGAGCACGTTCGTGAGGTCCCTGTTCTCTGGGATGATAGAATCGAAGTTGTGAATTATGTCAATGCCCTGGCGGTCGAAGGCATAAAGGATGGTGAAAGTGACGAAGAACGCAATGATCAGCACCTGCACGAGCGTTATCGTATCTCCCGCTTTCCCCGTGGCACCGACGCCAATGTAGTTCACTCCCAGAAACAACAGAATCGCGGCAGTCGCGAAGACTTTGACCATCATGTCATCATTGAGGCCGAAGAAATCAATGCCAGCATATCCCGTCATTGCCACCATGGCGAAGCCAAAACCGAGCGAATAGTAACTGCAGGCGACCGTGTGAGCGAACCAAGTGAGCCAACCGGACAGGAATCCCGCAGGGTGCGGGAGGGCCTTCTTTGCCCATACGTACCCGCCCCCGGCTTCCGGGAACGATGAGCCGAGTTCTGCGTATGTCGCCGCGGTGAAGAGGGTGGTGATGCCGTTCAGAACGAAGACAAGGATGATTGCGGCCCCCACTTCCGCTGTGGCGACGCCTATCAGCACGAAGATGCTCGTGCCTATCATGGCGCCCACCCCGATCATCGTGACATCGAGAAGCCCCAGGTCGCGCCTCAACGCCACCGTGACTTGCTGTCGATGGGTAGAGCTAGACATCTGGGTTCATGTGATGATTTGGGGGGTGTATAAGGTTTTGCGATAGGTTATTACCATCGGGTTCTCACAAGCCGTTGCGCTCCGAATCTCCGAGAGACACACCTTTAAATTCCCTCGCCATGATGCCGGGCAGTCCACATGTCAGTTGGGTTCAGTGATTTCACCCGGAGGGTGATGGACGAGATCCTTAGCTGGGAGCCTGTCTTCGCAACGCAGGTTGGGTGGCACAGATACGACTCGATGCTCGGAGATCCGTGTCAAGAGACCTTGAAGACGCGGGCTGAGAGGTGTCAGGAGCTCAGCGGGAGCCTTGGGGACATTTCTGCTAGTTCGCTCTCGTCGGAGGAATCCCTAGACAGGGATCTCGCAATACACATCCTGGACAACAAGCGCTTCGAGTATGCCGAATTGAGGAAGAATGAGAGAGGTTGTGACGGCCCCAGCGTAATCGGGCACTCGCTGTTCTTCCTGTTCGCAAGAGAGCACCCTGGAGTTGAGGAGCGGATAGAGGCGATAATCGGTCGCATAGGGGCCGTCCCGGACTACCTCCCAAAGTGCAGGGAGGCCCTCACAAGGCCTTACAGGTCCTGGAATGAAGCGGCATACGAGGTCGGCGCCGAACTACCTTCGCTGTTCAAGAGCATGGAAACGTATGTGAGCTCGAGAACAGATGAGAAGGACGCTCACCAGAGGATACATGCGGTTGTGAAAGAAGCGACTGACGCCATCGAGGAGCACACCTCCTATCTGAAGAGGGAGGTGCTGCCCTCCGCCATGGACGACTATGCCATCACCCCTGAGGAATACGCGAGATACCTTGAGGTCAAGGGATACGATTTCACGCCCCAACAGCTCCTGGAGATTGGCGAGGCGCACCTTGGGCTCTGCAAGCATGAGATCGCCAGGCTCTCGGGGCAGATTACGACCACCGGGAACCCGCTCGATGCGATAATGGCCCTCAAGTCAGATCATCCGGCCGATTCCGAGAGCGTCCTCTGGGAGTACAGGTCAGCAGTCGAGAGGTCCAGGGAGTTCACTATCGCCAAGGACCTATGCACCGTCCCTGAGGCGGAGGACTTGGTCGTCATGGAGACCCCAGAGTTCATGAGGCACATGTTCGCCTTCGCAGGGCAATTCGAGCCTGGGAAGTTCGACGGCGACAGGACAGGCCTGTTCCTCGTGACGCCCCCGGGAGACAGCGCTAGCATGTTGCGGGAACACAGCCATGCTGGCATCGTGAACACAGCGGTGCACGAGGGATATCCTGGGCATCATCTGCAGGGTATATGCTCGAATACGCACCCGTCCTGTATCAGGGTCCTCTCCGCCTCCCCAGACTTCTCGGAGGGATGGGCCCTCTACACCGAGCAACTGATGGTGGAACAGGGGTTCAACGACTCCACCTTCGGGCGACTGGCGGTCATGAACGACCTCCTGTACAGGATCGTGAGGTTGATAGTCGAGGTGCGTCTTGTCCTGGGAACGCTGGATATAGAAGGCGGGGCCAAGATGTTGGCCTCCGAGTGCTCGGTGGACAGCGGCGCTGCAAGGAGCGAGGCACGAGCCTGCGCGATGTCTCCGACATACTTCTCCTCGTACCTACTGGGGAAGCTGGCCACGGACCAGCTTAGAGGCGATGTCCGAAGAGCGCTCGGCTCCCGGTTCTCCTTGAGGTTCTTCCACGACTCACTGCTCTATTCAGGCTGCCTTCCGATGAACTTCATGCGCAGGTCAGTCACCATCAAGATGAGGGATGAGTATGAGGTACAATTGGCGCCATGTAGGGAGTCACTCTACAGCTATGCGATGCGCGTGGCCAAGGACGGCCTGGCCTAGGCCTCCTTGTCGATGAGGTCTACCCACTCCTCCTCAGCAATCTCGGGCTCCTCGTGCCAGACCCCAGGCTTGAAAGCCTTGCCCATGAAGTCCTGCAACATCTTGTCCACGCCCTTGACTGATTTCATCGTGCCGTTCCACTTCTCCAGCCTTCCCTCGTACCTCTCCTCGATGTCCCGCAGAAGCATCGAAAGGTTCCTGAAGACCTCCTTCGAGGGCCAGCCAGAGTATATCATCGCCAGGTAGACGGACTTGCCCTTCTCGATGAGGACGTTCTTGTCGCCGATCTCGAGCTTCTTCAGGCCGACCTCGCCCTTCTGGAAGGAGTCCTTGACGAACTCCTGGACAGCGGTGAACATCGCGCTGAGGACGTCCTTGTCGAGGAGCGTGTTCTCCTCCCTGGTGACATGGTGTATGAGCCTGCCGTCGTTGTGTATGAGGAACAGGTTCTCGAGGGAACTCGGCCTGGGCAATCGGAGGGATAGGAAGTAGGCGCCGACAGCCGCAGCGAGCAGCACGAGAGGCAACGAGTACGGGTACCCGATCCTCTCGGCCATGGTCTTCGAGACACCCACCTTGAAGGTCATCGTGTTCGACTCCAACTCACCGTCACCGGCACGCAGCGTGACCGTGATGACATCGACGCCATCTGGCAAGCTGAAGTAGAGGTACTCCCCGACGACAGCCACGTGCTCGGATGGTGAGGCTATGAACGTCAGGTCCGAGTAATCGTTGTCGGAATCGGTCACGAACATCTTGATGAAGTAATTCGAGTTCCTGGGGCCGCCCCTGACTATCTGATCAGGGATGGACGATATCACGGGCGCGTCGTTGACCTCTGTGACGGTCACGTATGCCACGATGGAGGCCCAACCGAGACCTCCGTCGATGGCCATGATGTCGAGTGTCTCCGTCCCGGACCAGTTCACGTCCGCGGTGAGGTTGACAACCCCGTTGGAGTACAGCTTGGCCTTGATGTGGCTGAGCCCAGAGAACATGAACGACAACGAGTCATCGTCCTGGTCCGAGAAGAGGTCGTACATCCTCAGGGAGTTGTTCAGGTATCCGTCCTCCTGGAAGGAATAGTAGATCTGGTCCGGATCGCTCGCGATCACCTCAGGAGGGAAGTTGTTGGTGACGCGGACCACGAAGTTGCTGACAACCGACAGTGGCTCTGGGTCGGAAACGGTCATCCCGACATGGACCAAGTAGGGTTCAGTGTAAGACGGCCCCGAGAGGTTCGCGGGGAACAGGAGCTCCAGTTGGTGAGAGCCCATGAAGGTCCACGTGTAGCTGACATAGCTGCAGTTTATGGAGAATGTGAGGGTGTCCATCGAGTTATCAGGGTCGTAGATGTAATTCTTCAAGGGCAATACGTAGACGGTGTCGTACCTCACCACTATAGTCCCTATGGGCTTGATTGCGCGAGGGGCGTCGTTCACAGGCCAGACGGTGACCTGTATGGTGTCCACCTTGAGGGCACCGGTCGGGTCCTTGGCGGTGAAAGTGCCTTCAGTGACGCCCGACCACTCCTCCGTCGCGTTGATGTACACCTCGTTCGTCACGTGGTCTATCCATATCTCCAAGTGCTCGAAGCCGTAGGTGTACACCAGGACATCGTCGACATCGAGGTCGAAGAAGTAGTCGTCAAGGTCGAAGGCGAAGAACATCACGTCGCCCTCGTTCATCTCCAGATCAGGGAGGTCCTTGAGCATCGAGGGAGGATAGTCGTCAGTCACCCGGATCACCAGAGTCAGCGACGAATGGTCGATAAGGTCCCGCAGCTCGATGTAGACGAACTCGAAGTAGCCTGCTCCGTTGGTCCCCCTCTCGAAGATGAATGTCGCAATCAAGCCATCGAAGGAGATCAGGCCACGCGTCGGCTGCGGGTCCGCGAGGACCAAGGTCAGCTCGGATTTCGGGTTGTCGACATCGTAAACATAGTACCGATAGTCGAAAGTGTAAGGCGTCTCGAATCTCACGTACAGCTCTACCGGGGGGTCGTTCACGAACATCGGCCTGTCGTTCAATGGCAGGACCCTCACAGTGACCACCTGGAAGGTCCAGAAGCCGGTCGGGTCCACGACCCAGAGTGCGAACTCGTCCTCTCCGTGCTTGTCAGGCTGCGTGAAGAATAGCATGAGGGCGTTTGAGTCCGCGTCGTGCGAGACGAAGTACAGCGAGGTGTTCACGCCTTCCGTCCTCCACACGAGTCCAGCAGTTCCATTCACATCGTGCCAGTAGCCTGTGAGCGATAAGGTCCACGACCCCGCGTCCTCGTTCTTGATCTGGACAGGTATAGGCGAAAGCCACGGGCCATACACGCTCTCCCGGACTACGACCTCCAGAGTCCCGATCAAACCGCCCAAGCGCACGTTAATCTCTCCAGTCTCGGGTATGTATCCTGCGGTGTAGACGGCCGAGGCTCCGGTCCCCTCGACCGTGCCGGAGGTGCTGGTGTCCCAGCGCGCGCCCGATATGTCCACCTCATTGCCGTACTCGTCGTAGCCAGTGGCCGTGAGCAGCTGGCTCAGGCCCTCGCGTATCTGCAGCGGGCTGGAAGGCGAGTTGATGACAATGCTGTGAAGTTCGCCCGCAGCGACCGTGACGAAGACGGATCTACTCGCGCCAGTCTCGTTGTTCTGGCATATGACCTCATCCGTCCCAGCGCTTCTCCCAGTGAATGTGACCGAGAGGCCAGAGCCGTCAATCGTCCCTATGGTCGAACCCATGTGCCAGTACGGGATCCAGGTGGTATTGACCCTTCCTCCGGCATCCCTGCCCTCTGCGGTCAGGAGCCTGGACTCGCTGGAATTGAGCTCGATTGGGCCGGGCGGATCTACGTTGATCAGCACGACAGGGCCGCTCCTGACATCGATGACATCGCTCCAGCCCTCATGGCTTCCGGAAGACGCCTGGATGCGAACCAGTTCCTCCGAGAAGTTGTAGGTCTGGTCGTTGACCGTCACCTGGCCGAAGTCCGCGGGCGTGAACGCGATGGAGGCGATGGAAAGACCACCCTCACCAAGAGAGACCATGTCGCTCTTGTATGCTAGGAGCTCAACGGTGCCCGCCCAGTTCGGAATCACCGCACCCGTCTCGTTCATAGCGGAGACGGTCATTGAGAACTGCTGGTCGACCGTCACTATGGACGGGACCACAAGTTCGAAATTGTGTACAGTGACGACGGTGATCGCGATGGTCATCCATGAGGGGGAACCCTGCGGGTCGAACGCGGACACATTGACCACAAAAGAGGCAGATGGAAGATTATCGAATGTTATGTTGAACACTTTCCAGTATGGTGTTGGCGATGGACCGGAGGCGACCTCGGCCATAATCCCAGGTGGATACAAGACAGTGCCGTTATCCTGATAGGCGACCGAGGCACGCGCGGCCACTATGTCGTAAGCGCCGAACGGGTTGGACACGTTCGCCTCCACCGTCACCGACTCTGAGTCGGAGAAGAAGCTCCTCGGCACACCGTACGCGTCCTCGGAGTGCAGGGCATCGACAGAGATGAAGGTGGAAGTCCTGAGCACGATGTAGGAATCGTAGTCCGTCTTGTCGAAGTGGACAATGAGGCCGTCGTTGAGCGAATCGCCACGCTGGACGGTCATGACCAGGTGGTTGCCTGCGGACACTGTGTACGATACATCCGGGACCGTGAAATTGTACAGCCGGAACATCGAGAAGACCGGTCCCTGCATGGGTATCGTCACCCTGCCAATCTCCGTCCCCAGTTCAGGGGTGGAGAACTGGTCAGGTGGGGCGTCGAAGAAAATGGCCGTCATCAGAGAACCCGATGCATTATCCCTCGACTTCGCCCACAGGTAAGCGCTCAGATCCCCTGTGAGCGTCAGGCCTGGCTCGGAAGCAGGATAGAGGACCCAGTGATGATCCCACCTCTGGGACGGCAGGTTCTTACGAATCGTGATCCCCTCATGGGTATCCCCATCATAATCCGTGTATGGCGGGTTGTAGGGGCCAGTGGAGTTCATCCAGTCATAACGTCCTGCCTCGTACTCGAACCCATCATGGAGGTGCAAGACCCTGGTCCATACGGGCAACGATTCCGCAGATACCGTCCCGGTGTCTCCTGAGAGCAGAGGCGCCAAGGGCGAGACTAAGACGAAGAGCACGAACAGCACAGCCAGCGGCTTGATCGGCTCGATAGACCGTGGGCTCACTTGCGCTATGTGGTTGTCGCCTTGCTGAGGGGCCACCGGAACCTCGCCTCTGTTCGGTGTTTCATAGCTTATGCTGGACTTATAAGCGTTGCCCGCTCGTTATCAAGGTTGGGAACGGCCCTGGCCGCCCTCAGCCCTACCTCATCTTCTCTGAGATGCCGAGGGCCAGCTCCTTGAACGTGTTCTCGACGTTCTGGCCCGTCTTGGCGCTGGTCAGGAACGCCTTCGCCTTGTACTTTGAGGCGAGTTCCTGGAGGTCCTCCTCCTTGACAACCCGCTCGTTCTCCAGGTCCACCTTGTTCCCGCAGAACACGACGGGGACGTCTCCAGCGACATCAGTCAGGGCCTTGATCCAGTACCTGAGCTCCTCGAGGGTCTCCTTGTTCGTGAGGTCGCAGACCGCTATGGCGCCGTGCGCGCCAAAGAAATACGCCTCCCTGAGCAGCTCCCGGAAGCCCTTCTGGCCCATGATATCCCAAATGAGCATCATGACCTTGGCCTGTCCATGTGGCCCCTGGACGTCCACGATCTTCTTCGTGACCTTGGTACCGATTGTGGCGATGTACCTGTCGTCGAACACGTCCAGGACGAATCTCTTGATGAGGCTGGTCTTGCCTACGCCTGCATCTCCGATGAAGCATACTTTGACTTTCATAAGTTCGTCGTCAGCCATTTTTCCGCCCTCCGATACGGGCTGGGTGAGCTGGGATTGCAGGTAAATATCCTCTATGCCTTTTAAGCCTTTGCCAGTAGCCTGGCGGTACTGAAAGTGATGCTAGATTGCCCCAGACGGGGGCTGCGGGGCCCTGCTGTCGCCGTCGTCGAGACCACTGCGACAGCCAAGTCAGAGGATATTTGGCCTGCGCTCGCCCATCCGACGTGGGCGCGCATTTGCTGCGGTTCCTGTGTATTGGGGTCGGATGCCATGCGAGGTTTTTTCATGTGAAGCGCACTTCGTGGACACGATGACTGAGGTCGACCAGCTGCTATCGGTCCTAAGGAGCTCTGTGAAGAAGGTTGCCGGAGATGAGAAGACCATGGGGGTTGCATACTCCGGTGGCCTGGACAGCTCAATCGTGACTGCCCTGGCAAAGGAGTTGGGGAATGTCCGAGGATACACATGCGCCATTGCTGGTTCCTTCGATGACAAGCATTCCGCGGAGGCCGCCCAGGCTGACGGCATAGTGACCACCGTGACTCACCTCTCAGGCATCAATCTCCTGGAATACGTCGTCAGGTCGGCCGGAATCCTCGGAACCGTCAACCCTGTGCCGATATCGTACACCGTGCCGGTACTGTGCGCTCTCGACAGATGTGAGGAGAAGCTGCTCTTGGTGGGAACAGGAGCAGATGAGCTGTTTGGGGGCTACGCGAAGTACCAAGCTCACACCGACCCTGAGGCGGCCATGTCCTCCGACCTTGTGAAGACGCTCGCTGAGGTCCAGATGCTGCGGACGGAGGCCAGCAGGATGGGAAAGAGGATAGGGGTTCCGTTCACGGACGAAGCCGTCATCATGGCGGCGCTCAGCGTGCCCGTCGAGAGGAAGATCGATGTCTCTGGCAGGAAGCTTGTGCTGAGAGATCTGGGGAGGGCGCTCGTCCCTCACTCTGCGGACAGACCCAAGAAGGCGGCGCAGTACAGTTCTGGAGTGATGAAGGCGATGGAGAGGATGGCCAAAGCCGAGAAACTCGACCTCCATGACTGGACCGCGACGGTCTGCTCCAGACAAAGCCATTAAGAGCGGGCAGCATCTGTCCCCCTCGACCACATGGATTACCACGAGTTCACCGGTTGGATGTTCGGTCTTGAGCGTTTCGGTATCAAGCTCGGGCTGGACAACATCGAGGAGTTCCTCGATAGGCTTGGGAGTCCAGAGCGGAATCTGCGGGCCATCCACGTGACAGGCACGAACGGCAAGGGCTCCGTCTGTGCCATTGTCGCCAGCATTCTGAAGTCACACGGCCTCAGCGTCGGTCTGTACACGTCCCCCCATCTGGTGGATTTCAGGGAACGCATAAGCATCAATGGCAGGCTGATCTCGGAACGTGACGTTGTCCGTCTGGGGCTTGAGCTGAAGGAAGTCATGGAGGCGATGGCCTCTGAGGGCCCTGAGAAGCAGCTAACCTTCTTCGAGTTCACGACGGGACTTGCATTCGAGTACTTTGCGCAGAAAGAGGTGGACTTGGTGGTTGCAGAGGTTGGCATGGGCGGACGGCTAGACGCGACCAACGTCCTGTTGCCCGAGGTTTCCGTGATAACCCGGATAGGGCTCGAGCACACGAACTATCTCGGAAGCACAATCCAAGACATCGCGAGGGAGAAAGCGGGGATCATCAAGGATGGCATCGAGGCAGTCACATGCGAGCGGAGGCGCGAAGCGCTTGCGGTCATAGAAAGCATCGCCGCGAGGAAAAAATCGAGAGTGAGACGCATCGGGAAGGACTTTGATGTCTCTTCGGTGAGACAAGCTGTCAGCGGAACGAAGTTCGACTACGAGGGGATGCGAACCATCTCCGGCCTGTCGATGAATCTCGTGGGGAGCCACCAAGCCGAGAATGCAGCAACGGCTATCGCCGCGCTTGAGCGATTGAGAGCGCCAGATTTGGACGTCACAGATGAGGATATCAGGAAAGGCCTTTCATCGGTGAGATGGCCTGGGCGACTCGACATCGTGTCCAAACGGCCCTTGATTATCCTCGACGGCAGC
>JBFFED010000016.1:0-30847 GCA_041559015.1 Thermoplasmata archaeon | reverse complement strand
CGCGACCATCCTGATGGTTGCGATCACCGTCGTCTTGGCGGCCGTGCTATATGTCATGGTCCTGGGCTTCGGCGGGACATCGACGACTACGCCGACCGCGACCTACTCGAAGCAGTCGATTGCGGGCGGGCAGCAGATAAGCATCGTCTCGATAACGAGGTCCGATGTTTCGTGGGACCTGATTAAGGTGCAGTTGAGCGACGGGACGAACTTCGCCGAGTGGGATATCGTTTCGACAGACCTCGATGGCGGCTCAGCCGTGACGATGAACTACTCTACGAAGGCAACTCTCACGCCCTTGGTGGTCTGTCTCCACGTCACTGACGTGGGTGGCAATGGCCTGCTCAGTGGTACCGACTACTTCAAGGTGTTCACGTACGGTGGCGCCACCGCCTTCTCCAACGGCATAACATACAGCGCTGTGCTGATATACACGGAGACGGGCGAGAAGATCGGTAATGGCATATCCTTCACGGGTTAAGCCAGCAACTGAGTCATTCCGCTGAGACATATCGAAACCCTTTCCTTTCCGATTTCTTTTCAACAACCACACTCACTGCAGCATAGCGGCCAGCCCATCGCCATCCCTCTGCGAAGGAAGATGTCATATCATCTGATATGCCATGGGGCTGAGCGTGTCCGAGGCGGCTTCCACACAGGTCATGGGCGAGTCCGAGGCGGAGTCCTTCGTCGTCCAGATGCTCAGGGAGATGGGCCCGCTGACGACAATGCAGATCGAGTCGCTCGCCCGGGACGAGCACAGGCGATGCCCGGACCAGACCGTGCTCTTCTTGACCAAGATGAGGAGGAAGGGCCTCATAGTCGGCGAGGCCTCTCTTGAGAAGAGGGGCTGGCTCTGGAGGCTGCCCTGAGCCTAAGAGCTCAGTGCAGTATCACGGAAGTCCTGGCTAGATGGTCCGTGAACTTCTGTCTCGGATCGCCGGTGTCCGTTGCCATGCCCAGTATCCAATCGATCAGGAGCACCGGGGCGAACACCTTGGACACGTTCCTCAGGAGCGCCTGAGCGCTGTCCATCTTGCCCGTCACGCTCACGGCCTTGAGCTTCAGGAGCATCTTTCCGACAGTTCCACCAATCACATAGTCGAACAAAGCGCAGTATAGGAAGAACAGCACGCTCTCGACGGAGATGACCACGAACCCGTGCCACAGGAAGCCTAAGATGTTCATGAATAGGGACACGGGCAACCAGATTATGATCCAATCTATCAGGACGGCGACGAATCTTCGGAGCCAGTGCTCCTGGAGCGCCCTGTCGCGGCTCAGGTAATCGAAGCCCGTAACCATAGTCCCTTCAACCCCTCTTGCACACTGATGGCCGCATGGTCTAAATTACTTTCTGCGGTAGACATGCCACTCGGATCGCCCGTCTCTCATCATCTGTTCAGCGGTAGATTTCTCGTCATCGTGGCGACACGCATAACGCCGCACCTCCATATGAACCATCGTCCAGGTTCGCCGGCCCCGTGCGAAGCTCCTATATATGAGGGCCCCCACTTCTTCGGCGATGCCCAACATAGGCCTGTTCGCGCTCATGGAGCGCGAGGACGACCCCAAGAAGTGCACGGCTGCCAAGCTCGTGCGCCTGGGCGACCTGCGGGAAGTGAGGGATGCCAGGGCGATCCCCCGCGGCGCGATAGTCCTCGACCCAGAGGCGGAGAAGGCCCTTTCCAGGGAGGACATCGAGGCAGCTGAGCGGAAAGGGGTACTAGTCCTCGACTGCTCCTGGAACAAGCTCTCGCGGTTCCCCAAGGTGAAGGCCGGCCTCAGGCATAGGGCGCTGCCGTTCCTCGTGGCTGCGAACCCGACCAACTTCGGCAAGGCCCAGCGGCTCTCAAGCGCAGAGGCCCTCGCGGCCGCGGCGTACATCCTCGGGGACAGGGAACGCGCGGAGCACCTCATGAGCAGGTTCAAGTGGGGCCCGACCTTCGTCGACATGAACAGGGGGCGCCTGGAGGCATATGCAGGAGCTGGCACGAGCGCGGAGGTCGTCGAGGCTCAGGCACGTATGCTACACGCAACGGCAAGGAGTAACGACGATGCCGGGGACGTGTAGCCTTATGTATCACATAGGCGATTCCCTTTCCCCTTTTCCAGACCTTCTGGGAAGGGCGAGGGCATCGACGATGACATCCGGGGGGAGCTGATACGCCGAAGGAGTACACGCCAGAGGACCTGGTGGCCATCTGGGAGGAGTTCATGGGTGGCCAGGAGCGGAGGCACCAGGTATCCGCGATAGCCGACCTCTACCCCGACGTCCGCAGCATGTACATCGACTTCGCCGAGGTCGAGAAGTTCGACCCCGACCTCGCGAACTACACGCTCCAGAACCCCACGCTCTCCATGAGGTGCGCCGAGGATGCCCTCAAGAGGATGGTCTCCCACGCGCTCACGAACCCGTTCGTTCATTTCAGGATCAAGGGCCTTCCCCACGACTCCAGGATAGAGATACGGAAGCTGCGGGCGAAGCACCTGGGGACATTCGTCTCGGTCGAGGGCCTCGTCAGGAAGGCCACCGAGGTGAGGCCTAGGGTGACCCTCGCGGAGTTCGAGTGCGCGAGGTGCCTCCACAGGATAGCCGTCGAGCAGGAGGGGATGCTCTTCCACGAGCCCCTCGAGTGCCCGAAGGAGGAGGGCGGATGCGGCAGGGGCACGGGCTCGACCAAGTTCAGGCTCTTGACGGACCCGTCGAAGTTCGTGGATACCCAGAAGATAGAGACCCAGGAGCCCCCTGAGGGGCTGAGGGGGGGCGCTCAGCCCGAGCGCCTGGTGGGATACATCGAAGACGACCTGTCCGGGCGCATCTCCCCAGGCGACAGGGTGATCCTGAACGGCATCCTCAGGAGCACTCAGAAGGGCTCGCAGGTCAAGAGCACCCTGTTCGAGATCCACATGGACATCAACTCGATCGAGTACGAGGAGAAGGAGTACGAGGAGGTCCTCATAACGCCAGAGGACGAGCTCAGGATACTCGAGTTCTCGAAGTCCCCGGACCCGTTCGAGAAGATCATAGCATCGATATCCCCAACGATATACGGCTACGACCAGGAGAAGGAGGCGCTGGCTCTGCAGCTGTTCGGGGGCGTGAGCAAGCTCATGGACGACGGCACGCGCATAAGGGGGGACATACACATCGCCCTGATCGGCGACCCCGGCACCGCCAAGTCCCAGATACTGAGGTACATGGCGCAGTTGGCCCCGAGGGGCATCTACACCTCGGGCAAGTCGTCCTCAGCGGCCGGCCTGACCGCCGCTGCGGTCATGGACGAGTTCGGCGAGGGGCGGTGGACCCTGGAGGCGGGGGCGCTCGTGCTCGCGGACAAGGGCCTCGCCTGCATCGACGAGCTGGACAAGATGAACGACCAGGACAGGTCGAGCATTCACGAGAGCCTCGAGCAGGGCACGATATCCGTGGCCAAGGCGGGCATCACCGCTACCCTCCAGTCCAGATGCGCTGTCCTTGGAGCCGCAAACCCGAAGTATGGCAGGTTCGATGACAGCAGGAGCGTTGCCGATCAGATCGACCTGCCCCCTGCGCTGCTTTCCAGGTTCGACGCCATATTCACGATGACCGACAGGCCCAACTCCGAGCAGGACAGGAAGGTGGCCGCACACATACTCAGGGCCCACAGGAGGGGCGAGGTGAAGCTGCGCGAGTCCCCGGAGACGATCACAGAGGTCGACACGGCCGAAATCATGAGGGACAGCTCGGGCCTCGTCCCGGCGATGGATCGCGAGTTCCTGAGGAAATACGTGGCGTACAGCAAGCGTATGACGCCCATCATGAGCGACGAGGCCGTCAGCACCCTCGAGGGGTACTATGTGTCCATAAGGAAGCTGGGCGAGGGCGAGGAGGCGTCCGTCCCCATAACCGCAAGGCAGCTGGAGGCGCTCATCCGGCTGTCGGAGGCCAGCGCGAGGGCGCGTCTGAGCCACATCGTGAACAAGGACGACGCCGACAGGTCGATCAAGATCGTCGAGTACTACCTTGGCAAGGTGGCCAGCGAGGGCGGCAGGAGGGACATAGACATCATCGCGACCGGCACGAGCAGGAGCCAGAGGGAGCAGATATACGTCCTCAGGAACCTCGTGCAGCAGCTCTCGGAAGAGCGCAGGGGCGTGAGCGCCGAGGAGCTGATCCAGAAGGCGGGAGCGGAGAACATCCCGGAGGATAGGGTCCGCGCCCTCCTGAAACGGCTCAGCGACGCGGGAGAGGTCTACTCTCCGCAGCCGGGTTACTTCAAGCTCGCCAGCGAGGAGCGCATCGCATGATTCGGGTGAAGGTGTACAGGCAGGGGTCGGAGGTGCTCGTGGCCGCCTGCGACTCGGACATACTTGGCAAGACATTCAGGTCCGAGGGCCTGGTACTGCACCTGTCGGAGAGTTTCTACGACGGCGAGAGTGCGGACGAGCCCATGCTCGTGAACAGGCTAGAGATGGCCACCGTCGCGAACCTGGCCGGCAAGAGGACCCTTGAAATCGCCATCAGACGGGGTTTCGTCGAGGAGGGGTGCGTGATGGTCATCGGGGGCGTGCCTCACGCGCAGATGGCGAGGATGATCTGAATGTTCTGCGTCGAGTGCGGACGCGAGTCCGAGCTCATAGGCTCCCTGTGCGTCGAGTGCTATTCGAAGCGTCATCCTGTGGCCACGTTGCCAGACCATGTCGACCTGATCCTGTGCGCCCACTGCTCTTCGATGCAGACCGGGCAGGGCTGGGAGGACATCGGCTCAGTCCGGGAGGCTGCCGAAGCGGCCATCGAGGCGGCCCTCGTCCTCGAGAAGGGCGCCACCGTCTCGGCCATCAGTGTCCGCCTAGCAGAGGCGGACGAGAGGAACATACAGGCCTCTGTCGGTATCGTGGCGACCAAGGACGGGCACACGTTCGAGAGGGAGCTCCGGACCATGGTCAGGCTCAAACGCGGCTCGTGCACCGAGTGCTCGAAGCAGAAGGGGAGCTACTACGAGGCCATCCTGCAGCTGAGGGGCCAGGAAAGGGAGCTGGGGGAGCAGTTGGAGCGTGAGATGAGGGATATTGTGACCTCGAGGGTCGCATGCATGCGCAGGTCGAGCAGGGAGGTCTTCATCAGCAGGATAGACTCGGTGAAGGGCGGGCTCGACTTCTACTTCAGCACCATCAGCGCCGCGCGGACGGTGGCTCGCGAGCTCCAGAACACCCTGTGCGCGGAGTTCAAGGAGTCCTCCAGCCTCTGGGGCAGGAAAGGGGGCAAGGAGGTGTCCAGGATGACCTTCCTGGTACGTCTTCTCGGCTTCACGAAGGGCGACGTCGTGGAGCACCAAGGGCGGGAGTACTATGTCCGAGGGCTCTCCCGGGGAGTCGTGCACACGGTCGATGTCGTGACTGGCGAGGGGAGGTCGATGAAGACCGGCGAAGCGTCCGATTGGCAGTTGATCCAGGAGCGCGGCCGGATACCTAGAGCCGTCGTGCTGGTCGACTCGGAGCGCGAGATACAGGTCCTGGACCCAGAGACGAACTCGCCCTTGGAGCTCAGGAAACCCGGATCCTTCTCTCGTAAAGGGGAGCAGATACGGCTGGTAAAGACGAAGCGCGGGGCATACGTGCTGAGCGACAGCTGGTAGTCGTCGCATCCTTGTCTGGTTCATGCAAAAGGCATTAATTCTATCTAGGCTTTCGGAGGGCCGAGGACTGATTGGTCATGGTTTCAGAGGGGGATGTCGCGAACGCCACAGTCGAGCTCCTGCGGAAGACGGTCGTCAAGCTGCCGAAGGACGTCGAGGATGCGATAAGGAAGGCATACGCGTCAGAGACGGACGAGGTCCCGAGGATGCAGATGAAGGCGATTGTGGACAACATAGATATGGCGATAAAGACCACAACGCCAATGTGCCAGGACACAGGGGTAACGATCTTTTACGTCGCGGTGCCGAAGGACTGCAAGGTGGATGTCGGGAAGGGAATCATCGAGGGCGTCAGGAGGGCCACGAAGGAGGTCCCCCTGCGGCCGAACGCGGTGCATCCGATAACCAGGAAGAACCCAGGAGACAACATAGGCGAGAGGATGCCCTACATCAACTGGCGCATCCACGACAAGGACCACATCGAAATCACAGTAATGACGAAGGGCGCCGGCTCTGAGAACATGAGCCAGCTCGCCATGCTCACCCCGAGCCAGGGCCTCAAGGGCATCAAGGAGTTCGTCCTCAGCACTGTCCTGAGGGCGGGCAGCAACCCCTGCCCGCCGACTATACTCGGCGTGGGCATCGGGGGCTCCTCCGACATCGCGATGAAGCTCGCGAAGGAGGCCCTGCTGCGCCCGATTAACGAAAGGCACAAGGACCCGGAGATCGCGAAGCTGGAAACCGACCTCTTCGAGGCGATCAACATGCTCGGGATAGGGCCAATGGGGCTCGGTGGCAAGACCACCTGCCTGGGGCTCAACATCGAGTATGCGTACTGCCACACAGCCAGCCTGCCTGTCGGGATCAACGTCCAATGCTGGGGCGGCAGGCGCGGGACCGTCATGATATATCCGGACGGTAGGACGGCTTATCCTACGCATGGGGTGTGATGACAATGCCGAAGATTCTCAAGACGCCCCTCAACGAGCAGGATGTGCGGGCGCTGAAGGTGGGCGAGACGGTCTACGTGAGCGGGGTGGTGTTCACCGGCAGGGACGAGGTGCACATCCACGCTCTGGAGTACAACGAGAAGGGCAAGAAGACGCCGGTCGAGTTCAAGGGCGCGGCAGTCTATCATTGCGGCCCGATCATGAAGAAGGACGGCGACAAGTGGGTCGCGGTCGCGGCTGGCCCCACGACCTCGTCGAGGATGAACTCTCTCGAGCCTCAGTTCATCGAGAAGTTCAGGCCAGGGGCGATCATAGGCAAGGGGGGTATGTCGCAACCCACAATCGACGCGATGAAGAAGCACGGCTGCGTGTACCTGGCGTTCACCGGTGGCGCGGCTGTCCTGGCAGCCAAGGGCATCAAGAGCGTGAGCGGGGTCGAGTGGTTCGAGCTCGGGATGCCTGAGGCCATCTGGATTCTCAACTGTGAGGAGTTCGGGCCCCTGACGGTCGCCATAGACACCCACGGCAGCAGCCTCTACTCGGATGTGAGCGTGAAGATAAAGGAGAACGAGAAGAAGGCCAGGGAGAAGCTCGGCCTGGCCTGAGTGAGGGCACTCCACGCGGCGGGAGGCCAGTCCCTCTCAGGTCTCCGATTCCGAGTCCCTCTCGGGTTCGCGTTGTTCGAAGCCCTCCTCTCCAGCCACCGAAGGTTCCTCCTCCTCGGATTCGTCCAGGATCGCGGGGGCGTTCTCAGGCGTCTGGAAGGACCTCACCCTGAGGTAGACGGCCACAGCCAGGATTATTATCGTGAGTACGAGTGCGAGTATCATCATCGAGTGGGCCATGTCGAAACCGAAGATGAACCCCTCGAACGCTTCCCTGAGGGGCGTCAGTTCCAGGGTGAGGTTCACTGGCTCCTCCTCGGTGACCAGTATGTTGCTGACCTCGATCGGCCTGAAGCCAGTCTTCTCAACATGTATCGTGTATGTCCCAGCGGCCAGGCCGGCGAACTCGAACTCCCCGTAGATATTGGTGGCCCTCGATATCGGCTGCGGCCTCAAGTTGACGATCGTGACCTGAGCGTTCGTTAGCGGCTCCTGCGAGTCCGCGACATACACCTTGCCTCTGAGGATAGCGCCCGGGAGCCCGATCATGTTGAAGTTCTGCTGTATCTCTCCTCCCAGGGTGATTGTCAGGTTCCCAGCGGTCATGGTCTGGTAGCCGACAGCGGATGCGGTCAGATTGTACACCCCCGCCGTCAGGTTCCTGATCTCATAGCTGCCATCCGGACCTGACAGGTTGTAGAAACTGGTCCCGACCACTGATACATTCACGCCCACCAGGAGGAGCGTCCCGGACCTGACCACACCATACAACCTCGAGGGCTTCTCGGTGAGATCGAAATCCACGCCCTCTGTGCCGTTTCCCCTAGTGACTTCGATGCCGGTTCGCATGCCAGCATTGTAGCCGGTCTTCAGGGCCGTCACAGTGTAGATTCCTTCTGGGACGCTCGATATGTTGTAACTCCCGGTCTTGTTGCTCGTCGCCGTGAGTATCAGCGAGCCGACCTCGATTGACACGCTCACGTTGCTCAGAGGGGACCCGAGGGCGGCGTGGTAGACACGGCCAGATATCCATCCCTCTATCGGGGTCAGGCTGAAATCCTGCCTTGCGAACAATCCGATGGGCAAGTCGACGCTCTTCGTCAGCGGGCGGAATCCCTCTGCGCTCGCCGTCACGACGTGCATCCCGCCCGGGAGCCCGGCGAGGGCATAGGTTCCGTCAAGCTCGGACACCCTGGTGGTCAGCGTGGGCGAGGCAAGGGAAACAGTCGCATTTATGACCCTCCCCGCCTGGTCCGTGACCACGCCGAAGATTATGCCTCCTTGAAGGACCACCTCGACATCGACGGTTTGGTTCTCGTAGACCGTGACAGGCAGCCGGACATCGTCATAACCCGTCAGGTTCGCACGCAGCTCGTAGATGACGCCGACGAGGTCGGATGGCACGTCGAGAAACGCTGCCGTGCCGTTGCTGTCAGTGTACTGAGATGGGGATATCCCCTCAAGAGTGAGCTTGACTCCGGGCAGGAACCTGTCGGCGTCGCTCTTCACCGTGACGTTCACATTGCCAGTCCCGGGTTCCTGCAGCGTCCTCGCTGGTAGCTGGCAGAAGTCAGTTCCGTCATCGTCGAAGGCTAAGGGGGCAGCCGACAGCGCCAGAAGCGCCATCATGAGGACCGCACAAACGTGCCTCGATGTTGTTAGTCTGGCCATTCGTCATCCGCTTTTGCTCTTCATCGGCTCGTGCCCATAAATACGTTTCCAGTTAGGCGGAGTTTCGGCGTGCCAGCTGAAAACGTATTAATATCCTCACAGGATAACGAAGCAGATTCGACGGGTCAGTTCAGATGATCACAAAGGTGGATAGGAGAGCGTCTACGGACGAGATACTCGCCCTCATGCACCCGGTGGTCTCGGAATGGTTCAGGGGCAAGTTCGGCGAGGTCACGGAGGCGCAGGCCTTGGCCGTCCCGCTCATACACGCCAGAGAGAGCGTCCTCGTCTCCTCCCCGACCGGCTCGGGGAAGACCCTGACCGCCTTCCTCTCCATACTGAACGAGCTAATACTCCAGGCGGCCGATGGGCGGCTCGAGGACAGGATATACGCAGTCTACGTGTCTCCTTTGAAGGCGCTTGCCAACGACATAAACGAGAACCTCCTCAAGCCACTGGCGGAGATATCCGACATGTTCAGGGCCAAGGGTCTCCCCCCCCCGGAGGTCCGGGTGGCGGTCAGGACGGGAGACACACTCCAGAGTGAGAGACAGAGGCAGGCCAGAACCCCGCCCCACATATTCATCACCACGCCCGAGTCACTTGCCCTAGTGCTCTCGACCCCTGTCTTCAGCAAGAGGTTCGGGGGGGTCGACTACGTCATCATAGACGAGGTCCACGAGGTGTGCGACTCGAAGAGGGGGGTCGCCCTCTCGGTCGCCATCGAGAGGTTGCAGAGCTTCTGCCCCCGCGAGTTCGTGAGGGTCGGGCTCTCGGCGACCGTCGCCCCTCTGGACGAAGTCGCGGAGTACCTCGTGGGGCTCGATGGCGGCAGTCAGAGGGACGTGAGCGTCGTGGAGGTCTTCGCCCAGAGGGACCTGGACCTCAGGGTCCTTTGCCCGACCAAGGACATGACGGCGCTGTCTTTCGAGGTCGTCAACTCGAAGATGTACGATATGCTGAAGGACATGATCGGACGGCACAGGACCACGCTCGTGTTCACGAACACGAGGAGCGGCGCCGAGAGCGTCGTATACAAGCTCAAAGAGCGTGGGCTGGAGGACATAGGCACGCACCATGGGAGCCTGAGCAGGGAAACGAGGATGGATGTCGAGGGCAGCCTGAGGAACGGGCTCCTCAAGGTGGTCGTTTCCTCGACCTCGCTCGAGCTGGGTATCGATATCGGTTCGATAGACCTCGTCGTGCAGATAGGTTCGCCGAAGTCGGTCGCCAAGGGCCTGCAGAGGATTGGCCGCGCGGGCCACCAGTACGGAGGGACCTCGAAGGGCCGCATCGTGGTCTTCGAGCCGGACGACCTGGTCGAGTGCGCTGTGCTGTGCCGCGCGGCGCACAGGAAGGCCATAGACAGGGTCACGATACCTTCGGACTCATTGGACGTGCTGGCCCAGGTGCTCGTCGGCATGTCGATCGAGCGCAAGTGGGACGTCGAGGAGGCGTACGCGCTCATCAAGCGGTCGTACTGTTACAAGGACCTGACGAGGCAGCAGTTCGAGAGCGTGCTCAGGTACCTCGGGGCGAAGGACGCCTTCGAGGGAGTGTACTCCAAGTTGTGGTACGACGAGGCCTCGCGGACATTCGGTAAGAAACGCGGCTCGAGGATGATATTCTACCTGAACCAGGGCACGATCCCCGAGGAGAGCGACTACGCAGTCTACTCCGAGCGCGGGTCCCCAGTGGGCTCTCTGTCCGAGAAGTTCGTCGAACGGCTGTCGCAGGGGGACATATTCGTCCTGGGCGGGAGGAGCTACGAGTTCCTGAAGTCCAAGGGGACGAAGGTATTCGTCAAGAGCGCGAGCGGGAGGAAGCCAACGGTCCCGTCGTGGACTGGCGAGATGCTTCCCAGGAGCTTCGACCTGTCTGTCATGATTGCGAGGTTCAGGAGCGAGATGAACGTCAGGCTGGAGGATACCGACGAGCCGGACACCATGTCGTGGCTGATGAAGGAGTTCGGGGTGGACGAGGGCTCCGCGACCACCATCCTCAACTACTTCAGGGAGCAGAGGCTGATGGCTAAGGTGCCCACCGACACGCGCCTGGTCATTGAGGGCTATGTGGACGCCTCCGGCAACAGGAGCGCCATTTTCCACTTCCCGTTCGGCCGGAGGGTCAACGACGCGCTCAGCCGCGCTTACGCCTCAACGCTCTCAGAGCGGCTCAGGGCGAACGTGACGGTGTCCGTCACCGATGACAGCTTCATGCTCACATCCCCCAAAGGCTTCGTCCTGGAGGACCTGGGCAGCATGCTACGCTCCGGGAGCCTGGAGGAGACGCTTAGGCGCGCGGTCAAGGGGTCGGAGCTGTTCCAGCAGCGTTTCAGGCACGTGGCCACCAGGAGCTTCATGGTCCTCAGGAACTACAAGGGCAAGGAACTCTCCATCAGTCGCCAGCAGCTCAGGTCCAGCAGGCTCTTGGATGCGCTTCATGAGATAGACGATTTCCCAGTCATGTCGGAGACATACGAGGAGATCATGACTGAGGTCATGGACCTCAAGCACGCGAAGGAGGTCCTCGATAGCATCGAGCGCGGCGAGAGACGGCTCGAGTACCAGCCCTTCTCAGGGGTGCCGTCCCCGTTCGCGCACAATGTCATACTCGTAGGCATTTCGGACATAGTCTTGATGGAGGACAGGAGCATGTTGCTCCGGGAGCTCCACAGGAAGGTCCTGGCAAGGGTCCTGGGCGAAGAGGCTGTCAGCGAGTACCAGTTCGACACGGACGAGGTGGAGCGGTACTTCGAGGCGAAGTTCCCAAGGATCGATAAGAAGCAGGACATCCCCAGGGCGCTTCGCGCCGCAGGCCCGATGAACCTCTTCAGGGAGAAGGGCGAGAGCGTATTCGCTCACTCGGATGTGCCGTTCGAGACGCTCAGGCGCTGGGCAGGCGAGCTCCTGAAGTCTGGCAGGGTCAGGTCGGTGTGGGTCGGCGGGGACCTTTTCGTCGCCTCCGAGGACCATGAGACGTACATCAGCCTCCATAGGAGGCTGATCGAACACTCCCCCCTTGAGATGGCGGTTCTCAAGTCACTCTCCAAGGGGCCGAAGAGCGCTGCGGAGATCGAGGCCTCTCTGAAGGCGGACAGGGAGTCGCTCAAGGAGGCTCTGAGGCGCCTGGAGTCAGCCAACGATATCTTCAGGTCGGAGTCGAAGGGCGACCAGTTCAGATACTCGGTCTCGCCGACGGCCGGCCTGTCGCGAAAGGAGTGCCTAGAAGCGGCCGTCGAGAAACACATCGCCTATCACGCACCGATAACCGTCGAGGACCTGGCATATGAGGTAGGTGTGACTGAGCGCGAGGCCGAGGAGGCCCTTCGAGAGCTCGTCGGGGATGAGACTATTGTCTCCGGAAGGTTCGTCGTCGGCGAGCAGCAGCAGTTCATGCTCGCGAAGGACTACCTGACGCTGAAGTCGAAAGGTGCCCCCGTCTTCGACAGGGAGACGGTGAGGGCGTACAGCGAGTCCAAGCAGTTCGCGAGGGTCGGCTCCGTGCGCGAGTTCTTCGATAAGTTCGGGGAGTCGGGCATGGTCTACGACATCTTCCAAAGGGTCGAGCGCTTTGACATGGAGGAGTTCGGGGAGATGCGCAAGCGGGGCGAGATACTCCTGGGCAGGTTCGTCAGGGGGAGGCTCAGGTATGTGCTCGCGGAGGACACCCCGAGCTACCTCGGGGCGTTCAGACGAGACAGCCTGGACAAGTATGAGGCCGAGATACTCTGGACCATCCAGCGCATCGGCTCCGGCACCTACCAGGAGATACAGGAGGCCGTGGGCTTTCCGGCCCACATCATGAGGGAGCATTTCGACTCGCTGGACAGGAAGGGCTATCTGCTGAGGGAGTACGACGAGGCCGAATCGTGGAGCTCCAGGAACGTGTACAGGGCGTGCGACATAGAGCCCGAGCCGGAAGGAGCCTTCGAGAAGATACTGAGGAGGTATCTGCGCGTTTTCGGGCCGGTGACGCTCATGCAGGCTGCGGTGTACCTTGACATCGAGCCGGAGGAGGCCAGACCGATGCTCGCAGCGGTCGGCGCGGCGACCATCACGGTGGGGCTCGAGCAGACTGAGATGTTCCTCGTCCCCGGCGAGGTGGGAGCCCTGAACGAGGCCCCGGGATCGGGCGATCGGCTCCGGATACTGTCGCTCTACGATTCCTACCTCAGCGATAAGTGGACCGAGATCACCTCCCGTTTCGGGGAGGGCTGGATATTCCCGCTGGTGAGGCACGGGCGCATCGTGGGCATGATAGAGAAGTGGCTTCTCTCGGGCTCCGTCGAGGTCAGGGGGATACTCCTCGACGAGCCCCGGATGCTGGGCTCCCTGATCGACGCCCTCGACGCCATGATGCCGTTCTACAACGCGCTCGGCGTCGAGATACTGCGCGTCACGAGCGTTCTCGGGATTGAGGCGTCGTCCCTCTCGGACGAGGTCAAGGCGGAGTTCCTGGCGCGCGGGTTCGAGGAATCCAACGGGATGCTGGTGAAAGGCAGGTTGGTGACCGAGTGTTTCGAGCGGTCCGAGATACTCGGCACAGTATTCTCCCTGCAGAACCTCGACGGACGAACCAGGCTGAAGGATGTGCCGGCCGCCCTGGAGAGGTACGGCGGTCTCAGGCAGAACAGCGAGGCCCTGCTGCGGGTGAGGAAGTTCGAGAATCTGAAGAAGCTGCACAAGAGGGGCGTCGTTGTGAGAGGCCGTCTCATACCGGACCGGGTGGGCTTCTGCACCCCCGAGGCCGCGTCGGTCTTCAGGGCCGCCAGGTTGGAGGACCTGGACAAGGACGCGAAGCTCATCATGCGCATCATCAGGGACCAGCAGCCCGTCAAACGCGAGAGGCTAGTTGACCTGTCCCCCCTCGGCAGGGAGGGAACGCTCGACGCGCTCAGGAGGATGTACTCGTCCTCCAGGGTCTATTTGGACGCGAATATGTGCTACACGACGTCGAAAAGAATCAGGATGTCCAAGGCTGACGCATGGGCGGCTGTCGTCAAGCGCATGTTCGACGTCTACGGCGTGATGAGCGCGGAGGGCCTCGCGAACATCCTCGGCCACGAGATACCGATGAGGCAGGTCCGACGCACGCTGCGGGTGCTGGAGGACAGAGGCCATCTAGTGAAGGGGTTCATGCTGAGGGGCTCAGGTGTGCTTCACTGGGCGAGCAAGGAGGCATTCGCGAGGCTGGGGAAGGCCGCGTTCTCCGACACGGTCGTGATCGCGCCTTCCGACAACCTCGTACAGTATCTCAGGGCGTTCTGTAGGGAGCTCCTGCCGGAGACAGGCAGGTACGCGATATTCAGGGGCACGGCCCTCATCGGTTCGTTCGAGAAGCGCTCGGGAGGCGGGAGAACCGAGTTCATCGACGTCCAGGGAGGCCCGGAGTGCGACAGAATCGCGGCGGAGTACGCTCGCAAGATGGGAGCGGTGATGTCCGAAAGGGACGATGGAAGGCTATCGGACTGGGAGATCGTGGACTTCTACCACAGGACCCACCCCGGCTTGAGCACGAGATGACTCGCGCATCATACGTCTGAGAACAAGCAGTCGCCTCTGGGGACGCAGAGTCGCTCGTTGTAATACAGGTACTCCTGCGCGTAGCCGGCATACTCTCCAAACCTCTCCGAAGCGAACGCCCTAAGCCTCCCATAGTTGCCCTTGACGCCGTAGAGCCTGGCCAGGGAGCGTTCCATCCACACATCAATAGGGAAAGCCTCGAGCCTGCCGAACCCGAACAGGGCGACGCAGTCTGCGACCTTGTTCCCCACGCCTGGCAGCTCCAACAGATCTTCTCTGAGGTCTTCGAAAGTCATCCGCTTCATCCTCTGGATGTCTCGGCCAGAGATGGATGCGCAGAGGGAGTTCAGGTACCTCGCCCTGTAACCTAGCCCGCATCCCTCGAGGTCCACCTCTGATGCCTGGCTCAGGCGTCTGATGTCGGGGAATGCATGCATCCCGCCTGCAATCTCCTCTCCGAAGCGGGAGCACAGGGTCTCCACCATCTTCGTTATGCGCGGTATGTTGGCGTAAGTCGCCAGGACGAAGCTGACGAGACACTCCCATTCGTCCATCTTCACGATCCTGAGCCCTCTTGCGCGCTTCATGCCCTTGGCGAGAACAGGGTCCTTGGAAAGACTCCTCTGTATGCGAGCGACATCGTCCCCCGCCCTCAGGTGATCCTCGACCATCGCGACGGCGCGCCTACGGTCAAGGCCGGAGCCTATCTCTAGTACGCGCCCATGCTGGCGCAATGTCACCACGTTGCTGCCCAGGATGCCCTGCCATGAATCGCTTATCCTGCGCCACCGGAATGTCTGACCACAGGAGAGCGTGAGGTCGAGGTCCAAGGGAGCTATTGTCGTCTCGCAAATCATCTCTTGTAACCTATCTTCCTGAGGAACGCCTTCCTGTCCTGGGCGTCATTTTCCGTTTCGACGCCCTTCGGCCGCTCCCCATCTATTACCCCCAGAACTCCTCTGCCTCGTTCGTTCTCAGCGACGATCACGTCGACCGGGTTCGCGGTTGCGCAGAAGATACCGCACACCTCCTGGACGTCCTTGATCCTGTTCAGGATGTTGATGGGATAGGCCCCCTCGAGGACCACGACGAAAGTGTGTCCTGCGCCGATCCTCATCGCATTCTCTTCTGCGACCTTCTTCAGCCGATCGTCGTTGCCCTCGACTCTGACAAGGCACGGTCCGGAGGCCTCGCAGAACGCTATGCCAAACTTGGCCTGAGGGACTGTGCCCACTATGGCTTCATAGATATCTTCAGCGGTCTTGATGAAATGGGTCTGGCCGATTATCACATTGGCGCTCTCAGGGAACTCCACCTTGACGGATGTCAGCTGCAATTCTGCTTCCCCTGTCCCAAGCAACTACGCGCAGGTGGAAATATGTTTCTCCCGAGAGATCAGTCAGCCAGCGACGACGGCCAGGGCCGTTATCATTATGCGAAATCAAAACGATTAACTATTTATCCAGGCATATCGTAAGTTGGCTCTGATAGTCAAAGGAGGCCCTTCCAGTTGCCAGATTCAAGCGGGGGGAAGCTCTGCCCGATCTGCGATTCTCCGCTTCAGCCGGGCTCGAGAAAATGCGGGTTCTGCGGAACTGACCTATCCATATTCGATATGGACATGGAATCGTCCCAGAAGGCTCCAGAGCCTACGCCCTCGACCCCAGACAGACCGTCGATACACGCCAAGGTCGAGGAGGTCCTGTCTAGACCACCGCCAGCCCCCGCGCCTGTCGTGGTCAGGGAGACGCCTGAGCCGACCCCAGAGCCGGTTGCCGCGGCTCCCGCGTCTGTCGAGCCAGAACCTGTCGTAGAACCACAGCCGGCTGAAGAACCGGAGCCGGTCAAGGAGCCTGAACCGGTCCCTGAGCCGACGCTAGCTGCCCAGGAACCCGCGGGAGTGGAGTTTTTCGAGTGTCCTCAGTGCGGTGCCCATGTCGAGACCACGGCGAACTCATGCCCGAAATGCGGCGTCCTATTCGCTGAAGAGGGCGCTGACAAGTTCCAGTGCCCCGCGTGCAACACATTGGTCAACATCGATGCGAAGGCATGTCCTGGTTGCGGCGCGATGTTCGTGGAGCCAGAGTCTGCCCCTGCTGCTGCTGGATCCGTTCCGGAGCCGACTCGCGTGGAGGCGAGATCGGAGGCCCCTTCTCCTATCAGGGAGGTTGCTCCCCCACCGAAGTACGAGGAGCCAGAGTCTGTCGAGGAGAAGCCTACTGCGATGAAGGGGCTGCTTGGCAAACTCAAGTTCGGTAGAAAGGAGAAGCCGGTCGAGCAGGAGGCCGTGGTAAGCCCCGAGCCCAGGCCTGCGCCGAAACCTAAGACTACTGTTATAAGAGAGCTCCGGGAGCAGCCTGCGGTCAAGCCAGCTCCCGCTCCCGAGAGGGCGCCCGCAGTCCAGCCCAGGCGCCCACCTTCTGCGGCCCACGGCCCAGTCTCCAAGGACAAGGGCAGGGAACTCGCGCGCATGGTCGCTGAGATGAAGCCCCTTCTGGCGCTCGCCAGGGAACGGGACGTCGACATCGGCGAGAGCAAGGACCTCATCGACGAGGCCGCAGTCTCTGGGCGCGAGCGGCGCCTCGAGAGGGCCATCGAACTTGTGCAGCAGTCCAAGTCAGTCTTGATGGGCAGGATAGACAGCCACCTGTCCCAAACCATCGGCCGGCTGAACGAGGACATGAAGGTTGCCCGCGAGTTCGGAGGCGACGTATCGAGGGCGGCGACATATCTGCAGGAGCTGGCGCGCGCCAGGTCCGCGAAGGACATCGAGGCGGCCTTCGTCTACGTGGATAGGGTCGAGAGCGAGCTGGTGCCCATAACCGGCAGGTACAATGACGCCAGGAAGAAGGTCTCCAGCGCGAAGCAGTTCATAGCGGACTGCGAGATGTTCCTTGTCGACACGAAGGATGCCCGCAGGCTGCTGGGAGAGGCAACCCAGGCTTTCGAGTCGAAGGATTTCGACAAGGTCGACACGCATGTCAAGAACATCACCGACAGCCTCAACAGGGCGATTCCTCCTAGGATGAACGAGGAGATGGTGAAGGCCAAGTCAGACCTGGTCGAGGCGAAGGCCGCGAAGGGCGTGAACATCACACCGATGCTCACCGTGCTCAAGTCAGCGACGAGCCTCATGAAGTCCGGAGACTACCCGCAGGCCATCAGGGAGATGCGGGAATTCAAATCGATGATGGAGAAACTCGACTGAACCGTCCCTAGGTGAGGTTCAGCACTTCCATCTCCCTCTCGAGGATGGAGACCTCCTGTTGCTTCATCGTCTCAGGGCTCAGCGATAGGGCAAGGATGGCGTTCGACTCGGATATCTCGTCTATCAGGCTCCTGAGGAACCTGAGGACCGCCTCGAAGTTGGTGCTGCTGACCAGGTACTGTACCCCGTCGAGGACTATCATCGTCTTCTCCTCCGAGGCGATGAACTCCTGGATCACATGGATGAGCATCTCCAAGGAAGGCGGCACCGTCTTCTCATGGGAGCTGTCCTTGTCCGTCAGCCAGAGAATCTCCGGCGGGACCTTGAACTCGTCCCTTATCCGCTTGGGGTTCATCCTTGTTATGACCAAGCCAGCGACCCCCTCGTCCATCTTTCTGGACAGGAGCACGTTGCTGTACATGGGCCTCTCCTCCTCGATCAGGTAGCAGTGCCCGGGCACCGCCTTCACATCCTTCATGATCTCCTTTCTGGTCTCCTGCACTGGAGCCAGAGGCTTCAGGATGTCAGAGACCAGGTTCAGGTCGACCTCAAGCTTCATTATCGACGAGAAGGCCACGATCTTGGTCAGAGCGCTCTCCAGCTCCCTGACGCTGGTCGTGACGCGCTCCGCGATGTACGCGATGATCTCCTTGCTGAGCTTCAGGTTCTTGTCCCGCGCCTTCAGCTCGAGTATCCTCACCCTCGTGTCCATATTCGGGGGCTGGAGGTCCGTCGTGAGCCCCATCTGTATCCTCGAGTTGAACCGGTCGCTCAGGCCAGGTATCTGTGCGGGGAGCCTGTCGCTGGCGAACACGACCTGTCTGCCAGAATCTATCAGATACTCGATTATCTGGGCCATCTCCAGCTGGGCTGCCTGGTCGGCCGCGAGGAACTGCATATCGTCCACCAGGAGTAGGTCGACCCGCTTCAGGTCCTCCCTAATCCTGCGCCTCAGCGCCTCGTCCATCGCATGGCTCACTGCCTCGACGAACCTGTCTGCGGGCACATAGACGACCCTCGCTCCCTTGATCTTGTCGAGGACCTGGTGTCCTATCGCAGACAACAGGTGGGTCTTGCCAAGCCCTGAGCCCCCGAAGATCAGGAGCGGGTTGTAGGTTTTGCTCGGCGCGTCGGCGACCGCGACTGCCGCCGCAACAGGAAACTTCGATCCCGGGCCAACCACGAAGTTGTCGAACCTCATCCCCTCCGGGAGCGCTTTCACATAGCTCGGGGCGGGGGCCGCCTCCTCCGCGCTGCAGGTCGGGCATCTCCCGTCCTCGCCCACTTCCCCCCCGCATCTGGGGCACTTGCGTTCCGAGGTCTCTTCCGGGGTCGCCTGGTAGCGTAATATGAGGTCGTATACGTCGGCCGTGCGCTCCTCCCTCTTCTTCTTCTCCATCTCCTCCTTGATGGACTCCTCGGCGACCTTCCTCTTCTGGATCCGACGGCGTATCTTCTCCTGGAGGAACTCTATATCGGACTCTATCTCCGCTATCCTAGTCCGGTCGTCGAGCTTCTCCCGAATCTCCTGTATCTCGTCCTCGTGCCCCATCACGGGGAAGTTGTTGAGCACCACCTCGAACTGCTTCAGCTTCTGCGCGTCGAGTTCGAACGCCTCGAGCTCATTGTCGAGTTCACCCCTACCGAGAGCCTCTTCGAGGGTCTCGACCTTGAAGCCCTTCCTCCTCCAGAGCTCGATGATCTCCTTCTGTCCATTCACCTTGTCGGCGGCCGCCTCGGCCTCCTCCTCGACGCGTTCCTTCTTCGCCCTAGGCGCCGGCTCGGGCGCACCGGATATCCTCGCGTCAGGGAACCGCCTCTCGAACTCCTCGATGGGGACCCTGCTGTGCAGCTCTATGGTGGAGGTCTTGTCCTGTGAGTCCTCCAATATGAACCTGAGGGACTTCTCCCCTGTGTAGATCCTCCTCAGCTCCCGGGGCTTCGACTTCTCGAACTCGTACACAGCCATCACAGGAATGCCCTGCTCCACAACCAGGTAGCCTATGGAGTTCATGATCTCCTTCTGGAGGATGACGCGGATGTACCCAGTGAAGCTGTACTGTTCCAGATCCGCCAGGATGCCCTTGAGGGACTCCTGTCCTCCCTTGGCTGTCCTGACGATGATACCTTCGGGGATTCGGAGGTCGGTCACCATTTGGGCGTCCCGTGGATAAATGCCGTCGATGCTTTAAAAACCCTCTCGAAGGGCATCCCTGTCTGGACGGGTCATATTCTGCGCGTCCTCTTGTGAAAAGGATTAACTAGGAAGACAATCTACCCAACAAGCCGCGTGCCACTGTAGCTCAGCGGTTGCGCCTCGCGCCCAGCGGGCGCCGCTAGAGAGCGGCGGTTTCGTAAACCGCAGGCCGGGGGTTCAAAACCCTCCAGTGGCTCCACGCTTCTCACGACCGTAGAATCAGCAACCCTCTTATTCCCATGATTCCATCGACCTAACC
This sequence comes from Thermoplasmata archaeon, assembly GCA_041559015.1. Lineage (GTDB taxonomy): Archaea > Thermoplasmatota > Thermoplasmata > UBA10834 > UBA10834 > COMBO-56-21. The sequence continues at coordinate 10,814 of JBFFED010000016.1, read as the reverse complement.
ATGCCGGACGAGCAGGTCGTCCACCTCGACGAACTCAGATGCCCCTCGTGCGGGAGCACCCGCGCGGGCTACGTGCAGGTCCTCCCTGACGGAATGGGCGCTGCGACGTGCGACAAGTGCGGGACGACCATCACGGTGACGCTCCCGAGGAACCACGTCGCACAGGTGCCCCCGAGGACCTTCGTGTACCCCACTCATCCTCACGTGCGCGTCACTCACTACCCGGGGCTTTACATGCTGCCGAAGCATGCTCCTCGGCTCGACTTCGCAGACCTCATGAGGGTCATGTATTCGCCGGCCAAGGCGTTCACCAGCCTCTACCTCTCGACCGACCTTCACCGCGCGCTGGCCCTGGTGCTGCTGTTCTCATTGCTGTCTTCGGTCGTCAGCATATTCGTGACCGCGGACATGGGAGAGGTCCTGGGCTACTCGACTGGTGACGCGCTCACGGTCGCCCTTGATGGGTTCGTGAGCTGGGCGGTGTCCATCCTCGCCTTCCTCGTCTTCAGCGTCACGGCGGCCGCGGTCGCGAAGGGCGTCTTCGGGGGCAGGGGAGAGCGCAGCGCGACAATCGCGCTGATAGGCTACGCCTACCCGGCATATGTGCTGCTGAGCATCGTGCTCCTGCTGCTGTTCACCACCGGGTTCAAGGGCCTGGACCTCACGACTGTCCATGACTGGTCCGACGCCGAGCTCGACCAGGCGACGGCCGCAGGCGCCGTCCTGCTGCTGATCGCCTTCGCGGGGCTCGCATGGCTGCTTTGGATCGTTGGCAAGGCTATCAGCGTGGCGAACGACATATCCTCAGGAGAGGCCGTCCTGACAGCGATGATGGCCGCGATAGCGGCGGGCGTAGTCTACGTCCTCGTGGGGATGATAATGAGGCTGCCCATGGGCCTGTTCCTCTAGCGGCGGCAGTCACTCTCTGAGGATACTGTCCACGACCTTCATCGCGCAGAGATCCCCGCACATGGAGCACACTTTGGGGCTCTTCGACTTCCGACGGGAGTGGAGCGACTCGGCGCGCTCAGGGTCGACCGAGAGCTCGAACATGCGTTCCCAGTCGAAAGCCTTCCTCGCAACGGACATCTCCTTGTCCCATTCGGACCCCCTGCCTCTTGCGACATCCGCCACATGTGCCGCGATCCTGCTCGCGACCACACCCTCCCGCACATCCTCGACGGTCGGGAGCGAGAGATGCTCGGACGGGGTGACGTAACAGAGGAAGTCCGCTCCGAAGTAGGCGGCTAGTGCGCCCCCGATTGCCCCAGTTATGTGGTCGTAGCCCGCGCCGATATCGGTGACGAGGGGCCCGAGCACATAGAACGGTGCCCCCTTGCAGATCGCCTTTTCGAGCCTCACGTTCGCCTCGATCTCGTTCAGGGGTATGTGTCCCGGCCCCTCTACCATTGCTTGCACGCCGGCAGCCCTGGCCCTCTCAACGAGCTTGCCTAGGACGAGCAGTTCGTGCACCTGGGGCACATCCGAGGCGTCCGCGATGGATCCCGGCCTGAGCCCGTCACCCAGGCTGAGCGCGAACCCGTGTTCCCGGGCCGTGTCCAGGAGATGGTCGAAATCCTCGTAGAGCGGGTTCTCAAGGCCGTTCTCGTGCATCCACGCGATCAGGAGAGCCCCGCCCCTCGACACTACCCCGGTGACCCTCTTGTGCTTCTTCAACGAGGCGGCGGTGGCCATAGTCACGCCGCAGTGCACCGTCATGAAGTCGATACCATCCTGGGCGTGCCTCTCTATGGTCTTGAACAGGTCTTCGGAAGTCATACGGGTAGGCCCGCCCTTTCCGGATGTCCTGCAGACGGCCTCGTAGATCGGCACCGTGCCAACAGGTACGGAGCTCGTCGCGACTATCTTCCTTCTTATCCTCCTCAGGTCACCACCGGTGCTCAAATCCATGATGGCGTCAGCCCCGTGGCTGATGGCGACCTTGGCCTTCTCGAGCTCCTGCTCGATGTCCACATAGTCCCTGGAGGTTCCGATGTTAGCGTTGACTTTGACCCTGAGCCCTTCACCTATCGCGCAGGGCTTCAGCCCCCTGTGCCTAGGATTCGAAGGAATTACGACTCTTCCGGCCCTGAAGAGCTTGACCAGCCTATCTGGCTCGATACCTTCTTTCTTCGAAACCCCCTTCATTTCCGATGGAATCGGTGCGCCCTTTCTCCCCCTCATCCAGTATCGTGGCTGCTAAGCGCAGAGGCGGTATAAAGCCTTTGATTTGACGCGGCCCTCAACAGCGGCCGGACCGAGGCCAGTCGAATGCCGTCAGGTCATGGATGTTCGATGATGCTTCCGCCCGCCGCAAGTTCAATCCGGAGGGCGGGCCGAGGCCTCCCGGCCCCCTTCGACATCCGCCGATATTTCTCATGGAAAACGGGGGCAGAAATCGACACGGTTCTGGAGTGGAAACGGAGGGGGGTTTCTGCAGGTAGCCAGACAGTATTCTAAAAGCATTTAAATATCTGCGTCCCATTAGTGAATTTACACATCGAAAAAAGCGCCGAAAATCGGGATGGGGTGCGGCGGAAAATAGCAGGTCTTCGAGCCGATGCGATAGGGGCTGTGATGTCATGGAAGATAGTGCGTATGATGCAGAGAAGATCCAGGTTCTCGAGGGCTTGGAGGCCGTCAGAAAGCGGCCGAGCATGTACATCGGCAGCACAGATTTCCACGGCCTTCACCACCTCGTCTACGAGGTGGTGGACAACAGCATCGACGAGGCCATGGCCGGGTTCTGCACGACGATTACCGTCGCCCTGAACGAGGACGGGAGCGTGTCCGTCGACGATGACGGCAGGGGTATCCCCATAGGCCTGCACAAGAAGTACAAGCAGGATGTGCTCGAGCTAGTCCTCACCAGGCTCCACTCAGGAGGCAAGTTCGACAGGAAGACATACAAGGTCTCCGGCGGCCTGCACGGCGTCGGCCTGAGCGTGGTCAACGCGCTGTCGGAGTGGCTGGAGGTCAGGGTGAAACGGCAGGGCAAGGTGCACCTTCAGAGGTACGAGCGCGGCCTTCCAACCGGCCCGGTGACGGTCGACGGCGAGGCCCCAGGCTCTGGCACGAACGTGCGCTTCAAGCCGGACACCCAGATATTCGAGACCGTGGATTTCAGCTACGACACCCTGTCCAGCAGGATGCGGGAGATCGCCTTCCTCAACAAGGGGCTGAGGATATCGATCGCGGACGCGAAGTCGAAGCAGTCGAACGCATACAAGTTCGACGGGGGCATCGTGGAGTACGTTCAGTTCATCAACAGGAGCAAGACCTGCCTGCACGAGAAGCCGATCTACATCAATGTCGAGAAGGACGGGCTGACCGTCGAGATAGGCATGCAGTACACCGACAGCTACCAGGACAGCATACACACCTTCGCGAACAACATCAACACCGCTGAAGGTGGCACGCACCTCGTCGGCCTCAGGGCCGCGCTGACGAGGACCGTGAACGACTACGCCAAGAAGTACGGTTACATGAAGGGGAACGGCGAGGGCCTCAGTGGCGAGGATGTCAGGGAGGGCCTCACGGCCATCCTGAGCGTGAAGCTCCCGGAGCCGCAGTTCGAGGGACAGACCAAGACCAAGCTCGGCAACAGCGAGGTCAGGGGCATCGTCGAGTCCGCGGTGGGTGAGAAGCTGTTCGAGTACCTCGAGGAGAACCCGAAGGTCGCTCAGGTGTGCATAAGCAAGGCGATACTCGCGTCGCAGGCTAGGGAGGCTGCGAGGAAGGCAAGGGAACTCACCCGCAGGAAGGGTCTCTTGGACGTCGGCAACCTGCCCGGCAAGCTGTCTGACTGCTCCGAGAAGGACCCGGCCAAGTGCGAGCTGTTCCTCGTGGAGGGCGACTCCGCGGGCGGCAGCGCGAAGCAGGCCAGGGACAGGACATTCCAGGCGGTTCTGCCGCTCAGGGGCAAGATCCTGAACGTCGAGAAGGCTCGGCTGGACAAGATGCTCAAGAACGCGGAGATACGCACGATCATCACGGCCCTGGGCACGGGTATCGAGTCCGAGCTCAACGTCGACGGCGCACGCTACCACAGGATATGCATAATGACTGATGGCGACGTCGACGGAGCGCACATCAGGACGCTCCTGCTCACATTCTTCTTCAGGTACATGCGCCCGCTCATCGACAGGGGATACATCTACATCGCCCAGCCGCCTCTCTTCAGGGCCAAGAAGGGCAAGACGGAGAGGTATGTCTATAGCGACCGGGAGCTGAGCGAGCTGGTCCAGGAGCTGGGGGAGGGCGTGGACATACAGAGGTACAAGGGCCTGGGGGAGATGAACCCCGAGCAGCTGAGGGTGACCACGATGGACCCGAACCTCCGCATTCTCAAGCGAGTCACGATCGAGGACGCAGTCGAGGCGGACGAGCTGTTCTCGGTGCTCATGGGCGATGCCGTGGAGCCCCGCAGGTTGTTCATCCACGACCACGCCAAGGAAGTGGAGTTCCTGGATGTGTAGGTGGTAGCGGATGGACGAGACGACCGAAGGGGAGCAGAAGATTGCGGCGAAGCTGGTTCAGAGGCCGATAGAGACCGAGATGAAGAAGTCGTACATCGACTACGCAATGAGCGTCATCGTCGGGCGGGCCCTGCCGGACGTGAGCGACGGGCTGAAGCCCGTCCACAGGCGGATCCTGTACGCGATGAACGAGATGGGCCTCCAGCACAACAAAGGCCACAAGAAGGCTGCGAGGGTGGTGGGCGAGGTGCTTGGCAAGTTCCACCCGCACGGCGACCTGGCCATCTACGACACGCTCGTGCGCATGGCCCAGGACTTCTCGATGCGCTACCAGCTCATAGACGGCCAGGGCAACTTCGGGAGCGTGGACGGCGATTCAGCGGCCGCGATGAGGTACACGGAGTGCAGGCTGTCTTCGATCGCCGCCGAGATGCTCCAGGACGTCGACGAGGACACGGTCGATTTCGCACCCAACTTCGACGGCACGCTGAAGGAACCGCTCGTCCTCCCGGCGAGGCTCCCGAACCTGCTCGTGAACGGCTCGCAGGGCATCGCGGTGGGCATGGCCACGAACATACCCCCGCACAACCTGGTCGAGGTCGTGGACGCGGTCTCCCTGATGATAGACCGGCAGATCGAGGGCGAGGAGGTCGAGCTCAAGGACCTGATGGAGGTCATCAGGGGCCCGGACTTCCCCACGGGGGGTGTCGTGTACGGCGCCCAGGGCATAGTCGAGGCGTACGCCTCCGGCAAGGGGCGCATCCGGGTCAGGGCCAGGTACACGGTCGAGCGCGATGAGAACACTGGCCGGGCCACTGTCGTCGTGACAGAGATACCGTACATGGTCAACAAGTCCTCGCTCCTGGAGGAGATCGCAGAGCACGTCAAGACGAAACGGATCGAGGGCGTCTCGGACCTCAGGGACGAGTCGGACAAGGAGGGCCTCAGGATAATCATCGAGCTCAAGAGGGACGCGATAGAGGAAGTCGTCTTGAACCAGCTCTTCGCGCACTCGCAGCTCCAGACGACCTTCGGGATCATCAACCTCGCACTGGTGAACAACCAGCCCAGGGTCCTCTCCCTCAAGGAGATGCTCGAGTACTACATCGAGCACAGGTTCGACGTCGTCAAGAGGCGCACGGAATACAAGCTCAGGCAGGCGGAGAAGCGCGCACACATACTCGCCGGGCTCATGATAGCGCTCGACCACCTGGACGAGGTCATAAGGATAATCAGGAAGGCGAAGACAAGGGACGAGGCCAGGAGCGCCCTGATGGCCATGTACCTCCTGTCGGAGGAGCAGACCAAGGCCATCCTTGAGATGCAGCTCCAGCGCCTGACGGGCATGGAGATGCAGGCGGTCAGGGAGGAGGCGGAGGCCACCAAGAAGCTCATAGACGAGTACAGGTCGATCCTCAAGGACGAGAAGAAGATCCTGCGCATGATCAAGGGCGAGGCGGTCTCCATCAAGGACAAGTTCGGGGACGCCCGCAGGACCACCATCGAGGCGAACGCCGTCGACCTGGACATCGAGGACCTGATACCCGTCGAGGACGTGGTAGTGATGGTCTCCAACACGGGCTACATCAAGCGCCTGCCGATGGACACCTACGAGAGCCAGCACAGGGGCGGCGTGGGGCTCATGGGCATGGAGACCAAGGACGAGGACTACGTGGTCGACCTGTTCGTCACATGCTCCCACGACTACGTGATGTACATAACCAGCAAGGGCAGGGCCTACTGGCTCAAGGCATACAAGATACCCGCAGCCGGGAGGCACGCGAAGGGCAAGCCGATAGTCAACCTGCTCGAGCACCTGGAGGACGGGGAGACGGTCGTGAACACTGTACCTGTGAAGCACTTCGTCGATGACAACTACCTCGTGTTCGCGACGAGCAGGGGGACCATCAAGAAGACGAAGCTCTCCGCGTACCAGCACGTGCGCCAGAGCGGCATCATCGCGATCAGGCTCGACGACAAGGACGAGGTCGTCGACACGACCATCACGGACGGCACGAAGGAGGTCATACTCGCGACCAAGAAGGGCCTGGCCGCCAGGTTCATGGAGACCGATGTCCGCCCGACCGGGCGGGCAACGTACGGCGTGCGGGGCATCAGGCTGTCCAAGGGGGACGAGGTGGTGAGCATGGCGGTCGTCGACGCGAAGGGCCAGCTCCTTACGGTCACCGAGAAGGGTTACGGGAAGCGCTCGCTCGTGGAGGACTACAGGAAGATACGCAGGGGCGGCAAGGGCGTGATCACGATCAAGACCGGCGGCAGGAACGGGGATGTCGTCTGCGCCAAGGAGGTCAGGGACGACAACGAGCTGATAGTCACCAGCGTCAAGGGCATGGTCATACGCATGCCGGTGAGCGGGATCAGCCTCCTGGGCCGGGCGACCATGGGCGTACGGCTTATGCGGCTCAAGGAGGGAGACAAGGTGACCGCGGTCACCCGGCTCCTCGCGGAAAGCGAGGAGCAGCGCATGGTCGAGGCGGGGAGGACGCTCACAAGCTGCCCTGCGCCCAACGGCGACGCTGTGGACGAAGGCGGTGAGGACGGGGAACGGGAAGCGGAGGATGCCCAGGAAGAGAGTCCCAAGGACGACGCCAAAGACGAGTGAGGCTGGAGGTCCTGGGCAGTCTGCTGGCGAGTCGTTTCAAATCTGATAATGGCCCGGAAAGGTTTAATAGACATCATTCCATTGAAAAGTCCACGGCTCCTCCATCTAGGAGTGCTCCCCCATGTTTAAGGATTCCATACCAGGCCTTGAGAAGGTCTTCAAGAACGACATCGAGAGGCCGAAGGTCATACTCGTGACTGGCCCCCCGGGTTCGATGAAGACCACATTCTGCTACACTCTGATGTCAAGCTACCTCAGGGACAAGAACGAGTTCGGCCTTTACGCCACCCTCGAGGAGACGGTCGACAGCCACCTGAAGAACATGGAGAGCATGGGCGTGAAGCTGTCCATGAAGATGCAGATATCCGACCTGACCGACCTCAGGGAGATAGACCAGATCGACGAGGTCATAGGCCAGGAGGCGCAAACCGACTATGTCCTGTTCATCGAGAAGATGATTCAGCGGTTCAGGCGCACCCACGGCAACAAGTTCTCCATATTCGTACTCGACTCGCTTGGCGCCCTCTACTCCCTGATGGAGAACGTCTCGGACATGCGTAAGAAGATGTTCTACTTCTTCAAGATGCTCAGGGACAACAACCTCACGTGTTTCGTTATCATGGAGCGCTCGCTATCCGGCGAGTCGCAGCTTCTCGGCAACGAGGGGTTCCTCGCGGACGGGATCCTGCTCCTGGGTCTGGACAGGCAGAGGGGCAAGCTCGTCAGGTTCCTCCAGGCGGAGAAGATGCGCGCGGCAGAGCACAGCATGGAGAGGCATGCCCTAGAGGTGGGTAAGAACGGGATACAGGTGCTCGGGCCGATCATGAGCGCGCCGTGATCGACGCGGACACGAGGAGCAAAACGTTGTAGTAGTCCTCGTGGCATATGTGTGGCCGCGCGTGGCGGACCACTGAAACCTCAACGCAAGAACCCCCTCGAGTGATGCCCGATGCCAGAAGACGAGTCGATGCCAGAAGACGAGTCGATTGACCAGATTATCGGAAACGCGGTCCAGCGGCTGAAGGAGCAGCAGTCCGAGGCCAGGAAGAGAGACCTTGAGCTCAGGACCGAGCGCGAGGCCGTCCAGAAGCAGAAATCGGAGCTGGACGCCCTGGAGCAGCGCCTCCGGGAGAAGGAGGATGCCCTCCGGGAGAAGGAGTCAGGCATCGAGGAGAGGTTGAGCGAGATCAGCAGCCGCGAGCAGGCCGTCCAGGAGAAGGCCCAGCAGATAGAGGCCAGGAACGCGGAGATAGCCAGGCTGGAGAATTCCGCCAGGGCGGCGGTCACAACCGCGGAGGCCCGTGAGAAGGAGGCCTCCGACCGGCTCGAGGAGATGAACGGCCAGGAGGCCGAGATCTCCGGGAAGCGCGAGAAGTTGCTCGAGCGGGAGGAGATGCTCAGGAAGTCAGAGGAGGAGGTTCAGCGCATCCTCGAGCAGGTGACCGCGAGACGGGACGCCCTCATAACGCGCGAGCGCGCGCTCGTGGAGGAGGAAGAGTCAGTCAGACGGGACAGGGAGAAGCTGTCGACAGATGCCAGGAGGCTCCTCGAGAGACAGAAGGACATGCTGACGAAGGGCGGTCAGGAGGCGACCGCTTCGCCGAAGGCGGAGGAGCCCGCTGAGCAGTCGTCATCGGCTTCGCTGAGCGAGGACGAGGTGCCTTGCCCGAGTTGCGGGACCGTCATAAGCAGGGACGCGATCATGTGCTACGCATGCGGTCTGAGGCTGCGAGAGGAGGAGCCGACAGAGCAGCCCGCGAATGCGGAGGAACCCTCTGACGAGGAGGAGATTCCCTGCCCGAGCTGCAGGACCATGGTCAGCAAGGACGCGCTCATGTGCTACGCCTGTGGTGTCAACATCAAGGATGCGCTCGCCAAATCCGACGGTAAGCCTCAGGAGCCCGCTCCCGAGCAGAAGAGGCCGCAGATATTCGTCAAGAAAATCGTCAAGAAGAAGGTGGCTTGACCGGGTATCTGGCAGACCCTTCTGCCGCATGAGAATGCGGCAAATAGCTTTTTATATAGCCGAACTACTTACTTCTCTCGCAGTACCCAGACTCCCTGGGTGGGTGAATTTATGAAGGGCAAAGCTGACAAGCTACTTGCCGACAGATCTCTGAGTGCATTGGTTGTTGTATGCCTGCTTGCGTCGTCGTTCGCGGGCATCCTTATCCTGAGCGGCCCGTCCCCCACGGAAGCCGCCACAGGCGACCTCATTGTGACAGGAACATATGTGATCGAGGGCATTGACCAGGCGGTCGACGGCAATGTCGAGATTCAATCAGGCGGAGAGCTGATAGTCAGGGACGGTGCCCTGAGCGTCATCAGCAACAACGACCCGCTCCTGAAGCACTCGATAACGGTGCTGGCGGGCGGGAAGCTCACGCTCGAGACTGGGATGGTCACCACCTACCTCGACCAGATCAGCCCATGGCCATTCCTGGACATATACGTGGATGGCGGAGAGGTCACGGCTTCGGCCTACTCGGAATTCATGTTCCCGGGGAGCATCGTGCTCACGAACGGCGCCAAGATGAGCATATGGGATACGACGATACATGCGCTGCCAGGCGAGCTTGTGACTCAATATGTTGTTAACTCGGAAGAAACCATAATAGAAGATTCGGCGGACGACGGCCCCGAGATATCGCTCTCCGATTCGACTCTTGAGTTGTACGATTCGAGCATAAAGGACCTACCAGAGTACTTCACTCTCGGGATACCAGCCAGCAACATAACTCTTAGCGGCGCATCCACACTCCTCTCAGTGAACAGCGACATAAAGGTCGATTTCGGCCCGGCGAAGACCGCCGCGGATTGGTCGACCCACAACTGCTTGGTTCTCCTGGACACTTCAAAGGCGCACTTGTACGGTACCACGTTCGCGCCCTATGCGGGATTCCTTGCAGACAGAGCGCCTGCAGTGGTAGCAACCGGTGAGAGCAATGTGGCTCTGCCAGGCACCAAAGACACTGGTGATGATACAGGCGATTTGATATCTAGCCTCTATCAAAGCGGAGATGGTCTCCTTTATGATGTCGCGTCCGGAAAGACGATGTGGATAGATACTTTCCTGGCCGGAGTAGGTGGAGTTACCGTCGATGCGGCGAAGCTCGTGGTTCGTTACAGGGTGGATGATACATACATTCGTGATGACGTGGCTGTTGAATGGAGCGCGAACGAGGCAGGCGGCCCATGGATATCAACCGGAATAGTCCCAACCTCTGGTCAGACTTCATTCATCGATGCGAGTTATGATCTTCATGCAGCTGGTGTTACCACAACGACCGTTCTGAATTCCCTCGATGTTCGGTTCTCCAATCCGACAGGATCTGGCGGTCATGTCTGGTTCGACAGCATATCCATTGTCGTTACAATTGGCACTGAGGCATACGTCTATAGATGGCTCAATGTGACTGTTGGCGACGAGTATGGTGTGCCGATAGAAGAGGCCCAAGTATCGGCTGTCTTCACCGGTTCGACAGTATACGGCGGCCAGCCGTCATTCTACTTCGGAGACGATGGTGTCCAGATGTTGCCTCCGACCCAGGTTCTCGATTACATGGGAGTGGACGCCGCAGACTTCGGGATGACAGGTCCTGACGGCGTAGCGGCAATCCCATACTTGACCGATCTTGTGTCCGGCAGTCAGGCGGGCAACTCTCTGTTCATTGGCTCGTTTGAGATCACAGGCACCACAGGGTCTTACAGCT
>JBFFED010000015.1:0-33861 GCA_041559015.1 Thermoplasmata archaeon | reverse complement strand
GACTACGTGATGCTGCCCAACCAGGTCGGGGGTGAGAAGGACGTCGAGACCTACTTCCAGCTCATGGATCGGGTCCTCTCCCTCATCCTCGGCTCAATCGTCGGGGGAACGAGCGGCGCCATAGTGATACCCATAGCGAGTAAGCTCCGGGTGCGCCCTCGTACAAAGGCCATCATGATCATGGAATCCACGGTGACGGATGTCATGGTCGTGGTCGCGGCCCTCACGCTCATCTCGATGGTGCAGCTGGGCAGCTTCCGCATCACGAATGTCACGGAGGACCTGGTGTTCAAGTTCCTGATAGGCGGCATAGTGGGATTCCTTGCCGGGATCGCATGGCTGTTCGTGCTCCAGAAACTGCACCGCCAGCCGCTTTCCTACATGATAACCATCGCGGCACTGTTCCTCGTGGCAGGTGCGATTGAGCTGCTGGGCAGCTCCGGCGCGGTCGCGGCGCTGGCCTTCGGAATGGCGCTGAGCAACAGGGATGTTGTCAGGCGCTGGCTCACCAGCGTGACCCTCCGCATAGGGACGGATGGCCACATCCAGCGGTTCCATTCGGAGATATCTTTCTTCGTCCGGACATTCTTCTTCGTTTACATCGGCATGATATTCAGGTTCGACACGTTCACGGGGATACACCTTGTCGCCGGGCTCCTCCTGATAAGCGTCATAGTCCTCGTCCGGTGGATCACGACTGTCTTGATATGGGAGTTGGGCAACCTGGAGATGGAGGACGCGATAGCGCTCTTCGGGCTCATGCCCCGCGGGCTCGCTGCAGCGGTCCTCGCGACATTGCCGGCCGTCACCCTCGCAGGCATCGCAATCTGGGACGCCGACCCTGGCCTCCCTGCGCTCTTCCTGAACACCACGCTGATAGTGATCCTGGGCACCACGACCCTCGCCACCGTCTTCAGCTTCGCCGACGAGAAGTACATCGACAAGAAGAAGCAGCGCAAGGCTCGGATCCAGTTCGAGGACGAGGGGGATGAGACATACTCAGACCAGCCGTAGGATGACTTCCTCCCCAAAGCGCCTGGTCCCGACGTATTCCGAGTCGCTCGACTGTCTCGCCAAGTCGAATGTCTTGACACCCTCCGCGAGGGCCGCCGCGATGCCCTTCGTGAGCCGCTCTCCAGCCTCCCCGAGCCCAAGATGGTCCAGCATCATCGCCGCAGAGAGCATCAGGGAGCAAGGGTTCGCCATGTCCCTGCCCTTGTACTTCGGGGCCGTGCCATGCACTGCCTCGAACACCGCAATGCCGTCCCCGATGTTCGCCCCCGGCGCAATCCCGAGGCCGCCCACCTGGGCCGCGCAGGCGTCCGCAAGGTAGTCGCCGTTGAGGTTGGGGGTGGCCAGGACAGAATACTCGTCTGGCCGAGTCAGTATCTGCTGGAACATGTTGTCCGCGATTCGGTCGTTCATCACGACCTTGCCTGGGGGGATATCTCCTCCGGAGGCCAGTGATTCCGCCTCTGTCAGGATAGCCCCGGAGTACTCCTCCCGCGCGAGTTCATATCCCCAGTCCCTGAAGGCGCCTTCTGTGTACTTCATGATGTTACCCTTGTGGACGAGGGTAACCGACCGGCGGCCCTTCCTCAGAGCATAGTCGACCGCCGCCCGGACAAGGCGCTTGGAGGCGAACTCCGACATAGGCTTGATTCCCAGTCCGCTATCCGAGCGGATCTCCACGGAGAAACGCGTCCTCAGGAACGCGATGGTCTCCACGGCCTCATCGGAACCACTCTTCCATTCGATCCCCTTGTAGACGTCCTCCGTGTTCTCCCTGAATATCACGACATCGAGCTTCTGCGGTTCCTTGACCGGGCTCGGAACGCCCTCGAAGTACCTGACCGGGCGGACAGACGAGTAGAGGTCCAGCGCCTGACGCATCGCGACGTTCAGGCTTCGAACACCCCCTCCTACCGGGGTCGTCAGCGGGCCCTTCAGTGCCACTCCCCTGGACCTGATCTCATCCAATGTGCCCTTCGGGAGCCATCCCCCAACGGCATCACCGGCGGACTCTCCGGCCTGCAGATCCAGCCACCTGATGTTTTGCGACCCGCCGTATGATGCTTGGACCGCGGCCTCGACCGCCGCCTTCGTGACAGCCATTATCTCCGGACCGATCCCGTCCCCTTGGATTGCGGGTATCACCAGTTCACGCATCGTCTTCAACCTCTGTCGTGGCCTGCCTGTTCGAGAACGAATCCTCCGTGCTTCTTGATGTGAGGTATCAACCCGCCGTCGTCAAGGAGCGTCTGCATGGTGGGAGGTATCGGGGAGAACCGGGTCACGCTGCCCGTGCAATCTGATGATATCTCGCCTGAACCCAAATCGACCGATATGATCTCGCCAGCCTGAATCCAGTCGGTGTCGCACTCGATCAGCGGCAGCCCCACGTTGAAGGAACTCCTGTAGAATATCCTTGCGAAGGACTTGGCGAGCACTGCCGAAACGCCCGCGGCCCTGAGAGCCCTCGGGGCCTGCTCCCGACTGGAGCCGCACCCGAAGTTCCTCCCGGCAACGACGAAGTCACCGGGCCTTACTGTCCTGGCGAAATCAGGGTCGATGTCCTCCATCACGTGCTCCGCGAGCGCGCTCATGTCATCTATCTTGAATTTGTACCTCCCCGAGATGATGTAGTCTGTGTTTATATCGTCGTTCGGAACGAACCTGTGCGCTCTGCCTGACCGCTTCATCGCGTCACGCCTCCCTCGGATCGGTGATACGGCCAGTGAGCGCCGAGGCGGCCACAGTCTCCGGGGAACCCAGGAATATGCCGACATCCCGGTTGTTCCCCATCCGGCCCTTAAAGTTCCTGTTGGCGGTGGATATCACGTTCTCCCCGTCCGATGGGACCCCTGCATGCGTCCCGACGCATGGGCCGCACCCAGGGGCGACAATGACCGCCCCTGACCTCAAGAGCGAGCCGACTGCGCCGCTCTCCATGGCCATCAGCAGCACTTCCCTGGACGCGGGAGCGACTATCATCCTCACTCCTTGCCTGATCCGCCTGCCTTTGAGCACCCGAGCCGCGGACTCGAGATCGCTCAGCCTGCCGTTTGTGCAAGTGCCCAGGAACGCCTGACTGATCTCGACGCCTCTAACAGACCCCACATCAACGACGTTGTCGACGGAATGCGGCTTCGCGACCTGGGGGACGAGGTCGGAAGCGTCGTACTCGTAACACTTCTCGAAGACTGCGTCCTCATCGCTCTTCACCGGCGACCCTGGCCCGAAGCCGCGGCTCAAAAGCCAGCCTTCGGTCCTGACGTCATATGCGAACGGGCAGAACTTCGCGCCCATCTCGACGGACATGTTGGCGATCGTGAACCTGCCGTCCATGTCCAGCGTGTCTATCGCGCGGCCCGAGAACTCCACAGACTTGTATGTCGCGCCATCGGCAGTCATCTTGCCGATTACGCGAAGGACTAGGTCCTTCGCGCCCACCCTTTCAGGGAGGGTCCCATCGACGACCATCGAATATGTGTCTGGGACCTTGAACCAGAGCTTTCCCGTGAAGACGGCCGCAGCAACGTCGGTGGACCCCAGCCCCGTTGAACACACGTTGAGGGCGCCGTAAGTGCAGGTGTGCGAGTCCGCACCGACGACGAGGTCGCCAGGCAGCACCTTGCCGCTCTCTGGCACGAGCTGATGACATACCCCCTCACCGACGTCGAAGAGCGGGACTGAATGGTCGGCCGCGAACCTCCTGATCCTGCCGTGTATCTTGGCGACGTCCACGGACGGGCAGGGGGAGTTGTGGTCTATCACCACGGCCATGCCTTTCCTGGTCCGCGGGTTGCTGAATCCGAGATCCTCCAGCTCGCGGATCATCAGGGTCGATGTTCCGTCCTGAGACATGCAGAAATCCACTGACGCTATGACCACGTCCCCTGCGCGGCAGTCTCTGCCAGTGTGGGCTGAGAGCGTGGCCTCGGCGATGGTGCCGACCATCGCTCAACTCCTGCCGGATGCCGAAGGGCTGTCGCCTCTGAACCCCTTGTGCCTCCTGGCCACGGCAGGACCGCCTTTGGCGACTGCGCGATAGATGGCGTGGAAATCCTCGTCAGTGAGATCGCCCTTCTTCTCCTCGCCGATCCTGTTGACCTCCAGGCGCATGGCCTCCATCGCGTCGGGCGTGGCCTTCAGGCCCAGCTGGTCGAGCTTGTGCTTGATGGAGGCCCTACCCGAGTGCTTTCCCAGAGCGAACCTGCGGGTCATGCCTAGCTTCCCGGGATCGAAGGCCTCGTAGAGTCTCGGGTTCTTGAGTATCCCGTCCACATGTATTCCGGACTTGTGAGTGAACATGTTCTCGCCGACGATTGGATGGTTCAGGGGAATGAGCAGTCCGGAGGCCTTCTCGATGTGCTTGCAGAGCGGCAGGATGTGCTCCGTGCCATACTTGCCGATGCCGTAATGGCTGTGCAGATTCATCACGAACACCTCGAGAGACACGTTCCCCGCCCTTTCACCGAGGCCGTTCACCGTCGTCGAGACCCACAGTCTCCTGCCCTCGAATTCTGAGGCCGCCTCACATGCGGCGAGCGCGTTCGCGACTGCGAGCCCGTAATCGTTGTGTGCATGGAATTCGAGATCGATATCCACGGCGGACATGACTTCGGTGATGATCTTCTTCGACGAAGACGGAGTGAGGACGCCTATGGTGTCGCATATCCGGAACCTGTCCCCGCCCGCGGCCTTGCCAACTCTGGCGAACTCGACCAGGTAGTCGACCGACGTCCTGGTTGCGTCGCCCGCGTTGAAGCAGACGTACACTCCGTGGTCCTTGGCGTGGCCCACGCACTCCGCAAGCTTCCCGAGCTGCTTCTCCTTCGTCATCTTCAGCTTCTGCTCGAGCGCCATGTCGGATGTGTCTGTGGATATCGAGACCGCATCCACCCCGTTCGAGATTGAATCCTCTATGTCGGCCACTACCATCCTGTTCCAGCCCATGATCGATATCTCGCCCAGGGCGTCCTTGAGCGTCTTCGCGCACTTCCTGTCGCTGTCGTTGTAGGTGGCGAAAGTCTCGAGCTGCTCCACGCCCATTGCCTCCAGTTTCCTAGCGGTCTCCAGCTTCTCCTCGAGTCTGAAGGATATACCGGGCATCTGCTCTCCGTCCCTGCAGGTCGTGTCGCAGATGCAGATATCCCCCAGCTCCGGGTTGTGCACGTCAAGATGCGTCGCGTACGCAGGGACCGCAGCACCTTCGGCTGTGCAGCCTATCAAGTCTCTTCCGCGCGTGTCACCACCGCTCATCTGAATCACCCGACGGGTCGGCACCGGCCTCGCCGTGATGCCGATTCCACGTCGAGAAAGAGTGGAATTCCATAATCATCATTGTGTCTGTTATCCGACCGTTGGGCACCTGTATGTTCCATATCAGACTCAATAGGTGGTCAATTGACCTCATATCAGTAGAGAAGCAGGTCGATTGACCTTGGGCCTACGGCCGGCGAAAGGGCGCTTGTTAGCGCCTCAGCTGCGCAAGGGGACTGACTATGGCCCAGCCAAGTGTCCGCGCTCAGCGTGAGAAGGCCTTCCTGCCGAGGAAGACTGCTCTCCTGCCCAGATCCTCCTCGATCCTGAGGAGTCGGTTGTACTTGGCCGTCCTCTCGCCTCTGGACGGAGCGCCCGTCTTGATCTGCCCCGCGTTCGTAGCGACGCTTATGTCGCTTATCGAGGTGTCCTCGGTCTCGCCTGATCTGTGGGACACGACGCACTGGTATCCCGATCTCGAGGCGTAGCTCATTGTCTCCATCGTCTCGGTGAGTGTCCCTATCTGGTTGACCTTGATGAGTATGGCGTTTGCTATCGACTGCTTGACGCCCTCGGCGAGTATCCTCCTGTTCGTCACGAATATGTCGTCCCCGACTATCTGGACCTTCTTCCCGAGCCGGGACGTGACGCCTCTCCAGCCAACCCAGTCCCTCTCGGACATCGGGTCCTCGATCGATATCACTGGGTAGCGCTTGCAGATGTCGGCGTACCTGTCCACGAGCGAGTCTGGGGAGAGGCTCTCCATCGTGCTCTTCCTGAACACGTACTTCCCGTCGTCGAAGAACTCGCTCGCGGCGCAGTCCATGGCGAGGAAGACGTTCTTCCCGGGCCTCAGCCCCGCCTCCTCAGCGGACGAGAGTATCAGGTCGAGCGCCTGCTCGTGCGAGCCCAGTTTCGGGGCGAATCCGCCTTCGTCCCCGACGGCGGTACTCAGCCCGTTCTTCCTCAGAAGCGACTTGAGCGAGTGGAACACCTCCGCCCCGAGGTCGAGAGACTCCCTGAAGGACCTCCCGATCGGGACGACCATGAACTCCTGGAAATCGAGGTTGTTGTCCGCGTGGGCGCCGCCGTTGAGTATATTCATCATCGGCACCGGGAGCACCTTGGCCCTGGAGCCCCCGAGGTACCTGTACATCGGCCTGCCAGAGTCGTTGGCAGCCGCGTGTGCGACGGCAAGTGACACACCGAGTATCGCGTTGGCGCCCAGGCGGGACTTGTTCTCGGTTCCATCGATCTCTATCATGAGCCTGTCAACGGCATTCTGGTCGGACGGGTCCATGCCCACGACCACGGGGCCGATGGCCTTGTTGACGTTCTCCACGGCCTTCCTGACGCCCCTGCCGCGGAGCCTGGCCTTGTCCCCGTCCCTGAGCTCGACGGCCTCCCTGGACCCCGTGGAGGCCCCTGACGGCACGGACGCCCGGCCGAGGGCGCTCGTGTCGAGGATGACGTCGACCTCCACTGTCGGGTTGCCCCTCGAATCCAGTATCTCCCTGGCCTTGACGGACCTGATTCTCGCCATGTTATCTGCACGAGAGAATCGTGACTGAGCATAAAAGGCATTGCCGTGAAAAGGTAGGAGGCCGAGATGGCTGGGAACATGGCCGGGAAGCATGCTGAAGCCATCTCGACCTTTGTGGTTTCTGACCGGCTGGTGCTTCCGTCTCCAGCCGGCCTTCCTTAGAGGTTTCCTTCTTCCCTGTCTTATCCAATCTCCTCAGGCTGTCGCGTCGAACGCGTAGTGGTACTCCTCGATCATCTCGTCCCAGTGAGTGTCGATGCAGAAGTCCATCCCGAAGTACGGGAGTGCACCTCCCGCCTCGGCTTCCTCGTAGGTCTCGTACCCATAGTCGATGTAGGTATGGTACCATCCAGCCGGGAAGTACACCGACATGCCGTTCGTGGTTATCAGTGGCCCCAGGACATCGTGCTCGACATACCTGCAGACTATGACCGCCGGGCCCAGCTTAGCCAGGACATCGTCCGCCAGTGCGCCCAGGTCGTCAGGGAACGATTCGCCGATCCGTGATATGAACACTCCGATATCGACGAACGGGAAGTTCTCGCCACTCGATATCAGGACTGGTGTGTCCACGTGGGCGGCCTGCATTATGAGTCCCTTGTTCGCCGGGTCGCGAACGAGCGGTATGAACGCCTCGGCGAAGACGTCCATGCTCGCGCCCAGATCCTGGACCTCCGAGAGGTTCAGCAGCGAGAGCCCGACTGAGCCCCAGCCCTGCAAACCCTGTCCGACGCACGTGTCATAGAAGTCGATGTATGTGTCCACTATGTTCAGGCCGAACTCCACGGGACCCCAGCCAGGGTCCTCGGTGATGTTCTGCATGAGCCTCGTGTAGTCCCAGCCAGGGAACGGTATGCTCGTGACCGAGGCGACCATGTAGTCCGCGTACTTCTTGTTCTCGTAAGCGAGTTCTATCATGCCGTTGAGGCAGGCGTCGTAGCCGATGATGTCCAGCTTGTTGTCCGGTCCGAATCCGGCTGCCAGGATTGCCTCGGAGACCTCCTCGGTCGTCAGCCTGTCGAAGCGGCCGCTGTCTGGGTCCTCTGGGAGCGGTGAGCTGTCGTCCCAGCAGACGCCCCACCATCCGCCGCCGTGGTCCCAGATGACGAGCATGTATTGCTTGGCCGGGGCGTAATCAACGGCATTCTCGATGAAGTATGTGAGCGTCGCCCCGTCTCCCATGTTCAGCTCTCCCGGGCATGGTTCGCCCGTGATCGCCTCACAGTCGCAGTGGTGGTATCCGGCCTCCAGGTCCAGATGCGTGTTGCCCTCACCGACGAAGTACCAGTGAGTGCCATCGAGCCCCTCGAGGTCGAACGTATCCATGAGGACCACGACGTTCACGCCGTTCTTGGACCCGACAGCCTCCAGCTGGGCCAGGTCACCTACCGCCTCGTACTCGAGATTGCCGTCACCGTCCATGTAGACCATGATGGTCCATTCCGCATCTTCCTGCGGAGTCTCTGGATCATGAATCGGTTCAGAGACCTCAGAAGCCCCTGGAGCCCCTGAGGCAACAAACACACCAATGCCCACAGCAGAAAACGCTGCAGTCAACATCAGACCCGCAACCATAATCGAGAATAGACTCTTCTTCAAAGGTTTTCTCCCCCGATTGGGCCGTCAATCTGAGGTTACGCTAAATAGGGGTTATGGAACAAAAGTCAAACTATCCAGCAGTCAGTACCAACATGTGACAAGCAGACGTGAGGCTGCCGACTCATCCTCTGCGATCCTTCAAGGATGCCTCCTTCGCAGAACCGCTGCAAGGTTTTATACGCCCTCCGACCGTCAGACTGGGGGTATGAGCGCCTTCGCCCTCTTAGACACGAGACTCAGGGATCTGCTGGAGCGCAGGGGGATTACCGAGCCGACCGAGCCCCAAGCGGCGGCCATTCCGCCAGTGCTCGCGGGAGAGCATGTCCTGCTTGTCGCCCCGACAGGCATAGGCAAGACGGAGGCCGCCATGCTCCCGGTCCTGCACGCGCTCAGTCAGTCAAAGAGGGGCGGCATAAGGTGCGTCTATGTGACCCCACTCAGGGCTCTCAACAGAGATCTCCTGAGACGGCTGAAGGAGTTCGGGGAGGCCGTTGGGCTCCAGGTGGCCGTGAGGCACGGGGACACTTCACAGGCAGAACGCACCTCCCAGTCCAAGCGGCCACCTGATGTCCTCATAACTACGCCGGAGACGCTCCAGGTGATGTTCACCGGGCGCGTCCTGAGGGGACACCTGGCGCATGTGAAGCATGTCATCATAGATGAGGTGCACGAGCTGGCCGAGGACGAGCGCGGGGCGCAGCTCTCAGTCGCACTTGAGAGGTTGGTGGACCGCGCAGGGGAATTTCAGAGGATCGGCCTTTCGGCGACTGTCGGTTCGGTACAGGAGATATCTGACTTCCTCGCAGGCGTCGGGAGGGAGGTGAGGACCCTCAAGGTCTCAGCTGTCAAGGACATGAGGATCGCGGTCGAGAGCCCGCGGGAGGATCCGGGGGACAAGGACCTCGCGGACCGGCTGCAGACGGACCTCAGGCACATCGCTTGCATGAGGAGGTGCAGGGAGCTCGTGGAGGGGCACCGGTCCACGCTGTTCTTCGTGAACACGAGGGACCACGCGGAGGCCCTTGGCGTCAGGTATCACCTGTGGGACGAGTCTCTCAGGATAGGCGTACACCACGGCTCGCTCTCGAAGGAGATCAGGATCCAGATGGAGGATGAGTTCAAGTCCGAGGGCCTGAAGGCCCTCATATGCACCTCCTCGCTCGAGCTCGGCATAGACGTCGGCTCCGCGGACTTCGCCATACAGTTCGACTCGCCCAGGCAGGTCACGAGGCTGATACAGAGGATAGGCAGGTCGGGGCACAGGGTCGGCCAGGTGTCCTCGGGGGCGATAGTGACTACGAAGCCTTCCGAGACGGCTGAGAGCATGGTCATAGCTAGGAGAGCCATGGTCGAGGAGCTCGAGAGGTTCCGCATAAGGGATAATCCGATGAGCGTCCTCGCCAACCAACTCGTGGCGATGACCCTCACCGAGGGCACGGTGGACAAAGACAGTGCGTACGAGACCGTCAGGAGGGCCTACCCTTTCAGGAACCTGCTCAGGGCCGACCTAGAGGATGTCCTCCGCCTGCTGGCGGAGCTGCACATACTCTGGAACGACGAGAATACCTTCAGGAGGAAGACGGCCGGGATGAGGCATTTCTTCGACAACATCTCAATGATACCAGACGAGAGGACCTACAGGATACGGGATGTGTCCTCCCGGGCTGTCATAGGCACCCTCGACGAGAGCTTCGTGGCCACATACGCAGAGCCGTACGCCACCTTCGTGACGAGGGGACGCACATGGAGGGTCGTGGAGGTCGGCGAGGACGAGGTCATCGTCGAGCAAATCCGGGAGATCGCCGCGACGCCCTCGTGGGTCGGCGAGGAGATCCCGGTGCCTTTCGAGGTCTCTCAGGAGGTCGGGGCGATGCGCAGGCTCAGGGCGATGGAGTTCTATCCTGCAGATGACGCCGCCAAGAAGGAACTCGTCAGCTGGATCGAGGCGCAGGGGGAGCGCGCGCTCCCGACGGACAAGCGCGTGACCGTGGAGCAGGGGGACGGGGTCATAGTCATCAACTGCTGCTTCGGAAGCCGCGTGAACGAGACCCTGGCGAAACTGGTCGCGGGACTCATGATGGCGAGGTTCGGGGAGAGCTTCGGGGTGCAGACAGAACCCTACGCCATCGTCCTCGAGACGCCCAGGAACGCGAGGGTGTCGGACGTTGTCAAGATCCTCAAGGAGACCGATCCGTCGTCCCTCGGACAGCTCATGAGGCTGCTCGTCAGGAACTCATCGTACCTGAGGTGGCAGTTCCTCCATGTGGCGAAGAAGTTCGGAGCGGTCAGGAAGGGCGCGGACTACAAGATGCTGAACCTGTCGAAGCTGGTCGACGTCTTCGAGCACACGCCCATCTTCGAGGAGGCCGTCGCCAAGACCCTCTGGGAGAGCATGGACGTTGAACAGGCAGGGCTCGTCCTGAGGAGGATACAGGAAGGTAGCATAGAGGTCGTCTCAGGGCCCCTCTCCCGGCTCGGGAAGGAGGCGATAGGCACCAGGACCGAGCTGATGCAGCCCCAGAGGGCCGACAAGGCGGTCCTGAACGCGCTAAGGGAGCGCCTCGAGAGAGAGGATGTGGTCCTGGTGTGCATGAACTGCAGGAGCCAGAGGCGCTCGGCTGTTGCGCAGTTGCCCGCCAAGATAAGGTGCTCGAAGTGCGACGGCGTGCTCCTCGCCGCGATACAGCCGTATGCCAAGACTCAGCTTGGCATACTCAGGAAGGGACCCGCGACGGAGGAGCAGAGGAAGGAGCTGAGGAGGATCTACAAGAACGCGAACCTCGTCATGGCACATGGGAAGAAGGCCGTCCTCGCGCTCGTCGGGAGAGGGGTCGGGCCGGACACGGCTGCGAGGATACTCGCCAGGTATCAGACGGAAGAGGACGAGTTCATGAGGGACATACTCGCCGCGGAGATAACCTACGCGCGTACCAAGAGGTTCTGGGACTAGGTACTTCATCTGCGATAGTCCAGGCCCACGACGTACACCTCCGAGCTCGAGGAGCGCGAGGCCCTGGGTCGCTCGACATGGGTCTCGTCGAACGCCTTCCTCACCCTTCCGACGAAGCCCTTGCTCATATCGCCGGAGAACATCTTGCAGAGGAAGTTGCCGCCATCCTTGAGCACCTCCTCCGCGAACCTGAGCGCGTGCTCGCAGAGTTCGATGGACCTTGCGTGGTCGTATGGGTAGTTGCCGCTTATGTCAGGGGACATGTCCGAGATGACCACATCGACGCCCTCCGGGAGCAGCTCAAGCACCCGCTCGACGACTGCCTTCTCACGGATGTCCCCTCTGACGAACGCGACACCCTCGATCGGGGGCATCCTGTCCATGTCGGCCGCCACGACCTTCCCGCCGGGCCCGACCAGCTCCGCAGCCACCTGCGACCAACCGCCAGGAGAAGCCCCTAGGTCCACCACCGTGTCCCCGGGACGTATCAGGTCGAACTTGTAGTCTATCTGCTTCAGCTTGTAGACCGCCCTACTCCTGTAGTGCTCCCGCTTGGCCTTCCTATAGTACTTGTCCCTGTGCCGGTCGGCTCTCCAGCGCTTGGTCACGTCCGGCATTATTCCCGTCCGCGCAGATATTGTTTCCTGATGCGAGCGCAAAAGGTTTAGGCGGAAGACGCAATCGCCCAAAGGCCACGAGAGGGATGAGTTTGCCGAAGCGCATGACCTATGCCATGGCCGGGGTCGATATCGACAAGAAATCCGGGAGCATATCAGCTCTCGTAGGGCACCTGAAGTACGCGAGGAAGGGGTTCGGAGGCCAGATAGACCTACCCGGTCATTTCACGGGCTTGATAGATTTCGGGGACTACGCCCTCACCCTCTGCACGGACGGCGTCGGCACGAAACTGTTGATTGCGGACGCGATGAAGAAGTGGGACACCGTCGGCATAGACTGCATCGCGATGAACGTAAACGACACGGTATGCGTCGGCTCGGAGCCGATAGCCTTCGTGGACTACATGGCGATCGACCGGCCGGACCCGAAGATGACTTCTGAGGTTGGCAAGGGGCTGCAGGAGGGGGCGAAGCAGTCCAACATGACCGTCGTCGGCGGGGAGATAGCCGTTCTCCCGGAGCTGGTTAAGGGGTTCGACCTCGCGGGCACATGCCTAGGCATGGTCAAGAAGGACAGCATCGTCACCGGTCAGATGGTCAGACCGGGAGACACTCTCATCGGGCTGCCCAGCTCTGGCGTGCATTCCAACGGACTCACACTCGCCCGGAAGATTTTCGAATCCAATCGCATAGGATACAGGAAGAAGGTGAAAGGGGTGTCCCGGCCTGTCGGGCTGGAGCTGCTGGTACCGACTACGATTTACGTGCGCCGGGTCCTCGGGCTGCTCGAGAGATTCGATGTGCACGGGATGGCGAACATCACAGGCGGGGGGCTCAGGAACCTGATCAGGCTCAGGAAGGGCATCGGGTTCGAGATAACGGACCCGATGAAGCCGCAACCGATATTCTCCGTGATGCAGGAACTGGGGAACGTCAGTGACAGCGAGATGTATCAGACGTTCAACATGGGGATGGGGTACTGTCTCGTCGTCCCGGACAAGGAGGCCGACGCCTTGGTGAGAGCTGCGGGCAAGGGAGCGAAGATTGTCGGTCACGCAGTGAGAGGCAAGAGCATCAGAGCGCCTTCGATAGGTCTGGAGTACACCAAGTACTGAAACCCGGATAGGACTCTCACTTGCCCATGAGCGAGCCGACAACAGCGCCCATCGCGGTGCATGTCTCGAGTGAGAGGCCGCGCCCAGTGACGTCGAGGTGCTTCCTGCCCGCCTCGAACACTTCCTTCGGGAGGCCGTGGGGTCCGAGGCCAAACAACAGCAGCACGGATCTGCCCGACCTCACTGATGCCCTGATGTCCGCGGAAGACACCGCCCTGTCCTTGCACGGTCTCCTCGTGGTCACGACCAGCTCCCCCAGCTGGGGCGGGAACCCCTTCTTCGGGAAGTCGAAGCATGAGAACCTGCCCTTGCCGGCGAGCTCTATCAGGTACGCACCGCTCTCCCCTATGCTCGTCGTGGTTGCGACCCAGCGCGCGACCTCGGCCGGCGTGCCGAGTTCCTTGTCGTACGGGAACCCGAACGTGGCCAGGTTGCAGTCGAACGCGAGCGCGAGGGGGCCCGCCCTGGCCAGGGCGCGCCGGTGCGACTCGTGGAACCTCACCGGATCGTATGAGTTGTAAAGACCTATGGTGACCCTGCCCGCCATGGGCCCCGACTATCACGATATGAGCACTTAGAGCCTAGCATCGTCACTCGGGAGCCTTGCGCATCCTGCCGCATATTGCGTACTGGTCCCCGTCGAAGAAGACATCCATCTCGGGGTGCTGGTCCTGAAGCTCCTTGATCTTGTCGAGGACCTCGCGGAGGCTGAGCTCCGTCTTGTCCCTGTTTATCTTGACTAACACGCGTTTCTCCATCGTGCATCCCTGCGAAACGCCAGGCCTGAAATACTGATTCTTATTAATCCTGAGTATATAAATATCTTTAGTCTGGGTGTCCGCACTGGAAGTGCGCACGCGCATGCGTCAATGACCCGCATGCGAAGAGGTCCCTCCGGACGAACCCTTGGGGCCGAAGACCGGGTCCGCCCTGCGGCCTGCGGCGTCGAGGGCTCTCTTCCTGACATCCTCCGAGACCTTCCCGAGCGACCTGATCTTCTTGTCGAAGTTATCGATGTACTTCGGGAGGACCTTGTATATCGGCAGGAGCATGGGGGCGAACGAAACCCTTTCCTTCCCGATGCCCAGTTCGTCCAGCTCATTCGCCAAGGCCCGGATGCGTTCCTCCACGATATGCGCCATCTCGCCGCCCTCCTCATCTGAGAAGAGCACGCCGTCCGCCCCGTACGCGAAGGCTTTGAGGACCGCCCGCCGGCCAAGCCTGGCGGCCGATGGCACCCGCATGATCCTGATCGACGACGGATACTCCATGCGCGCGGTCCCGGCGCTGTCGGCGGCGACATAAGCGAGTACGTCCCCGAACACCCCGAGCACCCTGATGTCCTTGGACTCCTCGTCGAGGAGCCCCCTCATCTCGGCGTCTATCTGAGCCTCGGTGTAGTGGGCGAGGTCGAGCACGCCCTCTGGGCATTCGGACACGCACGCCCCGCAGCCGATGCAGGCGATCGTGTCCACCCTCGGGAACTCGTCGACCTGTATCGCCTTCACGGGACAGATGGACTCACACGCTCTCCGCTTCGCGCACTTCATGCCATCCGTGACGATGGCTTTCACGGGGTCGATGAGCATCTTGCCCGTGCCCAGGAACTCGATGACATGAGCGGCCGTGCTCCTGCCGTCGATCACGCTGTCGCGCACGTCCTTGGGCCCGAGAACGACGCCTGCAGCGAAGATGCCTGACCTGTGGGTGGCGACGGGGTCGAGCTTCGGATGCTTCTCCGAGACAAAACCGTCCTCGCCCAGAGGCACCTTCAGCATCCTCGCCAGCTCCTCGGTGCCCTTGGAGGGCAACATGGCGGTGCAGAGCACGACCATGTCGAACTCGTTCTCGATTATCTCGCCGAGCGTGACGTCCTCGGCCCTCACGAGCATACCAGCCTTGCCCTTCTGAACGTCCGAGACCTTGCCGTGGATGAACCGCACTCCGAACTCCTCCTGGGCTCGGACATAGAATTCCTCGAACCCGCGTCCGGCCGCGCGGACGTCGATGTAGTAGATGTAGACCTGCATGTACGGGAAAGTCTTCCTCAGGATGACTGACTGCTTGATGGCGTAGTTGCAGCATATCTTACTGCAGTAGGGCACGCCCACCTTACGGGTCCTGGAGCCGGCGCATAGCACGAACGCGACCTTCTTCACCCTGTTGCCGTCGGCCTTCCTCTTGAGCACCATGCCAGCGCCGCACTCGTTTATCATCAGCCGCTCCATCTTCGTCGCCGTTATCACGTCCGGGAGCGATGTGTCGTACTCGTGCAGCCTGCCGACATCGAATGTGTCGAACCCTGTCGCGACTATGACCGCTCCAACATCGAACTCCTGGAACTTCTCTTTGTCCTCCATATCGATTGCCTGCGCCGAGCACACCTTGAGGCACGCGCCACACTCTGTGCAGTTCTCGAAGTCGACGACGTACGAGGCCGGGACGGCCTGTGGGAAGGGTTTGTAGATCGCCTTGCGCTCGTAGAGACACTCCTCGAACTCGTTGGGCACCTTAGCGGGGCAGACCTTCTCGCACTTGGCGCACCCGACGCACTTCTTCGGGTCCACGCCTCTCGGAGCCACCCTCACCCTGACCCTGTAGTTCCCGGGAAACCCTGAGAACCCGACGACCTCGGACCCTGTGAACAGAACCACGTTGGGATGCGCGGCGACCTCGACCATGCGCGGGCTCAGGATGCACGGGGCGCAGTCGAGTGTCGGGAAGGTTTTGCTGAGCTGCGCCATCCTGCCCCCGATACTCGGCTGTCTCTCCACCATGTAGACCTTGTATCCGGAACTGGCCAGCAGGAGAGCGGCAGAGATGCCCGCGATCCCGCCACCGATGACTAGCACGTCCTTGGACATCGCAACCTCCGCTGGGTAGAGCGCTTCCAGCCTCGCGGCCCTCATGACGCCGCCCTTGACGATGTCCTGGGCCTTCCTCGTCCCCTCGTTCTTGTCCTTGTGCACCCAGGAGCACTGCTCCCTTAGATTGACCATCTCCAGGGCGTAGGGGCTCAGTCCGGCCGACTCGACCGCTTTCCGGAAGGTCTTCTCGTGCATCTTCGGCGAACACGACGCGACCACGACCTTGGTCAGCCCGTGGTTCTTGATGTCCTCGAGTATCTGCGCCTGCCCTGGCTCAGAGCAGGTGTACACGTTGTCCCTGCTGACGACGACGCCCTCGAGGTCCTGCGCATACTCCGAGACCGCCTTGCAGTCCACCGTCGCGGCGATGTTCGTGCCGCAGTGGCAGACATACACACCGATTCTCTCCTCGCCCGCACCCTCCTCCTTCGCCTTCTTCCGCTGCTCTCCTTCCATCGGGGTAATCCGGCAGGGAGAATGCCTTAGCAGAGTAATATTTGCTTCCGGCCCTCCTAGACGTGCACCGGGAGTGTTACCTTGGGAGAATCCGTGGAGACGAGCGCCCATCGAAGGAGACGATGAAACCACTGCCCCCCGACTGCCCAGGGCCGATTCCAGTTCGGGTAACTATATATATTTCGACCGGTCTATTTAGAACGAAATGGGATGGCCTGAGGCCGGGTTCGTATTTGAACCGTAATCTGTTTAGGCTATCCTCGCACTCCCCGAACAGACACATCAGGAGAAGGAATGCCCAAGAAGGAGTCTCCGGACAACACAGTCAGATGCAGGGCATGCGGCCGCGAATCACCGGAAGGTTCGGCCAAGTGCCAGCACTGCTCCAGCCCCATCGAGCAGGAGGAGGCGCAGCCCGACGACTCCAAAGACAACTCCGAGGAGTCGGACAAGGACCTTGAGGAACTCTTGCAGGTGCCTGGCGTGGGCGATGCGAAGGCTGAGATACTCTATGATGCTGGATATCATACGATCAACGACCTCAAGAATACCTCGCTTGAGGAACTTGCGGGCGTCAAGGGCATAGGCGAGAGGCTCGCGAGCAGGATCCTCCAGGGCGTGAACGATATCGGCGGGCCCGTAGACGACTCTCTCGCCGGATGGCTCTCCGGGGAGGAGGAGGGACTCGATGATTGGCTCTCCGGCAGGGACAAGTCGACGCCTGAGGCGACGGCGGTCGAGAGGGAGCCGTCCCGCGACGACTCGCTCGTGAAGTGGCTCTCAGGCGAAGAGCACGACGTGAATGTGTGGCTGGAGGAGACGAAACGGGCAGAGGCGGGGGCCAAGGACATTGGCCCGACCGAACTCCTCGCAAGAGAGGCGGAGCTCATCCAGCTCCGGGAGACACTCCGGGAGAAGCTGAGGCAGTTCGAGGCTGGGGAGTTCGACCCGCAGAAGACCATCGAGGAGCTGGCTAAGGCGAGGGGCGAGCTGGAATCCGAGAGGGCCAGGAACAAGGAGTTCCAGGAAGAGCTGGAGAACGTGAAACGAGGGAGCATAGCAGTCATCAAATTCATCAAGAGCCAGCAGGGCTCGGAGGCGGACAGCGCAACGCTCGCGGACAAGCTGGCCTCGGAGATGGCCAACCGGGAGACCCTCGAGCTGCGCATCATGCAGCTGGAGGAGGTGGTCTCGGCCCTGAAGAGGGAGCTCGATGGCAAGGTCGACGAGCACCCGCCAGGCGACCAGGAGCTGAAACAGCGCGAGCTGCAGTTGGCCGAGGAGAGGGCACAGCTCGATGCGATGAAGAAGCACCTCCTTGCCAAGGAGGAGGCGCTGAGCCAGGGCTCGCTCTCGACATCCGCTGCGGCCCCCGGGATGATGACGACGGAGATGTCGCAGAGACTCCAGGAAGCGGCCAAGAGGGAGACTGAGTACCTGTCCAGAGCCCAGGAAGCCGAGGCGCAGCTCGCGGCCGCCCAGGTCGAGATAAAGCAGAAGGAGGACATGCTGAAGATCGCGGGCGGAGGAGGCGGACAGGGCATCGACGATGAGATCATGCGCAAGCTCGAGGAGGCCCAGAAGGCTGAACGCCTCCTGGCTGTCAGAGAGCAGGACGTCAGGCGCCTGAGGGACGAACTCAAGATGCGCGACGACGAGCTCAACAAACTCAAGGAGCCCATGAAATACAAGGAAGAGGAGATGCTCAGGCGAGAAGAGGACCTCATGTTCAGAGAACGCCTGCTCCAGGAGGAGCAGAAGAGAGTCTCCCAGACCAAGGCCGAACTGTCCTCGCAGGACGAGCTGACGCTCAAGAAGCGACTCGAGGAGCTCCAGTCGGAGGTGACCGCGAAGGAGGAGGAGATCCGGGCCAAGGAGAAGTACCTCGCGATCAAGGAAGAGGAGCTCCGGATGAGGGAGCAAGGCGTCATCACGGAGGAGATAGAGAAGAGGGAGCAGGACCGGCTGATCGAGCTGAAGCTGGAGAAGGTGAAGACAGGGACGACCAGACTGGACGACCTGCTCATGGGCGGCATCCCGTTCAGCTCGAATGTCCTGATCTATGGCCCTCCATTCACAGGCAAGGAGGTCCTGGTCAGCGTCTTCATCGCCGAGGGGCTCAAGAAAGGAGTACCTGCCATCTGGATCCTCACGGAGAAGTCACCCAAGGAGATACGCGAGGAGATGCAGTTCGTCGTCTCTGGCTACGACGAGTACGAGAAGCTCGGGCTCGTGAGGTACGTCGACGCATACTCGAGGAGCATGGGCGACGACTCGCAGGACGAGTTAACCGAGTACGTCGAATCGCCCACTGACTACGAATCGATACAGAAGGCGGTCGAGAACGCCGCGAAGATGCTGAAGGAGAAGCACGAGTACTACCGCGTGGCGTTCAGGTCGATATCCACCCTCATCGCGTATCTCGACCCTGCGACTGCCTTCAGGTTCCTCAGCCCTGTGGTGGGCAGGAGGAAGAGGGACAGGGCCGTCGCGATGTACACGATAGAGAAGGGCGTACACGGGGAGCAGGAGATACAGATGATCGGCTCCCTCATGGACGGCATGATAGAGTTCAAGATCGAGAACCTGAACACCTTCCTTTCCGTCAAAGGCATATGCGACGTCCAGTCCAGGGCGTTCGTCAGGTACACCTCCACTAAGGCGAACGTCACCATCGGCTCGTTCTCGCTCGATCACATAAGGTGACGGGGCGCCGATGCCCACTGCGGAGCTGCCACAGCCCAACGCTCACGCGACTTCCATCGAACGGGTGTCCTTCGACATCGGTTTCGGCATCTTGCCCGCCTGAACCTGAGGGGGAGGTATCGGAGGCGGGAGGGCAAGGTCCCTCGCGGTCACAACCGCGGCGGGAAGGCAGTTGGTGAATATCGCCTGGAGTATCGGCCCGAAGACCTCGTTCGGCAGGGCGTTCGTCTTGGACCAGTTGGAGGCGATCTCCTTGGCCTCGCCGTCCCACATGACCTTTCCCTCGATCTTGATCACGCCCACGCCCACGTAGCTTACGGTGAACCTGAAATCCAGCTGGACCTCGCGGTCGGAGACAGCGTTCACGCCCGTTACAGCAGTGTTGTGGTCCACCCTCAGATGAGCGATCCTCTCGCCCAGCTTTGAGAACCTCTTCGCATCGATTCCGATGAGCTCGAAAGATTTGATGGGCATCCGCCTTTCTCCCCCTCGGACGGCTCAAAGAGCGTCATGGCAATTTAATCTATCCCTCGATTAGAGAGGCTTGGAGATTCGATGGTGCCGTGGGCCGGACTTGAACCAGCGACTTCAAGATCTTCAGTCTTGCACTCTCCCAACTGAGTTACCACGGCATCGGGGCAGAGGTCAAGTTACGCACACCATATATTAAGCCTTGGCGGGCTCCGGGGTGCCGCCTCGGAGGTATGCGAGAATCAGGGTCGGCCCTTCCGCGGTCTGCGCGTCGCATCCGCCCCGGATGCGTCGGGATCGGTGTCCGCCAGACCGACTGTTTCTCCCGACCCACAGCAGTCGTTGGCACGATAGCAGAAACGACAGTATTAAATATGTTCCAGGCGCTGATTAGTTTGCTTCGAAACCCCTGTTTGGTGGTAGGATGCCTTTGTCCCCCCAGCGAGTACACTATTCTGCGGAATCGACCGGCGAAAGAATCAAGAAATCTCCTCGGTGGGATGACGAGGGTGTCGCCGCGACAGTCGGCACTATCATGGCGTTGCTCGTTTTCCTGACATTCTTCGGGATGTTCACGAACCAGTTCGTGCCTGTGTGGATGAGCGACAACGAGAGTTCTCACATGGCCCAGGTGACCCAGCAGTTCGCGTCCCTGAAATCCCAGATAGACATAACGATTTCCAATTCCGCGAACAGCCTGATCGCGCCAGCGCCCATATTCGTCCCGATCACGCTGAGCTCAGACGGAATCCCGGTCTTTGCCGCCGGCACTGCGGGCATTCTGTCGTTCATGCCCATAGGGAGCCTGATGGTCCCGTGGTTCAACGTCACTTACACGTACAAGTCCGAGACAACTGACCAGAGCCTGGTCCTCGGGCCCGCGAACGACGGCAAGTCCGGGGGCAACCTTGACCTGTACTGTCCCAACAGATACTTCGTCGAGCAGCACCTGGCATATGAGAACGGCGCCGTGATAGTCAACCAGACTGACGGCGAGTTCGTCGTAGCCGGCCCACAATTCCTCGTCAGGAACCTGGGAACCATTTCCAATCCCCAGAGGGTGGTGATGATGACCCAGGTCTCCATGTACGGCAGCAACGTGACCATCGGCGGCACTGGCTCGAAGGGGGTATACGCTGAGCTCCAGTACGCAGGAACGACGCCCTACACAAACAACGACGGGACGCAGCTGACCATCCAGATATTCACAAAGCACGGATGGGCCTGGTACGACTACTTCATGAACGCACTCAACGGCACCGCTGACATGACCACAGGGGACGGGTTCACCATATCCGAACCTCTCCTTCACTCGTTCGAGCTGAAGAGCAGGAACTACTACTCGCTGACGATCACCATCGATGATGTGACCATACTGGATCACACCCGGGCAACTGTGAAGCTCTCGATAGGTGAACTCAGGCTTTGAGGTGGGACAAGATGGCTGAAGCTCAACCGAAGATGAGGATCGACGAGACGGTGAAGGGGCCTAAGATGCCGATGGGCCAGAGGATGTACCAGGGCTGGGTCGGGGCGATTGCCAAGCTCAAGTCCGAGCCCGTGAGCGTCAAGTATCCCAGGGGCGCCGCTGCCAGGAGGAAGGACTGGAGCCGTGGGAGGGGCTCTGTGTACACGGAGATCCCGCACATCACAGACCCCGACATACGCGAGGAGGGGTTCTACCCAGTCGTCGATCCGTTCAGCTACGTCAGAGTGACTTACAACTCGGCCACGAGCGAGTTCATGCTCAGCGTGATTGAGCCCGTCCTGACAGAGGATGAGGAGGAACTCCTGAAACTCATCAAGGAGACCCTCGAGAAGACCCTGGAGTACGAGTGGGAGAAGCTCACGGTCATGGACAAGAAGACCTACCTCGAGAAGAGCGTGGACAGCTACATCAAGTCCCGCGGACTCAGCATCGAGCCGATATCGAAAGACAAGATAAGCTACTTCATATCGAGGGACTTCGTGGGCTACGGTCCAATAGACGCCCTCATGAACGACCTGCATGTGGAGGATGTTTCATGCGACGGTGTGGGCATACCGCTGTTCGTCTTCCACAACAAGTTCGAGTCCATCAAGACCAACATAACCTTCGAGGATGAGAACGACCTCAACTCCTTCGTGGTCAACCTCGGCCAGAGATGCGGCAAGCAGCTCTCGGTGTCCAACCCGATACTGGATGGCACGACGTCTGAGGGGCACAGAGTGCAGGCCACATACGCGCGCGAGGTCACCACCAGGGGCGCGTCGTTCACGATCAGGCGGTTCAAGGAGAAGCCTTTCACCCCAGTTGAGCTGATCAAGTACGGCACGGCCTCCCCGGAGATCGTCGCCTACATGTGGCTCAGTGTGGAGCATGGGGAGTCGGCAATCATCTGCGGAGGGACCGCCAGCGGTAAGACTGCGACACTGAACGCGACCGCCTTGTTCATTCCCCCAGGCGCGAAGGTCGTCACGATGGAGGACACCAGGGAGATCAACCTACCCCACGAGAACTGGATCCCCGGCACGACCAGATCGGGCGTGGGTGAGCGCGGGCCGGACGGAAAGGCCGCGGGCGAGATCGACATGTACGATCTGGTCAGGGCCGCATTGAGGCAGAGACCCAACTACATCATCGTCGGTGAGGTCAGAGGAAAGGAGACCTACACGATGTTCCAGGCGATGGCCACTGGCCACACCACCTACTCGACCATGCACGCGGACAGCGTCAAAGGCATGGTGAACAGGCTCGAGAACCCGCCGATCAACTGCCCGAGGATTCTGCTGACAGCCCTGAGGAACGTCATCATACAGACGCATGCGAGAGTGGGCATGGACATGGTCAGGAGGATCAAGCAGCTGATAGAGATCGTCGGTTTCGAGCCCGAGACGAACGAGCTCATCAGCAACACTGTCTACGAGTGGGACCAGGCCTCTGACAAGTTCATATTCAAGGGCCACAGCTTCCTTTTCGACAAGATAATGGAGATGAAGAACCTGACGCACGAAGAGCTCCAGCAGGAGTTCGAGCGGAGGGTGGATATCGTGAAGTTCATGGTCGCGAAGGACATGACCGACCACCAGGACATCTGGAACCTGATAAGGACTTACTACAAGGACCCCAAGATCGCAGCGGACATGGTCAGGAAGGAGATGCAGGCGATGGCCCCGAAGATGACCATGGCCCAAGCGCTCGGAGGTGTTGCACCTGCCTGAAGTATCCGATATGTTTGACAGGCTCGACGTCAAGCCCTCCCAGTACCTCAAGACCAAGACCACCGCTGGTAGCGAGAGCATCGGTCCCCACACCATCAGGATGGTGAAGGGGTCCGCGCCTGAATACATCAAACTGTCGCCCTTCCAGGACCTCGCCTGGCGCACCATGGGCAAGTACGCCAAGAAGAAGACGGCTCAGCTGCAATCTCTGGATGATCTGCTGCTCAAAGCGCACATGAAGATCAGGCCCGAGGAGTACATGGCCTACGTGCTCATGGCGACCCTGGTGACGGCCATCGTGGGCGTCGTAATCGCCATCGTGCTCGGCGTGGTCATATTCGGCCTCCTCGGAGTCGGTATCGTGCTCAGGGTCATGATATCGGCCCTCGCGATCGGCCTGTTGCCCCTGATGGCATACTTCCTGTTGCTGGGAACTCCAGGGTCCAAGGCCAAGGCCAGGGCCAGGGATATTGACAAGAGGATAGCCGCTGCGATGAGCTTCATATCGGCCATGGCCTCTGCTGACGTCAACATCGATGTCATATTCAAGGAACTCTCGAGGCAGAAGGTCTACGGCGAGATAAGCCAGGAGGCCGCTTGGATCACAAGGGACACCGAGCTCCTTGGGTCTGACATACTCAGCGCAATCAAGAAGGCTGCGAGGAGATCGCCTTCCGCGAAGTTCCAGGACTTCCTCCAGGGCGTCATCACGACCTCGACCTCCGGCGGCCAGCTGAAGCCCTACTTCCTCCTGAAGGCGGAGGAGTACCAGAAAGAGAACAAGCTGGCGCTCAAGTCGCAGATGGAGACGCTGGGCATGCTGGCCGAGTCGTTCGTCACGGTCGTCGTGGCGTTCCCCCTGTTCCTGGTGCTCATCCTGGCCATCATGGCGATAGTCGGAGGGGGAGATCCGGACTTCATGGTTCTCATGCTCTATGTCATTGTGCTCGGGATGATCCCGGTCTCGCAGTTCGGGTTCATCTTCGTCATATGGAACATGTCAAAGGAGAGTGCGATGTAGATGGCGCCCCAGAAGCAGAAGTCCGAGCAGGAGAGGGAGAAGATCCTCAAGAGGATACTGGCCATCGAGAAAGGGGACAAGACCAGGCTCATCCTCGGGGTGTCATTCGGCATCGTCGCGATATGCGCTGTTATCGCATTGCTGGAGATCATAGGCAGTGTGAACGTGCCGCTCGAACCAGTTGACTGGGGCATCTTCGCCGTGGCCGCGCTCATAGGGCCCTACGGGTTCTACGCCGCCACCAAGGAGAGGAACATACGCGAGATCGAGACGAGGCTGCCGGACTTCCTCAGGGATGTCGCAGAGGCCGGCAGGTTCGGCATGACGCTCGCCGATGCGATCGTGGTGGCGTCGTCCGGGAGATACGGCAGGCTCACCCCTGAGATAAAGAAGATGGCCGCCCAGATAGAGTGGGGCGTCCCCGCCTCACAGGCGATCAGGCTGTTCTCCGAGAGGGTCAAGACGCCCCTGGTGGTCAGGATGACATCGATCATAATGAAGGCCAACGACGCCGGCGGCAACGTGGCTGACGTCCTCAGCATGGTCTCGCACGACGCGAAAGAAACCATCCTAACGCAGGAGGAGAGAGGCGTCACCATGCAGACCTACGTGCTGGTCGTCTACATAGCGTTCTTCGTTTTCATAGCGACCATCCTCATCCTGCAGGGACAGTTCCTGCCCAAGATGGAGGAGGCTGGTGCCCAGGTGAGTGAGAGCGCGGCGGAGGCGGGCATCACGGACATCCCCGGAGTGAGCATACACACCGATGTCATCCCGGCGGTGACTTTCATCTTCCTGCTGTCCGTCATGGTCCACGCGGTAGGCGACGGGCTATTGGCGGGCGTGATTCAGAACGGCAGCATACCCATCGGGATGAGGCACAGCTTCATCATGCTGATATCCGGCTTCGTGGCCCTGAGGATCATCGGGTGATACAGATGACAGAGACCGAGCAGCCCAACATGCAGGAAGCGCAGGTAGCCGAGGAGGAGAAGAAGAAAGGGCCCGGACTCAAGTCGGCCTACTACAACATGCTCCTGAAGATCAAGCCGAAGCCAGTCATGGTCGCGCTGACCAAGGACGAGGCCCAGGTGGACGTATCCAGGATCACCGAGATCCCCAAGATGACAGAGCCAAACATGGACGAGGTCGAGGTCACTCCGATCAGGCAGAACTACTCCTATGTCAGAATCAAGTACGACAACAAGGCCAACGAGTACCTCTACGAGGTGATAGAGCCGAAGCTCTCGCCCGACGAGAGGGACGTCCTCGAGCTCCTGAAACAGACTCTGGTGGCATCGGTTGAGCACATGACTGAGACCGTCCACGCGGAGAAGGAGAAGTACCTCAGGAGGATGGTCGAACAGCTGATGGCGCAGCTAGGCATATCCCTGAACCCCGCATCCAAGGAGAAGGTGATGTACTATGTCGTCAGGGACTTCATCGGGTACGGCGTCATCAACGTGATGATGATCGACCCGAACGTCGAAGACTGCTCCTGCGACGGCGTGGGGGTCCCGCTCTACATATATCACAGGAAATACGGGTCGATCAGGTCCAACCTCAGCTTCATGGTCGAGACGGAGCTGGACGGGTTCGTCGTCTGGCTTGCCCAGAAGTGCGGCAAGCACATATCGGTCGCCAGCCCGCTCCTGGACGCGACCATCCCGGACGGGTCGAGGCTGCAGGCCACCCTTGGCAAGCACGTCACCAAGAGGGGGTCCTCGTTCACGGTCAGGCGGTTCAAGGAGAACCCGTTCACGCCCCTCGACCTGCTCAAGTTCAAGACCATGAGCACGGAGATGATGGCCTACCTCTGGATCACTATAGAGCATGGCCAGTCGATGCTCGTCTGCGGCGGCACCGCGAGCGGGAAGACCACCACGCTGAACGCAGTGCTGCTGTTCATACCTCCCCAGATGAAGATCGTCTCGATCGAGGACACAAGGGAGCTCAACCTGCCCCACGAGAACTGGGTCCCCGGCCTGACAAGGGAGGGGTTCGGAGGCAAGAGCGCCGTCACCGGCAGGGCCTCCGGCGAGATAGACATGTTCGACCTGCTCACGGCCGCGATGAGGCAGAGGCCCCAGTACCTGATGGTCGGTGAGGTCAGAGGCAAGGAGGCATACGTCGTCTTCCAGGCGATGGCCACTGGCAAGACCTGCTACTCCACCTTCCACGCGGAGGATGTGCAGGCCATGGTCCACAGGATGGAGAACGACCCCATCAACCTGCCGAGAGCGCTGATAACCGCGCTCAACGTCGTGATGCTCCAGGCGCAGGTGAAAGTCGGCACGAAGATGACCAGGCGGGTCAAGTCCTTGACCGAGATAGTCGGCATTGACCCCGAGACCAACGAGCTCATCACCAACTCCGTGTACACTTGGAACCCGGCGGATGACACGTTCAACTACAGCGGCCACAGCTATGTCTACGAGAAGGTCAGGATGGCGAGGAACTGGTCCCCCAGGGAGATGGAGCGGGAGATCAAGAGGAGGGTGGATATCCTCGACTACATGAAGAAGGTCAACATAGACAACCACAGGAAGGTCGCCACCATCATCTCCGCCTACTACAAGGACCCCGAGAAGGTCATGAAAGAGGTTCGGGCGAAGCTCGCAGAGGGCGCTGAGAGGATCTGAGCCTCCCCAGCACATTCGAACCCTTCCTACGTTCTCAGCCTATATCAACAGGAGGGTCCCCCCTCTCGGCCAGGGCAACAAACAATATGATGACCGTCACCGATACGGGGCCGCCGGGGATGTCCTGACGGGTGCCGGCGGGGCATGGGGTCAGGGGGGAGTTGTAGTGCGAAGATTAGTGGGACTCGGAGTGTGTCTGCTGTTCCTGGTCGTGACGGCCATGCCCATGGCCTATGGCGAGCCTGCAATCGGCTCGTCGAAGCCGAAGAACCTCACGCCAGAGGAAACCGATATGATCGAGAGGCTGGACTATGGCCATGCCTGGAGCCAGCTGGAGTACCTCTCTGCGCTGGGCGAGAAAACGGCTGGCTCTGACGAGGAGAGGGCGGCCCAGGAGTACGTCTTCGGCCAGCTCTCGCAGATGCCTTTGGACGAGGTCTGGTGGGAGACTTTCAAAGTGGATAACTGGGAGCATTTCGGGACGACTGTCAAGATAGTCTCCGAGGGCGACGAGGATGTCCCGGCAACGACATACGGCGACTCGCCCTCTGTATGGGGATACCGCGACGGCGATGCGTACTACCTCGGCAATGAAGACGGGGGCAGGGTGCTGGAGGCGGAGGTCGTGGACGTGGGTTACGGGTCGGCCGCAGAGTTCGAGGCGGCTGGCGACATCAGTGGCAAGATAGCCCTCGTGCACAGAGACGACAACCTTCAGGGATGGCCGAACGTGCCCGCGGTGGACGCTGCACTGGCAGGCGCCTCGGCCGTGATGTTCTACGGCTACTACACAGGCGTAGACAACCCTGAGGGCATCAAGCAGGATTCAGTGTTCTCATCGATCCCGGCGATATCTATCTCGCCCAACTCGGCCGCAAGGCTCCGGGAACTCATGCTCGACGGCCCGGTCATGCTCGAAATCGCAGGAAGAGTCGATTTCCATCCGGGAGTGGACTCGGTCAACGTCGCGGGCGTCCTTGAAGGGACGACCAGGGCCGACGAATACGTTGTGATATCCGGACACATAGACACCTGGTGGTGGGGGTCGTTCGACGATTGCTCGTCCGTGGCCATAATGCTCGAGATGGCCAGGGCGTTCTCTGAGGCGAAGGCTTCCGGGGAGTACGTGAACGAGAGGACCATGGTGTTCTGCTCAGTTGGCGCTGAGGAGAGCGGTGGGGTCGACGGGACATGGTTCAACTGGCTCATAGGGTCATATGAGTTCGTCTGCGCCCATCCCACCATCATGGAGGGGCTCGTGATGGAACTCAACATCGACGGAGGCAGCTACCCGAAGGACGCTGGAAAGGTCTGGCTCGAGGTTTCTTGCGAGGCGAGCGCCTTCGCGAAGAGCGCCATATTCGACCTCGGGTACCTCAACGCGGCGAGCATATACACCCCGGTCTGGACCTGGACTGATGCGTGGTCCTTCGCCGGCAAGGGCGGCGGGACTGCAATAGAGATGGTCTGGGGAGCGGGGTTCGACTACTACTACCACACGCAGCTTGACACGATCGAGATCCAGTCCGAGGACATGGTCGGGATGATCATGGAGCTGACCGCATTGATGGGATTCAGGGCCGTGAAGGCGCTGGTGATTCCGATAGACCTCGTCGCTGCGGCCGACTGGGCCGCACAGAACCTGGCCAGAGAGAAACCGATGGTCCCATCTGAGCGGGAGGCAATCGACAATGCGCTGGCCGCCCTCTCGGAGTTCGAATCGGCCGCTGCCGCGGCCAACGCCCGAGCCGCGGAGATAGAAGACATGTTCGCCTCCGCGAAGTCGAGGAAGCACAAGGCATCCGCTGTAGAGATGGCGGACGAGCTCAACCGCGCGTTGATCGATGCCAGGAGGATATTCATACCCTGGACGATGGGTGAGGGCGGCATGATGGCCTCATGGGAACCCATGCTGAGGCCGCACCAGCACGCCACGGACAATGCAGCGGTCACAGCAGCCATCGCCGCCCTGGGCACCGGTGACTCGGATGCAGCGGCGACAGCCCTGGAGAGCGTCCGCAGCATGGAGTGGGGCATGTACTGCAGCAGGGGCGCATACCTCGAGGTCTACGGCCAGATGATGTACTGCTTCATGTACTGGGGAGACGACTTCGACCAGGCGCAGAGCTATATCGACATCCAGGGAGTGTACCTGGGCCTGAAGGACGGGAGTCTGTCCGCGGAAGACGCCTTGGAGCAGCTAGAATGGGTGAGGGACAACCAGCTGCTTCCCTGGTACGCCGAGGACGTGGAGACCCTGGAGTGGGCCTGGACGGAGGCCGCAGGACCGCTTGTAGCTGTCCTTGGGTGAAGAGAACCGCAAACCCCCTCCGGCACACACTACCGGAGGGATTCATTCGTTTTCTGAAGTGCATCTGATCGCCCAGGGCCGCGCCTGCAAATGTGGAAATGAGAACCATAAGAGGTTTTCGTAAGGGGTTTCCGGACGGACTCACTGGCCTTCGTTGTCCTCGGTGGACTCGCCGCTCTCCTCGCCGCTGACCGGGGTCTTGATGATCTTCTTCGGGACGACCTTCCTATCTATCGGCCGCCTGATGACCATCCTCGGTGCAGCCCCTGGAGCCGCCTGGGGTGTCTGTGCCTCCTTGGCCTCTGCCTGGGGCGCTTCCTCGTACTCCTCCGGAGGCGCTCCAGCCGATGGGGGCCTTCTCCCGGGGCCTGTCCCTGCCGCCGCGAAGACCGTGCCGCACTTGTGGCACACCGTCGCCTCTTTCGGGTTGAGCGTGCCGCATACTGGGCAGGCTACCGGACCGGCCTTCTTCTTCTCCTCTTCCTTCGCGAGCCAGTCCTCGAAGGCTATGAACCCTGGCTGGCTCCTCCACCACAGGTCGAAGGCCTTCTCGTTGTGCTTCTTCCCCAGCTCCGCCTCGGCGAGCGCGCGGTACTTGGAGACCACGGTCTCCTCGTACTGCTTCTTCATCCTGTCCATGTAGTCGACCTCGGCTTCGGTCTCGCCCACGAACTTGACACCGCACGTCGGGCACTCGGTAGAGTCCGCAGATATCCACGCGCCACACTCGGAGCACTTCATGGTGCCCGCCTCGAACTCGACACCGCACTTCGGACATCTCTTGCTCGCCGCGGGTATGAACGCGCCACAAGAGCCGCATTCAACCAGCTTGCCGAGGCCGTAGACATATGTGTAGACCGTGAAGCCTGCAACTATCCCTACGACCGCCACGATGATCAGGATCCAAACCCACCACGGGAACAGCCCTTCGCCACCGGCAGCGCTTATCGTTATCTGCGTGCTGCTGTCGTAGCTCTGGTCGGCGACTATCGCCCTTATCAGGTAGTCGCCGCTGCCAATGTCAGTGGGTATCCGCAAGTAGAGGTTGATCACGCCGTTATCCAAGGTCGTTGCGCTCTCGCTGTTAGAGCCCGGGACCTGGAGGTTGGTGCCCGCGTCGACTATCCAGAGCACCACATTCGGCAGACCCTTCACCGGTGAGCTGTCGGAAGAGTACAGTATCGTCACGGTCACGGTCACTATGTCGCCCGCATCGTACTCCGGGTAATCGGTCGAGATGAACACCGAAACGGCTAGCGGGAGTATCTCGAACGGCTTCAAGGCGTAGTTATTGTCCTCGTCTGGCTCGTTTATCGTGTTATCGATGTCTAGCCGCACGTATATGCCGTAGTCCCCGGCGTCAACAATCGCAATGGTCCACTGATAGGTTACATTGAGCGTGTTGTTGCCGGGTTCGGAGGACACCATGAGGCTGGTCCTCGAATCGAGCGGGGATTCCGTGCCATTCGGGTTGCTGACACCGAACTCCATATCGAAGTTGTCTATATCCGTCCCGCCCATATTCCTGACCGCGATGCTTATGGTCACGATCCGGCCGTACATCTCACCCTGGATCGGCGT
Organism: Thermoplasmata archaeon; assembly: GCA_041559015.1. Classification (GTDB taxonomy): domain Archaea; phylum Thermoplasmatota; class Thermoplasmata; order UBA10834; family UBA10834; genus COMBO-56-21. Next base: position 3,516 of record JBFFED010000015.1, on the reverse strand, counting down.
CGTCCCACGCATCACCACGATGTCATCAGCGATGATGGACAGATCTCCCCTTATGTCGAGGAAGTTGATAGACGTCGCTTGGATGTTGTTCGCGTAGGAGATCTCGACCTGAGTCCTGTCCGGGTTGACCACCATCTCGATCGAGGCCACCGTGAACGCCTCAAGGACAGGGGCCACGAACGATACGGAGACCTGATACGGACCACTAGCCGGGAGCAGTGTGACCTGGAATGTCCTGTCCGGGAGGACGAGGCTGCCGCCGGTCCAGTTCACATACAATCGTACAACTGGATCAATGAATGGTGCGCCTAGAGTCTGTATGTTCCGCAGTACTGCAGAGACCACGACCATCTGGCCGCCCGTTGCGGACTCTTCCGGATTCACTGCGATGTTCTCGAGGGACAGGTCTGCATGATTGTAGACCTTTATCGTCCTCGTCGCCTGGTTATTGTTCGTGTTCAGCTCGTCATCGACGATTGTGGCGATGACTGTGATCGGGTAATCTCCTGCCGTTGTCGGACTCCACGCTATCGCAGCATCTACAGTTGCCCCAGCGGCTATCTGTGGGATGTTCGCGATGCCGAGGGTGGCAGTCACATGGCGGAACTCCACAACCACGTCGTAGGCAGTGGCCGCGCCGATGTTCGCTATAGATGCGCGGAGGCTGGTCGTCATGTCGATCTCAACATATGTGTCCGATGTGAAGATCTTCGGCTCTAGTTCGGTCCCCGCTGTGACGTATATGTCGGGGAGTGCCCTAACCGTGATGAACCCATCACCGACCGCCAGGCTGTCATCCATCTCATGGATTGTGTTCAGCGGGTCGACCACGAACACGATCCGGTGCACTTCGGCCAAAGGCGCCTCAGCAGTCCAGACCGCTTGTACTACGACCGTGCTACCTGGCGCAATCTTCGGGACGACGACGGTGGCAAACCGCTCATAGTCAGCCACCTCAAACATCGGATTCTTGTCATCATAGAAGTCCACCCTGACATCGTACGCATACGAGAGGCCAACATTGCTGACGTTGGCACTGACCAGGACCTTGTCCCCCGCCTTCGGGTCCGTTACGTTGAACGAGACAGGGTCGGCCCCTACAACATCGAGATCTGGGAGGACTGAGGCGATTTTCATCACGACGAATGTGGCGTTCTTGCCAAGCGGTTCCGAATACGGTAGCACTCCCACGGACACCTCTGGTGCATAGAACATGCCCAAGTATGTGTCGTAGGAAGCGTTGACCCAATAGTTACCGACGAAGGTCGAGCCGGAGCTCGTTATCCTTGTGGCCAGGGAGTTGACCTTGGCGACGCCGAACGCATCGGGGGCCGTGCTGGAGTATGCGGAGAATGCTGGCAGACCACTGGCATAATACCTCGTGGCGACCAACACGCCAGGCAACGGCTTGTCATTGCCATCGAGGACCGTCACGTGGATCCATCTGTAGATGAGGGCCACGGCGTCGTTCTCGACCTCCACGGATGGGGCGCTCGTGTTAGTGAACTCGCCCACCGAGTATCCGGAGAGCACAGGGGCCTGCTGCAGTATGGAATCCTTCACGACTATACTTGCGTACGAATCGAACCTGGTAGTTATTGAGCCCGTCGTATTCACATTGTAGAGTATGACTGTCGAGTGCTCCAGAGCGACGATGTTGACTCCCGTCAGGGTCGTGTTCATGACCTTTAGGGTCGCGTAGCCCTTAACGATGATGTTGATCGACATCGCGCTCGTCACTTCCGACTGCTCGAAGATGAGCGTCGCCGGGTAGTCGAGGGTTCCATCAACGTAGACGGTTCTCTGGTACGGGTAGTCCTGCACCAGTTGGAACAGTGTGTTGTAGACCGTCAGGGTACCGTTCGCCCGCACAATAACATCGCCTGCGTGGTAATATGTCATGTTGCTGATCGTCAGAGACGGCGGGACGACGAGCCATCGAGACGGATCAGGGCTAATCGCTACCCACCCGTCTATCTTGACTACGGCATCGAAGAACTGGTCACCGGGCGCCATTGCAGGATACGGTGTGAAAGAGTATCCGGTCATCGAGCTATAAGACCCTGTGGTGCCTGTAATCTCGAACGAGCCGATGAACAGAGAGTTGCCCGCCTGACCACCGCAAACGAGATCGGTCAAGTATGGGATTGCAGCTACGCCATCCGGACCGGTCACTCCGAAGTCAGCCGCGTCCACGCCCATGTATTCGAGAACCTGGGTCGGAGGCAGAGCCTGAACACCGTCCTCTCCAAAGTAAAAGGATGGCTGGCCGCCGTACTCAGTCGAACCGGTGAATACTGCCGACACCTGGGCATCTTCTATCGGCACACCATACTCGTCACCAACAGTCACATTGAGCCATCTGTAGACGTATGCCTCCGTGCCAACGGTGACAACTATCGACATGCTATCGAAGATTACGTGGGCCAGAGCGGCATCGTTAAGGAACTGGACGTCCAGAACGTTCAGTGCGGTAGTGGTAGTGACTCCAGCCGCGTGAAGGTCAAAGCTTGCGTCTACGAAGTACGTCTGACTGGCAATAGGTGTTATTCCAGTGGAGGAGAAAGATACTTCATTTGCACTCCATTGGACTGCGTTGGTTCCATCGTATCCGGGGTCGACCTTGTACCTAACGACCAGGACGGCGGCGTCAACCGTAGTTCCGGAAGGACCTGCGGCAAATGCATCAATCCACATCCTTTGTCCAGGCGCAACGTGGTAAGTCTGGCCATCTCCACTCTCATACAGGGAGGACAGAATCTGGCCTGTGGTATCCGAACCGTCCTTTGCGCTCGGCAATGCCACATAGCTCTCACCACTTGCTACCACCGCAGGAACTCTGTCCGCAAGATTCGGAGGGAGGGTTGGGTCGAACGTTGTACCGTACAAATGCGCCTTTGAGGTATCCGAAAGCACCAGGCAATTGTGAGTATACAAGGGAGTGACCATGTCGGGACCGAAATCGACATCTATGTGGCTGTTCACTGACAGAAGCGTGGACGCTCCGGCAAGCGTTATGTTACTGGCGGGCAACGCCAGACCCGCGTACTCCGGCAAGTCCATTATACTTGAATCGTACAACTCAAGAGTCGAATCGGAGAGTGATATCTCGGGACCATCGTCCGCGGAGTCTGATTGTATAAGGCCACCCGAGTCGACGACGTACTTCGTCACCTCATCGGGAGGGAGCGCATGAATCGTAGTATCCCATATGCTCATCTTGGCGCCGTTCGTGAGCACGATGCTCCCCGGGAACATGAATTCCGAGTAGGCCGAAGCCGTGACCTCTCCGCCATCCACGTACATGTCCAGGAATGGCCATGGGCTGATCTGGTCGAGGTAGGTGGTGACCATCCCGGTCTCGAGCGTGAGCTTCCCGCCCGCCAGCACCGTTATCCAGTGCTTCAGGAGCGGGTCGTTGTTGCTGATGACGCTCAGGGCACCGTCCCTGACTATCAGCTCTCCGCCTGATTGAATCTCGACATTGCCGTCGACCGCCTGGTCAATGCCCTCGAT
>JBFFED010000014.1:0-35062 GCA_041559015.1 Thermoplasmata archaeon | reverse complement strand
TCGCCCAGGAGGAGATATTCGGTCCCGTGGTGTCGTACCTCAGGATGGACTCACTGGACGATGCGATCGAATTCATACACAAGAACCCGTTCGGAAATGCCGCGTCGATATACACTCAGAACGGCAGGTCCGCACGCGACTTCAGGTACAAGCTCCAAGTCGGGAACATCGGGATTAACGTGGGCATCGTCGCTGCGATGGCGTATTTCCCCTTCGCGGGGTACAAGGACTCGTTCTTCGGTGACCTTCACGGGCAGGGAAAAGACGCCATAAAGTTCTTTACCGACAGGAAGGTAGTCATCACTAGGTGGTTCTGATGGTGGTCTGCGAGTTCCCTGAGTGCACCACCTTCGGGTCGGTGATTCGGTTCGCTCTGGAGCTCGAGAAGGGCGCTGCTGGCGTGTACGAGGAGTTGGCCAATGATCCCAAGGCCGCTTCAGCGGCAGAGATGTTCAGGACTCTAGTCGCTTCTCATAAGAAGCGTGGTGAACTGCTTGAGCATACCAGACAGCAGAAGCTCAACGAGATGATCCTCGAACCGATCCAGGACATACGCAGGGAAGACTACCTAATAGACACGAAGGTCCCTGTCGGTGCGGACGCGAAGGCGGCAGCAGCATTCGCAGCCAGCATCGAGGAGACCTCCGCCCGGTTCTATTCCGACAGCGCCAAGGTCGCAAAGACGCTCCTCCACGAGGCCGCTCGGGTCATGGAGCGCATGGCCAAGGAGAACTTGGCTAACAAGGCCAAGCTCGCAACCCTCTGAGGCCTGGACGCGAATCGCTGAAAACCCTTTCATCCAATGATTTTCCATTCTCACAAGGTCGACGCCTGCTTCGCCGTCAGCTCTTCGAGACTTCCCTTAGCGAGGGAATCCAATAAGACTCTCACTGCCAGACCGTCCGCTCTGTAGACCTTCACACCAGCTGTCCTGAATCTCTGGCGCGTGCTAGCCGACATACCTCCGACCACCACGGCTTCGACTTCACGTCTGATCATGGCCTCGACCACGTCGTAGCATCCTCCGCCGCAGAAGACACTCTGGGAGAAGTGATCGAACTCCCCATCGGTCCGGAGGTCGTAGTAATCGATGATCTCCATATCGTTGAAGTGCGCGGGAATGACGGAGTCAGGGCCTCCGGGCTCCCTGGTGGGTATGCAGACTCTCACGCACGTGAGAAGAGGCGAATCTCGGATTACCCTTTCGCCTCAACTCCGAAGGCTGGGACTTGCTTACATCTTCCTTACTGGGAACATTATCTTGGCGTAGATGATGGCCTCCCCGTCAACATTCTCTGGCTTCTTGCTGTATATCTCCATCGGAGGGCCCGAGACAACGTACCCCTTGTCTCTAACGAAGGTTGCCAACGTGTCATAGGATCTCTGGTACTCACTCGCTGGTCCCTTGTGGGATAGCGTGGCCACGGTCATCGAGGGCATCTTTCGAACCCTGATGTTGCCCTCCGGCTCGGGATCACCGTTGACTGTGATCGCGATATCCGTCCTGCACTCTCGCGGTGGAGTTGTCTTGGGGTCGCTGTGGAAGACTGCCATGGGATAGAATCCAGGGATGAGTTTCTTCTCCTTCACCCAAGCGTACAGGCTGGCTATCGTGTCGTGGAAGGGTATGCTGTTGTACGGTCCCACGTACTCGATGTACGTCAGAGTCACAGGTTTCCTCTTCTCCAGCTTCGGGGATGCCATGCTCCAACCCTAGACCGCAACGCCATCCTCTTTAATCATGGTTTCTGCAGTGTCAGGCTATGCCCGGATGCCGAGTGCCTCGATGGCATCCTTCGTCGGCACACCGTCATCGGTCCAGCCCCAGAGCCGGTAATACTCCACGAGCTCGGCGTCGAAGTCGGCCTTGTTGACGACCGCGCCCTTGGACGGGCCGTCGTGTATGGGCAGCGTGAACAGCCTCTCTGGCAGGGTGTCGTCCTTCTTCGACAGTCCCTCCCTAAGGTTGAAAAGGCGCTCCACCGTCCAGATCCTCGTGCCTACTTTCTTCAGATCGTCGACAGAGTATCCACAGCCCGTAGCCGCGTTCACGAGCATCACCATGTTATTCCAGTCGTTGGCGAAGGCATTCCTCGCGCCGAACTTGCAGAGGACCATGGCATCGAGCACGGTGAACAGCTCCTGCAGTTCCTTGAGCGTCTTCGCCTTGCCCTTGACGGTGAACCTGTCGAGGACTCCCTGGAAGAGTTCAGGTACGTACATGGTCGCCCTCAGGTGACAAGCGCCTCTGGTTGAGGTCGCAAAGGCCAGACTCATGCCCTGGATGCCCCTCGGGTCATAGCCCGGGAACTCCATACCCTTCACGTTCATGGCGTACTTCGCCGCCTCCGGCCCGTACTTCGCGGCCAGCTTCCTGGAGCCCTCGCCGATGAGCCTGCCGAAGCCCTCCCTCTTGCCTGTCATCTCCACGAGCTTGGTCATCGCGCCATGGTCTCCCCAGACGAGCCTAAGGCCATCGGTGTCCTTGTCGCTGATTATGCCCTTCTCGTACAGCTCGTATGCACAAGCTATGGTGTCCGCACATGAGATCGTGTCCATGCCGTACTCGTTGCAGAGGTTGTTCGCCATTATGATCGACTCGAGGCTCGAGTTGCCCAGATTCGCTCCGAACATGGCCAGTGTCTCGTACTCTGGCCCCTCGGTCTCGGCGTTGTAGTCCTTCTCGGCCTTGGTCATGTTGCCGCAGTGGAGGGGACATCTTGCGCACGCGGTGTCCTTCGTCTTGTGGTTGTTGACCAGGCTGTCTCCCCCGATCTTCTCGTACTCTGGGAAGTAACCGGTCTGCAGGTTGCGGGTTGGTATCGCGCCTGCCTTGCCCGTGATTCCGACGACCATCGAGGTGCCATACTTCGAGAAAGCTTGGGACTTCTCCTTGACGGTGGCAGTGGCCGTCTTGAATGTCTCTTTGAGCTTCTCAGGGTCCGCCTGTGGTACTTCCTTCGTGCCATGGACCACGACTGCCTTCAGGCTCTTGGAGCCCATCACCGCCCCGACGCCGCCCCTTCCAGCGGCCCTGTGATGGTCGTTCATGATGGCTGCAAACCGCACCAGCTTCTCGCCAGCAGGTCCGATTACGGCCGCCTTTGCCTTCTCGTGTCTCTTCTCGAGGGCGTCGATGGTATCGAAGGTGTTCTTGCCCCAGAGATCCGAGGCGTCCCGCAACTCAGGTCCTGAGTCTGTCAGAAGCAGATAGGTGGGTCTGGGAGACCTGCCCTTGAAGACTATCCCGTCGTAACCGGTTCTCCTGAGCATGGGCCCCCAGTGCCCTCCGGAGTGCGCGGATAGTATTGCCCCCGTGAGCGGCCCCTTGGTCGTCACGTTGTAGAACGCCGTGAAGGAGCCCTGGGTCCCCGTGTATGGGCCAGCCATGAATATCAGTCGGTTCTCCGGGTCCAGCGCATCGATCTTCGGCTTGTTCTCCTCATAAAGCATCTTGGCGGCGAGCCCCCGGCCGCCCAGGTACTTCCGACAATCCTCCTCGGAAACCTCCTGGTCACTCATCTTCCCGCTGGTCAGGTCGACTCTCAGAATCCTCAAGTCTAGACGCCCCCGTCTTGCGTTGTCGAACGAATTGCGACAGAATATAAAAGGATTTGGGGGCTGTCAGTGAAATGATGTACTTGTTCGCAAGAATTGCGTCAAAACGGCTCCCTGTTCGAACATTTGTACAAACGCACGCCTTTAATACGCAAGATTTGTTCACGAGCACATGGATTTCGGCGGCGTCGAATCCGCCTCTGTTCTGATAGTCTCCATCCTCGTCGCCGTGGTCGCGTTCTTCTACTCGAACCTCGGGTTGGGGGGAGGCCAGCTCTATGTGCCCATCATGGATTCGCTCTTCGGAGACGAGCTCCAGATCGAGGAGATAGTCCCTCTCTCCCTGATGTTCGCCTTCGTCACCATGGTCACGGCAACATTCACGCACAGCAGGAAGAACCTCGTGGACTTCAGGCTGGGGGCACTCCTTGCATCTGCGGGCCTGCTGGGTGTCCTGGCGGGGGTGATGTTCACGAGATCCGTTGACGAGCGTCTGGTGAAGGCAGGCTTCGCCACCCTTCTGATCGTGGTGGCATCGAAGATGCTGTACGACATCTACAGGGCCAGGGCCGAGGGCCAGGTTTCGCCGACCGACTTCACCCTGAGGCGAAGGCTAGCGGGCATGGCGATCAGCATACTGACCGGTTTCCTGATCGGCAGCTTCGGCATCGGAGGGGGCGTCGTGAGCGTTCCCTTGATCATGTACGTATTCAGGATCGAGGCCAGGAGGGCAATAGGAACCTCTGCCCTGATGGGAGCCATCCTCACCCCCGCCGCGTTCATGGCCTATGTCCTGACCGCTGACACGGCCGCTCCAGTCCATTTCGATCTCGCCCTGATCCTGACGCCTGTGGTGTTCGTCTTCGCCTTCGTCGGGTCGACGTGGGGTCTCAAGAAACTCAGGACCAAGACCGTGAAGACGATATTCACTCTCGGCGTGTACATAGCCGCGACGGAGATGATCCTCAGCTTTCTGCTGAGATGACACAGGCCATCAGTCAGTGACTCCCAGTCTGTCGAGTATGAATGCGTAGACGAATGAGTCGTACTTCAGGTGGTCGTATCTTCCTGAAGCCCCTGCATGCCCCTCTGACATACCCGTCTTGAGCAGGATGATGTTGTCATCGGTCTTCTTCGCCCTCAGCCTCGCGACCCACTTGAGCGGTTCCCAGTACTGCACCCTGGAGTCGTTGAAGCCGGCCGTGACGAGCATGTTCGGGTACGCCTTCGACACGACGTTGTCGTACGGGGAGTACTGGAGCATGTAGTCGTAGTGCTCCTTGATGGCCGGGTTGCCCCACTCCTCGAGTTCGCCGACGGTCAGTGGGATGGACTGATCGAGCATCGTCGTCACGCCATCGACGAAAGGCACCTCGGCCACGACCACTCCGAACAGGTCCGGCCTCAAGTTGGCTATCCCTCCCATCAGGAGCCCTCCCGCACTCCTCCCGAAGGCGGCTATCTTCCGTGGGGATGTGTAACCTTCCTTGACCAGGTGCTCGGCGCAGGCGATGAAGTCCGTGAAGCTGTTCATCTTGTTCAACATCCGCCCCTTCCCGTGCCACATGCGGCCCATGTCCGCCCCTCCCCTGATGTGGGCATATGCGCACACGAACCCGCGTTCGAGCAGGGAGAGCGTCACGGTGTCGAACTCCGATGTCGGCCATTCGAATGTGCCGTAAGCGCCATATCCATACAGGAAGCACGGGTTGGAGCCGTCCTTCCTCAGCCCTTTCTTGTGCACCACCGAGACCGGCACCCTCGTCCCGTCCTTCGCCTTCGCGAACAGCATGTCGGACGCGTACTCCGATGGGTTGTGGCCCGGGATCACATCTCTCTTCCTCAGGTCCAGCAGCCTGGTCTCGAGGTCGAAGTCGTAGATGGTCGTCGGCGTCACCCATGACCAGTACTTCACCCTCAGCTTCGTCGAGGTGGGGTCCGGGTTGGGCATCGGCCTCACGAAGTACAGGCGCTCTGGAAACTCTATCGAGTACGAGCTCATGTCCTTGAGCCTGTACACTCTTATCCTGCCCTGGGCGTTCTCCCTCTCGAACACAACTAGATGTCCTTTGAAGACCTCGACCCAAGGGTGCGGGTCGCTGACGTCTATGGCCACACGTTCTCTGTGGGGGACCAGGTCCCTCCAGTTCTCCCGTGAGGGCTCGGATGCCGAGACCTCCATGATCTTGAAGTTGAGCGCGTCCTCGTTGGTCACTATGTAGAACTTGCCTTCCCAGTGGAGCACGAAGTAGGTCACGTTGTGCTTCCGAGGGCAGAACACTCTGAACTCGGACTTCGGCTTGTCAGCGGACATGTAGTGCACCTCCGAGGTGGTCGCGCTCTCGACCGTCACGAGGATGTACTCCAGAGACTTGGTCTTGGTCACCTCGAGGTAGTAGTAGGCCGGGTCCCTCTCGTGGTACACCAGCTCATCCCCCTTGGGGTCCTTGCCGAGCTCGTGACGCCAGACCTTGTCGGGGCGGTAGTCAGGCCCCATCGTCGAGTAGAATATGGTCCTCCCGTCGTTGGCCCACTCAGCGTCGTGAGTGTTCGCGATTCGGTCGGGCAGCGTCTCGCCAGTCTCGAGGTCCTTCACGAAGAGCGTGTGCCTCTCAGAACCATCGGTGTCTGCCAGATACATCAGCAGATTGTGGTCCGGGCTCGGCCTTACCAGACTCACCTTGAAGAACACGTTCCCCTCTGCGATTTCGTTCTCATCCAGGACGATCTCCTCTTCCTCATCGTCCATGTACTCGAACTTCCTGCAGTGGATGGGATACTGCTTCCCCTTCTCCGTGCGCCTGTAGTAGAGGAACCCATCCATGGTCTCCGGAACCGATTCGTCGGTCTCCGCGGTCCTCTCTCTCATCTCCTCAAACAGGCTCCGCTGGAGCGGTTCCGTGTGCTTCATCATATCGGCCGCGTAACGGTTCTCGGCCTCGATGTACTCGATGACTCCGGGATTAGATCGGTCCCTCAGCCAGAAGTACTCATCAACACGCTCGTGACCGTGGGTCACTATGGTATGGGGCACCTTCCTGCACACTGGCGGGCGAGGGCCCTCTTCGGGTCTCATCTCGGATAGGGATGACCGCCAGGTAGATAAAAGGAACTATCGTGGTCAGCCGCTCAGTCCGTGCTCCCCCGGTCTTCACTCTGTTCGAAGTCGAGCGAGCCAGAGTTAATGCAGTAGCGTAGCCCGGTCGGCCTCGGGCCATCGCTGAAGACGTGCCCGAGGTGTCCTCCGCACTTGCTGCAGAGCACCTCGGTCCTTGACATGAAGAGAGTCCTGTCGTTCTTCTCCTCGACCTTATCCTCGGATATCGGAGCGTAGAAGCTGGGCCAACCGCTGCCAGAATCGAACTTGGTCTCTGATGAGAAGAGATCTTGGCCACAGCCGGCGCACCTGTATGTCCCGGCCTTCTTGTTGTTGAGCAGCTTGCCCGTGAAGGGCCTCTCGGTACCCTTCTGACGCAATATCTGGTACCGTTCCGGTGGAAGCGTCTTCTTCCACTCCTCCTCAGGCTTCAGCAGCTTCCCAGCCATATGCCTACTGGGGGTAACTACCTGGGAGGCTGTATATTCCTTTCGCCGTTCCCTTCCTGTGGGATCGGATAAGCGGGGCCTCTAAGGGTGTGCGAAACTGTCGTGGCTCACGATCTTGTCCATATCCTTGCGGCTCCTCGACCTGGCAAGGATGGCTTTCAAGTCGACCTTCTCCTTGGGGTATCCCAGCGCAATCATCGCCACCACAGTGTATCTCTCAGGTATCTCAAGCGCGGACCTCACCTTGTCCTCGTAGAAGCTGCCAATCCAACATGTCCCCAGCCCCTTCGAAGTTGCAGCGATCACCATCTGCTGAAGGGCAATCGTGGTGTCCACGACATGCCAGGTGGGCGAGGCCTTCTTGTCCCCAAGGCCAACGATGACAACCGGTGATTGCGTCAGGAACTTGGCGTATCTCCCGTCTGTGAGCGCCTTCCTCCTGTCGGGGTCCCTGACGACTATGAAGTGCCAGGGTTGGTAATTCATCGCTGAGGGAGCGATCCGCCCAGCCTCGAGCACGTCGTTCAGGACGTCCTCAGGGACAGGCCTCGAATCATAAGCTCTTACGGACCTTCTCAACCTGATAGCTTCGGACACTTCCACACAATCACCTCAGCATGACCTGCAGGCGCGCACCGCGCGCTTCTCAAGGTATCTCTGGTGATATTCCTCAGCGGGGTAGAACTCCTGCGCAGGCAGTATCTGGGTAACTATCTTCCTGTTCTTGAACCGCTCGGTACCCAGTAGGCGCTCCATGGACGCGATTGCCGCAGCCTTCTGGGCATCATCTCGGTAGAATATCACAGACCTGTACTGCTCTCCCACGTCGGGCCCCTGCCTGTTGGGCGTGGTGGGGTCATGCTCCCTCCAGAAGACCTCCAGGAGATCATCGTATGATACCTGCGCAGAGTCGAACTCCACCAGGACGACTTCGGCGTGATGCGTCCTGCCAGAGCATACATCCCTGTAGGTCGGGTCCTTGACGTTCCCGCCAGAGTATCCAGCGGTGGTGTTCAGGACCCCCCTGACATTCCTGAAGGCCTCCTCAACGTGCCAGAAGCATCCCGCTCCGAAGACCGCGCTTTGAGCCATGGTCTGGTCCGTCACCTCGTCCGCGTCGAATAATCCTGGCAGGGGTGATTACACTTTGCCCTTAAAGGTCAGCCTCTGGAACCTCTTGTGACCTTCCGAGCTCCACGAGGCCGATGCTCTCGAGGTCCTTCAGGTATCTCAAAACCACGGTGACATCAATCATCGAGTACTCCGATGAGACGGCCTTGGTGATCTCGGAGACCGTCCGCCTTCCATCCGCGAAGTTCAGGACCTCGACCATCTTGACGGAGAAGGTGACATCGTCGTTCTCCATGCCCGCGTGCCAGCGATACCTGTCCTCGCTCAGGGATTCCTTCAGGACGTCCGAGCAGAGTGTGCCCTTGAACAGCTTCCTCGGGATAGTGCCCCTGGCCTCCTGTTCGGCCGGGCTCACGACCGCATTTTCCTGGAATCTGACACCGAGCTCGCTCTCCAAGTGGCCCAGCACATCATCCAGATGCGCGAGTTCCCGGGAACCGATGTCGGCCAGGTCCTTGCAGCGCGCGGCTATCGAAGCGTCAAGTCGGTCATCATCGACCAATCTTCTGACGGATCGGACCGCCCCCTGCTCCCTCCATGCGATGTGCCTGATCCTGTCCTTGTGATATTCCACAGCCCCTCCGAGATTCCCCTTGGACCTCTTCAGGAGGTCCTGAGCGGCCTCGTCGGCCGCGTTCGCGAGTCTTGCCGCCCCCCTTGCCCTCGTAAGGCTGGCCAGCCGGAGTGCGGTCAGTGCATCCGCGTCCGCCAAGGTAATGGCCGCCATGGCAGTCGACCATCCGACGCGCCTCAGGCTGTCCTCGCTCACTTTGTCGATGGTGTCCATGCTCGTGTGGTAGAACATGTCGGGCCACTGAAGCAACATCACGCAGGGGACGCCCACGCCCGCCTCGTTGAACTCCGTGTGGTCGCTCCCGCCACTGAACCGTGAGAGGGCGAACCTGAATGTGGATGCATGGCCGAAGTGCGTCTCCGTATCGTACTCACGGACGCTCTGCTCGAGCATCGAGTAGACGAAGTCGTTAAGATAGGACGGCATGGAGTCGGGCGTGCTGTCGATGTTCAGGGTCGACCTGCACATCTCTTGGTCCTCGCCGACCATGTCGAGGTTGACGCCCGCCACTATCCTCGAACGCGCATCTTCGTGAGACGAGAGGTATGCGACAGAGCCGTTTGTTTCCGGCATCCACATGAACCGTATCGTCCTAGCTGGCGGCTTCACCTTGCCCGACCTGACTAGCGCGCAGATTGTCCTGGCCACCTCGAGCAAGCATGCGCACCCAGAGGCGTTGTCGTTAGCGCTCGGTTTGGGGTGGCAGAGGTGCGCCATCAGGATGATCTCCTCGTTGGGCTTCGAACATCCCTTGATGACACCTGTCAGCAGGTCGAGCGTGCCAGGAAAGAGATCGGCATCGACGTGGGCTAGGAGCTTGACGGTCTTACGGTCGCGCAGGAGGTCCCTCAGATGCGTGCCTTGCCTCTTGGACACCGAGAACCCGAAATGCGTCTTCGGCATGTCCCTCGCCTTGGGCCATATCCCCTGGTATCCATGAGCGTCCGGCACATCCACGCTCTCGCGGACATGGGGCATCTCTATGACCGAGTCAGTGACCACTCCGGCAGCGCCTCTTTGGACCACCGCAGGCCCGTGGACGTGCTCCCCTCTGCCAGATGCGAGCACTATCTTCCCCGTGACGTCCTTCCCCTCATAGTCTTTGGACGTGAGCCCGCTCCCGACATCTATCAGCTCTGCGGTCACGCCCTCAGGGGGCGTCCCTTTGCTGAAGGTATGTAGTGACTGCGGCGTGTCGTCGAATCTCGCGAGCAACCTCTGCTCGGGCTCGACCATGCGCAACTCGGCCCCGCGCACTCTCCATCCGGGCGGGGAGTAGTAGGTCCAGTACCTCTGTTCCCCGTCGGCAGGAAAGGACTCCACAGTCAGGTCCTCGAGCCCTACGCTCTCTGCCTCGCGTCTGACCCACTCGAGCGCCTCCCTGAACATGGGAGAGCCCTGGATCCTATGGAAGCTGGATATGTGTGAGACGTAATTCTTGGCCGAGCTTCCGGACAGCTCATTCCTGACAAGCTTACCTAGCGTGGTCATCAGTCTCGTGCAAGCGACAGGTGTTCACCTCTAAAAGCCTTGCCACTTGTGGTCCGTGCCATGCTGGTCATCGGTTTATAGTGGTGAATTCCATAGCCGGCAAGAATACCCATGGCTGGCCGAGGTCCTGACTCAAGCTCGCATTCAGACAGGCGATCCGCCCTCCTCGTAGCCATGCTGGCCTCCTTCGTCACACCGTTCATGGGCTCCTCGGTGAACGTCGCGTTGCCCGCGATATCCGAGGAATTCTTCATGCCGGCAGTGCTGCTCAGCTGGGTGGTGACGTCGTACCTCCTGGCCGCTGCAGTCTTCCTCGTGCCTTTCGGCAGGCTGGCCGACATACACGGGAGGAAGAGGCTCTTCCTCTACGGCATGTGGGTGTTCGTCGCAGCCTCTTTCCTCTGTGCGATAGCCCCTGACGCCCTCATGCTGATCGCCTTCAGAGCCCTCCAGGGGCTGGGGAGCGGGATGATGTTCGGCACATCCGTCGCCATACTGAGCTCCGTCTATCCTCCAAGGGAGCGGGGTAAGGTGCTGGGCTTGGCCGTGGCCGCGGTGTACACTGGCCTGGCCGCTGGTCCCTTCTTCGGTGGGATCCTGACGGGGATGTTCGGCTGGAGAAGCCTCTTCGTCGTGCTCCTTCCGATGGGTGCCATCGTGCTGTACGCTGGTTACACCCGGCTGAAGGGTGAGTGGGCTGAGGCCAGGGGAGAGCGGTTTGACCTGAAGGGCTCGGTGATATACGCGTTCGCGCTCACAGGGGTGGTCTTCGGATTGACTCAGCTACCTGGAGTCACAGGTGCCGTGATATCGGCAGCGGGCCTCGGCATGGTCGTGGCATTCGTGTTGTGGGAGACCATGGTGGACAAGCCAGTCCTCGACATGAGGTTGTTCAGGCGCAACCGCAGGTTTGCGTTCTCTAATTTGGCCGCGTTGATAAACTACTCGGCGACTTCGGCGGTCGTGTTCCTGGTGAGCCTCTACCTCCAGGTGTTCAAAGGGATAGGGGTCGAGGAAGCCGGCATTATACTTGTCTCTCAGCCTATTGTGATGGCCTTCTTCTCCCCCTTGGCTGGGAAATTGTCTGACGTCGTCGAACCACAGATCATAGCGTCCATAGGGATGGCCATAAGCGCCGTGGGACTGGCGTTGATGGCGTTGTTCGATGAGGGTACTAGCATATTCGAGATAGTCCTCGCCCTGGCCGTGCTCGGGTTCGGGTTCGCTCTCTTCTCGTCTCCCAACACCAATGCCATCATGGGAGCTGTCGAGAGGAGGCATTACGGGGTCGCATCCGCAGCGGTGGGAACCATGCGGCTCATCGGGCAGGTCCTCAGCATCGCGATAGCGACGTTGTTCATATCCATATATGTCGGGAATGTCGAGCTCACCAGTGCTGATGCGGATGCGTTCCTCCAAAGCTACAGGGTGGGTTTCATCACATTCGCGGTCCTCTGCGCCCTTGGTGTGTTCGCCTCTCTGGCGAGGGGGAAAGTGGGAGAGGAGCCACAATCAGGCTGATCCCGAGCTTCAGTCGGCAATCCCCACTGCGACCTCATTCCTTCTCAAGAGCCAAGGCGTTATGGGTGGGTTGTATCGCATCAGAAAGGGCTCGCCTACCGTTCTCAATCCGGCTGCATCCACCAACGACATGAGCCGTTCTGTCTTGGCCCTGACGATGCTCTTCCATGCGTATCCTCTGAATCTGAGCACTGCGACCTTCCTGGCCTGGACTGGCATAAGACGTGCCCTGGGGTCGATAGGCTCAGGAGAATCGTCAGCCGAGTACCCCTTCGGAAGTACGAATGCGAAGTAGCTGCTGCTTGAAACGACTGGGGCCGTCATAGGGATCTTCTCCCCGGACGCCTTTGATGAGATGACGGGCGCGGTCATTTGTATTCTCCTCCTGGTCGTGTTGTCCCCGGATATGTATCTGAAGAGCACGCCGAACGCCTCGTTGTCGCTCAGGCCATCCACTCCGACCATGACCATGGCAGGATATTCTCTGAGTTCGAGCTTCCCCTCTCTTCGGAGGACCGTGTACTCGAGCGAGTCAGTCACGCCCCTGGCAATCTACTTGGTCGTATTAAGGATAATCCCATGAGGCGCCGAATCTTCGCTGGACTCACTGCATCGTCACCGAGGAATCCCCTTGGAGGCAGGACTGCGTCTGCCGATAGGATTTGATGAAACTATGGAAGGGGTTTGTAGGGCAGGTGCTGTCCGCGTCCTCTACCTGAGAGTCCCAGCGAAAACCTGCCACGCAAGGGCCGACTTCGCAGTCAGGCTGAGGATCACATACACCTTCTCGCCATACAGATAATCCGCCCACTTGCCCTTTCTCCTGTACTGAAGCACCATGTTGATGGCGAATATGTTGAAGAACGCGGCGAGCGAGACGAATATCCATATCACGAACTGGGGGAAGTCCTCACCCGCTTGCATGACGGCCCCGAAGAAGTAAATGCCGAGGACCACCCATGGGATCAGGCCGGCGAAGCACCCGAATATGTACGCGGTCCAGTCGGTCTTCTTCGTTGTCTGATTGTGCAACTCCATCATGAGTCCGAATAGGTTCATCGTCGCGTTCAGGGAGAATATGAGCAGGAGGGACGAGAGCTCGCGGATGCCGCAGAGCATCGCAATCACGACTATCATGATGGATGAGCTGATGGCATATTCGTACCAGCGGGCGTAGTTTATGCCCTTCTGCAGGTTCTTGACGTACCACGGGTATCCCATGGGTGACGCTAGGGAGAAGTGTGCGATCGCGGAGACGAACAGGAACATCGCGACCATCGGTCCTAGTTGAATGTTCGCGATGACGTCTGTCACCAAGCGGAAACCCCCGGTCACCTGGTCGTAAGTCAGGAAATTCGTCTCCACCGGCCAGGGGGATGATTTACTCAGCCATAGCATCAATCCTCCCTGTATGAGGTGCAGGAACCCCATGGCCAGATTGAACTTCCTCAGCTTGACGAATCTCGGCTCCTTTGTTGCTTCCATTCCAGTACCACCTGCGCCTGTGAGGGGAGTGAGGTGGATATATAGCCTAATCCTGAAACGTTCGGGATAGGGCTCTATTCATCCCTGCGAAAAGACGTTCAGGTCTTTTGGCCAGGTCCCGACGTACCCCTGTCCCAGAGCCTCTTCGAATCGATTCTTCCCGGATCTCGTCTCGCAGACCTGATCATGGCAACGGATTTATGCATCAATCGCACTCCCTTTCAGTCACAGACTTCGTTCCAAGGGGGGAGATGTTGCCGGATAACGTTGTAGAGGTATCCGAGCTCGTGAAGCACTACCCGCCAGCCGTCAAGGCCGTTGACGGAGTCGATTTCTCAATCCCAAAGGGGATGATCTTCTCCCTTCTGGGACCGAACGGTGCGGGAAAGACAACGACCGTGGAGATACTGGAAGGCCTCAGGAGTCCGACCTCAGGGACTGCGCGGGTCTTCGGCGTCGATGTCAGCAAGGACTACGGCCCGATTCGGAAGAAGGTCGGGATACTGCCTCAGAACTTCGAGCCGTTTGACATGTTGAAGCCGCCTGAGGCCATCGAATACTGGGCGAGACTGTACGACGCGGATGTCACCAGGAAGGACATAGATGACCTGATTGAGAGGGTCGGGCTCTCAGACAGGAGATCGGTCATGTCCAAGAGACTCTCCGGCGGTGAGAAGCGAAGGCTGGGGATAGCACTGTCCGTGATCAACAGCCCAGAGCTCCTATTCCTTGACGAGCCCACCACAGGCCTCGACCCCAAGGCGAGAAGGGACCTGTGGAAGCTGATAGAGGAGATCAGGGACAAGGGAACGACTGTCCTTCTGACCACTCACTACCTTGACGAGGCGGAGAAGCTGTCGGATGACGTGGCTATCATGCTCAGGGGCAAGATAGTCGCACGCGGAACGCCGACGGAGCTCATCGCCAGGCATGGCAAGCTCACGGTGGTGGTGCTTGCGGGAGCCGGCAAGGCCGGGCTCTATGAGGTGACGAGGAGGGGTATCAGCGCGACAGAGGAGGAGGGTGATGTGCTTGTGCCAGTAGCAGACCCAAGCGAGATGAGAGCCGTGCTCGCCAAGCTCGCCTCCATAGAACTCAATGTCAAAGATATGTACACCAGGAAGCAGACTCTCGAGGACGTCTTCCTCAGCGTTGTCGGCACGAAGATGGACGAGGGGGTGCTTGCGAAATGAGCAGAATCATGGCAGACATGGTCGCCTTCGGCAAGCAGTACGTCAGGTCGGGAATCGCGATGTTCTTCGCGTTCGCATTCCCGATACTCCTGATCCTAATCTTCGGGGCCATATTCACGGGCGCCGGGGATGTCAAGATATCGATGCCGGTCCAGAACCTTGACAACGGTCAGTTCTCAGAAGTCTACATGGGCATACTCAGCAACATGACGGTCGTCGAGGTGGAGATCATCCCCGCTGACGTGGATTTCTACCAGTACTTCAAGGACGAAGATTTCCGCGCCGCGGTTCTGATACCCAGCAACTTTTCGGAACAGATAGCTCTCGCGCTCGCGGGGAACCACAGCGCGAAGGGAATGGTTATTGTCTACGGGGATCCCAGCACCACCTCATTCACGACTCTTGCTGAGATCGTGGAGTTCTCGCTGACCGAGATGGGCAACGTTCTGACGGACACCACCCCAGTCGTGGGCTACAGGTCAGAGATACCAGAGGAGTTCGGCGGCCTCACGTTCATGGATTTCTTTCTCCCGGGGGTGGTCGGGCTGGTCGTGATGACCAATACACTGTATACGATAACCTCGACTTGCGCCGAGTACAAGACCAGAGGATACTTCAGGCTCCTCGCCACAACCAATCTGAAGAAGCACGAGTGGCTGCTCTCCAAGTTCGCGTTCTACACAGTCCTGCTGATGGCCTCGTTGCTGGTCACCTTTGCAGTCGGCCGGGCGCTCTTCGACATGACCGCAACCTTGACCCCGATGGCCTTCGCTTTCATCGCTCTCGGAGTGTTCCTGTTCCTGTCGATGGGCATGCTCCTCGGCTCGGTTGTCAGGGACCCGGAGTCCGCGTCCGCTGTGGCAAACGCAGTCGGGTTCCCGATGATGTTCCTCTCGGGGATCTTCTTCCAGCTCGAAACGATGCCTGGATACATCCAGACAATAGCGAAGGTCTTCCCCCTGACATACTTCAACGACGGACTCAGGGCCACGATGCTGGAGGGCAATTCCGAGGTCGCACTGGTGAACCTCGTCATAGTCGGGGCGCTCGGGTTGATATTCTTTGGCCTCGGGAGCAGGCTGATGTCGTGGAAGGAACGATGACCGGTCCACGACTCAGAATCCGCATGAATCGGGAGGAGCACGCAGGTCCTCACCGCAGACAGTCTTCTTCAGGCCTTCTTATTCGCGCTGGCCTGCATGCCTGCCCTCAGGAGCTTCCTGAGGTTCCTGTGGTTGTCGAGGAATTCCTCGAAGTCCTTGTCACTCATGGTAGCGATGCACGCGTACTCTACCATGGTCTGTTTGCCGAAGAAATCGACGTCCTCGAGCTCTGAGACCTTGTCGAACCAGCTGGACTCCTGTGCGCAGGACTTCAGCATTGCGGCGGCGGCGACCAGCTTTGAAACTGTCTCACTATCGGACGGGACGTCCAATCCTATCTTCGGCATGTTCTCGAGTATGTTCTTGATGGCCTTCTCCTCGTCGGCGCCGCGGCTCCCCTCACCGTGAGAGAGGTTGAATATCTCCGCCGTCGCCCTGTAATAGGTCTCTATGAAGTGGTCCACCCGCTCCTCCTTGGCGACCTCGACGAGGTCCGCTTCCTTCATCTTCCTGATGTGGTGGTATATCGCTTGGGGTGTGAGGCCGAGTTCCTCAGCAATCTGGCTGACGGTCCTCTCCTTGGCCCTGAGCAGGTGGATGATCCGCCTCCTCGTGCCATCCGCCAGTAGGTTGAAAGCCGCGGGGTCCTTGATGAGCTTGATTGTCTTCATGTGCGCGCCACCGTTGAAACATATGACTTAACGCTATTATAATTGTTTCCCTTAATGAAACACAAGTTTTAATAACCTAGATGTGTATTACTAAAACAGAAGTTTGGTTGGTGAAAACACGAGTAAGAACATCCCAAACGGAAAGATGAACGAGAAGAGACACTTCCAGGCGCTTCCAGCCCTGTCCACATTGACCATGATCCTCCTCAGAGACGGCCGCGAGACAAGACGCGCTGTGTCAGCAAAGGGGCGCCATGAGAACCTGCCCTTCGCAAGGGCGGAGGCGCAGATTCGAATGGGGAGGTGGAATGCGTGATGCAGATTCCGACGCACAGATCGCTGCTCCTGCACAATTGCCGAAGGGTAGACGCCGAAGCCTCAAAATACTCCAGAACGGAGTTCGGAGACAGGAACCCCTCATGGCTGCTTGCGGGGGCATCGAACAGGGGCCACGCCAGGGACATGCGCGGCCCCAAGGAGGCCGCTCCTGAGCTCCCGAAGCCTGCCCTTGTGAGGGGCGGTCTCGGGGCTGAACTCTAGGATGCAGGCAGGGAGAGGTAGATTCAATCTCGGCAAGATATTCGTCGAGACACCACCGACTGTCAGGTGGTTGATCTACCTCTCCTCGTTCGGCAACATGAGTTATGGATACCTTCTCATCTTCATCCCTGGCTACCTCGTCACACCTGACGTGGGCCTCACGGGCACCGATGTCGGGCTACTAGTCACTGTCATCGGCGTCACGTTCGTCGTCCTCGCGATACCAGTAGGCATATTCGCTGACAGGAAAGGCAGGAAATGGCTCCTGATAGCCGGGATGACCGGTACCTCCCCGCTCCTCTTCGTCTTCGCCATCACCCACGAGATGCAACACCTTCTACTGGCATCTGTGGCCATGGGGGCTGTCGAAGTCGCCTTCATGACGAGCTGGAATGCCCTCATCGCTGACCTCACGGACCAGGAGAAGCGGCCATCCGCGTTCGCCCTCTCATTTGTCATAGGCACCATGACATTCGGCCTTGGGTTCGCACTTCCTGGACTCTTCCCGTGGGTGGAAGCCGCTACTGGCTGGAGCTCCTATTCGGTGCATATCGGGGCGCTCATGCTCCTCGGAGCCCTTAGTCTCATCTCTGCCATATTCATCTGGCTCCTTCTCAAGAACCTGCGAGAGGAAATGCGGCCTGGAGAGAGGGTGATTCGGAGGGATAGCCTCAGGATACTGGTGAAGTTCTCCGGCGTGAACACCTTGATCGGCCTGGGCGCGGGCCTGATAATCCCTCTCATACCGACCTGGTTCCTATTCAAGTTCGGTGTCGGCGACACCTACACTGGGCCCCTCTTGATGGTCTCGGGCGTGGCTATGGGACTGGCGGCGTTCACCAGCTCGGGTCTGGCCAGGAGGTACGGCATCATATTCGCGATAGTCATCACTCAATCGCTTTCGACCGTGTTCATGTTCAGTCTTGCGTTCGCGAACATGGCGGTCATTGCTGCAGTGCTCTACTTGGTCAGGGCAGTGCTGATGAACATGGCCATGCCGCTCCTTGACGCATATCTGATGGGCATCGTGCAGAAGGAGGAACGGGGGGTGGCGAGTGCTGTCAACGCGGTCGTCTGGCGTCTGCCGAACTCGGCGACCACAGTGGTCGGCGGCTTTCTGCTGGACCAGGGGAGCTACTCTCTCCCCTTCTTCCTCGCTACCGCGTTGTACTCGCTTGGCATAATACTCTTCTACCGTCTCTTCAAAGACATCAAGCCGGTCTCATGAGTCTGGTCAGGTGCCGCCACGCCTCTTCTGCTCTCACCTTAGGGCCGCAGCGATTATTGCGCCTGCGGTCTCCACCCATCGAATGGTGACCGCGTCAGGAAGCTTGCCGGTCCTCGTGCCAGAGATCTCTATCCAGCCGAGCAGTTCCTCGTTGGCGCCGAGGATGAAAGAATCCAGGTAGTCAGCCTCGAGTGCGTCGTTGAGGGAGCGCCTCTTGAGGCCCAGCAGCATGGGCCGGTTGTAGGCCACCTTGTCAAGGTCCTTGTACTCATTGTCCTCCGCTAGGAAGATCTTCGTCTGCTTGCTGATGAATGTGCCTCTGTATGAATCGTCCTTGTAGAAATCGTCAAGGGTATAGGCAAGCTGCTTCAGGTTCTGGACCGCCTCCTCGCGATAGCCAGACGTAATCGAATACCTATACTTCCCATCCTCAGGGTCCTTGAGCCCGATGGCCACGCTGTCGATTCCGAATTGCCTGCAGATTGTGTCGGCAATCTGCTGCATGAGTTCGTCCACATCTATGATTGGTTTGGTGAAATGCGCCAGCAGGCTCTGGAGTGATTCGAGCGCCTTCTGCGTCTGGTCTTTCAGTGTGTGTGAGTACTCGAACTTGAGTCTGAGCGGGATGTCCCTGTGATCCACATAGGAGGTCCCCGCCTTTCCGTACGATCTGGTATGAGGCTGCGACCTGCCAGTGGACGTGTCAGTGACTCCAGGCCTTGTCGTTCCCCTGAGGGGGTTGAAGGGTTTGCCGCATTCGCTGCAGACCCCGCTGGTCGATTGACTGTCTGAACCACATTCAGGACAGCGCATCTTCCCTTCCGCTCACGAATGGTCTTAGCGTAGGTATGTTTCTTCTGGTCATAGGCAACTGAACGGGCTGCCTGGGCAGGAATTCATTCTTATACGCGCACGCGAATTCGGGGCTGCTCGAGAGTTGCCATGCGCTATCCCCATGGCCGTATCGTGTCGTAAGGAGCGGATTGAACTTGGTGCAGATCTTGGATGTGATGGACAAAGCCCTCAACGGAATGCCCTTGAGCGAGAACGATTATCAGCTCCGGAGGTTCTCGTCTAAGGTTCAGGAGAAGGTCAGGGAGCACGGCATCAAGTACGACCCCGAGAACCCCGTCCCCAGTGATGATTCCCTTGCGGATGATGTGTTCAGAGCGGGCTTCGAGGTCATGGCGGAGGTGGGGGCTTACTGCATGACAACCGGACGTGTCATCTCCTTCACTGAGGCGGAGATCAGGGAAGCTCTGAGGGCTGCCCCGTCCGAGATGTATTTCGGCGAGGGCAAGGACAGGAAGAAGTTCGTCGCCCGCAAACCAGGCGACAGGACGCCACCGTGGTGCCTCTTGGGCGCGGGGGGTGGCGCGGTCTCCAGCGAATCTGTGTTCCTGAAGCTGATGGAGGGCTACGCCGAGATACCGGAGACCAACGCCATAACCACACCCGCGCTCACGCGCGTGGGTGGAATGCGGATCAGGCCCGGCTCTCCGCTCGAGGTCCTCGCTGCTATGAGGAACGCCGTTCTCGGCAGGGAGGCGTGCAACAGGGCCGGCAGGCAGGGCATACCGTTCATGAACTCCCTAGCCACGGCCGAATGCGATGTCTCCTTCGCGGCCGCTCTTCATCCCAGATATGGCATGCGCCCATCGGACGGGTACATGATCGCGAGCATGGACCCGATGAAGATCGACTTCCAGCGCTTGAACAAGTCAGTGGTGGTTCACTCGATGGGCGGCGCGGTCGGATGCGACTTCTCGCCATTGATGGGAGGCTATTCGGGCGGCCCAGAGGGCACCGCGGTCTGCACGGTGGCGACGCACATGATGGCGGTCCTGACCCTCGGAACCAGCTACCTCATCCCATTCCCTCTCCATCTGCGTCACGTGTCCAACAGCAGCAGGGAGATGCTCTGGATAATAAGCACGATGGCCCAGGCCATCAGCAGGAACACGCATCTTCTATCGCTCAGCCTGAACTATACGGCCGCAGGGCCGTGCACGGAAATGTGCCTCAAGGAGTCCTCCGCTTCAGCGATTGCTGCGGTCGCTTCCGGCCTTTCAATCGAGTCAGGTGGATATGCGACCAACAAGTATGAGGACAGGGAGACACCCGTCGAGCCGCGGATCACCGCCGAGTCCGCCCATGCGGCTGCCGGCATCAGCCGGCAGGATGCAGACGAGATCTGCAGGGCGCTTCTGAAATCCTACGAACCCAGACTGAAGGACCCACCGCTGGGCAAGACCGTGCATGAATGCTGGGACTCTGACGCAAGGCGGCCGACCAAGGAGTACAGCAAGGTCATCCGATCCTTCAAGAAGACCATGTCCGAGCTGGGCCTGAATCTGAGGGAAGAACCTCGGTCTTCATAGCCCCTGTCCTCCTGAGCGGGATAGCCGACGGCAACGGGACAACGAAGTGCAGGTCATAGCAGTTGCTGAAACGGTGATACCATTCACTCGCTCTGCCTGGGCTGCAGCAGGCTCGGTTCCCCTCAGCCCTCTTCTTTCTTGTCCTTGTCTGTCAGGGCGTCCTTCGTCCCCTTGCCGAACGCCTTCACGACGCCGAATCCTTTCTTGATGCCTTTGCCAACGACTTCGCCTGTCTTCTGGGCACCTTCCTCCAACTTCCCCTTTTCCTGTTGCTTCTCTTCGTCCGCCATTCAAATCACCAATTGACTCCGGTGGTGAACGAGTGGTTCATGCCATAAGGGTTATGACGAAAAACGCGCTGTCGCGACAATGTAGGACGGAATCGGCAGCCTATGGCCCTTGGCATCTTCCATTTCTGCGCAGGGGTCTCTAGTAGTCGTTGATCCGCCATTCTCTGCGGCAAAGGGCTCAGCGCCACATGTACGGTTCGCTGTCGGGCTCCAGAGTGCGGCTCCGGCCAGGATGAGGAAGATCAGGGCCAACGATGAGGCGGCTGCCCCGACCACTGGGGCTGGGCCCTTCTCTGCAGCCTCCACCCCCAGCACCAACGCGGCGCATAGCCACGGAGCGACAGACGTGAAGTCGAACTCTCGCTTCCTGGACGTACTATCCCCCCTCTCTGTACTCGAGACCATCCCTCGCAGACAGCCGAACCGGGGTTTCGAACGCACAAGAGATACTTATGCCTTTCCCAGCACTGGCCGTCGAATGGCCTGCTGGTTCGACGTAGACACATACTGTCTAGCCGCATTCCGAGAGGAACTCCTTCCTTGCCGTGATGACAAACAGAAGTCCCACCAGGCTGAGGAGGGCTCTGAAGATGTACCCAACTGCGATGATGCCGAACACGGCACCGATGACGGCCATGTCGAACCTGGACCTCGTCATCACGAACATGCTCCCGAAGATGGCGACCACTCCGAAGACGAAGACGAGGGCCTGGAGGACAACATAGTCCGCAAGGAGGTTGTCTACCGACTCCATTCCAGGCACGGCCTCCTCCAATGTCCTCATGAAACCCTCGCTGATCTCGGGGCTGTGAGGTAGGAGCGCCTGCGCTATCCCTAGGAATCCTGCCATGAGCATCAATATGCCAGCGACAGATACCTTCGCAGTCCTACCAGCAGAGGCAGCTCTCTCGGACCAGTGCACGCAAACCTCTTCCGGGAGCCCCTCAGGCAGGTTGCCCTTGATGACTTCACGCAGGGGCCTGCCGCATGCGGTGCATCTGTCAGTACCCTCGTGCACGTGCGCTCCGCAGGAGATGCACGCAGGCATCTCACGATTAGCCGGATGATGGTCGCCTGCTAGTGGTCTGCCGCATGACCTGCACGAGCTTGCACTCGCAGCGTTCGAGGTTCCACATTGCGCGCATCGGATTGAGTCCGGCATCGTATGCGTTCAGCGGCTAAGATGCATGATATGCTTGCGCTGTACCCGGCCGGGCTCAGTAGTATCTTGTCCTCGATTCGGTCTCCTCGTCCACAAGTATCTTGCGCTTTCCCAGCTCCTCGAAGAAAGGCTTTGGATCAATGCACGCTTCCGGGGGAAGCGTGCCGCGCTTCTTTATCTGTCCGCTTGAGAGCCAGTGGGCCGTAATCGATGGCGGAACGGCGGTGTCTCTGCCAGAGGAGATGCCTGTCTCTCTGTCGTTCCACGTCCTGACGTAGTAAGTGACAGCCGAAGGCATGTCGTCCTTCCTTCCGATGACGTCTATCCTGAAGTAATCATACTCGTCGACGATCTCCGTAACTTGCCTTGACGACGCGACGGCGTTCAGGTACATCGCAGTGATGAATTCCTTTGGCGATATCCTCGCCCCGCAGATTTCGATCTTCTCTTCGCTCGAGAAGCCGAGCTGAGCGAGGGTCTTGAATGTCGCGAAATCGTTCGCTGGGAAGCCTATCCTGAAGCTCACGTTCTTCGTCCCCTTGCCTATGAACTCCGCCATTGTGGCAGGTTCCGAGTGCTTGATGTAGTACGCGATGACCTTGCCCGCGGGCTCTGGCATGAGCACGTCCGTCTCTCCGGAGAGCACGGGCATCCTCTTGTGTTTGCCACCATCTACGATCGGCGGGTTCTGGGTGAGTTCGTCGAGGACGGTGCGGACAGAGTACGCAGGAAAGGCTGCCGCACTAGTATCCTCCTTCGTCCCCCAGGTACAGTAGATGTTGACCGTGTCCACCTGGTCTAGCCTCGCCGCTCCCGCAGCCCCACATACGTTAGTGATGCCGGGTGAGCTGCCGATGCCAAGGACACACGTCACCCCTGCGTCCTTCGCCTTCTTGTCGTACTTGAGCTGCTCGAAAGTGTGGTCGTAGAACCCTCCGAGGTCGGTGTAGTGCGCACCGACGTCAATCGCGACGGGCATGATCTTGATATTGAGCTCGTACCACGCCGAGTTGATTACCACATCCACGCCCTTGGCGGCCGCTTTGAGGGCGCTCGGGTCAGTGGCATCTATCTCCATCGCGCGGACCTTGTCCGTCTTGAGCACCGAGACGACCTGCTTCACCCGATCGAGTTTCATATCTGCGGCAATGACCTCCACGTCGTAGTTGTCCACGAGATCTCTCACGGTCATCGCACCCATCTGTCCAGAGGCTCCAATCACCAACACCTTCATCGTCTCACCATGCTCCTCAGGCCGGGACTAGCCGTTCGCCCCGGTCATCGTATCCGCTTCTCCCATATGCGTGTTTCGGTTAGAGAGAAAGGTCTCTTGGTTCGCTCATTGAATTCATGAGAGCGTCTCGGAGGCGACGCACGTTGCTTCGCATCCACTGAAGTCTTCGCGGTCCCTGCTTCACACGATGAGTCTTCGAGAGGCCGTCTCTCGAAAAGTGCGCTGCGGTTGCGGATCTGCGGGAATGCAGGATTGTTATCAAAAACGATTACTTCGCGGGAAACTATTTTATTCCCTCGCACGAATAGGATATGAAGAGGTGATTGACTGAAGGTCGTTCAGCTCGGATGCGGTGTCACCGGACTTGTCTGCGCGGAGCACTTGGAGAAGCACCCGAAGGTCGACGAGATCGTTCTAGCCGACAAGCAGATAGGCGCGGCGGAATCGTTCGTCGAGCGCGCCGGCAACGAGAAGACCAGCCTGCAGAGGACCGACGCGAGCAAACCATCCAACCTGAAGAAGCTGCTGAAGGGCTGCGACCTTCTCATTTCCTCAGTTCCTAGCGAGATGAATCCGAGGATGCTCGATGTGGCATTGGCGCTCGGCGTGGACTATGCGGATTTCACAATCCCCTTGGAGACTATCCCGAAGTTCGAGGTCATCCATAAGGCGTGCGAAGACGCGGGCATCACGGCCTTGACGGCTATGGGTTCGGACCCAGGGATATCCGATGTCTTCGCAATGATTGGCGCGAGCAGGCTCGACGAGGTCCACGAGATACACATCAAGGACGCTGACAACGCGGTCTCCCCTGATTTCGACGTGTTCACTCTCTGGTGCCCCCGTGACATGCTGGAGGAGATCACCATGAGTGCTGCTGTCTACGAGGGTGGTGTGATTAAGTGGCTGCCTCCGCTGTCGCGCAGCGAGAACTACGGATTCCCTGACCCAATAGGCTCGCACAAGATCTACAACACTACTCACGAGGAGACCTTCTTGATACCAAAGTTCCTGACGGACGTGAGGTACGTCGACTTCATGATAGTCGTGCCGGATAAGCTCGCTGAGTTCGCCAATATGATCCGGAAGATGGGGCTTCACGGCCTGAAGCCCGTGCGAGTTGATGGCATAGAGGTCAAGCCCCTGGATGTGGTTGCTGCGTGCATGCCCGACCCAGTCGCCCTTGTGGAGAAGATCCGGGGTTCCGCAGGTATCATAGTGGAGGCCGTGGGTGTCAAGCACGGAGAGATGCGGAAGGTGAAGACATGGATTGCGATGACCCACGAGGAGGCGTTCGCGAAGTACAGGACCAGCGCGACCGGGTACATGGTGGGCACTGGGGCAGCGATCGGGGTCGAGATGCTGGTGTCAGGCGACTTGAGGAAGAGTGGATTCTTCATACCTGAGATGCTCGACCACGGCAAGTATGTCGAGAGGATGCGCGAGAAGGGTCTGGAAGTACATCAGATGGCCTGTGCTGTCTAGATATGCCCTGTACTGTCCGTGATTGACAGTCAGGATACAGCAGGGATGACGATCCTCTCTGGCAGGTATTATGAAATGGTTCGTGGTTAGCCCGTGTGCAAGAGGGTGTCCTGCTGTGAGAGGTCCTGCTGTCAGGAAGGAAGATCTGATAGATGCGATCGTCGAGGAGCTGAAGGCCCTCGACTCAGTCCACGCTGTCTGGGAAGGCGGCGCAGCCGCGTTCGGCCGGCTCGACAAGTGGTCGGACATTGATCTGTATGTCCTTGTTGATGACGGGAGGGAGGATGACGCGTTCTCTGCGGTCGAGAGGGGTATACGCCGTGTCTCCAGCGTGAAGGTCAAGTACGATATGCCGCAGGGCGGGTGGCCAGGAGTGTTCCAGGCGTACTACAAGATCGAGGGTGCGAGCGACTATCTCATACTCGATCTTGCTGTCGTAACTCTGAGCAGCCCTGAGAAATTCCTAGATGTTGAGGTCCACGGTGAGGCCGTGTTCCACTTCAATCGTTTGGAGGCAATCCGGGTGACTCACTCGGACCTCCAGTCATTCTCGGAGAAGCTGAGGAAGCGGGTGGCGCGCCTTAGGGTCAGGGACGAGGTATTCAGCATAATGGTCCAGAAGGAGATCAACAGAGGAAACTTGATCGAGGCTCTGGACCTGTACCGGGTCGTGGTCCTGGAATCGCTCGTGGAATCCCTCAGGATGCTCCACAACCCCTACCACCATGACTTCAGGACAAGATACATCCACTACGAGCTGCCAAAGGAGATTGTCACTAGGCTGGAGGACCTCTACATCGTCCGGGACCTGAGGGATCTTCAGGACAAGTACAGGCGCGCGCTCAAGTGGTACCGCGAGATCCTGAAGGATATCGAGGCGTTCGATTTCGACAGGAAGCTCGCCGAATCAGCCCTCTGACCCAGAGAACTGCACCTAGTAGATCACATCATCGCTCATGACCACCCTCCCGTCTTTGACGGGAGTCCCTTCGGCCACGACCTGCGCTCTCCGGCCCGCGGCATGGTCCTTCCTACCACCGAAGCTGCCGTCAGCCTTGACCACCCTCTGACAGGGTACGATCGGATGCAGTGGGTTGTTATGGAGCGTATTCGCAACCGCCCTATACGCCCCTGGTCTTCCTATCTTGGCGGCTATCCTGCCGTATGTACTGACCTTCCCCCTCGGTATCTTGTAGGTCTCGAGGTACACAGCTCTCTCGAACTCGGACCAATCCGCGAGGTAGCGTTTCACATCCTCCTCCGTCTTGACATCTTCCTTTCTCATGTGTACCATTCTCCCAGTCACGCCTGCGTGCCCACGGCTACCCCCTTTGAGCGCTAAAGTGTAATCGCCACTGAGGTGAAAGTACTATGCGCGCCCAAGGAACCGCGCGCGCCAATCCGTCGGGCCCAGCTAGACTAGACAACTATCTAATAGCCCTTGTGGATGACGGGCATCGGACAAGACCTGCATGCTAGAGACATCCGTACTCCTCGCCCTGTGTTCCCTGGTCATATACGGCCTGACCCAGGTGGTATCCAAGAAGGTCGTGGGGTCGATAAGCGCGACCTCGATGGTCGCGGTCAACCTCTGGGTGACGTTCCCGATCTACGCGGTGTTCCTGGCAGGGGCTCTACTGACCCTGGACGTGGCCGGCCTTCCTCCGGAATATGTCCTCTACGGCTTGATAGGCGCCGTGACCGCGAGGGGGGGATACTATCTCTTCCTTGAATCCCTTGAGAAGGGTTCCGTCACCATGGTCGGCAGCATAACCGCCGCCTTCCCGGCGATAACGGCCGCGCTCGCGGTGACCCTCCTGGGCGAGAGCCTGAGCGCGATGAACGCTTTGGGCGTCATCACGATCATAGGTAGCATGGTCGCCCTGTCGTATTCTCACGGTAATTCGAGCGGGGTGTCAGCGTTTCCAAGGGCAGCCCTGATTCTAAGCATCGCGGTGCTCCTGATCTGGGGCTTCGGAGGAATCTTCATCAAACTCGCTCTCACGGAGCTGCCGTTGATAGCCTACCTAGGTCTCTATGTGTTCATCCTTCCTCCCTTGGCCTTCGCCTATCTGAGACACAGGCGGGCCACGAGGTCAGTCGTGTTCCCCAAGTGGGCCCTGCCTGTGATAGGGGCGGTCATAGTCGCAGAGTTGTGGCAGTTGGGGTACTTCGCCGAGACAGCCGCCGTCTCAGAGGGCGCGGCCTCCATAGTCTACCCTCTGATCTCCGCATACCCGGTGGTGACCATCGTGACGGCGCATTTCGTCCTCAGGGAGAGGGTTACCAGGACGGACTGGGCCATACTGCTGGCCGTCCTCCTGGGCATCGTCCTCGCATCTCTCCCGTGAGTAATGGTACGGCTACTTACTGATCCTCATCCAGCCGCAGGACTCCAGGTTGTACTGGATCAGGAAGTCCGCCCAGAGGGTGTCCTCCGCGAAGTCCACCGTGCTGTACAGCTCGTAGCTGCCTCTCCAGGCCTGGTTGTGCGATCCCCAGTAGATGGATATCCCTCCGCACGCGGCAGTTCTGTCGGTGTTGTACACGTTGATGACCGCCGACCGCATCAGATCCACCATAGCCTCCGTGGTCGCCATCAGCTCCGCATCCTTCCTGAGGTCCTTGTCCGCCATCAGATGCTCTCCGAGGTCCACGAGGTCGACCTGGTAGTGCGACCCCGTGGAGACGTAGTAGCTGTCCCTGAGCGCCACCATGTAGTTCTTGATGTAATCCGGGAGACCCTCTTGCATCTGCGCCGTCCAAGCTGCCATCGTGTCCAAGGACCTCGCAATCACGCTCAGGTCGACGATGCCCAGAGTTGAGTACCAGGCCCATTCGAGCGGTTCGTATGACGCGACCCAGCCCGCAAGCATGTCCTCGGCAACCTGAACAGGGGTCCTGCTCGGGTCGTTCGCGACCGGCGTGAACATGAGGTCGTACGGGAAGCCGTCTCCAGCGACGAGCTCCTCGGAGGCGACCAACAGCCCCACGAGCCCCGTTGTCGCCGCCTCGTAAGCCGTCTCTATGCTCGAGCAAGAGCAGGCGTCGAAGGCCAGGATGTCGATGAATGCCCCAGCCCCGGTGATTGCCTCGCCCATCTCGTCCAGGGTGATGTGGTCGCCGGATGTGTCGTCCCAGCAGAAGCCCTTCCAGGCACTGCCGTGATTCCACGGAATCACGACGAGGTGGTCCGATGCATAGTTGTTGCCCACGTCCTCCAGGAACCACTGGAAGGTTGCCCCGTCGCCGAAGTTCATCTCGTCCGGGTATGACGCTGCGATGTTCTCGGACGAGCCGGATATCTCGATCACCTCTGTGCCTGTTGTGCTCAGTCGGTCCACATAGGCGACTATCTTCAGGCCTTCGCTTGCCGGAATGTTCTTCAAGTACTCGAGGCTGGGCGAGTCCCAGTACATCTCGAGGTTGCAGTCAGCATCGACATACAACGCCAGGGTCCACGTACTGTCCGTGGGCTTCTCCTCCATGTATGCCAGGGCCAGCCCGGGCACAAGGAGGACGCTCACAACAACCATGCTCAATAGGCCACCGGCGACCTCTCTCCTCAAAGATATCTCCCCCATGACTAGCATCCGAGGCCCCGGCATCAACCCGAATACCGATGCCAGTCATCACGCTCTTAGTACATATCATTTCCCAGGCCCTTGCGACCCGATGGCCCCGTCGGCGCACGGCCACGCTGAGCCTGAGCCGACTCTAGGAAACATAAGGACTCATATCCCTTGAGGCCCATAATCCTTCGAGGTCGAGGATGGGATGTCTCGCAAGGGCAAGGTTGCATTAGCTGTGGTGTTGGCCTTCGTATTGATTTTTGCGGTGATCATCATCACTCAGCCAGGAGAAGAGGCGGTCATCGGGCAGGCAGAACGTCTCGCGGCGATACCGTCGGACGCCGTCAAGATGACTCCTGAGGTCGACCTGAACAAGCCGGTTCTCAACTCCAGCTTCTCCGACCGATGGGAGCAGCCGGTGCCATTGCCAGGTCCGGTGAATAGCGCTGGCGCGGAGGACAGTCCGTACATCACGGGCAACGGGACATGGTTCTTCTTCTTCTTCACTCCTGACGTGGACGTCCCGCCTGAGAAGCAGCTGATTGATGGTGTCACAGGCATCTGGTGGACTCAG
This sequence comes from Thermoplasmata archaeon, assembly GCA_041559015.1. GTDB lineage: Archaea > Thermoplasmatota > Thermoplasmata > UBA10834 > UBA10834 > COMBO-56-21. The sequence goes on along the minus strand of JBFFED010000014.1, from coordinate 6,323 downwards.
AGGGCGGGGGACAACTGGTCCTCGCCAGAGAAGATAATCCTGCACGACGACGTGTCCCTGGATGGCGCCCAGTGCGTGGTGGGGACTGACATGTGGTTCGTGTCGGTGAGGGCTGGAAATCAGCGTGAGATCGACATATACACATGCGAGTATTCTGATGGCAAGTGGACCAATGTCCAGAATGCTGGGGAGCCGTTGAACGTCCAGTATGGGGTGGGCGAGTTCCATCTGATGCCAGACGGAAACACCCTCTACTTCCACAAGGGCAGCCTGAGCGACGGCACTATGGGCCTTTGGGTGACGCACCGTACCTCAGCTGGCTGGCAGGAGCCCGCCGAGATCACCGAGATCAACGCTCTCCCGAACTTCGCGGGGTATCCGTTCGTGACCGCAAATGGCACTGAGCTCTGGTACACGTCATGGAGCGTGAGCGGGCACCCAGGACCGGCGATATGGATGTCCACGATGCAGAACGGCACGTGGGGTCCCCCAGTGGAGGTCATATCAAACTTCGCTGGCGAGTCGACGATGGACGAGGATGGCAACATCTACTTCGTGCACCACTATTACTCATCGGATGGGAAGATGATCGAAGCGGACATCTACGTCGCCTACAGGAAGTAGATGAGGGCACGGGAGGAAGATGGCAGGCCTCATGCCGCCCTGCCACGCAAACCTTTTCCGTCGAGGCTCCACTTCACCTATGCGCGGGCGCGCCTGAGGGGGGTTGATGATATGTCCGAGAGACCGAAGGTCCTGATGCTCACGAAAGATGAGATACAGTCAGTGCTCACTCTCGAGGATTGCATATCCGCGGTGGAGGAGGGTTTCAAAGCCTACAATTCCGGGAGGGCCGTGGTCCCGTTCCCCGTCGCCCTCCTGGTTCCAGACCACAGCGGAGACATCCACATCAAACCAGGGTACATCAAGGGGAGCGAAACTTACACGATCAAGATCGCTTCAGGGTTCTACGAGAACCCGAAGCGTGGGTTGCCGTCGAGCCACGGGATGCTTCTCGTTTTCGACGCGAGGACAGGAGACCCGCTCTGCATCGAGGTTGACAGATGCCTTGTCACTGATCTCAGAACCGCGGCCGCGGGTGCAGTGGCAGCCAAGGTCCTGGCGAAGAAGGAAGTCGGAGTAGTGACAGTCATGGGCACGGGCACTCAGGCCCGGTACCAGATAGAGGCACTGAGCAAGGTCCGCAAGTTCACGGAGCTGAGGGTATGGGGGCGCACGCGCACACAAGCGGACAGATACGTGGCCGACATGTCAAAGACCCTGGAAGCCGAGATCATCCCTTACGAGAGCGCTGAAAAGGCCGTCAGGGACAGCGATGTGGTGGTCACGACAACTACGAGCACCTCTCCAATAGTGAAGGGTTCTTGGCTGTCAAAGGGTGTGCACATAACCGCGATGGGCTCTGATTCCCCGGAGAAGCAGGAGCTAGACTCAGAGGTGTTGAGGCTGGCCGACAAGTACGTGTGCGACAGCGCCAGGCAGTGCGCGGAACTGGGTGAGCTACATCACGCTATCAAGGACGGGACGATGACGGAGGTGGACGTTCACGGGGAGCTCGGCGAGATACTCCTCGGCCGGAAGAGCGGCAGGGAGAGGGATGACGAGATAACAGTCTGCGACCTCACGGGCATAGCCGTGCAGGATGTGGTGTCCGCCCAGTTGGTCTACGAGAGGGCGCTCAAGAAGAAGATCGGCAGCTATGTGGATGTGTGATCAAGGATGCCAGCACCAGGGAACGGTCTGACGGCGGTTGATGTGCTCAGGGCCAGGAAGGCCCTGATGGGCCTTGTGCATCACACGCCGCTCACGTACTCTAGGGGCCTCAGCGACATGTGCGGTGCGGAGGTGCATCTCAAGTGGGAGAACCTGCAGAAGACGGGTTCATACAAGCCCAGGGGGGCGCTGTACAGGATGAGCCTCCTGACTCCAGAGGAGACCGGCAGAGGCGTCATCACCGCGTCTGCTGGGAATTGGTCGCTCGGAGTCGCGATGGGGGCACATAGTCTGGGCATCAAGGCGACCATATGCCTGCCCGAGAACACCCCGAAGGTGAAGGTCGACAAGTGCAGGTCGCTGGGCGCCGAGGTCGTCCTGCACGGGAGATACTTCGACGAGGCCTACGCCCACTCCCAGGAGCTTGCCAGGAGCGACGGCAAGTTCTACGTCTCTGGAACAGATGACTTCAATGTCATGGCCGGGCACGGCACAGTCGGCTTCGAGATACTGGAGGACTTGCCCGACGTGGACACCATCGTCTGTCCGGTCGGTGGGGGAGGGTTGCTTTCCGGGATCGCTGCCTGGGCCAAGACCGTGAATCCTAGCATCAGAGCATTGGGCGCACAGTCCACAGCGGCGTACACATTGCACGAGTGCTACCGGGCCCGGAAGCTGGTCGAGGTCCCGGTCCCGCCGACTATCTGTGAGGGCCTTGCGGGGGGCATCTCGCAGCTCAACCTGGACTTGGCTCTGAGGTTCTTCGACGACATCGTCTTGGCCGAGGAGGAGCGGCTGAAGGAGGCCCTCATATGGGTTCTCGAGAAGGAGCGGCAGGTGGTCGAAGGCTCCGGAGTAGTCGGACCAGCTGCCTTACTCCAGGGCAAGCTGAAGTTCAGGGAGGGTGAGAAGGTCGCCGTGGTGATATCCGGCGGCAACATCGATCTCTCTGTCCTGGGGCTGTCCCGTTGAGGCCTCGCGTACCCGGAGTGTTCAGAGGGTCGCGCCACAGGAACCGCACTTGAGCGCCGTCTGCTCGTTCAGGGACCCACAGTATCTGCACTTTATCTTGGCGTTCTTCCGCTCCTGCATCTTCTCCATGTGCTTCTTGTTGGACCTGAAGACGTAGACTCCTGCGAAGACGAGCACGCAGCCAATACAAGCCATCAGGCCAGCTCCTATCCACAGGCCGAGGAAGATCGGCACGAGCATGAAGAAGAAGATCATGAACGAGAGCGCGACCAGAAGCATCGCAATGCCGAGTGAATCGGAATCACCCTCTTGCGTTGGCAGCTGTTTTGGGGGTGGGACCTCCCCACCGCAGCTGAGGCAGAACCGTGATATGTCGGGTATATCGGCTCCGCAGTTCGGGCATTTCAAGCAGTCACACCCTTATCGTTGGATGTGCTGGCCGATTGATATCCGTTGGTCTCCTGTTCTCAACTGTGATAACGACAGGGGCCGGGCCGTTCATGCCCGTGACCAGGCTGCCTGCGGAGAGAGCACCGGCGCGTGTGCGACCCTATGCGCACTTCCCATCTCCCAGGATTGAGTCGACCTTTGGCATCCACTCGCTGATACGTATCCGCTGCGGGCACTTCCTCTCGCACTTCTTGCACCCGATGCAGGATGAAGCCCTGGCCTTCTCGCTCATGAACCTCGAGTACGCCCCTCTGGCTCCCTTGAGGTCGCTGTTCACCACTCCGTCTATGTAGACCTCGAAGTTGACCGGTATGTTCACGCCGTTCGGGCACGGCATGCAGTAGCTGCACTTGGTGCACGGCACGGGGCTCAGTTCCATGTATTTCTTCTGGAGCCTCTCTATGAGGCGCAGCTCGCCTTTCCTGAGCGAGCCGACGCCAGAGCCATCTGCCGAGACCAGGTTACCCCTGACCTGTCCGAAGGTTGACATGCCGCTCAGGACGACGGAGACCTCAGGCTGATTCCAGATCCACTGGAGGGCGAGGTCTGCGGGGGAGCGGTCCGTCGCGCTCGAATCCAGTATCTTCCTGACGGGCTTTGGGGGTGTCGCCAGCCTTCCGCCGAGAAGGGGCTCCATGATAACCACCGCAAGCCCCTTGGACGCTGCGTATCTCAACCCTTTCGTCCCGGCCTGGTTCACAGTGTCCAGGTAGTTGTACTGGATCTGGCAGAACGACCAACCATCGTAGCCGTCGACTATTCCCTTGAATGCCTTGAAGTTGTCATGGAACGAGAAACCCAGTTTGCCTATCCTCCCGTCGTCGAGGGCGACCTCCGCTCTATCGAGAAGTCCTGACTTGAGCACGGTCTCCTTCCAGTTCTTCCCATTGAGGGCGTGGAATAGATAGAGATCGATGTGGTCTGTCTTCAGCCTCTTCATCTGCTCGTCCAGGTACTTGTCGAAATCCTTGCCATTCTTGATCAGCCAGACGGGCGATTTCGTGGCGAGCCTCACCTTCTCCCTGTATCCGTCCTTGAGGACCCCTGCCAGGAAGCTCTCGCTCTTCCCCCCATGGTAGGGATAGGCGGTGTCCACATAGTTGACGCCGCGGTCGATGGCGTGCCGGATCATATGAGTGGCCTTCTTCCTGTCGATCCTGGTGCTCATCGGCTTCTTGTCCGTGGTCGGAAGCCTCATGCATCCGAAACCGAGCGCCGAGACCTTCCAGCCGGTCCTCCCGAAGTCTCGATACTGCATATCTCCAATCCCTCTGTACGGCATTATGCTGCGGCCTGCCGTATTCTGCTTCCCACTCTCAAAAGGCTTTCCCCACGCACACCGAAGCCTTGCACGGCTGCAGCGGAGGCACTGACGCACCTCCGGGGGCGAGATGCCAGACGGCGGAAACAGCCTTGACCGATGCCGGGCTCTAGCGTCCAGTCCAGACCGGCGCGGTCCAGGCCGTCACTCCGAGCGCATCCTCGTTTAGCGGTGAAGCAGTCGTCACGCGCACGAAGAAGTACCTCGAATCCGGCGAATCCAGGGTCACGGTCCATTCCACCTCGGTCCCGCTGGTGGGCAAGGATGCAATGACCACGCCCTCGTCCGTGACTATCTCCACGAGCGTGATCTCGTCGAACGCGGCCCCCTCCGGGGTGGCACCATCAGGGTCAACTATGCGTATCCAGGCGGTGTAGGACCCGTCGGGGTCCGAGAGGTTAGAGCCCATCACGGCGCCATCCAGGGTGAATTCCACTCTCAGGTTCTTGTCCAATGTCGCGTAGCCCCTGCAGGCTCTCATTGCGTCGTACAGGCAATCCGGCGTGAGTTCCTCTGCGAGCAGCACGGTCCTCATCTCGTGGCCGATTATCCAATCGGTATCGTGCGTGTCTGTATTGGCTGAGGGCATCACATGCCAGCCAGCATCCAACGCCATCTCGTAGCTCGGGTCGTAGTACTCCCAGTTGTACGCCTCGATGACACCCATGTTGATGTCCCTGATTTCGCTGTAGTACTCGTAGTCCATGAAATTGTCGCTCACATAGAGTGGATGGTTGAACTGGCCGACCGCGTCAGGCTGCTGTGACAACCAGTCGTAGAAATTCGGGAGTCTGTCAAACCTGTAACCGAGGTTGCTAGTCGGCGGGAGCTCAGGGACATTGTACACGTTGACCTCTCCACAGTTGGCCAGCATCCAGGTCTCATATCCTGCCATCGCCACGAAATTCTCGTCGGTGAAGTGATCTGCGGCTGCCTTCAGGTACTCCCACTCCTCCGCATCCATGACCCAGGCGTCATAGGCGTGCCAGAACTGTACATGGTCTGTTATGGCCATGAAATCCGCACCTCCGTCAATGCCCATCTGGTACGCATCGTACGGATCCCCCGTGCCATCGGACAGCGCGGTGTGACTGTGCAAGTCACCGAAGTACAGGTTGTAGACAACCGAATCCGCTTCGCCTCGATTCGCCTTGTCCGGGGCCGATGATACATCACCCACGAACAAGGGGGCGATCAACACTAGAAAAGACACCACGCAAAGAGACTTCGCTGCGCAACTGCTGCCCATGGAGCTCTCCCCCCTCCTAATCTGGCTGGGGTGATGGCGCTTCTTGGTATTATAGAATTGGGCGCCAGTATCCGAGAAATGGCTGCTTCAAGGGCGAAGTCTGGCATCCTGCAGTTGCCGCTTCCGCAGGGGGCGCTGTTCGTGATTTGATTTATATAGCGAGATTTGTATTCAGTTCCGTAGACCCCACTGGCAACCGAGGATAGAGCCGGGACTGCTTCCTTGTCAGCTGAGTCCATAGATCAGATAACACTATGCCGAGGGTTGGGTACATGGGCATCCTAGATACGGCCATGAAGGGGATAGCCAGTGCACACATGGCCAGCGTATACAAGACGGAGGCGGACCAGTTCTCCTCAATCGTGCCATTCATACTGGGCGGATTGGACAGGGACGAGAAGATCGTATACATCCTCGAGGGACACACCCAGGAAGAGGTCGTCGAACCCCTCATGAAGGCTCGCGATGTGCAGTGGGCGCTCGACGCCCACCGGATAGAGTTCCTGAGCGCGGACGCGACCTATATGAAGGGCGGGACGTTCGACCCTGATGGGATGATCACTCTCTTGGATTCCGTGGAGAGCGCCGCTCTCGCGG
>JBFFED010000013.1:0-37203 GCA_041559015.1 Thermoplasmata archaeon | reverse complement strand
TGCGCCCCTGCCGCAATGGCAATTCCGAGGCATAGGATTACACCGGCGGCCAGCAGCTTCATGTTCATGCGACCGTCGCGCCTACTCCCCTTGACAACTCTCATGGACCCGTCAGAGTTTCTCTCTATTCTTATGGCCATGTTGCGGTCAGGCCGTTGCTCGCTACTTAAGGGCTATCTCTTGTTTTGCAGTAGTTTTGCAGATTTGATAATGAGGTTCTTTGGCCTTCGGAGAGTGGGTCGCTCCTCGGGTTCGTAGCTGGCACGGAGTGGATTCACTACTTGCGGAGAAGGCGGCGGCGGATTCACAAGGACCTTGAGTCTGCGTGGTCGGTCGCAAGACCTCAATTCGGCCTCATCGGGCAACATGCCAGTGATGTCTGTCGCGACCTGCGCTCCAGTCGCAACGAGCCTGCGTGGCTCCCTTGTCTCCTCAGCGAGGCAGAAGCATTATCTCGCCAGGTCCAGATTATGCCTTCCTATGGCAGGAGAGCTCCGCAGCTCTGCGAATGAGGTGAGACTCATAGGCTGTTGCGGCGCCAACTGCGGCACATGCAGATCTTTCATCATAGGTCAGTGTGTGGGCTGCAAGCTCGGATACGACGATGGGACGAGGAACTTGAAAGTCTCGAAGTGCGAGGTCAAGCGATGTTGCCTGGGGAAGGGCACAGTGGTGACATGCGCTGATTGCAGCGATTATCCCAAGTGCAGGAGAATACGCGCATTCCATGTCAGAAAGGGATCTAAGTATGCGGACTACTGTCGACCAGTCGACTACATCAGGAGATTCGGATATCGCAGGTATCTGAGAATGGCAAGACGCTGGAAAGGCCCATATGGCCCTCTCGACCGATATCTCAGCAGGGTTCTGAGGCATTCCTCGCCAAGTCAGTGAAGCCGGCCCGGGTCTGGATTGAAGCGGTCTGCTCGTTACTTGGCGTCACCAGTCGCCTTCTTGATCTGCCTGGCAATCTCCCTCTCCTCGGCCTTGCGGAGCAGCACTACCATCCTGGTACCCTTCGTGAAATCGCCCTTCACGCGGTTCTCGGCCCATACTCTGCCCCCTCCCGCGTTTACGATGGTCCTCGCGACATAGAGGCCCAGTCCGGTCCCTTTGACAGATGGGTCAAGCCTGTGGAACCGCTCGAAGACGGCCTCCTTCTCCTCGTCCTGGATGCCCTTTCCGTAGTCGGCCACGCTGACCTGCCAGTAGACCGCGCCATCCTCGCTTAAGAGATTAACGGCTATGTCGACGATCGCCTCCTGCGCGGTGTTGAATTTGACTGCGTTGGTCAGAAGATTGGTGAACACTCTATTTGCCAGAGCGCTGCATTTCACATGCCGTGGTTCGGTGTCACGTTCGAAGTTGATCTTGACCTTTCGGTCTGAGAACAGACGCTTGGTCTCCTCCGCGGCCTCCAGTATCAGGAGCCTCAGGTCCTTGACTACGAGCTCCTGCTCCTGGATGGTCTTGAGCCTCGACAGGTCTCTCACAGAGGTCGACAGCTCGAAGGCACCTTGAAGGTCCTTCGTCACCATCGCCAAGTAGCGCCGGTCCTCGTCAGTCAGAGTCCTCGATTTCCAAACGGTGTCGAGGAAGTGCAGAGCGGAGAAGCTGTAATTCATGATGTCGTGGGACAGGAGGTCGTTGAAGAACTCCGATTCCGACTTCGCCTCAATCACCTGCTGCTCCATCAGCTTTCGGTCGGTCATGTCCTGGAAGACGGCCTCGACACACCTGCCAGGGATTAGATCGGCGAATCTGGCAGACATCTTGAGCGCCAGTCTCTTCCCATCGTGCCTCACGACGTCGATGTCGAAATCGGCGACAAGCCCTTCTTTCTCGAGCCGCCAGATTATGCTCTCCCACACAGCCTTGTCCGGCATCATCGAAATGATGTTCGCTTCTTCCGACTCTCGGTCAGGGTCAACTCCGAAGAGATTCATGCCCGCAGCATTCGCGACTATGATGCGCCCGTTGGTCATCATTATCGCGACCGGCTCGGGCACGAGGTTCATGAGTGACTTGTAGTTCTCCTCGGACCTCCAGACCTCCTCCGTCTTCCTTCTTATCTGTCTTTCAAGGGTCAGGTTCATTGCCTGGAGCTCGAGGTTCTTGCTCAGGATTTCCTCGTTCAACCTGAGTTCGTGCTCGGAAGAGGACATGACTGCAGTAGCTAGGCTGGGGTATGTCTTCCTCAGGTGCCCTTGCGAGGCGGCCACGAACACACACTCGCCGTTCCCCTGGGCCAGACATTGGGTCTCCAAGGCCATTATGTCCGACTCATGGGCCCCCGATCCATCAAAAGCCAGTCTTCCGATCCAGGACAGCATCCCCGCAGAGTAAGAGCACATCGGTCTTCTCTGGAGGTCATTATTCTTCTGGAACGCCAACGCCTCTGGCGCGTCCCTGCACCTTATCTCCGCGATCCTCTGGGTCTCGTCCAGATTCACGACTCTGAAATCTGCATATCCTTTATTCCTGCAACACTCAAGAGCAGCCTCAAAGATCTCTCTGGGAGACCCGTCAAGTCTGCCCGTTCCGTGGCTGGAGAGGAGCTCTCTGGTCCCATCCATCGCGGCCTTGAACATGAGTTCCTTCTCGAAGTCCCCGACGTCCGCAATCAGAGTCTTCTTCAGAGCGTACAGACCCGTGAGGATGTCTTCCACAGGCATGTGCTCTTCTGCGAGGTCAGGCTCGCTCTCTGATGCCCTCTCGGGGGATTCAGGACTCTCCTTCTGGGGGGGTTCATCCGTCAGATGACTCACCTTGTCATGCTGAGATGCCTCGTATCGACACCGTGCTGGCTGGTCAGGTGGTGAGGACGTGCTCCGAGGTGGAAAGAGACGGACTCTTCTAAATCCTTTTGGGCTCAAGATGCCCGATATGAGAAAGGAGGGGCGGCCTATTGCCACCCCTTCTTCGAAGCTCTCGTTATGGCGCTTGCCGTCTTGAGCGCGCTGACTGTATCCATGATATCGTGCGCCCTGATGATGTCCGCCCCGTGCATGACCGCCAGAATCGCGGCGGCAACAGATCCACCAAGTCTCTCATCCGCCGATCTGCCCGTCAATCGACCTATGAAAGACTTCCTCGAGGCGCCTATCACCAACGGTCTGCCCAGCGCCTTGAACTCGCTCAGTCTCCCAAGGATTTCTAGGTTATGCTCCAGGGTCTTCCCGAAGCCAATCCCAGGATCCACCATGATCTTCCTTGGGTTCACTCCACCTCTCTCCGCTGCCGCTATCCTATCTGAGAAGAATGCGTTGATGTCCTCCACGACATCCTTGTATGTCGGCTTCTCCTGCATCGTCCTCGGCTCGCCGAGCATATGCATGATGACGACAGCTGCATCGTGCTCGGCCACTACATCTATCATTCTCTCGTTCCTGAGCCCTGACACGTCGTTGACCATCGCGGCCCCCGCAAAGAGGGCTGCCTTGGCCACTTCGGGTTTCATCGTGTCTATTGACACCCTTCCAGGTCGGAAGGCGCTTAGTCTCTCGACGATGGGTACAACCCTTTGGCTCTCCAGCGCCGCAGGCACTGGCTCCGCACCTGGCCTTGTAGACTCCCCGCCGACGTCCACGATATCCGCGCCCTCAGAGAACATAGCCATCCCCAGCTCCACAGCGCGCTCTGCATCGCCGCCTATGCCGTCTCCAGAGAACGAGTCTGGGGTGTTGTTCACGATCCCCATCACGCGTGGCTCGTCCAGCCTCAGGAGACACGCACCTAGCTTGACGGTCGGATACGTTCCAGCCGGCTTCGAATCGCCCGGCCTTCGCTCAACCGCGCTGGTCTTACTCGCCAAAATGTCCGACCTCCGGATGCCTGCTCACGTAATCAGCAGGTCATCGACGAGCTCGGCTATGTCTTTTATCTCGATGTCGACCTTGACGAGCTCGTTCCCGAGCCTCAGGTTGCTCACGCAGAACGGACATGCAGATACCATAAGATCGGCGATTTCAGAGGTGGACTTCACTCTCCTGGAGGCTATCCTCTGAGCAGCCTTCGGATCCGCTGCCCTGACCCCTCCACCTCCGCCGCAGCATCTGGCGGTCTCCTTGTTCTCAGCCAGTTCTACGAACTTCGCCTCAGGGATCATCTGTATGACTTTCCTCGGCTCGTCGTATATCTTGAGGTGCCTTCCCAGGTGGCACGGGTCATGGTAGGTGATCCTCTTCGGGAACGGTCTCATCTTCAGGTTTTGCCTGGCCAGGAACTGCACGAGGTGCTCGGCCTCGAAGGGCACATCGACATACTTCGGGTACTGCTCCTTGAACATGCGCAGGCAGCCGGCGCAGGTGAATAGCATCTTCTTTATCCCGAGCTTCCTGGCCGCGTCCACATTCGCCTTCATGAGCCGGACGCAGTCCTTCTCCTTGGCCCCTATGCGCTGGAGGGTGCTGCCGCAGCAGACCTCATTGACGAGGGTGAAGTCGACCTTGAGCTTGCTCAGAATGGATATGGCATGTTCGGCTATCTCGGGCTGTCTGTATCTTGCAGTACATCCAATGAAATAGCCCACCTCAGCCTTCCTGATCGGCACGCCGAAGTCGACATCCTGTGTCTCACCATAGGGGTTCTTCGTCTTGCGGACGTTCTCGATGACCCTCTTGTGGGCGGGCAGAGCGCAGCCGGCCTCAACAAGGTCCGCTCTGACGGCCTCCACGATATCGACAACCCGGATATTCGAGGGACAGCGCCTTTCACAGTCCTTGCAGGTCGTGCACTGGTAAATCCTCTCGATGACCGACTCGTCAGCAGGTATCTCCTTCCTTCCGAGCCCGTATGCCAGTATGACCTTGCCCCTGGCCACGGAGGGATCCCACTGATTGTCCTCGAAGTACGGGCACACGCTCTTGCAGAAACCGCAGAAGGTGCACGTCAGCATCTCCTTCTCGAGTTTCCTGGACCTCTCGGCTTTGATGTATTTCTTCCGTGGCATCAAATCAAGTGCTCGTGGGTGGGGTTTGATCGAATCAGTCTTTGCGGATTCTGGGGACAGTAATCACAGCGTCCATAATAAAAGTGACCTTGGACGACTTTCCGAGTTCACGGATCGCGGTGTCGACAGCCTCCTGAAGATTGTTGACGGGTGTAAGGTGGGCCTTCCTCGCAACCTCTGGAGGGAGCTTGGTGAGGGCCATCATCCTGCACTTCATGCCTATCTCCGCCATCTTCGCGGCCTTGTGGTACCCGAGCTTATACCCCTCCGCTATCCTGTCCAGAGCCTCCTTCGGCGAGCCGGCACTGCCCAGCAGGTTCAGGAAGTTGGGCGGCCCGACGCCGTCCCTGCAAGCGCTCACAAGGATGATAACGCCCCCGTCCCTGACCGCGTACTTCGCGTTGTCCAGGGCCTTCTGGGACTGGTAAAGGTCTATGTCGTAAGGGAATGCGGTGACTGCTACGACTATGTCGTACTTCCTCTTGAGATCGATGACAAAGACCTCATCGGCCATCTTCTTGGCCATTCTGAACGACTCGTTGAGATCACCCGCGTACGCACAGCAGGTCCGGTGGTTCTTGTCGAGCACGGTCATTATCGAGAATATCTTCTTGTGCTTGAGCAGCTTCATGGCGTCGTCCATGTCCTCCGCCACGGGGTTCCCCTCGAGTCTGAGCGCTTGTGCTTCGAGGTTCAGAGCCAGCTTGTGGTTCGTCTCTATCGTCTCATAGGCGGAAACGCCTGGGAGGAAGGACTTCCTACCTCCCGTGTACCCTGCGAAGTAGTGCGGCTCGACGCTGCTGATTACGATTATCCTGTCAGCGTCTGCAACCATCTTGTTGATCTTGATCGGGGTTCCATTCTTCGAGGTCCCGAGCTGGACCATCTCGTCGTTCTTGGAGTCGTGTGAGTGCACGTCCTCCTTGATCGCTGCCCAGAGGTCCCCGAATATGTACTGATACTCCTCCTCGGTCGGCTCCCTGTGCATGCCGGTCGCCACAATGAACCTGGTCTTCTTGTTCAGCAGAAAAGGCAGTATTGCGCTGATTATCCTCCAGGTGGGCGTGGGACGAGTGGCGTCGTTCACGACGACGAGCACGTCCTTCGCACCGTTGAGGAACTTGGAGATTGGTGGAGAGCCGAGGGGATTCTTCACTGCGTCGAGGATTATCTGAACCCTGTCGTCGGTCTCGACCTCTTTCTGGTAGACGACCTCGCCCAGGTTCTCCTCTGGGATCTCGACAACCTCAATCCCCCCTCCGTAAGGTACCTCCACACGCATCCAGACTACCGGGCAGGAATAGGGCTTCCGATATTAGTACGTTAATATCTGTCATGCCCTCAGATTGTCGGCTGGAGCGCCGTCGAAAAGGCTTATCTACATTGTAAGAGTGTGTATTCGGCCATGAAGACTCTTGGCACGCTGGGAGAGCGCGAGACGATAGGGCTCATAAAGGGGATAATCCAGAGCGATGCCACGATAGGCCCGGGCGATGACTGCGCAGCAATCGACCTCGGGGACAAGTACCTCCTCATGACGACGGACATGATGGCCACGAAATCGCACGTGCCCAAGGGCATGGGACCTTATGATATCGGTTGGTCGATAATCGCTGTGAACCTGAGCGATATCGCGGCAATGGGCGGGAAACCCATAGGGCTCGTGACGGCGATAGGCATCACAAGGGGACATCCGATTGACTTCATCGAGCAGATGGCTGACGGGATGAACGACTGCGCCCGCAGGTTTGGGACGAGCATCGTGGGCGGGGACACCAAGGAACACGACGACCTGGTCCTGTGCGGGACCGCCTTCGGCGAGGTGCCGAAGGACAGGATACTTCTGAGGAAGGGCGCCAAGGCTGGGGACCTGATCGTCGTTAGCGGGAATCTCGGTAGAGCGGGAGCGGGGTACCACTCGTTGAAGAGGGGGCTCGGCCTCAAAGAGGCCGAGGACGCGCTCAAGAGACCATGGCCGAGGATAAGTGAGGGCATGGCGCTCAGCGCATCGGGGTTCGTGACTTCATGTATGGACATATCCGACGGGCTCTCCGCATCCATATTCGAGATGTCCAGGAACTCAGGCTTGACCCATGAGGTGGACTACGAGAAGGTCCCGAAGGCCAAGGAGGTGGACATGGCGTTCCACGATCTCGAGCGCCAGAAGGACCTTGTGCTGAACTTCGGGGATGACTTCGAGCTACTCTTCACCATAGACAGGGGGTCGGAGGAAGCGCTTGCGAAGCTCGCAGAGGAGTGCGGCTGTCCTTTCACCGTCATAGGCAAGGTCACCAGCGGTGAGGAGAACATACTGATAGACGGTGGTAAGCGCGAGAAGCTTGAGAACCTCGGTTATGAACACTTCCGCACACGGCAGTAAGGAAGCGTCCTTCTGGGCCCGCGAGGGCGACAAGGTCAGGTGCAGCCTGTGCCCTCACGGATGCGCGATAGCGGATGGCAAGAGGGGGCTGTGCGGCGTGAGGGAGAACCGCAAGGGCACGCTCTACACTCTCATCTTCGGCAAAGCCTCATCGATCCATCCGGACCCCATCGAGAAGAAACCCCTCTACCATTTCATGCCAGGCACGACTGCGATATCGTTCGGGAGTATCGGGTGCAACCTGTTCTGCATGCACTGTCAGAACTGGTCGATATCCAAGGTGAAATACGGCCAGTTCGCGCTCACCGACATAACCCCTGACGACGTCGTGAGACACGCGGAGGACGCGGGCGCGAAGTCGGTCTCTTGGACCTACAACGAGCCCACGATATGGCACGAGTTCACCACGGTGGCATCGAGGGCGGCCCACGTGGCTGGGCTGAAGACTAACTACGTGACGAACGGATACATCAATGAGGAGCCGCTCCGCGAGCTTGCAGGTGTCATAGACGCAATGAACATAGACGTGAAGGCGTTCTCGGAAGGGTTCTACAAACGCGTATGTGGTGGGCGGTTGGCGCCAGTCCTGCGCACATGCGCGGTCGCCCGGGAGATAGGCATTCACATCGAGCTGACATACCTTGTCATCCCGGATCACAATGATACGGAGGCAGAGATATCCGAGTTCTGCAGATGGGTGACCGACTCGCTGGGCAAGGATGTCCCTGTGCATTTCTCTGCCTTCCATCCCGACTACAGGCTGACGAAAGTCCCCAAGACCTCCGAGAAGACCCTCTTAGGCGCTTACGACCTGGCCAAGAAAGCAGGGCTGGAATTCGTTTACCTCGGCAACATCCGGGCGGGAGACAGGGACGACACCTACTGTCCCAAGTGTGGCACGAAGGTGATAGATAGAGAGGGCTTCTGGATACGCAAGACCGAGCTGAAAGGTGACAAGTGCGGGAGCTGTGGCGCCCCCCTCAACCTGGTATTCTAGCCGCTCAGAGGCGCATGAAGACGCCGACGGTCAGGAGTCATCTCTTGACTACCTGCCCATCAGAGGGGGAACAGCAACAGCAGCGGGCTACCGATGACGGTGCACACAATCAGCCCGATGAGCATCGGGACGATGAATGGGATTTTCGGGGTCACCCAGACTCTCTTGTGTCCCGCATCGGCCAGCAGGGCTAGTTCTCTGCCGAGGTCCTCTTCTCCTTTCGGTCTCGAATAGACGACGTGCCTGCCATCGGCGACTCGTTCCATGAGCCAGACGTGCCTGTCCACAGCACTCTCCACATCCATCTTGTATCCGAGCAGCGCTTGGGGGAATCTAGTCTCCCCGTTCCCGAGGTTCCTGAGCAAGAAGCCGATAGGCGTCAGAGCGACGATTATTGCCGCCATCACCAGGACAGAGAACGTGAACGGAAGGAGAATCTCGAACGAGGGTTCTTCCGCCCTCAGGAACGGGAATTGGCCGATGACAGGGTAGAACGGGAACAATATCGCGAGGGAGATCAGGGATTTCGCGTCCGCACCCCCTCTGATGGCATCGAGCATATACAGCAGGACTACGAACAACATCATGGCAGGCACGGCGATCAGGTGCTGAAAGTAGCTCTCAGAACCGTACTGCATCGCCAGGAGCAAGAGTATGATTATGGCTGACGCATATTGCGCGATAACAAGGCTTCTCGCGCCTCTTTCCGATAACTTGTTGTCTATGAATACATCGGAGAGGATCAGGGCTACTGGGACAAGGATTGCCAGATACTCGAGGGGCATCTCATCCAGATACACCTGAACCGAGAGCAGGGCACCTCCGAGGATAGAGAGCGCGATCCAGTATCTGTTTCCCACCCTTCTCGTTCTCAGGTCCAGGAGGGATGCGTAGGCAAGGACGCAGACTGCGGCAACCACTCTGATTGCGGAGAAGGTCTCTGATGGCTCCACGCAAATGGATGTTTCTGTCCGTACTTAATCCTGTCCGACAGGACATTTACCGTGAGAGAGCCCCAGCCACCCCCGAAAGGATTAAAGTGTAGCCCCCGATTAACGTGGCCGGTCTGATGAGAAAACAGTCAATCGCCTTCGGGACCATGCTGGCGCTGGTCATTCTGGCCGGGGCCATGCTGGTTCCAATGGAAGCCAGGGCCCAGGGAATCATCTTCATAGAGGTCGAGCCAACCACCAAAGTGTGCCCTGCTGGTGAGTCCGTCACCTATCAATGGTTCATCTTCAATGATTACGATGTTCCGTACCTATTAGAGGTCTCGGCCGACATCGAGTCTGGAGTGGGCTGGAGTTCCTCGTTCAACCAGAAGGTATTCGTGTTAGTCGGCCAGGGCCCGGCATTCATCAACCTCACGGTGTCGGCGGACCCAGATGTGCCATCCCGGATCGTGAACCAGATTATCACCTTCAAATTCATCAACCTGACCGACTTGTCACCACCAACTGAGCGTACGAGCACGGTAACGACAGATATGGTCACTACCTGGGGTCTTGTCGCACCTGGCAAGAACAAGTTGTTGGGCAGTTTCGACAACCCATTGCCGGAGCCATTGAACGGCAACTATGCGACATTCCTTATCAACATCTTGATATGGGCGGTCATAGCCCTGTTCGTCACTTACGTCGTCGATCCCGCGGTCCGGATGTTCACGAAGAAGACGAAGACCGACATAGACGACCGTATACTGAAGGTGCTCAGGAAGCCTCTATTCGTCCTGATAATCGTGTTCGGCCTCGTCACCTCGTTCTCCATCCTTCCCCTGAACGAGGGAGAGGTGCGCCTAGTCTTCCAGATCTACGGGCTTATCCTGATAACAGTAATGACCTTCATTGTCTACAAGATATTCAAGGAAGTACTGGTGCACATAGGCAGAAGACTGTCCGCCAAGACTCAGAGCGAGGTTGATGATGTCCTGATACCAGTCATCGACAAGATTGGTGGCGTGATAATCGTCATATTCGGCGCAATCGGCCTGGTGAACTACCTTGGCTACGACATAACCTTCCTCCTGGCAGGCGTCGGCGTGTTCGGCCTGGTCATTGCGTTCGCCGCCCAGGATGCGCTTTCGAACTTCTTCAGCGGGATATTCCTGCTCTTGGACAGGCCCTTTTCAGAGGGTGACTTCATAACAATACCGTCTGGGGAGTTCTGCAGGGTCGAGAAGATCGGGATACGTAGCACGCGCCTTTACGAGGTTTTCGAGAACCACTACATCATCCTGCCGAACAACAAGCTCATCAACGACAAGATTGTCAACCAGGACCAGCCTGATGAGCAGGGCAAATCGAAAGTGGAGGTCGGGGTGGCCTACGGCTCCGATATCGAGAAGGTCGAGAAGATCATCCTCGACGTCGCCTCGGCACACCCGAACGTCCTGAAGGAGACAGGAAAGGCCCCAGTCGTCCGGTTCCTGAAGTTCGGCGATTCATCTCTTGACTTCGGAGTATACGTCTGGGTCGACAACTTCATGAATAAGTGGCGCGTAGCACACGACATCAGGAAACAGCTCTACGTGAGATTCGCCGAGGAAGGTATCGAGATACCCTTCCCGCAGAGGACGATTTACGTCAAGGAGATGCCCAAGTAAGGGAAGTGAGTCGTCATCAGCCAGTCAGGTCGAGTCCCAGCTCGTGAGCGAGTTCGATTGCGGTCCTGTACTCTGACATTCTGAGGGCCCTGTCGATGTCATCATGGTCTCGGGCACGATGCTCGGGCCTGTACTGAGACATCACATTCACCTTGACCTCGTCCATGTTCTCCGATATCCATTTCAGGACCGGAGCTGTACAGCATTCAAGATGGTTCGGGAGCACGAGGTGCCTTATGATAACCTCCGTCTGTTTGCGGGCGAGCAGGTGATTCCTCGTCACTACGCGCATGTAGTCACTCACATTGGACAGTCTCATTGCGCAGCGATCGTTGCCGTACTTGAAGTCGGTCAGATACACGTCGATGACACCGTCCAGGAGTTCCATTGTCCTCTCTGCCGCGAACATGTTGGAGTTCCAGACCTGCGGTATGTCCGCGGTGCACTGCTGCAGGACCTCGAGGATGAAGGGCAGATTCGAGGTGGGGTCCCCTCCGACCCAGTTGACGTTCCTCGCCCTTCCCCCGGCCCTCGCCTCGATCATGCGAGCGAGTTCCCTTGCCTCGATTCGGGTTCCCGCATCAGGTCGGGTGCTTATGTCCCAGTTCTGGCAGAAGACGCAGCTGAAGGTGCACCCCGCGAAAAAGATGGTGTATGATGGCACGAGATCGGGCTCTTCTCCCATATGCAGGAACTCACTACAGACTCTCGCATCGAGCACACCACAGTGCCCCTTCTCATGCGCGGTGCGGTCCACGCCGCATCTACGTTCGCAAAGCTCACAGCTCCCGAGTGCTCTCCTCGCCAGTTCCGCCTTCAGATCGAGGAGCGTCATCGATCCATTGGTGAAGCTCCTGTCTGGTACTGCTGTGCCATGAGTGAACCACAGCTCTTCATCTTCAGAACCCGGGTCCACATCCACTATTGTCCTCTTGGAAGTGAGATATCTTGCTTCTGCTTCACCGTTCAAGATGCTGTTGTATCTCCTCAGAGCGTTGCTGGCCATTCGTCTACGTAGTTGCGTCACGGCACATTTAATACTTTCAGGGCTCCTCCTGTGCGACGATGACGGGCGCACCGATGAGCGGTCTGCCAGATCTCTGGAAGGAGACTTATGATCTCGTCGCCCAAGTGCCGGAAGGGCGCGTGACCACTTACGGCGAAGTCGCCAGGGCACTCGGGGATATCGTCGCCAGCCGCTTCGTGGGCCTTGCGATGAGCAAGAACGACGATATCGTCAGGGTCCCGTGCAGGCGCGTCGTGCAGTCCGACGGATATCTCGGGGGATACACCGGTGGTGGGCCGGCTGAGAAAGCCAAGCTCCTCCGAGAGGAAGGGATCAGAATCTCAGGCGGCATGGTGTTGAATCTAGAGAAGGTGATATTCAGGGGTTTCAAGAGCGGGTATCCGCTCCGAGCACTAAGGGCCAAGCAGCACGCGCTCAGCAAACGCCTCTCCCTGGAAGATAGTGTCAGTACGATTCGGAGGGTGGCGGGGATTGATGTGGCGTATTTGGGGGAGCGTGCCTTCGCGTCGGTCGTGACCATGGATTATCGTACGGGGGAAGTCTTGGCCAGCGGAGTCCAGGAAGGCGTCTCCAGGTTCCCTTATGTGCCAACCTACCTTGCGTTCAGGGAGGTGCCTCTGGTGTCTCCCCTGATAGAGGAAGTTGACGACGAGACCGTGGTCATGTACGACGGCAACGGTATACTCCATCCCGAGCGGTTCGGAATCGCAAGCCACATCGGCGTCTCGCTTGATGTCCCCACCATCGGAGTAGCGAAGAAGCTCCTTTGCGGGATGGTCGGAGGGACCCCCAGGAGCCTCGTGCGCCCAGTCACGGTGGGGGACGGCCTTATGGGCCATGCCCTTTCCAGGAGTGCGGGCGGCAAGCCCGTCTATGTCTCAGCAGGACATGCCATCTCGCCGATGGGCGCCCTCGAAGTCTCGAGAAGGCTGCTCAAGCACAGAGTGCCTGAACCGACGCGTCTCGCGCACATCGAGGCGGAGACCGCCCGTCGCTCAAGAAGCAACAAATAGTCGCGTGTGCGTGCTCGTAAGACGATGCGCGTGTGCGTATTCGGTGCGGGCTCCCTCGGGAGCGCCATTGGCGGCATTCTGGCCGCGAAGAACGAAGTCACGCTGATCGGCCGGGATCCGCACATGTCTGTCACAAGAAAGGAGGGGCTCAAGCTCACGGGCGATATCCGGAGGAAGGTGCGGATAGACGCCTGGCATTCAATCGCTGACCTGGAATCCCCCGACCTGATCATAGTGGCCGTCAAGGCCTACGATACCCCGAGCGTTGTGCGCATATGCCGTCCATGGGCGCGAGCTGACACCAGGGTACTAACGCTGCAGAACGGCCTTGGGAATCACGAGCAGTTGCGGACCTGGAAGGGCAGAGCCGCCTTCGGCGGGACCACGACGATGGGGGCACGGCTGCTGGCCCCAGGAACAGTCCGGGTATCTGGCTTGGGCATCACTACCGTGGGAGCGGACATGGATCGTGCGTCCGCAGAGGAGATTGCAGGTTGCCTCGCCTCTTGCGGAGTGCCGGCGCGAGTCGAGGTCGACATCCGGTCTGAGATATGGTCGAAGGCAGCAGTCTCGGCCTGCATCAACCCCCTGACGGCCGTTCTTCGGATACCCAACGGAACCCTCCTCGAGAACGACGTGCTCCTCAGGCTGATGTCTGAGACGTCCTCCGAATGTGCCAGGGTCGCTCGGTCGGAGGGGGTCAATCTGTCCTCAGGGGAAATCGTGCGCCGCGTCCATGCTGTCGCAAGGGACACACGCAGGAACAGATCCAGCATGCTCCGCGACGTAGAGGAAGGGCGCAGGACCGAGGTGGAACAGATAAACGGGGCCTTCCTCCACTTGGGCGAGAAACATGGCATAGCCACCCCTCTGAACAGGGCGCTGACGTCAATCTTGGCTTCGCTGGCTGGGGAAGGTGGACTGGGGAAAGGTTAATATTCTGACTCGGTGCATTTCCGGGCCGTGGTAAGATGGTGGATGTAAAGGAGCTGGCGGCAAACGCCAAAGTGCTCAGGAAGAAGGGTCTGGGCGTACGTGAGATCGCAGACGAGCTTCACCTCTCGGTTGACACGGTCAACTATCTAATCGAATACGGCGCGGAGGGCCTTCCCCCGTCCGATGTGAAAATCGGCTGGCGTTCGGTCGGAGTGTCTGGATACCGCGTCGGGCTCCTGTCTGAGCTGATGGCAGATATCGCATTGGAGGAGCTGAGCAAGAAGGACCAGGATGCCGATGTGGTCCTGGGCATATCGATCAACGGAGTGCCATTCGCGACCATGCTCTCGGAGATAATGGGTCTCGATTTTGCCGTCTACAGACCCCACGCCGAGAGCGAGCTCGGGGGCGCGTTCAGCTCGAACTTCGCCTCAGTGACGGACGGAAAGAAGATAATCGTCGTTGATGACGTGCTCAGCACGGGCGCGACCATCAAGAGCGCGGTCGCCGACCTCAAGGAGGCCGGAGGCGAACCGGTCCTCGCGATGGTGATTGTCAACAAAAGCAGCCTGAACGAGATCGATGGCATACCACTGCGCGGATTGATAAGGGCCAGGTCGATCGGCGGCACGATACTCGGAGGCGGGAGCAAGGGCTTCCCGTACAGCTAGAATTTCTTGGCCGAGGCTCTCAGGGCCTCCACCACGGGCATCGGTTTGCCCAGCATCAGTCTCTCCAGAGCTCCTCCTCCAGTGCTGATGTAGGACATCTTGTCCTGCACTCCCAGCCGATTAGCCGCGGCGGACGAGTGCCCCCCGCCTATGACGCAGAACGCCTCCGACTCGACCATTGCGTCGAAGAGCTCCGCGGTGCCCTTGCAGAACTCTTTGCTCTCGAACACTCCTGGGGGTCCGGAGAGAAAAATCGTCTTGGAGTCCATGATGATCCTGGAGAACTCCTCCATGGTACTGGAGCCGATGTCCTTGACTGCGCCGTCCTTCGGCATATCCTTCAGAGGTACCTCGACCCTGTGTCCCTCAACGTCTATCGCCGCGTCCGATGGAAGGTGTATCTTCTGGCCGTGCGTCTGCATGAGTTTCTTGGCGCTCCCGATGACGGCCCCATCGACGTCCTTCTTCGCGAGCTCCTCCGTCCTGGAGCCAATGCTTGTCCCCATGGCCCACAGGAATGCGTAACCGGCTAGGCCCGCGACAAGGATGTTGTCCACGCTCTCACGCTCTGCGAGCGTCTGGATGACCTGGAGTGCGTCCGCGAACTTCGTCCCGCCGAATACGAATGTTGAAGGTCTTTCGGGGCTCATGAACACCTGGGTGAGCGTGCGGACCTCCTTTTCCATGAGCCTCCCAGCGGCAGAGGGCAGGACGTCAGTGAACCCGACCAGAGATGCGTGTGACCTGTGAGAGGAGCCGAAGGCGTCATTGACGAACAGGTCGAACTTGGGCGCAAGCGCCCTGACCAACGCGGCGTGCGCATGCTCCTCTGGGCTTCTCTTCATCTGCTCCTGGGGGAACTCCCTCACGTTCTTGAGCAGGATCGCCTCCCCCTCGGTCAGGGCGTCTATGGCCCTCATCGCGTGTGTGCCCACGAGGTCGTCGACGTATCTCACCTTCTTCCCCGTGTACTGGCCGAGGTACTGTGCGTGCTCGTTGAGCGGTATGAAGTCATAATCGCCAGGTCTGCCCTGATGCGCCAGCACGGCCACCATTGCGCCCCTGTCCAGCAGCTCCCTGAGCCCTGGTACAGAGGACCTTATCTTCGAGCCGTCGACCAGCCTGAGTGTCTTCTCGTCCACTGGGGAGTTGACGTCTATCCTCAACAGGACGCGCTTTCCCCGGACCTTGAAGTCGTCCAGGGTGCGGAATCCCATCCCGCTCACAGTCTCAGAATCGTCCAAATCCCCTTCCCCAGACAGTCGTGTCCCCTCCGCGGTCGCCTGCGTACAACCAGAGTCGTCCGAATCGTTGCCCAACGTACCATCCCCCGGCGCCACTCGCGTGCGCGCGCAAGTCGTACGCGTATCCTGCAGTGTACCAGATTGAACGTTCGATATAAATGATTATTGAAAGTAATGCGATGGAAAGTATTTAGACAGGGGAACGACTTAGCCGAGTCGAGATGCACACAGGCTGGGTTTTTTCGCCGCCACGAGCATGAATGGATGTGTTGGATTTGAAAGGAGTAGAGGTCAACCAGCTTCTCGTCAAGGACATAATGAGCCAGGCAGCCATCGTTGCGAGGAAGGGAGAGACACTGTCAGAGGTAATATCGAAGCTCAAGAGGGACAACATAAGAGAGGTCCCCGTTCTCGACGGGGACAAGCCCGTCGGTCTCGTCAGCTACACATCCTTTCTTCTGCGGAGGAGTGTTCCGCTCTCCGCCAAGGTGGAGCAGGTCATGAGGCCCGCGCCGAGGCTCGAGGAGGATATGTCCGTCACCGCGGCTGTCGAGGAACTGATGTCTGCTGGCGTCAGGGGCGCTCCCGTGGTCAGGAACCACAAGATGGTCGGATTCATCTCCAGGACGGACGTGATCAGGATTCTCCCGCAGGTCGACGCCATCAAGTCCAAGAGGGTCTCGGAGTTCATGAGCTCCAACCCGCAGGCGGTCTCTGAGAAGGAGAGCGTCAGGAAGGCGCAGATGATGATGAAGGGTCTCATGGAGAAGTCCCTTCCGGTGGTGGGCGACGGTGGAAGGCTCGTCGGAGCAGTGAGCATGTCCGACGTGCTCGACGTGCTCTGGTCCCCTAAGGCGACCAAGCCCGCCAACGAGCTCATGGGTGGGAGAGAGCGGCCGGAGATAGCAGTAGGCAGTGTGATGAGCCGCCCCCCGGTCTCGGTCTCAGCAGGGGACACCCTCGATAAGGTCGCCAGTGTCATGATCTCCAAGGGGGTCGCAACAGTCTTCGTCGTGGAGGATTCCAAGCTCGTCGGGGTCGTCGGCCAGGCGGACCTGATGGAGCAGGTCCTCAGCCTCAAGGAGAAGAAGGGCGTGTATGTCCAGATAACCGGCCTCGGGGAGGAGGACCCTGAGGTGTACGATATCATGTACGACCTCATTGGGAAGTCGATGAAGCGCATAGACAAGATCCAGTTCCCTCAGGTGTTCACAGTCCACGTCCAGACATACAACTCGGAGGGCATGAGGAGCAAGTACAGCCTGCACGGCAGGCTCACGACAGAACACAAGATGTACTATGCGAACGGGACCGACTGGGACCTCTTCAAGACCCTCGATGAGCTGCTGAGCCAACTCGAGAAGAACATCAGAAAGGAGCACGAGCGCATCCTGGACATGAGGAAGACGAAGCAGGGGTCATAGTCTCCAGTACTTCGAGATGACCTGCTTGCACCTCATGATCGTCCCTCTGCCGAGGCAGCTGTTGTCGATTATGTCTGTGTACTCCAGAGGTACATCCACGCCGTGAGTGTTCCCGACTACCGCTGCGACGACCTCTGACAGAGCGGGCACATCGTAGCCTCCCTCGAGCATGAACGTTGCGCGGCCACCGCACAGTCTCTTCGAGAGACTAATCAACTCCTCGGCCTGGCGCTCACACCCTGCCGAAGACAGTGTCAGGGATGCGAAAGGATCCATGTAGTGCGTGTCCATCCCCCAGCTGACCAGTATCGCATCTGGCTTGAACATCTCGGTGATGGGCTTGATGACTTCCTCCATGGCGACGTCCATCGTGGAGTCGCCGCAGCCCGCCTGGAATGGTAGGTTCACGGTGTACCCCTCGCCTTCGCCCTTGCCTGCATACTCCACTGGCCCAGTCCCGGGGAATATCCCGTGCTGGTGAGTGGATATGTAGAGCACGTTGGGGTCCATTGCGAATATCTCGTGGGTTCCGTTGCCGTGGTGGACGTCTACGTCCAGTATCGCAATCCGCCTGTCCCCGTTCTTCTGAAGGTACTTCGCGGCAATCGCTATGTTGTTGAAGAAACAGAAGCCCATCCCGTAATCCCTACCTGCATGGTGTCCTGGCGGTCTCGCTAGTGCGAACGACGGCTTCCCCTCTTCCTTCGACCACTTGGCCGCGTCCACAGAGGCCTCGGCTGCCAGGGCCGCGATGCCGTAGGTCTCGTGATGTACCATTGTGTCCAGGGTAAGATTGCACTCTCCGCAGGTCCTGATGAAGTCCACATAGTCCTCATCGTGGGCCAGCAGAAGCGTGTCAAGGGTTCCGGTCTTGGATGCGATCACGTCCTTCCAGAGACCATGCTCCCGCAGTTTCTGCCTGATGCCCCTCAGCCTCTCGGGTGATTCAGGGTGGAAAGGTCCCAGCACATGGCTCAGAAACTCCTCGTCGAAGAATATGCCCACGTGGGACAAGAACAGGTATTCATAGATAAGGATTATCTCCAACTAGTCTCATTGGCTGAAGAGGTACTGGCATGTCCACCGAATCCCTGACTACCTACTTCGAGCGGCCGGGGGCTGAGAACACCGACGAACTCATAGGCAGGGTCATCGACCGCCTCCGCCAAGGCGACATAAGACACCTTGTGGTCGCCAGCAGCACGGGCGCCACGGCATCGAAGATCCTCCCAATGCTGAGGGACATGGACGTGCAGCTCGTGGTCGTCACCTCTCATTGCGGTTTCGAGAAGGAGGGGGAGTGCGAGATGAACAAGGACACTGAGGCCGAGCTAGTCGCCGCGGGGGCCAGGGTGGTCAGGTCGTCTCATGTGCTCTCAGGTGTGGAGCGGTCCATCAGTAGGAAGCTTGGCGGCTCCTCCAGGGCAGAGGCGATGTCTGAGATCCTGAGGGCGCTCTTCGGCCAGGGGCTCAAGGTGTGCGTGGAGGCTTCGGTGATGGCGGCGGACAACGGCGCTATCCCGTGCGGTGAGGTCGAGGTCGTCGCTGTCGGAGGCTACTCGAACGGAGCGGACACCGCATGCGTTGTCAGGCCGGCTCACGCGAACAGCTTCTTCAGTTTCGAGGTGAGGGAGATCATCGCCATCCCGAGAAGGAAACGGCGCTGAGCCGGCGAAAGTATAATCTCGGATGCACAGAGTTCTCTGCCCGGCATCCGTATGACTCTGGGAGAACTCGCCCTAATCCTCGCAGCTATCATCCTGGTGAGCATCATACTCTATGCGAGTGGTGCTCTCGTTAGTCGGGACTGGTCCGTGAGCAACAGCTACATCCTGAGGGTCCTCGTGACAGCGATAATCGCCGTCCTCATCATACCCATATTCAGGGACGCTGCGGGAGAATTCAGGATGGACGAGCTCGGGCTGCTGATCGCCTTTGTGCTTCTCATAATAGCTATCAGGTTCCTGATAGTAGACGAGCTGACAGTGGCGGACGACTGGCTCGCGTCAATTGTCATAGCCCTGGTGGCCGTCGTGCTCATCTATGTGGTTGATAAGGTTGCCGATGAGATATTCGATATCAGGCTCTTAGCGATGTTCTAGATGGTTAGGAATTCCTTCGGAGCGGAGGTTAGGATCCTGCATCCAGATTTGGTCACGAGCACATCGTCCTCAATCCTGACTCCTCCGAAACCCTTGATGTAGATTCCTGGCTCCACGGTCAGGACCATTCCCGCCTTGAGGACCATGTCCCAGCTCGGCGAGATGCCCCCTGGGTCGTGTACGGACAGGCCAAGGCCGTGGCCAGTGCCGTGTATGAATCTTCCTTTGAACTTCGAGGAGTCTACAACATCGCGCGCGGCTGCGTCTACAGTCTTACCGTTCACACCGGACTTAATCCGGTCAAGTGCGGCCAGTTGTGCCTCGAGGACCGTCTCGTACATGTCCTTCTGGCGCCTATTCGGTCTGCCGCACACGAATGTCCTGGTAAGGTCCGAGACGTATCTCTTGTACGAGGCCCCGAAGTCGAAGAGCGCCAACTGTCCTCTCCCGATCTTCCGCGAGGAGGGGATATAATGCGGCTCAGCGGTTGCGGAGCCGAACGAGGCGTTGGTGGCGAAACCGGGCCCGGAGGCTCCCAGCTTCATCATCATGTAGTTGAGCTCCGCTGCGGCCTCTGTCTCCTTCATGCCCTCCTCTATGACATCTGGGATGGCCTCCGCCGCTTTGGACACTATCTTGCAGGCCCTGCTCAGGAGGGCTATCTCCTTCGAGTCCTTGATCATCCTGGCTTGGCCTATGGCCTTCGAGACATCGACCAGCCTGGCACCTCCGGCGCACTTCTTGATGTACTTGTAGTTGGCGTGCGTCAACTCGTTCGCGTTTATGCCGATTCTCGAGCAGCCCTTGAGCTTCTTCTTCAGCAGTCCTTCCCGTTCCTTGCCCTTCTTGAAGACGGTGGTCCTGACCCCCGCCTGTCGTGCGCTGAGGGCCTCAAGGTCCGAGGATATGACCTCGACCCCTTTCGGGCGCACGATTGCGAAACACCCCTCGAAGATGCCGTTCACTATCCCGGTAGCGTAGAAGAAACTCAGGTCGATGTTCGGCTCGGACGCGTTCGTCAGCACGACAGCGTCGATGCGTTTTCCCTTGAACTCCGCGAATATCCTCTTCTCCCTCGTGGCCATCGACCTCACCTGGCGTCCGATGAATGCCGTTGACCGTATAAAAGAAATCGTCGTCTCAGGTGCCGACCCAGGCGACGCCTGTTATCTTCTTGATGGCAGAGATTGCGGAGAGCGCTGCCAGATAGCTGGTCTTCGGGTTCCTCGGAGACGGCACGTTCCTGGTGACGACGTCCAGCTCTCCGAACTTCCCCTTAGCCTTGAGGTGGTGCTCGTTCGTGACCACCTGCGGGTCGCAGACGATCCGAATCTTGGTCCGCTCGAAACCGATTCCAGCGAGGGCGATTGTCGCGGCTACGTTGATGTTCTGGGGAAAGTGCCTGACTGCCTCTCTAGCAGTGCCGAAGAACACCTCGGCCCTCTCGCGAAGGTCTGAAGCCTGGACGCCCTTGGACTCAAGGTACGGGTTCGCCTCGAACGCGGAAGGCGGTTTGGTCGTGGTGAGGGTGACCTCCTGAATATCCTCCAGGCTGGCGGCTGAGAGTGCATCAACGCCTCCAATCGCCCCGCTCGGCATGTACACCTTCGCGCCCTTGCGTTTGGCGAGCCTGAAGGCGTCCGATTGGAACTCCTCGTCCTGGAACACACCTACGCTCATGACCAGCACATCGACGCCCGCTGAGAGCGCGAGCGGAACATAGTACCTCGCCGCCTCCTGGCTTGCCGCCTCGACCATCAATCTGATATCGGTGAGTATCGGCACGATGTCGGCGACATATCTGACCTTGGTCGTCTTCTCCTGGAGCCTTGTGGCGCACTCCTTGGATCTGTCGGTGAGGTAGACCATCTCGATGTCGGGGACCGATTCCGCGGCCCTGGCAATCGTGGTACCTATCGCCCCGCAGCCGATCACGCAGATGTTCACGCTCCGAATAGGTGTCAGCTTGGTATAAAAGCTTCAACGGCCAACACCTTACAGCTCCTCCGCATAGTATTTGAGCATGCTGGCATCTAATGGGCCGGATGGCATCGGGAGCGCAGGCCGGGCTGCGCAGAAAGGCTACGGTGATAGACCGGGTCCTGACCAGGATGTACGGCAGGAAGGAGGTCGAGCTGGACGACGACCCGCTTGACACCCTGGTCGAGACGATACTCTCTCAGAACACAACCGACACCAACTCACACAAGGCATTCCGAGGGCTCAAGCAGGCCTATCCCACCTGGGAGGCGATGATGGGCGAGAGCCCTGCCAGGGTCGCATCAATCATCCGATCCGGAGGCCTCGCAGACATCAAAGCGAGGCGGATCCTGGACGCGCTCGACTTCATACAGCGCGAGAGTGGCCGCCTGGACCTGGAGTTCCTGAGGGGGATGTCCCCGGCAGAGGTCGACTCGTGGCTGGCCCAGATGAAGGGTGTGGGGCCGAAGACCAGATCGATAGTCATGCTTTTCTCGCTCGACATGCCCACCTTTCCTGTGGACACTCACATACACCGGGTCGCGAAGAGGCTGGGCCTTATCGGCGCCAGGACATCGCGGGAGAGGGCCCAGGAGGAAATGGCTCGTCTGGTCTCAAGCGAGGAGTTCTACAACTTCCACATCAACATCATCGAGCATGGACGGGCAGTGTGCAAGGCGAGGAGGCCCAGGTGCGACATCTGCAGGCTCTCACGCATGTGCGACTACTTCTCGTCTCGGGGGAAGGCACAGGCTTGAAATAGGCTCGATAGGCTCTTGGTTCGATGAGGTACAAGCTCCTCGAGCACACTGCCGACGCCATGGTGGAGGCATATGGTGAGAGCCTTGGAGAGCAGTTCGGGAACGCTGCCTATGCGATGTTCGACCAGATAACGGACATCGAGAAGGTCGAGCCGAGGGGTGAGCTGAAGATTATCCTCTCGGCAGATAGCAGGGAGCAGCTGCTCGTGGACTTCCTCCAGGAACTCCTGTTCCTGCACGACACCGAGGACCTCCTCTTCAGCGAGTTCGACGTGAAGACGGACGGCACGGCCATCGAGGCGGTTATCAAAGGAGAGAAGTATGATTCATCCAGACACTCCAAGCGGTCGTTGGTGAAGGGCGTGACTTATCACAAGTTGAACATAGATGACACCAAGGGCACAGTCACCGTGCTCTTCGATGTCTGAGTTGGTGTGGATGAAGGGGTCTGCTATCGCCCATCCGATCCAGGGCCTGATTAAGTACCACGGTCTCAAGGACGAGGCCCTCAGGATACCTTTCCATGATTCGATTTCGGTTGCGACGGCACCTACTGCCTCGCATACCACCATCGAGTTCGGCGGATTCGTTGAAGACACTGCTGCCGTGGATGGAAGGGAGCTGTCTGGCAGAGAGTTGGAGAGGGTGGTGTCAGTGGTCGACGAGGTCCGCAGGAGAAGCGGCCTCGATAGGCGCTTCAGAATGGTCTCGAAGAACAACTTCAGGTCGAACGTGGGTTTGGGCGCTTCGGCATCCGGGTTCGCGGCCCTAGCTGTGGCCGCGTGCGAGGCAGCGGACCTGAAGCTCTCGCTGGAGCAGGTGTCCGTAATAGCCCGCAGGGGCGCCGGGTCAGCGACAAGATCGGTCACAGGGGCTTTCTCTCGGTGGAGGGCAGGGTTTGACGACGATGAATCCTATTCGTACCAGATCGCCACAGAGGACCTCCAGATGGGCATGGTGATAGCGCTCATCCCGGCGTACAAGTCGACCGAGAACGCACACAAGGCGGTCCTGACATCCCCGTTCTTCCATTCCCGCCTGGCGTTCGTCCATGGTGCGCTTGCGGAGATGGAGAACGCAATCCGCAGGAGGGACATTGGCAGGATAGGGGCTCTGGCTGAGCGAGACTCGCTGATACTGCACGGCATCACCATGACGGGCGTGGACGAGATGATGCTCTGGAGGCCGGAGACAGTGAGCGTGATACTCGAGGTCCGCAGGATGCGCTCGGAGGGCATCCCGGCATACTTCTCCATTGACACCGGGGCGACCGTATACGTCAATACCGAGCCCGGTAGGGTCGACGAGGTGGAGCAGCGGATGAAGGCGCTGGGCATAGAGACGATGCGATGCGGCGTTGGCGGGAGCGCGAAGACGACCGAAGAGCATCTGTTCTAGCGGTCCGCATAACCGTTCTTCTGCAGCGCGATCGCGTCCTCCATCGTGAGCTCGCCCCGGGCGACCATCTTGGCCAGGTCCTTCGACACCGTCACCCTGCCAGAGCTCTCCAGCCTGCTGAGCCTTTGTATGTTCCTTATCTCGCCGTCGCAGGGCTCGATGTCCTGTCTCTTGCGGGGTCTGTAGCCGGGGGTGATGGCGATCTCCAGGGCGGCGTCCTCGTCAGGGGTCTGTGAGCGTCTCGTTGTGTTCCTCTCGTCGACTATCTCTAGCTTGTGGCCGTCATCCCAGAGCCTGTTGAATATGCGGTTCCTGTTCGTCCTATCGCCGTGGCCGATCCTGACAACTACATCGGCGTTCGGGTGCGCCCTGATCATCTCGTCAACGAGGTTCCTGACGCTCTCAGGAGACTCAGCTATGGATGTCCTGAGGACCCTCCCGTCGCCTATCGCCGCGAAGCCAGGCCTGCTGCCCGGGTCGATGCCTATCGTCAGCTCCTTGACATCGCCCCCGCCGGAGAGCATGACGAGTGCTTTCGATATGGCCACGTCGGGGTCTCCGTCACTTACGACCTTGTCGAAACCCACCCTGTCCCTCTCCTTCTCCGTCGTGATTATCACGCCGACGTTCGCAGGGACCGCATCTGAGAGTTCGAGCAGCACAAAGGGCAGCCCTCTCTCTCGGAGAGCCTCTATCATCTCATAGTAGGTTCGCGGATCCTCCGTCTGGAGGCCGATTATCATCATCTGGATGATATTCCGGCGCCTTTGGATAAATAGATTTCCGTCACTCGGTCTTGCGGAAGCCTCCGAAGAAGGACTTCTTCCGGGCGGAACGCTCGTACTTCCCCACCGACTGTGAGAACCTATTCATCAAGTCCTTCTGCTCGTTCGTGAGCTTGGTCGGCGTCACGACGGTCACCTTCACGAACTGGTCGCCTGCCCCCCTCTCCCTCATGTCAGGCAGGCCCTTGCCCTTCAGCCTGAAAACGGTGCCTGTTTGGGTCCCAGGAGGTATCGTGACGAGTGCCTTCCCGTCCATGGTCGGGACCTCGATCTGGTCGCCCAGTGTTACCTGTGAGAATGACACGGGCGCCTCGATGAACAGATCCTTCCCATCCCTGATGAATACTGGATGCTCCGACATGTGGACCACTATGATCAGATCCCCGGGCGGGCCGCCGTTCGGCCCGGGCTCCCCAGCTCCCCTTATCCTCAGGCGCATGCCCTCCTCCGCGCCCTTGGGTATCGAGACCTTGATATTGCTCATTGTTTGGGTGGCTCCAGAGCCGCTGCAGTCCGAGCACGCCTTCGTTATGTGCTTGCCTGTCCCTCTGCATGTCGGGCACTGAGTTATCGTGACGAAGCTCGCATTGCCCCTTCTCTGGCTCCTCTGGACCTGTCCAGCCCCGCTGCATGTCGGGCAGGTCTTGTGGTCTCCGACCTTCGCCCCCTGCCCGCCGCAGCCCTTGCACTCGACCGAACGAGGTATCCTGAGTTCCTTCTCGACCCCTTTGGCGACCTCCTCGATGGTCACCTCGAGGTCGTATCTCAGGGACCTGCCCTCCCTGGGCCCTCTCCTCTGGGTCCTCCCGAAGAACTGGTCGAAGATGCCCCCGCCGACCCCGAAGCCACCGATGTCGCCGAAGATGTCGCTAATATCGCTGAAGTGGGTGAAATCGGACCAATCGAAGCCGCCGTGTCTGAATGTGCCCTGGACTCCTTCATGGCCGAACTGGTCGTACTTGGCGCGCTTGTCATCGTCCGCAAGGACCTCGTACGCTTCGGAGATCTCCTTGAACTTCTCCTCCGCGGCCTTCGTGTCGTCCTTGTTCATGTCCGGATGATGCTTCCTGGCCAGCTTCCTGTAGGCGTCCTTCACCTGTTCCTTGGAGGCACCTCTGGGGATGCCCAGGACATCATAGTAGTCTCTCTTCCGCACCATCTCTCAACCCTTCTGTGGCCGCCCTCGATGCGCACAGGACAGGCTAGCCCCATGCGGCTCCAGGCAGATGATTCATTCTGTTCGTCAGGGGGGTTCTGCCGGGGCGTCACTTCTTGTCATCTTCGTCATCGACTATCTTGTAGTCGGCGTCGACGAAGCCCTTGTCGTCCCCTGGTCCCTCAGCCTGACCAGGTTCAGACTGTCCCTCCTGGGGAGGCTGCTGTTGCGCACCAGTGGACTGGTACACGCGCTTACCTATCTCAAGGAGGGCCTTTTCGAGCTCGTCCAGCTTCTCCTTGATCTTGACCGGGTCGTCAGTCGGTATCACGGCTTTGAGCTCGTCCGCGAGCTTCGTTAGCGTGTCCTTGAGGTCTTGAGGAACCTTGTCGCCCATGTCCTCCAGGATTCTCCCGGCCTCGTACGCACGCTGCTCGGCCCTGTTCTTCAGGTCGGCCTTCTCCTTCCTCTGTCGGTCCTCGTCCGCGAACTTCTCTGCGTCCTTGACCATCCTCTCGATATCGTCCTTGCCGAGCTTGGTGGTTGCCGTGATGGTGATCTTCTGCTCCTTGCCAGTGCCCAGGTCCTTGGCCCTCACATCGATTATGCCGTTCGCATCGATGTCGAATGTGACTTCGATCTGAGGCAGTCCCCTTGGTGCTGGCGGGATGCCTATCAGGTGGAACCTCCCGAGCGTCACGTTGTCCGCGGCCATGGGCCTCTCGCCCTGCAGGACGTGTATCTCTACGCTCGTCTGTCCGTCGGCTGCCGTGCTGAAGACCTCGCTCTTGCGCGTGGGTATCGTCGTATTCCTCTCGATCAGCTTGTGGAACACCCCTCCGAGGGTCTCCACGCCCAAGGAGAGGGGCGTCACGTCCAGGAGCAGTATGTCCTTGACAGTCCCCTCGAGGACGCCTCCCTGAATCGCCGCGCCCATCGCGACGCATTCCATCGGGTCGACGCCCCTGACTATCTTCGGGCCGACCACGCCCTCGACGAACTTCTGGACTATGGGCATACGCGTGGGCCCTCCGACCAGTATGACCTTGTCTATGCTCTCCGGGGAGACACCCGCATCCTCGATCGCCTGCATCGTGGGCTTCCTGCACCTCTCGACTGTGGGCCTGACGAGCTCCTCCAGTTTCGCCCTCGAGAGCCTCAGGGTGAGGTGTCTGGGGCCGGAGGAATCGGCGCTTAGATATGGGAGGTTGATCTCCGTCTCGAGCGTGGACGACAGCTCTATCTTCGCCTTCTCAGCGGCCTCCCTGATACGCTGGGTGGCCATCCTATCCTTGGAGATGTCCATGCCCGTGTCAGCCTTGAACTCCTTCACGATGAAGTCAACTATGGAGTTGTCCATGTCCGTCCCACCGAGCTGGGTGTCCCCGCTCGTGGATATGACCTCGAAGACGCCCTGGCCAAACTCCATGATCGTGACGTCAAGGGTTCCCCCGCCGAGGTCGAACACCAGTATCTTGTGATCCTTCTCGGACTTGTCCAGACCATACGCAAGGGCCGCGGCCGTGGGCTCGTTGATGATCCTCACGACATCCAGACCCGCGATCTGGCCCGCATCCTTCGTGGCCTGCCTCTGGTTGTCGTTGAAGTACGCAGGCACTGTTATGACTGCCTTCTCGACCTTCTGGCCGAGATAGGCCTCTGCGTCCCGCCTGATCTTCTGCAGGATGAAGGCGGACACCTGCTGAGGGGAGTACTCCTTCCCATGAACCTGCGCTTTGTAGTCCGTCCCCATCTTCCTCTTGATCGCCATGACGGTGCCCTCCGGGTTCGATACCGCCTGCCTCCGGGCTGGCTCTCCGACCAGCATCTGACCGTCCTTCGTGAATGCAACGTAGCTCGGGAACGCCTTGCCGCCCAGACTCGTGCCCTCGGCGCTGGGGATTATGGTCGACCTTCCCGCCTCCATCACGGCGGCTGCCGAGTTGCTCGTTCCCAGGTCTATGCCTATGATCTTGCCTTTCGATTCTGCCATTGTCTCTCACCCCTCTTCGTCTTCGTGCTCTTCGCTATCCTGTGACTCTGTACCTTGGTTATATTGAAGTTCATCCCGTTCTGATTTGTCCCCAGGGGCTCTGCCCTTGGCGACCTTCACTCTCGCAGGCCGAATAGGCCTCGCGCCTATCTGATACCCCTTTTGATAGACCTCCAGTATCTGGCCGTCCTCGATGTCCTCTCGCTCCTCCATCATCAGGGCCTCGTGCAGGAACGGGTCGAACCTGCCTTCAGCCTTGATCTCTCGCAGGCCCTCCCGCTGGAGCACCTGCAGGAGCTGTTTGCGCAGCCCCTCGAGCCCGTTCCTTAGCACTTCGGGGTCTTCAGAATCATTCTCGTCCTCGAGGGCCTTGTCGAACGAGTCGAGGACAGCGAGGAGGTCTGTCATCAGCTTCTGAGTGGTCATCTTCGACCTCTCTGCCCACTCTTTCTCGGTCCGCTTCTTGAAGTTCTCGAAGTCCGCCTGGACGCGCTTGAGGTCTCCGGTCAGCTCCTCGATGCGCCTCTCCTTGGTTGCCAGGGCGCTCTCGTCGGTGGCCTTCTTCGCCACCGCCTCCTGCGACACCTCATCGCCCTCAGATTCCAGTTCGACCAGCGTCCATCGCCTCCAGGGTCTCGCGCGGCTCCGTCCGGGCATGCTCGAGCACGCTTCAGTCAAGTGCCGGGCCCGGATAAAGGAATATAAGGGGTTTCGCGGGGGGCTCAGTCCAGCCCGCCCTCGTCGCCCATGTCGGGTCCTCTCGGGCCCCTTGGGCCCTTGTCGCCTCCCTTGGAGGCGATGACGTCATCGATCCTCAGGATCATGACCGCTGCGTCCGTGGCCGAGCTGATCGCCTGTCTGCCGACCCTTATCGGCTCCAGGACCCTCTCATTCTTCATGTCGACGACCTTGCCAGTGAAGACGTTGATACCAGCGTACATCTTCCCCTGTTTGTGGGCCTGCCTCAGCTCTATCAGGACGTCGATGGGGTCCAGACCTGCGTTCTCTGCCAGGGCTGTCGGAACGACCTCCAGCGCCGATGCGAAAGCGTCAATGGCGATCTGCTCCCTGCCGCCCACAGAGGCAGCGTAGTCCCTCAGCCTCTGCGCGACTTCGATTGCTGTCGAGCCGCCACCAGTCACGAGCTTCCCGTCCTCGAAAGCGACTGCGACCACGCTGATGGCGTCGTTGAGCGACCTGTCGATCTCGTCCACGACGTGCTCCGTGCCGCCTCTGATCAGTACAGAGACGGCCTTCGGGTTCCTGCACCCAGTGACGAAGGTCATCCTGTCGTCCGCGATCTTCTTCTCCTCGACCAGGTTAGCCGTCCCGAGATCGTCCGCCCTGAGGTCATCCAGCTTCGTGACGAGGTTGGCTCCCGTAGCCTTGGCGAGCTTCTCCATGTCGCTCTTCTTGACCCTCCGGACCGCGTATATCTTCTCCTTGGAGAGGTAGTGCTGTGCCAGGTCGTCGATGCCCTTCTGGCAGAACAGGACGTTCGCGCCAGAGGCCTTCACGGTCTCGACCATCTTCCTGAGCATCTTCTCCTCTTCATCCAGGAACGCGTGGAGCTGGCTCGGGTCGGTTATCTCAATCTTGGCGTCGATTTCGGTCTTCTTGACCTCGAACGCGGAGTCGACCAGCGCCACCTTGGCCTTCTCGACCTTCTTGGGCATCGCCGGGTGGACGGCCTCCTTGTCCACGATTATGCCAGCAATCATCTGCGTGTCATCCATCGACCCGCCCTGCTTCTTGACTATCTGTATGTTGTCGTCGTCCACAGTCCATCCTCCGCCTTCCTTCTTCTCGGCGACTGACGCAACTGCACCGACAGCCACTCCAGAGAGCAGGTCTCTCGAGGCGGAGACGCTCTTCGATATCATCGCCGTCCTGGCGATGTCCATGAGGACCTCCTTGTCGTTGGGGGATACTGTTATCGCGCCGTCCTCCAGTATCTCTCTGGCCTTGCTCGCCGCAAGCCTGTAGCCACCCGATATGACCGTCGGGTGGACGTTCTGCTCAATCAGCGACTCGGCCTTCTTCAGCAGTTCCCCCGCGAGTATCACCGCGGTGGTCGTGCCGTCCCCGCACTCCTCGTCCTGCGTCTTGGCGACCTCAACGACCATCTTGGCCGCAGGGTGCTCGACATCTATCTCCTTCAGAATCGTAACGCCGTCGTTCGTGATGACGACGTCGCCCATGCTGTCGACGAGCATCTTGTCCATGCCCCTCGGGCCCAGAGTGCTCCGGACCGCATCGGCGATTGCCCTCGCAGCCGATATGTTGTTGAACTGGGCGCCTTTTCCCTTCTCTCTCTTGGTTCCTTCTTTCAGTATCAGAACAGGTGTCTGACCCATCATATTCGCACCTCCGTATGCCTATCTGGCTATGGCATGCCTCCCCGATGGTGCCATGGGGTAGGATTTCCAATATGTTAGAACTTCTATATAAAGATTGTTGCAAACGATTCCATGTGAAACCAGCCCGTGCCAGTCCCTTCCGAGGCCATTGCCGGCCAACGGCGTTCTTGCTGGGGAATCCTCGTGTTCCCGTTCCCTGACGCGGGCATTCCTGCAGAGGTGGAGCCGAGGCCCATCCTTTATCTACACCCGGTCGATACTGCCCGGTACTGTTGGTGCAAGATGATTGACGTTCCGTATCTAGAACTCCAAGGGCGGACCCTCATCAAGCGCGCATACCCTCGGGGCAAGTTGTCGTCGTTCGTCTCCCGGCTTTCGGACACTTACAAGAAGCTGTACCTCGCCGACCTTGACGGCATACACCGCAACAAGCCTCAGCTGGACATAGCACGTGAGGTTTGCGAGGAGATCCCGACCTTCTACGAGGGCGGAATGCGGGTCGCGAACAACGTCATCGACATGCTCATAACGGGCGCCGACAAGGCCGTCGTCGGCACATCGACTCTCGCGAGTCTTGACGAGCTCAGAGGAGCCTTTATGTTCTCTGAGGACATTACCTTCAAAGTAGACTTTCGGGATGGGATCGTGAGTTTTGACCCACAAGTAACGGGCAGAGCCTTCCTCGACCTCGCGCTGGATGTGCGCGAGATGGGCGTAACAGAGATGTTCGTCCCACTCAGCCTGGCCAGGGAGGCTGCCAAGGCGAAGGAGACTCACGGGCTCTCCGTAGGGGTCTTCGCACCGTCATCTGAGCGCACTTACCTCGAGTCGCTCGGAATCGACTACCTGGTGTCCGAAGACTACGCTGAGCAGGTGGAAAGATGAGCGACCTCGAGAAGAGCATAACGATGTTGTTCAGGCGCAAGGGGAAGGACTCCTTGACAGAGCAGGAGTTCGTGTCCTCCGCCTCGTTTGACCTCAGGTGGTTCTCGCCGAAGGACGCCCAGAAGCTGCTGGACATCAGCCTCTCAGGAGGCCATCTGAAGCGAAAGAACGGCAGTGTGATGCCGACCTTCGACCTGGAGGGCGTCGATGTGCCGCTCGACTACAGGCCGTCCAAGGCGGTCCTGGAGACGCGTACGAAGAGGCCCGCCGACCTGTTCTCAGAGATAGTCGACAGGATTGCGAGGACCATGTCTGTCCCCAAGCGGGAGATCGTCTCGAAGGTCAACAAGAAGCAGGAGATGCTCGGGATAGACGTGGAGCCGGCCGCGCTCCTGGTCGCCTCTGACTATGGTCTGCAGGTCGACAACGCGTTCATAGAGAGGGCCGAGACCGAGATACTCTCGAGAGACATGGCGCTCCGCTGAGGCATCTAGTCCTTCTGCATCCTTATGAGATCAGCAAGCGTCAGCGATGACGTCCCAGTCCCTTTGGTGACCTGGGCGTCCACCACTTTCTCCTTCAGCTTTATCCCCAGCTCCTTCTCAAGCTTCGCGACTATCTTGTCGTCCGGCCTCATGTCCCCGGTCTCTATCTTGCTCAACAGCGTGAGGCGCTCGTTGATCTTCATCGCGAGGTCCTTCTGCGTCATCCCTTTCTGCGAGCGCGCGTTGCGTATGCGCGCGCTGTAGTCCTCCACGAGCTCATCGCGCTCCGAAGCCTCCAGGATGTCCTTCGGACGGGATCTCTTCTCCCGGAACTCGAGCCTCTGCTCTATTATGGGCTTCGGTCCCTCCTCCTTGGGCGGAGCTTTCTTGGCCTCAATGCCGAACTTTGCGCATTCGGCACAGACTTCAAGTTGGACGCTCTCTATAGTCACCTTCTTGCAGAAGGTGACCTCCTTCCCGCAGAGTTCACAAAGCATCGTAATCACGCATCTGAACTAGCACGCCAAAGAATAAATAGACTATTTAACTCTATATAATCACAAGCTCGGAATAAATTGTCCCAACGAGGTGCACTGCATTGGAACAGGACCAAACAACGCCATCAATGATCGATGAGATTCACAGGAAGATATCGGTCCTTGAGGAGAGGAATCTCGAGCTCGTCGAGGAGGCCAGACGGGTAGAGGGAGAGAAGAGGTTCGTAGAGGGCGAGCTGCTCCGACTTCAGAAGGAGCTCAAGAGACTGAAGGCCGAGCTGGAGAGGCTCAAGGCCCCTCCGCTGATCATAGGACAGATCAAGGACGTCCTTGCGGACGGAAGGGTTGTCGTGAAGAGCTCCACCGGTCCGGACTTCATAGTCAGTACTTCGGATTACGTGTCCGCAGACCTGCTCACCGCAGGCGCCAGGGTGGCGCTGAACAAACAGACGCTCGCAGTCATGGGTGTGCTGCCGCCGTCCCTGGACCCGATTGTCGTGGGCGCGGAGATAATCGAGAAGCCAGAGACCATATACGATGACATTGGAGGGCTCCAGGATCAGATACTCGAGGTCAGGGAGGCAGTCGAGGACCCCCTGCTCAGGCCGGAGCTCTACAAGAAGGTCGGGATAGATCCGCCGAAGGGTGTGCTCCTGGTAGGCCCGCCCGGCACGGGAAAGACCCTGCTGGCCAAGGCAGTCGCCAAGCAGACCAACGCCACTTTCATCAGGTTCGTGGGCTCTGAGCTTGTCCAGAAGTACATAGGCGAGGGCGCGAGGCTGGTCAGGGAACTGTTCGACCTTGCGAGGCAGAAGGCCCCGTCGATAGTGTTCATAGACGAGATCGACAGCGTCGGAGCCAAGAGGCTCGAGCTGGCGACCTCAGGCGACCGCGAGGTGCAGAGGACCCTCATGCAGCTCCTGGCGGAGCTGGACGGGTTCAACCCGCTCGGCGAGGTCAAGATCATAGGCGCGACCAACAGGCCTGACATACTGGACGAGGCGCTACTGAGGCCTGGCAGATTCGACAGGATCATCGAGATCCCGATGCCCAACTTCGAGGCCAGGTCCGATATCTACGAGATACACACCAAACGGATGAACCTGGACCCTGGGGTCAACCTCGAGGACATAGCCGCGAGGTCAGAGGGCGCGACCGGGGCCGACATAAAGGCGATATGCACGGAGTCGGGCATGTTCGCGATTCGGGACAACAGGGACATCGTCACGATGCCGGACTTCGAGAAGGCCATCGTGAAGGTCCTGGACGAGGGCTCCGAGAGGGCAATGGAATCGGGACCCATGTTTGCCTAGTCCTTCCTGTTTGGATGTCCAGGGCAGATTATTAGTACTCCAGCAGGCGCTATGTTACATGGTGGAGACATCATGGAGAGATGGCGAGTCGAGAGAATCGCATGGGTCGTGTCTGGCTCTTCGTTCCTGGCGGCAACGGGTATCTTCGTTACCTACGTGCTTGGCTGGAGACCAGAGACCGCCTTCGCAGGATATCTAGCTCTCGCCCTGCTCATAGTATGGCTCCTTGGAATGGTTGCTGCGATCACCTACTCAGAGGACGGCTGGACGCTTACAGGCACGGATGCTGAATGGGTGGCGGTCTTCGTTCTCAATCCAGTACTTGCGGCCATCTTGTTCAGCATCAGGGGGGAGAACCCTGAGAGGAGGGGAATCGACCTAGAGGATCACGAGAGGCTTTCGAAGCTTTAGCCGAGCACTCAGCCTCTCTTCCCTGGTTCGGTATCCTTCGAGCCATCACTGACATCCTTCTCGATTACGAACGCACCGATATACCCACACTTCTTGCAGTGGTACTTGTAGCCGGTTATGAGCGCAGCTTCGTAGTACAGGTCCGCCGACCCGCACTGGGGGCAGGTCAGAACGGTTTTCTGCTCCCTCTTCTTGAACACGGTTTGGGGATGGCGTCGGCCACCATAAAATGAATCCCTAGTACTGACTCATCTCGGCCTTCATGAACTCGCGCATCAATGATGTCGCATAGCAGCCCTTGTTGAGGGCGAATCTGAAGGTCGCGACTTCGCCGTCGAAGTCAATCATGAGGTCCTTGCACTGGGCGAGTAGCTCACGTCTTATCCCCTTGGACGACGCCTCCCTGAGCCCTACGATCTGGAAGTCTGCCCTCCCGACCCCCTCGGCCTCTATCACACGCCTCTCGATGTCGCCCATCCTGCCCCCAGCGAACTGCGACTCCGTGCCGAAGATCAGGCCACTGACGAAGGCCTTGCCTTCGACGACGCTCTTGGCCACCTTCTGCAGGTTGGCCTCGGTGACGGGTATGGGGTTGTCCTGGTCAGGCACGTTGGTCTTGCTCAGGGGGAGTATGAGGTCTCCGACCTCAGGCTCCCGGATAGACATGCCTGCTCTGATGCGCTCGCTCAGTATCTTGTTGAACAGGTATGATTGGTAGGCGTGAACGAACATCATCAGGAGGTTCTTGGGCAGGGTTCTCAGAGCCCCCAAGTAGTCCCCGGGGCGGTCCTTCAGGCGCGCTATCATCGTCCTCTCGAAGGTCAGCTTCTGCGGGAAGTCCTTGAAAGCCCGTTCAAAGTCCCTCGACTCCTGCAGGGCGCGCCTCGCATCGTTCGCGTCGGAGTCTTCCTCGCCCATCGGGTTCGCCGCATATCTCATGACCGCGCCCTCGAAGTCTCCCCGGACAAGGTCCTTGCCGATCAGGTGGGTTATCGGCCTGATTGAGCCGAACCTCTGGACTCCGAAGAAGTTCGGGAAGCCACCAATCCCCTGCAGACGTTCCCTGACCTTGCCGCAGGTCCCCGCTACGTCAACGTCCTTTCTCAGGTCGGAAACCCTGATGGAGAACCTGTTGCCTACCAGGTCGCCTATGGCTATGCCTCTC
Organism: Thermoplasmata archaeon; assembly: GCA_041559015.1. GTDB lineage: Archaea > Thermoplasmatota > Thermoplasmata > UBA10834 > UBA10834 > COMBO-56-21. The sequence continues at coordinate 2,667 of JBFFED010000013.1, read as the reverse complement.
CTCGCCCTGTACGCGTCAGACACAACAACGTCTGGTATGCTCAAAGCGCGGACGGCATCAATGAGTGCGTCGAAGGACATGAGCTGAGTCGCGACCGACCTGCCATCTTTCGTGCCCGCAAAGCCTATCCGGGCGCGGCTGACCCTTAGGTTCGTGCTCAGGCGCCTGACCAGCCTGTTCGCCTCCCAATTGCGGTGCCAGACCTTCGCGATTACGAACCTGCCTTCTGGGTCTTCCGGGGGCAGTATCGATATCTCATCGACCTCGAAGTCCTCAGGTGCCTTCCTGAGCTTCCCGCCGATACCGGGGATGTCCTCCGTGAGGTACAGCTCCAGCCCGAGGTCTATCTCGCTCATTGTCTGTCAGAATGAGTATCTATGGTAAGAAGTTTCGGCCCGGTCATGCGAGCTGCTTCTCCACCAGCTGCCGCGCTTCGACGAACTGGTTGGACAGGGACTTCGCGGCCTTCTTCAGCGCAGCTTGGGGCTTCCCCTCCTTGACATCGACAGTCAGGGTCGGCCTGTCGAGCTGCGGGTGGCCGGTCACATAGCGCGCGTCCGAGACGTTCTTGTCCTGGAGCAGCTCATGAAGCAGCGGGTAGATGAGAGTCTCGTCAGGGTCCTTGATCTCGAGCTTGATGCTGTTCTTCTTCTTCTCGAGAAGTGTGAACTCCATAATCTGCCTCGGTTGCACTCGTATGGGCAGGGGGTTCATAAAACTATCTAAACCGTTGATGGCATACTGGCTCCTAGGAAGCTCACTTCCGGCCGGTCGGCGCCAGTGAGGAGGTGCATTATTTGGCTGATAGGGGACGGGTTCAGTTGGGGGTTTCGAGCTGCAGGCGACTCCTCGAGGAGCACGGAATCGAATGTTCGACTACGGCAGACGATCTCGTCGCGTGGTTCAACGCGGACACCGCTTACCCGGACATATCTCTCGATGAGGTGTTGGGCCGACCGCTGCTGGTTGTCCACGAGCTTGTGGAGATAAGCGAGGTGAAGAAGATGGGCCTGAAGCTCACCAAGGATGTAATACTCAAGAACCCAGAGGCTGTCGACCGGGCTCATTGTCTCGCCACGCTTGCAGAGCTGAAGATGGCCGTCGAGCTAGGAGACTTCGAGCACATCCGGAGCAGGATGCGTTCGATTGAGAGCTGGATCAACGATCCGCTGTCGACCGACGAGTGCAAGGCGGAATACGCGCGCATCCACGGCCTGGCAAAGAAGTTGATCGAGACTGGCACCCGGGATTGACGGTCGAGCCCGGAATCATCTCTTCCTGGCTTTCTTCGCACCGGCCTTCTTGGGGGCCTTCTTCTGCTTGACCTGGACGACGGTCCGGCCTCTTGGGTACATCGCCCCGCAGAGCGAGCATACGTCGACCTCGCGCCACCTCTCATCCTCCATGGCGACCTTCCTGACTATGCACTCGCTCTCGCACAATGGGCATCTCTCTCTTCCCATGGACTACTCCTCCTCGCCGAACTTCTTCCTGAGGACCTCGTGGATCCCTTCGGCTATGACTCTACCGATGCCGTCCACTCGCATAAGCTCTTCGACGTCGGCATCCGCGATGCCCTTGACGCTTCCGAAGCGCTCGAGCAGCCTCTGGGCTAGGGTGGCGGACACGTTGGGCAGCCCCTGGACCAGGAACATCTGCCTGCTCGAGACGTCCAGGGTGGTCTGCGTGGACCTCTTGCCGCTGCCCCCTCTGGCCCCTTCCTGCTTGAACAGCGACCTGATGGCGGCTGCGGTATCCGAGGGTGTCGTCGTCGAGAGCGTGGGGATGTGGTATTCCGCGAGCACGGAGCTGAGCGCGTCGTAGACGGCCGCGTTGCCTGCCTGTGCCCCGTCGATTTCGGGGGGAGCGCCTTGGACGATCAGTATGGGGTGGAGGTACTCATGCTTCAGCTTGGCCAGCGTGGAGAACACTGAGCCGTCGGAAATCCCCTTGATGAAGTCGTCCACGCTCCTGACGGCCACGGCGACTCTCTTGGATACCACGACATCCGCGTTCTCAAGATCCTGCTCGGTCAGGGCGAACCCGAGCTCTCGGAGCGGCTCGGCTAGCCCCTCTTGGGTCACGCGGGCCGAGACAACCAGGGCCCCTTCCGTAGAAGCCCCTGTCTTGAACTGGCCCAGTGACTTCTGCCCCTTCTTCTCCGCAAGCCTTAGCGACATCTCCTCCTTTGGCTTGACAGTCATCATGTCCTCGAGCTGCTGCTTGGTGAGCGCCTGCCCGGCAACCCTCTGCTCCGGCGGAAGCCCCTTCTTGACCCGCAGCTTGCGCCTGAGGGAGTCGAGCTCGCGGCGCATCTGCATCTCCTTCTTCCTGCTGGACCAGAAGTACGCTTCGTCCTTGGTGTCCCTGGTCAGCATCACTATGACCCTCCCGGCCCTGACCCTGCCGGTCCTGCCCCGTCTCTGGATCGTCCTGATCTCAGAAGGGACAGGTTCATAGAATATTACCAGGTCTGTCGAGGGGATGTCAAGTCCCTCCTCGGCGATCGAGGTCGCGACGAGTATGTTGAAATCCCCTTTGTGGAACTTCTCTATGATCTCCTTCTGCTCCTTCTGCTTGAGCCCAGTGTCCCCGCCCTTGGTCGCCTGGCCGACGAATCTGACGGGCCTGAGCCCCTCTATGTCCGTGAGCTTCTGCGTGACGAGC
>JBFFED010000012.1:0-37578 GCA_041559015.1 Thermoplasmata archaeon | reverse complement strand
GCGACGGCGCCCTTGGTGCTAGGTCCGCCGCCGTTTCGGAAGCATACGCGGACGACCCGGACAACAAGGGCATGTTCGTCTACGAAGGCAGCGAGTTCGAGAACATTGTATGCAAAGCGAACGAGAGTGGCATGCAGCTGGCGATACATGCTATCGGTGACGAGGGAATCCAACGCACGATAGACGCAATCGAGACGGCCCTCTCAGACCACCCAAGGAAGGACCACAGGCACAGAATCGAGCATCTGGAACTGCCAAGCCGGGCACACCTGGCCAGGATGAGAAAGCTCAAGGTCATCGCATCCATGCAGCCGAACTTCGTCGGTGAATGGGGTGGCACGGACGGAATGTACCTCTCGAGGCTGGGGCCGGAGAGGACGGCCTGGAACAATCCCTTCAGAGAGGTCATTAATGCGAGGGTCAGGATGGTCTTCGGGTCGGACTGCATGCCCATGTCGCCCCTGTACGGTATCAGGTCTGCGGTGCATGCCCCCCACGCATCGCAGAGGGTCTCCGTGGAAGCCGCGATGAGCGCATACACTGACCAAGCGGCCTTCGCGTCGTTCGACGAGCGCTCGAAGGGAGTCCTGTCGGAAGGTAGGCTGGCGGACTTCGTGGTGCTCTCGGACGACCCGTTCACTGACCCCGGCAGCTTGCGACGCGTCAAGGTGCTGAAGACAGTCGTCGGGGGGAATGTAGTCTCCGAGAGGAGAAGAGTGAAAGGAGGTTGATCAAGTGGTTTCCACAGCCAAGACAGTCTATACTCCGGAGGCGCCGAAACCCATCGGTCCATATTCGCAGGCCGTGGCGGCAGGCAACTTCGTCTTCTGCTCGGGCCAGCTCGGTCTGGACCCCATCAGGGGAGAGCTAGTGGGTGAGACGGCCGCGGAGCAGGCGGAGAGGGCGATATTGAACCTTAAGGCGGTGCTCGTGCGCGCGGGCAGCGAGCTGTCGCATGTGATCAAGGTTACCCTGTATCTGAAGGACATGAATGACTTCGCGGAAGTGAACGAGGTCTACGGGAGACATTTCATCGAGATGAAGCCCGCAAGGACGACGGTGGCGGTGTCCCAGCTCCCGAAGGGAGCCCTGGTGGAGCTGGACGCGATCGCCGAGGTCGGTTGACCATAAGCATCCGTCATGTTCGGCCGAACGTATCTATATATCTCGAGACCTCCCCTTCCGTGGGGCCTGAGTGGCATGTTCGAGATTCAGCTCGTGAGTGGAGCGAAGGCCGCAGGCGGAACCCTGGTGACCGCATTCCCGAGTGTCGGCATGGTCAGCACTATAGCCGGCAGCTTCGTCTCAGAATCCTTGAATATGGAGCGGCTCGCATACGTGCTTTCTGATGAAGTGCCCCCGGCCGCTCTTGTGCAGGAGGGGGTACCAGGATACCCTCTCAGGATACTGGGGCATAAACACGTGTCAATCCTCACCTCGGAGTTCCAGATACCTATGGCGATGGCTTTCGGCATGGCGAAGAGCATAATGTCATGGGCCGCATCGAATGGATATGATACGATAATCGGTCTCGAGGGCCTGATGGCCGGGCAGGACCAGACAGCCGAGGCGGAGAAGGATGCGCGTGTACTCGGCGTCGGCTCCACGCCTGCAGCGAGGGACAAGATCTCGAAGGCCGGTATCGAACAGTTCAAGATAGGCATGATCACAGGAGTCTCAGGGGCGCTTCTCAGCGAGGGAGAGAGGGCCGGTGTCGACATAATCTGCTTGCTGGTGGAGGCGAACGCCATGTATCCTGATGCCAGAGGCGCGGCCAAGCTGGTCGAGTCAGTGTCCAAGCTCCTTCCGGATGTCCAGCTGGACCTGAAGGAGCTCTACAAGGAAGCAGAGATGATTGAGGAGAACGTGAAAGCCACCGTCGAGCGCACCAAGGAGATGCTCGTGGCGAGACAGAGTCAGGCGGACCGCCTGGGGAAGTCGTACATGTATGGATGACCCGGTCAAGAAGTCGAGGACGCTCAGGGAATTGGCCGAGGAGTCCCGATTCTGGGGCGTCTCGGATCTCATGCGGAACTTCGACGAGGAGGCTCACAGGATGGAGCTTGGGCTTGGACATACGGCCTGGGACTCGGCCAACAGACCGGTGTCCGTGTGCATGAGGCCTCTTCCGACGGTTCCGAGGTTCGAGGTGTCGGAGACCGAGGATGAGATGGTTCTGAAGGTCTACCTTCCTGGAGTGCCCGCGGAGAACATACAGGTGGATGTGGACAGGATGAGCGTCGAGGTCTTCGCGTGCTCTGCCGACCTGATCTGCAAGCCATATTACGTCAGCGTCGAGTCCAAGGGCGCCTTGGACCAAGGCTCGGTGGAGGCCAGGCGGGACGGTCACTGGGTCGAGGTCAGGGCCAGGAAGGCCAGGAAGCACAGGGTGGAGATCAGGTAGCGTGCGAGGCGCGCACGTGCCTCACGCAGGCTCGCCTGATGGTCGTCATGGGTTTCAGTCAATCGCGTTGGGTTTCGCAACCTGTTTAATCCCGAGGCCTGTCTGAGCGTTCTGGTTCAACGAAGAGCTGTCGTGTTGGCGTTTCATGTGAACTCCCCAGAGGCTTCCGGGCAAGATTTAAGTAGAATGTAATTGTACGGACAGATGCACAGTCCGGGATGACTGTTTTGCACAGATCGGAAGACTGTCAGATTAGGAGGTGTGAGAAGTGAGCATATTAGTCCTCGGTGCCTCGGGGCAGATTGGAGCGTACACTGTCCAGGACCTACTCGAGTTCTGTGGTGAGAAGGACATCATTGCCTCGAGCCGGAAGATGGCCAACGTGAAGAAGGCGATGGACGACCTCAAGCTCACCGGTAAGGCGAAGTTGATGGAGCTCGACGCCAACGATGTTCCGAAGGTCCTCGAGACCATCAAGAATGAGAAGGTCGAGTCCGTCATAAACTGCGCCTGGTACCAGACGAACCTGGGCGTCATGGACGCCTGCCTGAAGGGCGGGGCAACATACACGGATCTGGGCGGTTTCTTCGACACGTGCCTGAAGCAGATCGAACTCCACGACAAGTGGAAGGCCGCCGGATTGAACGCCACGATAGGTCTCGGCAGCACGCCAGGCATGACCAATATCGCAGGCGCCGCGGGCGCGAAGCGCCTGGACCAGGTGGACAGCATAGACATCGTGTGCGCCTGGGGCAACACCCTGCCCGTCAAGGAGGCAGGTTGGCCAGGGTACTCCATAAGGACGGTTCTCGACGAGTTCACCCAGAAGTCCGTCCAGTGGCTAGGAGGCAAGTACGCAACACAGGAGATACTCGGAGGGGAGGCGGACGTCCTCATGCCTGACCCCATAGGCAAGGTGAAGGCGTACTTCATCAAGCATTCCGAGCCCGCGACCATGGGCAAGTACCTGAAAGCACAGAACGTCACCTTCAGGATCGGCTTCCCGGTCCACGACATGAACACCTTCCTGACGCTGAGGGCCCTGGGATTCGCCGACACGACACCTCTCGAGGCCGGAGGGGCCAAGGTGTCCCCACTGGACTACCTGACAGCCATGTACCAGAAGGGCGTGTCTGATGGCAGGGGCTCTCCCCCGAGGGAGAAGTTCGAGTACGACATGTTCAGGGTCGACTGCTCTGGCAAGAAGGACGGGATGCCGAAGACCGTGACGTACTTCATAGTGACATGGAACGACCCGGAGAGGGGAGTCTCCTCGGCAAGGGACACCTCCGTCCCGCCCGCGATTGTGGCGCACTGGCAGCACACGAAGCGCATCAAGGAGCCCGGAGTGTTCCCAGCGGAAGCCACTGTCGAGCCCGAGCCGTTCTTCAAGGAGCTCGGAAGACGCAAGATACTCGTCGACGAGCAGACGACGAGCACGACGAAGTACTACTGAGCCCGTACCGCCAAACCTGAACGGAAGAGGCTCGAGCCTCTTCCGAAGATTTCCCTCTGCTCGTTCTCAGGCGGTCGAGGGGCTACTTCGCCTCCTCTTCTGGGATGAGGTTGAGCATGCGAGCCATGGCGACAGTGAAATCCTCGAGCTTCACATCGACCATCGACGGGTCTACGGGGACCTTGTCCTGTATCGCGCACTTCATGTGTATCTGGCACTTCGGGCAGAACATGAGCAGTCTGTCGGCGCCGACCTTCTTGGCCTCCATGACCCTCTCGACCTGCATCCTCTTCGCATTCGCGTTGCAGCTGGCCCATGCGCTGACGCCGCAGCAGACCGCCTTGTCCCTCGTGTTCTCCATCTCGACGAACTTGGCTCCGGTGAACGCCTTGGCCAGGTCCCTCGGGGAGTCGTATATCCCTGAGTGCCTCCCGAGCCGGCACGAGTCGTGGTACGAGAACGTGAAGTCCGCCTTCGTCTGGTCGTCCAGCTTCAAGGCGCCGGAGTCCGCGAGCTCCTTCATGTAGTCAGATATGTGCACCAGCTCGAACTCGAAGTCCCCCATGAGGTCCTGGTAATCGGCGTTGAAGGTGCGATAGCACTCTGGACATGTGAACACGACCTTCTTTGCCCCGGACTTCTTGATCAATTCCACGTTGTGCTCCATCAGCTTCTCGAAGCTGTCCTCGTCCCCGGTCCAGTTCAGGTCGTGCCCGCAGCACTTCTCCTCGTTGCTGACGACCGGGACGACCCCCGCCCTGTTCATTATCCGGACTGCGCTCTCGCATATATCCTGCAGCCTCAGGTCCTTCCTCTCGTAAAAGATCGCGTCGTAGTGGGGCAGGCATCCTACGAAATAGAACACTTCCCCCTTGTCCGCGACCTTCATGTCCTCCTTGACCCAGTCGAGACGTTTCTGCTTCAGGTCGCCATTAGCCATGATCCTCTGGACGGCGTGTATCAGTCCCCCCTGGGAGCAGCTGGGCGCTGCGCCGAACTCCGAGGCCTCCTCACGCATGCCCCTGATGAACCCCGAGTAGTCGACCTTGTACGGGCACATGGCGTTGCACTGCTCGCAGGTTATGCATGTCCATATGTCCTTGTCGTTGGCTATGTTGTCGACTATGCCCTCCATAGCCCTGAGCACGATGGTCCTCGGGGCGAAGTCGGTGTCGAACTTGGCGATCGGGCATACTGTGGTGCACTTCCCGCACTCGACGCAGTCGAAGGCGCCCGTGTCGTCAATCAGCTGCTTGACTGCGGCAACGGTCTGCTCCTTTGTCCTGTCCTTCTTCACCTTCTTGGCGAGCTCGAGCGGAAGCGGGCCTAGGGCTCTGACCTCCTCGACGAACTCCGTCACGGCCTGCGCGAACTTGGCCCTCTCCGAGGCGTTTATCCACTCGGTTCTGAGGCGTTTCGAGTCCAAGCCTACTATGTCGAACAGCCTCTTCAGAGCGTCCACCCTGTCCTGCGCCTTCTTGTTCCCGGACACGTAGTGGCAGTTGTCCATGAGGCACCCGATGACGATAACGCCATCAGCCCCGTGCTCGAAGGCGTCCATGATCACCCCGGACTCGACGCTCCCGCTGCACATCACGCGGACGATCCTGATGTTTGGGGGATACTCCACCTTGTTCACGCCCGCGAGGCTCGCTGACGGATAGCCACACCACGTGCATGTGAACGCGATTATCTTGGGCTCGAACTTCTCAGCCATCAACGTCCACCTCCTCCACTATGGCGCGGACCATGGCCTCCATCTGCTCCGGCCTGAACCCGTTGATGGTGATTGCCTTGTTGCAGCAGACCACCGCGCACTGGCCACACCCCTCGCATCTGATTTCATCTATCTTTGAGACGAGGACGCCCCGCTTGGGGTCGGTCTCTATCGTGATGGCGCCGTACTCGCAGGTCTCCTCGCATCGGCCGCAGCCACGGCACCTCTCCTCGTCCACGAAGGCGACGATCCTGGGGAACTTAACGGTGCCCTTCCGCATCAGCTCGATGGCGCTGGCCGCCGCTGCCTTCGCGTCCTCGATGGAGTACCTGATACCCCGTGGCCCCTGGGCCGTGCCCGCGACGTACACCCCCCGCCTGAACTCGGACGGGAACATGGGGTTAATGTCCTTCATGAACCGGTCGATGTCGGTCTGTATGTGCAGCATCTTCGCCAGTTCGTCACTGCCGTCGGCGGGCTCTTGTCCCACCGACAGGACGACGAGGTCCGACTCGATGTTCAAGAGCGCATCAGCGTCCGTGTCGAGCGCTCTGACGAATATCTTGCCCTTGTCATGCACTATCTCGGAGATACGGCCTCGGACGAAGTTGATGCCCTCCTCCTTGGCAGCCTCATAGAACTCCTCGAACCCACGGTACGGCCCTCTGAGATCTATGTAGTGGATATACACGTTCGCGTCTGGGTTCATGCGCTTGATCTCGCGCGCCTGCCCAATCGCGTAAGTGCAGCAGACAAGGGAGCAGTGCAGGTTGCCCTTGTTCTTGTCCCTCGAGCCGACGCACTGTATGAAGTTGACCGTCTTGGGGGACTTCGAATCGGAGGGCCTCTTCAGGCCGCCCCCCTTCTCCCTCTGCTCGACGATAAGTTGCTCGAGCTCGACCGTGGTTATGACATCGGGCAGCTCGTACCTGAGCTCGGGTATGCGCTTGGGGTCGAAGGTCTTGCTGCCAGTGGCGACGATGATGGTGCCGACGTCGAACTCCTTCGTGCCGGAAGGAGTCTTGACCCTCACATGTCTGTTCCCGAAACCTCCGGTGATATCCTCGACTTCGGACCCGAGCAACACCTCGATGTTCTTGTTCTGGAGCACGTCCTCTATCTTCGGTGTGAACACGCACTCCTTGCAGTACTGCATGCAGCATATGCCGCAGTTGTGAGTGGGGAAAGTCATGCTCAGCTTGTAGGTCCTCCCCCCGAGTTCGTCTGACCGTTCCACCAGATACGCCTTGAGCCCGGCGTTCGCGATGTCCAGAGCGACCTGCATCCCGGTCACTCCGCCGCCGATGACCAGGGCCTTGTCGAGTATCTTGATGTCTATGTCCTCGAGCGGCTGCAATTGCTCCGCCCTTGCAGCGGCGCCCCTTACGAGGCTCTCGGCCTTCCTCGTCGCCGCCTCCTTATTCTTGTGGACCCATGCGCACTGCTCGCGTATGTTCACCTGCTCGACGAGGTACTTGTTGAGCCCTTCCTCCTCGAGCGCCCGGGTTATGATGATCCCCTGGACGTTGGGGGAACAGGCGCCTATCGCCACGCGCTCGAAGTTGGCCACTCTGGCCTTCTCCTTCAGGAAGTCCTGTCCCTCCCTGGAGCAGAGGGCGTCATGGATGTCGACCTCGATTATACTGGGGTCCTTCCTCAGGTCATCTGCGATCTTCTCGAGGTCCACCCTCTTGCCTATCTGGTCCCTGCACGTGCAGAGGAAGACCGCGAGTCCCTTCCGCTCCTTCGCGTCCTTGTCTGACTGTCCTGACATGACCGCCAACTCCGTAGATCACTCGAATCCGTGTCTCGACGCTCAGCAGGAGACGTACTCGACTCCCTGCTCCAGCTTCGCGCGCCTGAGCGCGTTGTAGACGCCTTCCAGTATGCACGCCTCGGTCACGTAGCCGTAGAAGTCCCCTTTGTCGAAAACAGCGATCGTGGAGACTCCCGAGTTCGACATCGCCTTCGCGACCCAGCGCAGGTCGAGAGAGAGGTTCGTCAGAATGACCAGAGGTCTCGACATGATATCCTTGACCAGGACCTTGGCAGGGTCCCTCCCCTCTGCGATGACCTTGACTACGATGTCCTTCTTGGTGAGCACGCCGTAGGAGTCTGTCCTGGTCCTGCGAGGGACAAGAAGCGTGTACTTCCCCTCGTCGAGCATCTTCCTCATGGCACTCGCGGCGCTGGCGTCCCTCGGGATTGTGGGAAGCTCGAAGGTCTTGACGACGTCCTTCAATATCAGGGGGGCCGTCATTCGCTCGCCCCCTTCTCCTGCTTCGAGCCTTTGGAGGCTATCGCCCTCATTATGTCGACGTCGGATATGAAACCAAGGAATTCCTCCCCGCTGAAGACGGCTATCTTGGAGACGTTCTCGTTCGCCATCTTCTTTGCCACCCATCTGAGGTCCAGGTCCAGGTTGTTCATCACGACCAGCGGCTTGCGCGCGTAGTCCAGGACAGGTGCGGAGTTGAGGTCGACCCCATGGGCGATGGGCCCTTCCACGATGTCCCACCTGGTGACTATCCCATAGGCGTCGCTGTACCCGGCCCTGTCGACCAGAAGGAAATCCGTCTTGTTCTCTATCATTGTCACAAGTGCTTGGCCAACCGTCGCGTCCGGCGCGATCTTCACGGGACTCGAGCGGCTGACGATGTCTCTGAGCTCCACCTATTCCCCCTCCTAAACGATGGGCGTAAACATTGTTATTGAGTCAACCGTATTTCAATGTTCTCAGGGCGGCATCGACGCCTCACCCTGACTCGCAGGCCGCGTACAGCTGGTTGCCGGCGAACCCATATTACAGGGCAACGCAATCTGTGACTTCATGACAGGTGCCCTGGACGCCCTTTTCAGGCCACGCTCGGTGGCGCTCATAGGCGCATCCTCCAACCCGTCAAAAATGGGTCATGTGGTGCTCAGGAACCTACTCCACGGCCGGTTCAAGGTCTATCCGATAAACCCCAAGGAGAGCGAGATACTCGGCCTGCAGTGTCATCGGTCCGTGCTGGACGTCGAGGGCCCCGTCGACCTTGCGCTCGTATCGGTCCCGGCACAGCTCGCGGTGACTCCGCTCAGGGAATGCGTGAAAAAGAAGGTGCAGGTCGCCGTCGTCACTTCCTCGGGCTTCAGGGAGTCAGGGCCATCAGGCGCGGAGCTGGAGCGCGGCCTGGTCGAGGCTGTGCGCGGCTCTCGCACGAGGCTGCTGGGGCCGAACACCATGGGGGTGTACGTCCCCTCGAGGCGGCTCGACACGCTCCTAATACCAAAGGAGAAGAGCAGGAGGCCGAAGAAGGGCGACATCGCCATGCTGTCACAGAGCGGCGCCGTCTCTGTCTCGTTCCTCGAAAGGGTCGCGGCCTCCGGGCTGGGCATCTCCTCGTGCGTCGGCCTCGGGAACAAGGCCGACATAAACGAGAACGATCTGCTCGAGTATCTGGGAGGTGACGCTACGACCAGGTGCGTCGCGCTGTATCTCGAATCGTTCTCGGACGGAGCCGGTTTCGTGAAGGCCGTGAACGCGGTCTCTCCCAGGAAACCGATAGTCCTGCTCAAGTCCGGGCGCACATCCGCGGGCTCTCGAGCCGCATCCTCTCACACAGGCGCTATCGCGTCTTCCTCCGACGCGCTCATAAACGGTGTGCTCAGACAGTTAGGCGTCGTGAGAGCCTACGATGAAGAGGAACTGGTCGACCTGGCGAAGGCTCTCTCCTTCGTGGGCAGCATACAAGGGGATAGGATATGCGTCGTCGCCAGTGCGGGCGGTTATGGCGTGATCGCATCAGACTTCGTGGAGTCGGGGGACCGCGGCGCGGGCCTCCGCATGGCGCAGCTATCCGAGGAGACGCGATCCGAGCTCGAGCGGGTCGTGCCAGAATTCTCTTCGACCGGTAACCCCGTAGATCTCACCGCTGGGGTCACCGATGATATGTACGATGCCGTGCTGGGCGCCCTGCAGAAGGACCCTGGCGTAGACGGCATAATGATGTCCCTGGAGCTTCAGCCGCCGAACATCACCAGGAAACTGATAGACGTAGCCGAGCGCAGGTCGGCTTCCGGAGGCGCCCCCATAGTAGTGAGTGCGTTCGGGGGGGAACACACCTCGGCGATGATACGGGAGCTCGAGAAACGGCGCATGGCTGCTTACCCGACGATATGGCGTGCGGTCAGGTCCCTCCGCGCGCTCGCAAATCGCGGAGCGTATCTGAAAAGGAGAAAAACGCGCTCAGAAGACCCAAGGTAGGATACCAGGATACATCGTCCCGGGGTCTTCTGGAACGGGTTTCTGGAAAGGTGTTTAACTCAGGCCCCGATTCTGAAGACCTTCGTTCCGCACTTCGGGCAGGAGCCCTTCGTTGCGGGCTTCCCGTTCTTCAGCTTGACCTTCTTCGGGTCCTTCATCTCGACGGACTTCTTGCACTTGACACAGTAGGCCTTCGTCAGATTTCCCACCACACCTGTATCGCTTAGTGTTAATATATAGCCTTTCCGATGTTTTCCAGGATAACCGCTGCCCAGGACGTGCCTGCCTAGCTGGCATAGGGGACGTGCTCGGAGGACATTCCGGACGCCCCCAGCCCAAGATTCTTATAGCCTAGCATGGTGATTCCAGGCTTTGGGGATGGGGTGCAGTTGAACGGCACCGTTGCGGGAGCTGGCCAGCCAGAGAAGGACCCGCAACGAGAGATACTTTCCAGGATGGCCCAGAACCAGGCGGGAGTGAGCTTGGGAAGGGGCATGGCTGACCCCTATGTCCCCGTCCTCGCAGTGGTTCTCGGGGCCACACCCGTGCAGCTGGGCTGGCTACAGGCGTTCTTGAACCTGTTCCCGACGGTTATGCAGGTCCCGTGGGGCAAGCTCAGCGACTTTCTGGGCCGAAGGATACCGTTCCTTGTTGTCGGTGGCGTCCTATCGTTCAGCCTGTACTTCTTCATGGTCGGCGCTTTGAGCGCATGGCAACTCATATTGATTGTCGCCGCCCAGATGTTCATAGGCTCGATGATGGTGCCCACCTGGTCCGCGCTCGTCGGGGACGTCACTACGGTCAAGAACCGGGGTTCCGTGATGGGGAAGTTCTTCGCGATATCCTCACTGGCGAGCCTCATAGGCACACTGTTCGCAGGGAGCGTTATCCCTGCCGACAGCCAGTCCGCCAGGGATTTCGCGCTCCCATTCTACATTGCCGGCCTCGCCGGCATCGTGGGGTCCGTCCTGCTGTACGAGGTCTATGAGGTCAAGCGCAGGCTCTTCGCCTCGCCGAAGACGATATTCGCCTTCAGCCTGAGGTCATTCATCTTCATATCCGATCTCAGGGAGAACAAGTACTTCAGGAACCTCGTGGCGCTCAACACGAGCTTCAACTTCATAATGTCCCTGATATGGCCCATACTGGTCCTCACCTATCTGGAGGTGCTGCACGCCTCCGCTTTCGAGATAGGCATCATGGCCGTGATAGCGACCGCATCGACCCTGTTCTTCCAAACGAAGGTCGGGAAGCTCCTCGACATCATCGGACCGATGCCCCTGATACTCATCTCCAGGTTCGCGTTCATATCCGTGCCCGTCGTGTACGCCCTCGCGACCCAGGTGTGGCACATATACTTCATCAATGCGACGCTGGGGCTCGCCACCGCGATGTCGAACGTCGCGTTCTTCGCCTACATATTGGACGTGGCGCCTTCGGAGAAGAAGGGTGAGTACTTCGCCGTTTACAACACGATGATAGGCCTGGCCACCTTCGTCGGCTCCGTGATTGGGGGCTATCTGGCGTACTCTTTCCTGGAGCACTACGGAGGGAACTGGGTGCTCGGCCTGGGCGCAGTCTATGCGATATCCGCGTTCGGGAGGGCGGCGTGCTCGGTGTGGTTCTTTAAGCTCAAGGACCCCGTGACCTACCCCGATACCCTCACGGGCGTCATGAAGAGGGCGGCCGCCCGATATCGCGCTCGCCTACGTTGAGCGTTCGGAGAATCCAGCATATTGTGTGCGGCGTGGGAAAAACAATCAATGGAAAGGGTTTGCCGGCTCATCTGATCCTCTTGCTGGCGACGTATGCCCTGATGGCGTTTCTCTCCGCCCTTGGGACGTTGGAGAGATACCGCTCAAGGCGAATCTGTCTGTATGTGTTCCAGAGCCTGCTCGGTCGCATTGCATCCACCTCCTTGTAAGTGAGAAACCTGGCGCATTCCACCGAAGTGGTTTCCGCCGATCACTCGAAGGATGCTCGCGCTATCCCCCAATCAGTGGGCGAACAATCCAATCCTTTCCGGGTTGGCGCGAACATACTTATCGGATGCTCTCTAAGCTGCCGATATATATGAGGGTTATGCCGCTACCATCCGAAAGTATAAAAATATTATTATAAAAACATTCCATTACGATAAAGACGGAACTCCCGCGTCGTTTCTCGGACCTCAGGCGTGAGGACCTGGACATTCCGAGGCGTGGGTCCCTTGAGCGCTACATATTAATTGATTGTTATCATATAATTATTATTGTATATAAACCGGTGACGCGTCGATAATCGTTGTACACGCGTCGCCGTTCGAGCCGACCCGATCGACCGTGCGCAGATGCTCAGCTCAACCTGAGAGAATGAACATGAGGCCTATCGCCACGAAGACCCCGATGAGGACCACGAAGAGGAACCAGAGCGCTCTGCTGTCAATCATCTTCTTTCGGCATCGAATCGCTAACCGGGCTTAACTTCTTTTGCGAGAATGGCGGGCGCTTGGCCAAATGCGATATAAACTTGAATGGGATTCGGTAAAGCATGTCTATCGACGAACTTAAGGTGGTTACGAGCAAGGAGAGGATCATCTTGTACTTGTCAGATTTTCACAACATGGACGACCGGTACGAGCTCCCGGCGGACGTCATCCAACAGTCCATAGCCTTCGCCACGGGTGTGCAGCGGAAGCACCTATCTCAGTATCTGGACTCCCTGATTGAGGAGGACCTGATAGTGGAGCGCAAGGCTCACATCCAGGGGATGAAGCAGCGCATGAACGGGTATTATCTTACCCCCGGAGGGTACTCGAAGGCCACGGGGCTGAGGGCGAGGGTGGAGGAGATAGTCGTGCCAATTCACATGAACGGCAGTATGAAGGAGATGCGTGTCGCTGATATTGACGACTCCACTTCCATGCACATCACGCTCTGCGACATAGTCAGGGAGGCCATACTTAGCGACGGGCTGACGATCGAGGCGCTCGAGAGCATCGAGGAGAGGAAGAGGCTGGCCCTGGAGGCCAAGGAGCAGGACACCGATGTGTACAAGCGCGCCCTGCTGACCGCCTGGAGGGACGGCAGGGTGACGGCGACGGAGAGATTCCTCGTGGAGGAGCTGAGGAAGCACCTCAATATAACCGAGCAGCAACACAGGGCCCTCGAGGCGGAGATAGTCAGGAGGCTTGCCCAGGACCACATGGAGTTCAGGAGGATCTACCGGACTGTGCTGGAGGTCGCGCTCAGCGACAAGGTGATATCTGGTCCTGAGGAGTCCATACTCGAAGGTCTCAGGCGCGTCATGCGCATCTCAAGGAAGGAGCACGAGGAGCTCGTCAAAGAGGTCTCGGCTTCGATATGTGGTCCTCCTGGGTGTGAGAAGGACCTGCAGCGCGAGGCGATGAAGCTGGTGCGGTCTCAGTGATATGTTGGCGGTAGACCCCATCACGCCCTGATGCCGCAGTGCTCCTTGCCCGATGGCCCTTCGTGGAATGCGAAAGCCATCCTCGGACTGTTGTGGTGATAGCCCACCCGGCCATCTCTGGAGACCATCACCAGACCTCCGTAGCCGTCCACGCGCTCCTTCAGGGTCTGGATTCCGAGTCGGCATGCGCCCATCGGCTCGTCCGCCTCTCTCAGCAGGTCGAGGGCGCTCTTCGCGAGGACCACGGACATGATCCTCTCCCCCCATCCGGTGGCTGACGCCGCGCCGACCCTGTCGTCCGCGTAGGCCCCGGACCCGATAATCGGCGAGTCGCCGACCCTCCCCGGCGTTTTCCGGGGCGTGCCCCCCGTGGAGGTCGCGCAAGCGACGTGGCCGTCTCTGTCGAGCGTGCATGCGCCCACGGTATCTCTCTCCATCCCGGAGTAGTGCCTCCTTGTCTTCAGTTTCCCAGTCCTCAGGAACTCTTTGTAGTCCCTGAGCTCGCTGCCCACGAGCAACTTCTCGTTCTCAACCCTCTCAAATCCGTGCGCGAGCGCGAATGCGAGCGCGCCGCTTCCAACGATGAGGGACACCTCAGGATCGCCCATCACCTTCCGGGCGACGCTTACTGGGTGCTCTACATGCCTCAGGGCCGCGACGCCCCCAGTCCGCAGGTCTCGCCCGTCCATGATCACGGCGTCCATCTCGACCTCGCCGGCCTGGTTCAGGACGGACCCGATCCCCGCGTTGAAGGACGGGTCCTCTTCCATGACTAGTATCGCCTGCTCGACCGCATCCAACGAAGACTCTCCTCGTTCAAGCAGGTCGTGTCCGATTGAGACGGCCCGGGCGCATCCTTTGATGTTGCGCTCGACGAGCCGCTCGGGTATGTCCCATGCTCCACCGTGGACCACTATGGAAGGCTTCATCGGGATGCGCCTGACAGGACTGGCTGCAGCTCAACCGACGAGCTTGAACACCTTGTCGTGCGGTCTCGCGCGCTCCCTGACCTTGATGCCTACGGACTGCCCCGTCGAGGCGCTAGGGACGGGGTTCCTGTCTATCTCCATCGAATCTACTTTCTGCTCAAAGTCTGTCGTCGCTCCCCTGATCCTGATCGTATCGCCTACCGAGATCGTGCCCGAAGTGATCTCCACCGCGGCGACGCTCGGCTTCGCGAAGAATATCGTTACCTTCCCTACCTCCGCCTCCTCAACCATGCGAACCCTCGCGCTTCTAATCGCATTCCGGATATTTATCAGCTATCCGCACAGCCCGTGCCGCTGCCTCCAGACGCTGCCACCTCAAACCGTCAGATGGCCCGGGATAACGGATTTCTCGACAAGTTATAATAGGAAGGAGTGTTTCACTCAGTTGTCGTCCACAGAATCAGCCAGGAGATGTCTGATGCAGAGCGCGACGCCTAGCACAGGGAATTTGAACGTGGACAAGCCCCGTTCGACCGCGCCCAGGTTGACGGGGGAGATGGTCAGCATACTCTCAGACATCATGTCCGTCGGTCACCTCGATGCGGTCCTTGAGCGCATAGCGTCAACCATTGCTGGACTATTCTCGATGCGCAAGGTGGTCATTGGCGTCCTCGACCCTGTCGAGAATGTTTTCAGAGCGAGGGTGACCTACGGCTATGACAAGGACAGAGCGAAGAGGATCAGGAAGTTCACCTACAGCCATGAGAGGCTGACGCAGGACCTGATCGACAAGCACAAGATAGCGGACGATGTCTACCTCGTCCGTCCTGAGCCTGGCCCGATCACAAAGGGCGAGGAGGCCTTCTATGAGCACCCGGATCGGGCGAAGCTGCCAAGAACGGATCCGTCAGTGTGGCACGAGCTGGACTATCTCAGGTTCGCGATAAGGAACAGGAACGGCGAGCCGATAGGGTTCATGGAGGTCAACGATTCCGCCGACGAGAGGATACCTGATGCGGAGACCATCGAGGCGATGAGGATATTCTCGGGGCTCGCTGGCGTGGCCATGGAGAACGCGACTCTCTTCCAGAAGCAGGTGGACATAGCGCAGCGGTCGAGGTTCCTTGGCGATATTGTCTCGCACGACATCAACAACTGCAACCAGGCCATCACGAGCTACGTGCAAATGGCCATGGACACTAAGGGCCTCCCGACGAAGGTCGGGACATACCTGGAACGCGCCTCATCCTCCGCGTGGGGCATCAACGAGATCATCCAGAGGGCGAACAAGCTGATGAGGATCGAGGAGGAGGGTGCGGAGAACCTCGGCCCCGTCGAGCTCGGCGAGGTGCTCAAGGAGAGCATCGCTGAGGTGCAGAGGAACAGCCCGGACAAACCTGTCAAGTTCGACCTCAAGCTCGGGAACCACAGGCAGCTCGTGCTAGGCAACGAGCTCGCTGACGAGATATTCACGAACCTCCTCGAGAACGCGGTCGAATACGACCCACATGATGAGGTGAACGTGGAAGTGTCGGTGGGCGAGTTCACGGTCGAGCCTAGACGCTACTGGTGCGTGTCGATAACTGATAACGGGATAGGCATCCCGGACTCCAAGAAGGACATAGTCTTCGGACGGTTTCAGAACGTGAGCGACCGGCCGCCGGGAAGCGGGCTCGGCCTGTCCATCGTGCGGGCGATTGTCGAGGCATACCACGGAATCGTCTGGGTGGAGGACAGGGTCCCGGGGGATCCGTCGAAGGGCAGTATCTTCAGGGTGGCGCTCCCCAAGGTTTCCGCAAGATGACCCTTCCGTGAGGATGGGTCCGGGAAGCTTTATCTCCGAGTCTCTGATTCTGGTCACTTGATCGCTATGAAGTTGAAAGGCAAGGTCGCCCTCATCACAGGCGGGACAGAGGGAATGGGCTACAGCACGGCCAAGCTCTTCCTGAAAGAGGGCGCGAGCGTTGTAGTCACGGGCAGGTCGAAGGAGAAGGCCGCCCGGGCCCTGAGGGACCTGGGCAGACTCGGGCAGGTCAAGTTCGTGCGAGGAGACGTCTCCAAGGCATCCGATGCCAGACGGATGGTCGAGACCACTGTCAAGGAGTTCGGGAGGATAGACATACTCTTCAACAATGCGGGGGTCTACCTGGAGAAGCTCGCGGAAGACACCAGCGAGGAGGAATGGGACAGGGTCCTCGACATCAACCTGAAGGGCGTGTTCCTCGTCACTAAATTCGCGATCCCCCACATGAAGAGACGGCGCTCAGGGGCGATCATCAACAACTCGTCGGATGCAGGCCTGGTCGGCAACAGGACCTGTCCAGCGTACTGCGCCTCGAAGGGTGCCCTGACCATCATGTCCAAGGCGATGGCGCTCGACTACGCCAAGTACGGCATCAGGGTGAACACGGTGAACCCCGGGTGCATAGACACTCCGATGCTCGCGCAGGAGGCGAGGGCGTCAGGCGATGTCAAAGGGTACATGAAGCGCACGAGGGCGGACCACCCGATCGGCCGCGTCGGCACACCCGAGGAGGTAGCACACGCTGTGCTCTTCCTCGCCTCGGAAGAGGCAGGGTTCGTCACAGGCGCGGCGCTCTCTATCGATGGCGGACTGACCGCGCAGTGACCCATGAGCGTTAGGGGTTCGTCGAAAATGCCAAGTCGTGAGGCGTTCTCTGAAGGGCCGGCAGGACTGTGGAGATGGTCGACGAATCCCAAGAGCACCTCCAGGTGCTGAGGAACGCCATACAGATGGAGTTGGAGGGCAAGGACTTCTTCGAGAGGGCCGCGGGAAGGATGCGGCACCAGCGCGCCAAGGAGATGTTCGAGGGCCTCGTGAAGCAGGAGCAGAGGCACATAATGGTGCTCGGCAAGGAGTTCGAGAGGCTCAGCCAGGGGAAGAGCTGGATATCGCTCGAAGAGGCCGACGGACTATGCTCTGGCAACTCGGGGGTCTCAGTCTTCAAGGACTCCGAGCTCAAGCGTATACGTATCTCCGAAGACGCAGGGGAGCTCGAGGCGCTGAGCATAGGCATCAAGGTCGAGCAGAAATCCATAGATTACTATGCCTCGGCCCGTGACAGAGCCACGGACAAGAATGCAAAGGCGGTCTTTGACTGGCTCGTGGAGGAGGAATCGGGCCATCTCACCATCCTGAACGCTGAGCGCGAGCACAGAAAGGGGTCAGGGTACTACTACGACGAACCCGAGTTCAGCCTCGAGGTCATGTGATTCAGATAGTCCCCTGTCTTATCGCTTCGACCGTCAGCAGCATGTCCGAGAAGACCGCATAGGCCGTCTGATTCAGGGTCGGACCCGACTCGACGATTGTGAGGTCGCCCATCAGGTCAGTGTTCATCGTCAACATGCTAGAGGTGCCGTCAACAGTCCACATGAGGCTCTCCGGGCCTATCCTCTCAGGGCGGACGCTCAGCTTGATGGCGCCTCCTTCCCTGGCAGCTCGCGCCACCATCCTGATCTTCTTGCCCTCGGCGGAGGCTTCTGCTATGTCCCTGACGCCAATCCCTCGAATCCCTTCCCTGTCGACCATCTTCGGGTTCATGCCTGCGTCCATGAGGACATTCGCAAGGGCTGTTATCTTGGCAGATGCATCCCAGCCGTCGATGTCCAGGGAAGGGTCGGCCTCCGCGATGCCCCTAGCCTGCGCCTGCCGCACAGCCTCGTCTAGGGTCCTGCCCTCTGACATCTCAGTAAGGACGAAATTCGATGTGCTGTTGAGTATCCCCGTGAGGCCGAGCACCTCGCACCCCGGAAGGGTTCTCTCGACCAGGTTGAAAACAGGCGTGCCGT
The DNA here is from genome assembly GCA_041559015.1 of Thermoplasmata archaeon. GTDB lineage: Archaea > Thermoplasmatota > Thermoplasmata > UBA10834 > UBA10834 > COMBO-56-21. Next base: position 19,605 of record JBFFED010000012.1, on the reverse strand, counting down.
CCATGACGGTCCCTTCGAATCTGAAGTGCACTCCTCTGGCCCTCGCGAGATCGCGGAGCTCTTCGTAGGCCCAGGCAATGGGGCCCTTGTTCGCCGTCACTACGTCCATGCCAACTCTCATCGCGGCCCGCACATGGTCTATTGCCGGCTGCCCGGAGTCGATGTTGAGCGCGGACAGCTCGATCATCATGTCGGCATCGCACTTGTCGATCATGGCGACGGGCGTCAGGTTCGTCGATTCGTCCCCGTAAGCCGCCAACGAGCCCGACTGGACAGCGCTGAGCGCACGCTCAAGGTCGAGCGCTCGTTTCGAGAGGAGAGAGCCCCTGGACCTGGTCGCGATGGCCAAGACCTCGACGTCGAGCCCCTTCTTCCTGACCAGCCAGTCGCGTCTCGCCATCAATAGACGTGCGAACTGCTGACCGACATTGCCGAAGCCTACTAGAGCCAGCCTTAGTATCATATGAATGCCTGCGAGTGGAATGCGCGACCCGTCGGCCCGGGCCAGGGCTCAGGCGGACAGGTATCATGCCCTACATCTTGCTGAATTCTTCCTTCCCCACGCCGCATTCAGGGCAGGTCCAGCCGTCCGGGAGCTGCTCGAAAGGTGTCCCCGGGGGTATGTTCTGGGTCGGGTCTCCCTTTTCAGGGTCGTATATGTATCCGCACACATTGCACTGGTACTTGTCCATAAGCCTCGCCATCCTCGTATCAGGGTATGTGTACTTGACACTGTTGGGGCACTCCTTGTCAGCGCCGAAAACGGAGTCCCTCGCCTCTGTTGCATCTGATACGCGACAGCTTCGGGAGGCCGGCCCCGCTCTAACGACTTTCATCGTCGAATGGCGAATTTCGAATGATTCGCTACGACAAGAGGGCGAGGTTTGAAACCACAGCGATGGAAATCGCCCGTCTTCTGTTCGAAGAGATACGCTTAAGTACATTCTTGATAGTCTAGGCGGCCGGGGACCCGGGGCGGAATCGCCTTCCTGGCGAGTGGCCCGTTGGCCGGGTCGGGGCGCGTAATCAGTAAGGTGTTTCAATGAAGGTGAGGGACTTCAAGTGGTTGTTCGGCAGGAACTCCGAGTTCTGGCCGACTAACATGAAGACGGGCATGTGGGCATGGGTCGGCCACAGGCTGACCGGGATAGCGTTGGTCGCATACGTGTTCCTGCACCTGTCCTTCATTTCGACCGCATCCCTGGGGGATGGTGAGGCAAGCTTCGACAGTCTAATGGCTACGACATCGCAGCCTCTGTTCGTGTTCATGGACTTCCTGTTGGTCATTGTGGTGATATACCACGCGATGAACGGCCTCCGGGTCGTCCTGTTCGACCTCGGCCTGGGCATCAGGCGCCAGAAGATAGTGTTCTGGATAACGATGGCGGTGGCCGCCGTCTTGATCATCGGGGGGATGCTGGCGATCTGGCACCTCGTGTTCCCTGAGGGGGTGGCGTGATGGCTGAGCAGAAGCGGGTCGCGACCTCCAAGGTCGCGGGCACGTGGGCCTGGTTCTTCCAGAGGTTCTCGGCGATTGCGCTCATAGTGCTCCTCTGCATACACATCTACATCAGCCACTTCTCAGGCGTGGGCGAGGAGACCGGAGAGGAACCACTGATAACCTTCGGAGAGGTCAGCGTACGCCTGGACCAGCTCTCGTACATCGTCGTGGATTATCTGCTCCTCGCGATGGTGCTCTTCCACGGCCTGAACGGCACGAGGACCGTGCTGTTCGACTTTGACAGGTTCGCCAAGCACCGGAAGGCGGTGGACATCACACTGTTCGTCGTGGGCGTTGCGACTCTCATCTGGGGCATCGTGATCCTGTTCCCCTTCATAACCGCAGGAGGCTGAGACGATGATATACCACAAGATACTGGTCATAGGCGGCGGCTTGGCCGGGCTCAGAGCGGCTATAGAGACCGCCCCTAGGGTCGACACCGCGATCATATCACAGGTGCACCCTGTCCGGTCCCACTCGGGCGCGGCGCAGGGTGGCGTCAACGCTGCGCTGGCGAACAACCCGCAGGGCGCGGACGACAACCCGGAGAAGCACGGTTTCGATACCGTGAAGGGCAGTGACTACCTCGCAGACCAGGACGCCGCCGAACTCATGACGAAGGAGGCTCCTGGCTGCATATATGAGATAGAACACTGGGGCTGCCCGTTCTCGAGGACTGACGCAGGTAAGATCGCCCAGAGGCCTTTCGGGGGCGCTGGATTCCCCAGGACGTGCTTCGCCGCGGACAAGACGGGCATGTACATGCTCCACACGCTCTGGGAGCGCTCGGTCAAGCTCAACGTGCCTCTCTACGAGGACAGGGTAGTGGTCGACCTTGTGCTCGAGGGGGACTCGTGCAGGGGGGTCATCTGCTGGAACCTGAAGACAGGCGAGCTGGAGCCATTCATGGCGGAGGCGGTGCTCTTCGCGTCGGGCGGGAGCGGGCAGATATACGCTCGCTCGACAAATGCCCTGATAAGCAGCGGCTCGGCTCTCGCCGCGGCCTACAGGCGCGGCGTGCCCCTGAAGGACATGGAGTTCATCCAGTTCCACCCGACCTCGCTCTGGGGCACCAACATCCTGATGACGGAAGGGGCGAGGGGCGAGGGCGGATACATCATCAACAGCAACGGCGAGAGGTTCATGACCAAGTACGCCCCGAAGGCCATGGAGCTGGCGCCCAGGGACATCGTGTCGCGGTCCATCCAGACGGAGATAAACGAGGGCAGGGGCATCAACAGCGGACCCTATGTGTACCTCGACCTCAGGCACCTGGGCAGGGAGAAGATACTCGAGAGGCTCCCGGGCATCAGGGATCTGGCGATCAACTTCGTGGGTGTGGATCCCATAGACAATCCAGTGCCGATACAGCCTGGACAGCACTACACCATGGGTGGTATCGACACAGACATCAACGGGGCGACGAAGTTCAAGGGGCTATACGCCGCGGGCGAGTGCGCCTGCGTGAGCGTCCACGGCGCCAACAGGCTCGGAGGCAACTCGCTGCTCGACACAGTCGTCTTCGGCAAGATCTCAGGCCGTGTGGCCGCTGACTATGTTCTCTCGAAGAAGGACCAGAAGCAGGGCGAGGCGGCCGTGATGAACACGATGCGGGAGACCAAGGCCGCCATCGAGAGGCTCCTGTCCCAATCTGGGGAGGAGAACCATTCGGACATCAGGGCAGAGATGAGGGAGACGATGTTCGAGAAGTGCGGCATCTTCAGGGATAAGAAGGGCCTCGAGGAGGGGCTTGAGAAGATAAGGGAGCTGAAGATGCGCTACCTGAAAGCTCCTGTCCAGAACAAGGGCAAGACGTACAACTTGGACCTGATCCGCTGCTACGAGCTCCAGGGCATGCTCGAGGTCGCGGAGGCGATGCTCGTGGGCGCCCTCAAGAGGGAGGAGAGCAGGGGGGCACACTCCCGGCTCGACTTCAAGGAGAGGGACGACGTGAAGTTCCTGAAGCACACCATCGCGACTTACACGCCCAAAGGGGCGAAGATCACATACAGCGAGGTCAAGCTTGGCAAGTACAAACCTGAAGCGAGGAGGTACTGATATGGCCGAGAACGAGATCACGCTGAAGATACAGCGGTTCGACCCAAGCATGGATTCGGAGCCGTACTGGCAGTCGTTCAAGGTCAAGACCAAGCCCGGCATGACGGTCCTGGACGCGCTGTTCGAGGTCCTGAACCATCAGGACGGCTCGCTCGCGTTCAGGTTCTGTTGCAGAGCGGGCGTGTGCGGCTCGTGTGCGATGGTCATCGCCGGCAAGGTAAGGCTGGCATGCGAGACGCAGGTCGCAACCCTTCTCGACAAAGACGCAATCCTGCTCAGTCCGTTGCCTCACCAGAAGGTCGTGAAGGACCTCGCGGTCGATTACGATCTCTTCTTCGACAGGCTGAAGCGCGTCAAGCCCTACATGGTCGGGAAGGAGCCCTATCCGGAGAAGGAGTACATACAGCTGCCCAGGGAGCGCGTGCCGATAAACGAGCCGATAGACTGCATACTCTGCGGCTCATGCACGAGCGCGTGCACGATGGCCTGGACGAACAAGGACTACCTGGGTCCGGCTGCTCTGCTCAAGTCCTACAGGTTCCTCGTCGACACGAGGGATACGCTGAAGCACGAACGCCTGGACATCATCGAGAGCGAGAGCGGCGTTTGGAGATGCCACACTCAGTTCAACTGTGTGGAGGTCTGCCCGAGGAAGCTCAACCCGACCGAGGCCATACAGAGACAGAAGATAGCCACGTTCAAGAGGAAGCTCTTCGGCAGGAAGAGGAAGGCCTGAAGACAGGACACTTCGCTCTGAATATTGCGGTCTCGAAGCCGACAGCACACTGCGACCAGGCTAGGAAAGGTCATTCCGTCTCTCACGGCAAGTCTGTGGCATGCACCACCATTGCCATCCAGCCGACATGGTCCAGATGCTGGTCAATGCAGGAGCTTTTAAGGTGGGAGCCGTCGATTCCGGACGGGAGCAATGATGAACAGGGTCAGGATAAGGTTCAGGGACGGGCCGGATATAGCGGTCGTCCTGAGGGCGGATGAGACTCCCTCGGTCCGGTCGCTCATGTCAGTGCTGCCTTTCTCGTCGAGGGCGCAGACGTGGGGTGATGAAGTGTATTTCGAGGCCCCGTTCCATGCCGACATCGAGAAGGACGCAAGGGCCTTAATGGAGGTCGGCGAGGTGGCCTTCTGGCCTGACGGGGATGCGGTCGCCCTGTTCTTCGGGCCCACCCCGGCCAGTACCGGACCAGCCCCCAAAGCTTACAGTCGATGCAACATACTGGGAAAGGTCCAGGGCGACCCCGCTCAGCTGAGGGCCATCAAGCCCGGGACACCCCTTGACGTCCTCCAGCCCTGAGGCTCCTGTCACTGGCAGGTGTACCCACCGTCGACCGAGAGCGCGGTTCCCGTGATGAACCCCGCCTGGTCTGACGCCAGGAAGAGCACCGCGTTGGCCACCTCTTCAGGGCGCCCGAGCCTGCCTATCGGATGGTACTCGCACAGCTCCTTCCTGTACTCCTCTACCGGCATCCCCCTGGCCTTCGCCTCCTGCCTGAACATGGGGGTATCTATCTCCCCTGGGCAGACGCAGTTGACCCTGATGTTCTTGAGAGCGTAGTCGAGCGCCAAGCACTTGGTCATGAGCACTACCGCCCCCTTCGAGGTGTTGTACGCGATTGCGTTCCTGTCGCCGACGAGGCCGCTGCAAGAGGCGTTGTTCACTATGACGCCCTTCTTCTGTCTCAGCATTATCGGGATAATCTCCTTGGACATCAGGAAGACCCCTTTCACGTTGACTGCCATTATCCTATCGAAATCCTTCTCAGAGACCTGTTCGATGGTTCCCTCGACAAGTATGCCAGCGTTGTTGAAGAGGACATCGATCCGGCCCAGCCTGCGTTTCGCCTCCCCGACCATCTTCTTCACGTCGCTTTGCTGCGTGACATCGCCCGTGAGCAGCAAGGGTCGGTGCCCCTTCTCCCGGAATTCCCTGAGGGCCTCCTCGCCGGTCTTCCTCGAGACATCGATTATGGCCACTTTGGCCCCTTCCTCGAGGAACCTCCCAACGGTCGCCTTGCCGATGCCGGAGGCGCCTCCTGTTACAATCACGCACCTGTTCTTGAACCTCATCTGCGACAATTCAATCAGACCGGAGCCCGAATGCGCGAAGGCGTGATTAATCTTGCTGCGGGCCCTTCCAGCAAGTACAAATAAGCCTTGGCCGCTCCACAGGAACATCCTTCGCCTCGAGGTGATGACCACGACCTGCAAAGTCATCGGCATACTTGGCAGCCCCCGTATGGACGGCCACACCGCGCAGCTCCTGGACGCGGTGCTCGAAGGTTCCAGGTCGAGCGGGGCCAGTGTCGAGCGATTGGACCTCGCGAGGATGAAGATCAACCCGTGCCTGGAATGCAGGAAGTGCGACTCTGGCACTGGCTGTGTCCAGAAGACGGACGACATGCACCGCATCTACCAGGCGATCAGGGATGCGGATGCGATGGTCGTCGCCTCACCCATCTTCTTCATGGGCGTCACGTCGCAGACGAAGGCCGTCATAGACCGTTGTCAGAGCTTCTGGGTAGAGAAGTATGTCAACAAGGTCCGAGCCTACGAGGGCAGGAGGAGGCCCAAAGGCCTCTTCGTCTCCTGCTCAGGCTCAGACAGGCCGATCGTATTCGAGCCTGCGAGACACATCGTGAAGGCGTTCTTCGCCGCGATAGACTACGACTACGTCGGCGAGGTGCTCCTGCCGCACACTGATGACCCGGGGCTGGGCCCTCGGAAGGGCCAGGCGCTGAAGCACGGACGGTCAGTGGGCGCGGGGCTGTGTGACTGATCTGGCTGCGCCGTTCGATCTCACAGGAATCTTCCCTTCTGCATCACCTTGACAACCTTGCCGTCCCGTGTCTCGACCTCGATGTTGACTCCCGGAGCGGTCACGAAGTCCCAGTGCATTGTGGATTCCGAGGTCCCTCCGTAGCCCACGTTCGAGCCGAACGCGAGGTGCACGGTGCCGGCGACCTTCTCGTCGGTCAGTATGTATCCGATCGCCTTTGTGATGTTCGGGTTGAAGCCGATCCCAAGCTCCGCCACATTCCTGGTCCTGACCGGCTTGTACTGCGTCTTATCGATCGCCTCGCATTGCTCGAAACTCGAGACGAGGTCCTTGTAGTTCCTTGTGGCCTTCGTCCTGTCGAGCTGTATCACGCCGTTCTTGAACTCCAGCATCACGTCCCTGACGATCTTGTCGGAGAGTCTGTCCCTGGTGATGGGGCAGAAGAGCGTCCCGCTGCCCCGGGTCTCCTGGGGAGCGAAGAAGAGCTCGCCCGCGGGCAAGTTCCCCCCGCGGTCATTTGCCTTGTAATCCTCGGCGCTTATGATTCCGTCGTCGATGTTGCTGCGTCTGCCATCGACATTGACCTTGAAGTCCGTGCCCTTGCTGTCCCAGACGTGGACCCATCGCGCGCCCTTGAACTTCGAGTTCAGCCTCTTGCCGGTCCTCATGAGCGTGTCAGGAGAGACCGCCAGGCCTCCCATGACGATCTTCTCGAGTTCCGGGTAGCTGATCCCGAAACTCTTCGCGGCCTTCGGCGTGGGCCACCCTGCGTAGAGCCACTTCTTGCCGTCCTTCTTGTCGTAGATGATGTCGTACAGCGGAAGCATGGCCTTCTGGCGCGCCTTAAGCTTGTCGCGGGGGAAACCGGCCACGATGGCGGGGTCGTCGTACGGCTCAATGGCAATGAGCATGTCCGCTGCCTTGACCATGGCGACATAGTGCTTCGGCGTTATGCCGAGGGTCGATGCCGGTATCTCCTTGTAGACTCTCTTCGCATACTCGTCCGAGTCGACCAGGATTGACGGGACGGCTCCCTTACGATAGCACTCCAGAGCTATCTCCTCGAGGAGCGCTTGTGTGTGGGCTCCGCCCCGGACAACCACTGCGTCTCCCTTCTTGAGGTTGCATGTCTTGACCATGCTCTTGGCGCATTCCGCGATCCTCTTATCGTTGAGGGACATCTCTCAAACCATCCTTTTGTTTATTAAAACGCATATCTGTATATTAGGCTGTCGGTGATAAAACCGGAACACCGTCGTCAGAGATCCTTCATGACTATCGCAGGCCTACAGTCCTTCATGTATTGTGGACATCTCAGGCAGCTCGTTAGGCTCGGACCGTCTTTCTCCGAACCCTCGGCCAACACGAACCCGTTCTTCCTGAAGAAGTCTGGAGCCCTGGCAAGCGCCCAGAGCCTCTCAGCCCCCCTCTGCCTCGCCTCTCGCTCGACCTCCGATATCAGTTTCCTGCCAAGGCCTCGCCTGCGGAGCGACTCCGAAACCGCAAGCCACTCCACGCAGAAGGTGGAGTTCGTCTGCTTCAGTGCCACGCATCCCATGAGTTCGTCGCCGGAATACCATCCGAAGGCTGCAACAACGTCGAGGAAGGGCCCGTCCTCGAGACCTGATCCAAGCGCTAGACGTCTCACGGCTTCGTAATCCCGCGTACGCCTCAGTTCGAGTCCTGAATCGCGGTTCACATCCATGGCTCCGACTGCCGGGAATGCCAGAGGCCGTTTAATTGCTTTCCCGTTCAACAGACAGGTTGTTGACGGGTTTCGGGGAGCAGAGCTGACAGTTGGTGGGCATCTTCCGAGATCTCCCGCTCGATCCGGTACCCGGCCGATTGGCCGTTTGGGCCGCGGCTGACCACGCAGACGCGCCTCTTTCAGTACCCCTCCGCCTCTGCACACACCCTCAGATCAGTCGAATCGAAAGCATTGACCCCGCATGAAGGGAACGGCAGATATCCTAGCCCTCCCATTCACGGGGCGGAAGCAACGGGTGATGTGATAGGAGTTGTAGTGCGTGGGCGATGATGGGCGAAGGGGTGTTGGAGACCGGGAGCATGAAATATTCGGGCACTCATGCCTCCGTCGGACCGGAGTGGCTGCCAGATGCCTATGAGACTGCTCCAAAGGGACGACATCGAGTTCGCTATCGACCTCGTCCACAAGGAGGGATGGCTTTACCACAGGGTCGAGCTGGAACGCATGCTCGATATGGACCCCGAGGGCAGTTTCCTGTATGAGGAGACGGAGCCGCTCGGGTTCATAACGACGGTGACCTATCAGAAGACGGGCGTGATAGGCCACCTCGTCGTATCTGAGCAGGCCAGGGGGAAGAGGATCGGCCAGGCGCTCATAAGCCATGCGATTGACTACGCTTCGCGGAGAGGCATGGACTCATTGATGCTCTTTGCCACCGAGCAGGGGATCGAGGTCTACCGGAAGCGTGGCTTCCGGACCATAGCGGAGGTGTTCTGCATCCAGGCAGAGAAAGTGGGGGACATATCGCACCCAGAGCACCCTGACATCCGCCCCGTGCAAGAGGGCGATTTGCCGCGTATAGGTGCGATGGACGCCTCCATCTTCGGGGATGACAGATCCAGGCTTCTCGCGCGCCTCTACCGCGATCATCCGGGCCTGTGTTTCAAGCTGGAGCGTTCGGGCAACATTCACGGATATGCGTTCGGCCGGACGACCACGTCTGCGAACGACTTTGGCCCATGGGTTTGCATCAGCGGGTCGGCTGCCGACGCGAGAGCCCTCCTCCAATCAGTGGTCTCCCGCTTCGACGATCGGAGCGTGTTCATGGGAGTGTTCACAGATAACGATGAGGCGGTCAGACTCGCCTCGGAACTCAGGGCTCAGCGTACCTGGCGCACGCAGCTCATGGTCAGAGGTGAGGCGAGGTACACTGGCCGTAGGGAGCATTCCCTCGGGCTCGTGGGCTTCGAGCTAGGCTGACTCCCCTCTAGTATGACTTGAGCTCTCGTTTGGTGAAGTAGATGATGTCGTCCTCTCGCTTGTACCCCACATCTATGAACAGCTTCATCGAATCTGTGTTGTAGCTCTCGATCTGGACGCAGAACAGCCGCCTCCCCCTCCTGCGGAGGATCCCTTCGGCTTCTGATATGAGCAGCTTGGCGATGCCTCTGCCCCTGGCCTCCGGCACAACCGCCAGCCGGTTTATCCAACCCTTCCTTCCATCGTCTGTGACAAGGACGACACCCACTAGCTGTCCTGACAGATAAGCTCCCAGAAAGCATTCCGAGTCATCCTTCAGTTGCCTCTTCAGGTTCAGTATGGTGTCCCTGCCTCTCGGTCTGCACGGAAGCCCGGCGCGAACCCACACGCGTCTCATATCATGCAGCTCATCCGCCTTCAAAGGCCTGATCCTCAATCCGGTAGAACTGTGCTTCACAGTGGCTCACCCACCTGGGCATCGGTATGAATGCTCGGCTCTGGGATGGATCATTCGGTACTAAAGGTTCATGCATGGACTGATGACGAGTGCATGAAGGGGTTTGAGGGGACCGAAGGTCTACTTCTTCTTTGTCGCAGGCCTCCTCTCTGCCTTTGCCTTAAGGACGTAGATGTTCGGTCAAGACCTGCCCTGGGGACCGTCTGCAGGATATTGTGTCGTCGCAGCTCGCCTGTCAGAGAGGGCCTTCGCTCTTGGCGTATGAGGCCACCTTGTCTATCACATCGAAGACGTTGAATGCATCCACCACATCGGACGCCCTGTAGCTGACTGTCTTGGCGTCCTTCCTCTTGACCGAGGGTATCCTGGAACAGTATTGGGCCATCAATGGTCTCTCGAGTTCGACCTCGACCATCACTGGTTTCTTGACCACGAAGGGCTCGATCTCACCTGCCTTGACCAGCGCTTCCTTCGCGCCCTTCCTAATGAGCCTCTGGGCCTTCTCGGGGGTCAGGCTCCTGACGCCGTAGAGTCCGACGCCCTCCTTGGTCGGCACCCCGACGATGTTCTTGACAAGGCTCCTGGCCTGCCGTATGGCATGCGCATCACCGGAGACGAAAACGAGCGGGACACCGAAGTGACCCGCAATGGCTGCGCTGAGCCCGGATTCTCCCATCACGACGCCGTTGAGTCTCAGCTCCGCTATGTCGTATGTGTATGTGTGCCCGAGTACGCCCGCGTGCGTGTGGCGCATCGAGTGGTATCCGACCTGCATGGAGGCGTCGAAATCGCGCGATATGCCGCTCATCATGCCCAGATCATAGGCGGAGCCCTCTATGACCTCGACGTCGGGGTCGAGCCGCTCCACGAGGAGGTTCCTGCCTGTGTCGTGTGCGTCGCAGACGAGTATCTCTTCGGCCCCCGCGTCCCTCGCCCCCTCGATGGCCGCCTGTACCTCTCCGGTCATGATTTCCCTCATGCGTGGATAGTCACTCTGCTTGTAATCCGCCTGCTCATCATGACATATGACCGCAATCCCTTCCATGTCTGCTGTGATGTGGACTTTCATGTCAATCGCCGGCGGTATCGGCTACCACAACATATAGCTTGGTCGTCTGCATTCGTCATACGAAGATTTTTTATCGCATTAGCCGCTACTCTCGTCGCGGAATGACGCCCCCCTCTCTTCCTTCGAGGCCCTCGACTGGCCTGTCCGAAAGGCGTACTGAGAGCCTCTCGCGGATATTCGAGCTCACCAGGGACCTCCTGAGTGTAGAGGACGTCAGCGTTTTCCTTCGCAGGACGGCTGAGACGGTCAGGGAGCTGTTCGGGCTCGACAGGGTCTCGATATCGACGATGGACGAGATACGGGGCATATTCACCGACCACGCCTTCGCAGGCTATCCCGAGGAGACCGTTGCCGAGGTGGTGAACTCTCCTCATGCGTTCGATGTCAGCGACATCCTCGAGGATTTCCGAGAGGATTGCAGGATATCGAAGATCGGGTTCTTCGTTCCCGCGGAGAAGCAGAAATCGGGGATTGATGAGTTCGTCGCCCTGAGGGACCGAGAGGCCGCTTTGAAGCCCCGCGCATCGCCCGATTCATGGCATGAGCTCGACCTCCTGTACTTCGGCCTTTATAACAGGCACGGCTCGATGATAGGTTTCCTTCAGGTGGATTATCCGCTGGACGGCAAGCTGCCCTCGCGAGAGATAGTCGAGGAGATCGAGCTCTTCGCATCGGTAGCCGCAGTCGCGATCGAGAACTCCGAGGCTTACAAGCGCTCCTTGCTCCTCCTGCGCGAGAACGAGGTCAAAACGGACAGGCTCGTGAAGATACTTGACCTCATCCAGAGCGTTCTGAGGTTGGACGACCTGGACCTAGTGCTGCAGAAGGTCTCGGATGCAATGGCATTCACATTCGGGTTCAGGAAGACAGGCGTATCCCTCTTCGCGGATGACTCAGACAAGGTCACGGTCCACTCGCTCACTGGTTACTCGGAGTCAGAAGCGGTCAAGATCCGCAGGAGCACGATTCTGAAGGACAAGGTACTGGAGGACTTCAAGGAGGAGTTCAGGGCAACCAGGACTGGCTTCTTCATACCCGGGGAGGTCCAGGGCAATGGGTCCGGATTCGTGTTCATGGAGAGCCCTGACCGTGCAGCGCAGGCCAGGAAGTCCCCTGATAGCTGGCATGAGCTCGACCTTCTCTATTTCGCCATGTACGACCGTTCGGGCAAGATGCTGGGCTACATACAGCTGGACTATCCTCTCGACGAGAAGATACCGACTAAGGAGACTATGGAGGCGATGGAGGCATTCGCGTCAATAGGGACCATAGCAATAGAGAATTCCAAGGTGTTCGACGACCTCAGCCGCGCGAAAGACAATGTCAAGATGTACCTCGACCTGCTCACGCATGATGTCGGCAACCTGGTGAACCCCGTGAACGCGTACCTGGAGATAGTCCTCGGGACCACCTCCGTCACCGACTCGCAGTTCAAATACATCGCCTCCGCCCAGGAGGCGGCCAAGAGTATCCAGCACATAGTCAGGAACGTACGGAGATCGGCCCAGATGCTGGAGTTTTCCGAGGTCGAGCTGGTCCCGACCAACCTCACCAAGTCTGTTCAGCAGGCCAGCCATGAGGCCAATGCCGCCTTCCTCGGGAAGACGGTCAACATCAGGCATTCCATGCCTCAGCAGGACGTGTGGGTCGTGGCCGACAGCTTCCTGACCGAGGTGATATACAATCTCATCACGAACTCTATCAAATTCGACGAGCACGACGAGGTTGTCGTCGACGTCGAGATCAAGGAGATCGGTTTTGAGGGCCAGGATTGGGTCAATGTGAGAATAGCGGACAGGGGAATCGGGATCCCCGATGAGCTGAAGGACAGGGTATTCTCGAGGGACTACAGGAAACTGGCGAAGTTCGATAGGCCCGTCCTACAGAAGGCCCGCGGGGCGGGCATGGGCCTGTCGATAGTGAAATCCCTTGTCGACAGATATGGCGGCAGGATATGGGTCGAGAACCGCGTCTATGAAGACTACACGAGGGGCAGCGTGTTCAACGTGCTACTGAAGAAGCCATGAGCCTTCTCGAAGGCAGTTTTCTCGAAACGATTATTATGCGGCTGTATCATTGGCGGACGGCGCTGGACGATGTTGATTGCGGAACAGGTCAGGGCTATACAGGAGGATAGCGGCATAATAGGCCGGGCCAGGGAGCTCGAGAACGCGCTCGCCGCCATCGGGTCTGGGAAGCACCTTATGATAGAGGGCCCCGTCGGGGTCGGCAAGACGATACTAGCGGTCGCCGTAGCAGTACACCTCAGGCGGCCTGTGTTCAGGGTCGACGGTGACGAGCGCTATACCGAGCAGAAACTGTCAGGCTGGTTCGATCCGCCCATCGTCATGGAGAAGGGATACGTCTCCGAGGCGTTCGTCCCAGGACCACTCATGAGTGCCATGCGGGAGGGGGGTGTGCTGTTCATCAACGAGATGAACCGCATGCCTGAGGGCGTGCAGAACATCCTGCTCCCAGCCATGGATGAAGGCCTGATAGAGGTCCCCAAGATAGGCACGGTCAAGGCCAGCCCAGGATTCGTCGTCATAGGGACCCAGAACCCCCGGGAGTTCGTCGCCACAACGGCCATCTCAGAGGCGCTCTCGGACAGGTTCGAGCTCCTCCACCTGGACTACCAGCCGGAGGAAGAGGAGGTCGCGATAGTCGCGAAGAACATGCCTGATGCATCCCCGGAGGCGGTGTCCAGGACCGTCTGGATCGCTCGTCGGACCAGGAACCATCCGAACATCCGCAGGGGAGCGAGCGTCCGGGCTGCGATGAGCATGGTGCAGCTCTCCAGGACCTTCTCAGAGAACCTGTACGAGGGTATCCTCAAGGCGGCACATATGGCACTCCCGACGAGGATCGAGATGCGGGAGGAGTCCAAGAGGACCCCGGAACAAGTCATCGAGGAGATCGTGAACGAGTGCTTCGCGCTCCCGCCGCCGGAACTCGGCAGGCCTCTGGAGGAGAAGAAGAAGGATGAGGCCAGGAAGAGGGTGGAGGAGCCCGCCGTCAAGAGGGCGGACATCTCGGACCTGGTGAAGGCTATAGAACTGGGCGACCCAGAGGAGCTGGCGAGATCGGATGACCTCGGATGGGCCATAGCGCGCAACTACTCGCAGATAAGGATGAGGCTGAAGGACCAGACACTCATCGAGATGGCCAAGAGGATAGCCATAAAGGCGACGATCCTGAGGGTCCTTCAGCTGCTCGGGCCGGTGTCGCTCCCTACGGTGATCACTCGTTCGGAGTACAGAGTGGGGGACGATGCGGACATAGATGTGGAGGCGACCCTGGAGGCGGTTCTCGAGAGGGGCCATGCCACACCATACGACCTGATCGTGGAGAAGCGCGAACCGAGGGAGTTGTCGGTGGTCATGATGCTTGATGCCAGTCTGTCGATGACTGGGGACAAGCTTGCCATCGCGACCGCGGCGATTGCGGTGCTGGCCTACCGTCTCAAGACGGTCGACTATGCTCTCATCACTTTCAACGACCGGCCCGCGGTGCTGAAGAGGGTTGACCAGGTGAAGCACTTGGACGACTTGATCGCCGACCTGCTCGGAGCTAGGGCGGGTGGATACACGAACATCGACGGCGCCCTCCGGAAGGGACGCAAAGAGCTCGGGATATCCAGGACCAAGAACAGGGTCGGGATACTCATCACAGACGGCAACTACACGGTGGGCCCGGACCCTGGGGACGCCGCTTCCGCCTATCGCAGACTCTTCGTCCTGATGACTGAGAGCCATGACTGTCAGCCGGGTGTGTGCGCAGGCATAGCGAAGGCGGGAGGCGGGCATATGTACGAGGTGTCCAGCTTCGACGAGATACCGAAGGTGTTGTACAAGGCCCTGCGGCTGGTCTCACAAGGGTCTCCCGGCAGGCACTGATGGTGGCCTCCGAGCACATTTCTTATTAATACTTTGTCCTTAGTCTAGATGCCCCTCCGAGGGGGTCTAGCATATGGTTATATATGCGGTCCGAGACCAATTGAACTCCAATAGCTCCCCCCTCCTTTCTTTTTTTTTCCCATCTCATGAGATGGCTCCATTGAATGGGCCGATGTTTCTCTGACGATTCATCCGTTACCGGTCCCGGATGCGATGCCGGTTTGTCAAGCGCAATCGTTCAGCCTGCACACAGAAGGGCTCTCTCTAGTCGCGCTCGAGCGGCGCGGATCCGTCTGGGACACGTCTAGGGGCTAGATTTAAGTCCAACGAATTGACAATATACGTACTCATGCGCATAATACCGAAGAAGGTATTCTTCACGAAGGGAGTGGGGAGACATAAGCATGAACTTCAATCGTTCGAGTTGGCCCTGAGGGACGCGGGCATCGAGAAGTTCAATCTCGTCTCTGTCTCGAGCATACTCCCGCCTAACTGTCCTGTGGTCACTAGGGAGGATGGGCTGAGTGCGCTGATGCCCGGGCAGATTGTACACCTTGTCATGGCCCGGGCCAAGACGAGCGAGCCGAACAGGATTGTGGCAGCCTCGATTGGTTGTGCGTTGCCGGCCGATGGCAGCCATTATGGGTATCTCTCGGAGCACCATTCATTCGGCGAGAACGCGGAGACCGCTGGCCATTACGCAGAGGACCTGGCAGCCACGATGCTCGCCACGAAGTTGGGCATCGCATTCGATCCGGAGAAGGACTGGGACCAGCGCGAGGACCTCTTCAAGATGAGCGGCAAGATAGTCAGAACCTTCAACACGACGAAGACCGCGGAGGGTGACAAGAGCGGGGCCTATACGACGGTGATTGCGGCCGCGGTGTTCGTGACTTCTATGGAGGCTGCAGGGGATCAAGGCGGCGCTTCCCAGGAGTGAGCGGGTTCGATACTCTCTTGGCAGGAAGAAAGGGGGACAGAAATGGCGAAATCACCCAGGGAAATGAGGAAGGTAGGTGAGTTCCACGACGGCATCAGCGACGGGCTGGAACCATTGGCCCCGTTGGACCTCGGAATGTATCGGACGGTGTCGGAGCTTGTGGACGGGATGTCCAAGTGCAGCTTCGGCGCGAGGGAGGTGGGTGAGGCCGCGGTCATCCTTCAGAGGATGGCTGAGGACCGCGACTGCTTCAAGGTCCTGACGCTCTCTGGCGCCATGACCCCCGCGAAGATGGGCCTGGTGGTGTGTGATATGATTGACCGGGGCATGGTCGACGCGGTCATCTCGACGGGGGCGATAATGGCCCACGGGATGGTCGAATCGACCGGCAGGACGCACTTCAAGCACAGCGAGTTCATGGATGATGTGCTCCTGTATAAGAGAGGTTACAACAGGATCTACGACACTATCGAGCTCGAAAGCAACCTGGACGATATGGAGGTCATCTTCAGGAGGGTGATGGACGGAATCTCATCTCGACGGTCTGTTACCAGCTACGAGCTGAACTGGCTTATCGGTGAGCGTCTGGCGAAGGACACGGATGAGAGCCAAAGGGGCATATTGAAGTCGGCGTTCCTCAGGAAGGTGCCGGTCTATGTGCCGTCCTTCACGGATTCCGAGCTTGGCCTAGACTACGGCGTATACATGCGCAGGAGGCGCATGGTCGGCAAGAGGCATGTCGAGTTCGATGCATTCGGAGACCTGGAGGACTACACTGAGCGCGTCCTCGCCGCGAAGAAGCTCGGGCTTTTCACCATAGGCGGCGGGGTACCCAGGAACTGGGCTCAGCAGGTCGGACCGTACCTGGACATAATCCAGAAGCGTGTGGGTACTGGTGGCGGCTTCAAGCGGTTCGACTACGCCGTGAGGATATGTCCCGAACCTTCGCACTGGGGCGGTCTGTCCGGATGCACGTACTCCGAGGGCGTGTCATGGGGAAAGATACGTCCCAGGTCCGAGGGTGGTATGTACGTCGAGGTCTACTCGGATGCGACAATCGCATGGCCTCTCGTCGTGAAGGCAGTCATGGAGAGGTTGGATGCGAAGGGCCACAACCGAGCGCGCCCACGTAAGAGGCGCGCCCGCAAGAGCTGAGGCGCGCGCTCAGAGCACGACCTCTGTCGAAAGATTTCGGAAAGCCGACCGAAAATGAAGACATGCTTTTCGAAACGAGATGTCCAGCGAAGTCAGGGCGGGGCTGCCAGACTCTGCCGCTCCAGCAATCTTAATATCCGTAGGGTTCGGTAGGGTAGACGAGCGAAGTGTTATCAGCGCGATCGTTGGTTTCGTCAGGGGGATACGATGGACCTTGGACTGCCGGATTGGGTAGCAGATTGGGCTAGAGACGTTCCGAAGCTGAAGACGCCGCCACCAGGGCCTAAGAGCAAGGCGATCATCGAGAAGGACCGGAAGTATGTCTCTCATGCGTATGACCGGCTCTTTCAGTTCACGATGACGAAGGGCTCAGGCGCCGCGATCATGGATGCTGACGGCAATGTGTTCCTCGATTTCTCAGCGGGCATATCAGTGCTCAACGCGGGCTGGGGAAACCCTAGGGTCGTGCAGGCGATCAAAGACCAGGCAGACCGTTTGGTGCACTCCCTGGCGAACGATGCGTACTATGACCTCGAGGCTGAGTTCGCGGAGCTGCTTGCGAAGATCTCTCCAGGAGGCGCATTGGAGTCGACGTTCTTCGGCAACAGCGGGGCCGAGGCTGTCGAGGCCGCGGTCAAGCTGTCGAGGTATTACACGAAGGGTTCAGAACACATCGCGTTCATGGGCGCGTATCACGGGCGCGTGGGGAACGCCTTGGCCATGGCCAGCAGGATCAAGTACAAGTACGGACACGGACCCTATGCGCCGGGCGTATACTTCGCCCCGTATCCTTACTGCTACAGATGTTGGTTCAACCAGAAGTACCCGGAGTGCAACATGCTGTGCATCGATTTCCTCGAGAAGGGCATACTAGAGTTCGGAGGGCCGAGCAACGACCTTGCCTCTATCTTCGTTGAGCCCTTGCAGGGCGAGGGTGGATACATCGTCCCCCCGAAGGAGTTCCTTCCGAGGATGCGTAAGATCTGCGACGACAGGAAATGCCTGCTCGTCATGGATGAGATCCAGACGGGGCTGGCGCGGACCGGGGAGATATGGGAGTGCAATTCTGCTGGAGTGGTGCCCGACATCCTGCTCACGGGCAAGGCCGCGGGCGGTGGCGTCCCCATGGGCGCGTGCATCGCCAAGCACAGCGTGATGGACGTCTGGAGGCCGGGGTCCCACTCCTCGACATTCGGAGGGAATGGCATGAGCGTTGCAGCCGGCCTGGCGCAGGTCAG
Organism: Thermoplasmata archaeon; assembly: GCA_041559015.1. Taxonomy (GTDB): domain Archaea; phylum Thermoplasmatota; class Thermoplasmata; order UBA10834; family UBA10834; genus COMBO-56-21. The sequence goes on along the minus strand of JBFFED010000012.1, from coordinate 1,529 downwards.
AGAGATACTGGACAACAACATGATGGAGCGGTCCAAGCTGCTCGGCGAGCATGCCCTGAAGCGCCTGAACGAGCTGAAGGACAGGTATGAGATCATAGGAGATGTCAGGGGCAGGGGCCTGATGATAGGGGTTGAGATCGTCAAGAGCAAGAAGACCAAGGAGCCCCTTTACGTTCCTCAGATTCAGGGTCTCGCATGGCGCAAGGGGCTGATGATGATCACAGCAGGGATGTTCGGCAACGTTTTCAGGATATGCCCGCCCATAGTCATATCGAAGGAGCAGCTGGACATCGGCCTGGACATATTCGAGTCCGCAATCAAGGAGACTCAGGCCAGTATGCCCTGACGAGGTGATTCTGTCCCCATTCGTTTGCGCTATGATGGTCGCTGTCCGAGAGCGAATATGCCAGTCTCATCCTCAGAAAAGCATAATCTACGTTCCCAGACGATACGTCTGCGCTGGTGACTGCCGTGGAATCCAGGCCGGACCGCATGCGCTGGATGAGCGTGAACAACGCGATGACCAGGGACGTCATCTCCGTGAGGGCCGCAGGGAGCGTTAAGGACGCTTGGCTAGCTCTGATGGAGGCCAGTATCTCAGGGGCGCCCGTGGTGGACGAGGGGGGTTCACTCGTTGGAATACTCAGCGTGACTGACATCTTCAGGGCAATCATAGACAAGATGCAGAAGGCGCGGTCGCTCCGAGAAGCTACCTCGTCACTGCTGGATAGCAGTGCTGCGGAGAAGGAGGAGCTGCGGGAACTGTCCTTGGCGATGCGGGCCGTATCTGAAAGCACTGTGCAGAGCATAATCCCTCAAGGCAGGAAGGTCCTCACTCTATCGCCAGGGGATTCCTTCGAGAGGGCGATCCGACTGATGGCCGAACATGGGGTGAACCGCCTGCCTGTGGTGAAAGGGAGCCAGGTCGTGGGCATACTGACCAGGCAGGATGTTATCTGGCAGATAGGCGGAAGGCCGGGGAAGGGGCAGGACTAATCCTCGGAACGCAAGTGTCAATCAGCCTCCTCAAGCCTCGAGCTCTCTCAGTATCCGAAGGGATTCCTCGATGTGCTTCTCGACATCCATCTGCGATGAGAACACATGCCTGACCACGCCTTGCCTTTCGATGACGTAAGTTGCCCTGCCAGGTATAAGTCCGAATGAGGCCTGGACACCGTAGGCCTTCCTGACCTTGCCCCCCCTGTCGCTGACCAGGGTGTAAGGGAGGCCGAAGTTCAGCGCGAATATTCCATGGGACTCGACCGACTGAGAGCTGATCCCTATCACCTCGGCGCCGAACTCCTTGAACGACTCGTGGCTGTCTCTGAACATGCGGGCCTCGGCCGTGCAACCAGGAGAGCCATCCTTCGGATAGAAGAAGAGTACGACATTCCTCTTCCCCCCGGAAGTCGCTCAGGCGGACGTTCTCGCCTCCCTGGGCCTTCAGCACGAAGTCTGGAGCCTCATCGCCGACCTTCACACGGTTCGCCATGCTATCCGTTCCTCCGCCCGAGGGTCTCGTAGAGAAT
>JBFFED010000011.1:0-39843 GCA_041559015.1 Thermoplasmata archaeon | reverse complement strand
TCGCTGGAGACATCTGAGATATACGAGAAACGCTGGTATGCCGGGGAGTACTGGCCCGACGCCTGGTGGAGAGACAACCCCATAGAAGAGTTGATGGACTTCATGCAGAAGGATGTTCTATTCTGTCTGGTTACGGTCTGGCTCATGAGCCTTGCAGCCATCTCGAACTCACGATGGATAGCGATGTTCTTTGCATGGCTATCAGCAGCGGCTTGCCTGTTGGGCGTCGCCGTGTTTGCCAATAGTATCGGATGGGCGGTGAGCGAATCAGGTCAGAATCTCCAGGGTTTCTCACTTGGTTTCGTCTCCGGACTGTTTGGGGAGGAGACGCTTTCCATAGACACATTCTACGGCTCGCGACTCCATTCATGGTCGTGGCAACCTGGATTGGGTTGGTACTTGACAGCCATCGCAGGCATGTTGCTTTGCGCAATCAATGTCCTCACATGGCTGAGCATATTCACTCGTCGTGCCGAGCCCATTGTACTTGGTGAAGCAGATTTGGAGGAAGGCTCGAGCCCAGATCCGGGACATCTGAAGGATCATGGCTCTTCCTGAAGATCTGACCATTCTGTCATGAGTCCCCTCGAAAGAGCCTGCAGGCTAGGAAAGGTATCGGTGGGCAAAGCAACACATTTTCCATTCTGATTGAAATCAGGAAAAGGGAGACTGGCTAACGCAGGGTGTGCGGCCCGGCGGCCGCACGTCCGTTTCTCGAGGAAAAGGCCATAGGGGCGGACGGGTATCAGGAGAACGATCGAGGGGAATGGCATGAATGAAGAACAGAGTTCTAGGTATCTCGTTTGGGAAGACCGCTGGAAAGGGCCGCTCTTCGGTGCCGTAAAGAGCATGACTCGTCGCCAATGGCTTGTTTTCGTTTCTTGCACATCCGTGATTGTTGTTGGGATCGCAATCGTTCTTGGAGGCCAATTCGGAATGGGTGCAGGCATCATCCCTCTGTTTGTATTGCTGGTTGTCATGCCTATGGCATGGTATTTCGGCAGACTGGGCGCCTTGAAGGCGCCGGAGAAAAAGCCATAGGGGGAAAGAGACCCCCGTCCTAATCCCCGAAGGGATCTGCAGGATTTAGGTGGGTGATGCCCAACCTTTTCTCCTTTGTGGGGAGGAGGGGGGTCATCAATTACTATGTGCCGAATCGGCTATGCGACTTCCGATTTACATTACGCCGATGGGCCGGATATATAGTCAACTCGCATCTTTGGCCCTTGTGTGTCAATTCTCGAATGATAGGCCATAGGAGCGGAATGGCAGGAAAGGTTTGAGAAGAAATCTAGCCTGGTGCGAAGTCGCCAAATCGAAAGAAGCCAGTGTCTCAAGTTCTATGCACGGCTCTTGGCTGCAGGCGCGCATTGCCCATAATCAGCGATTCTCCTCCATCCACTTGGTTGCGAAGTCTACCACTGATCTGTGGGACATAAGCATGGCCGTTCCACTAGCCACATTGCCCCTGCGGATTAGTCCAGGCTGCTTCGAGAGACATGATTCGATTTGGGAGAAATCCGAATCGTCATAGTGGAGATCCTCGAATTCCACCCATTTTCTCTCACCATCGACGAGAATCGGAGCCCAACATCTCTCAGTCCTTCTACCTGGATATCTAGCTCTGAACTCCGCCAGGTGAAGTGACGTAGCGCATTTGAAGCCGGCGCCCAGGAGAAGTACGTGCCCGTCGACATTGTACAGTCTCCCCAGGAACGAGTCGTCGCCTGTGGGGAAGTCCAGCTTCGTATTCTCTGTCAATGCTTTGGCTAGAGGTCCACGGGCAGCAAACGAAATAGTCGGATGAGGACTCCTCAGAGTGCCTTTCTGTCTCCGGAAACATTCAGCTACGGCACCCATGCCTCTCGTCGGCGTCAGGTCAACATCATATGCTGGCATCTCCTGCCTGATAGTCTCCCACCATGATTCGGGAACAGGTGGGTGTCGCCATCTAGAGGGTTCTGACAGGTCGCCGCAGTGAGTGGGCATCGCTAAAGTCCCCTCATCGCCGAGTGCCCTTTCGAGGGCAAACACGACTGCGACAGGCCCGCCACACACCCAGCCGAGTGAACTGAGTGAAGCGTGAACCAGGAGAGTCATCCCCCTGGATACTCCAAGATTGGAGAGATCATCCGCAATGGATTGAACTGTCGCTGGCATTCCTTTGGTATTTTCGATTGCTTCGGCCTCGCTCATAATGCAGGCTCCTAAGGTGCTCTCTCAGCCACACACCAAGAAGGTCATAACTTGATGATTCTAAACAGTTGCTGCTGTCCTCCGATTGTTCGGGAACTGAATGCGATAGGATGCACCTGGGGAGCAGAGGCCATAGGGGCGGAATGGTGACAACTCGCGGCTATCGTTGACCTGTGAGTCAACGACACCATAAGCTTCATCACGACCAAGGGTTCTACTAGCAGCGGCGTGGGTGAATGGCATGAATGGCGAGGTGCACGGAGATTCGCCTGAGCCGGGTGTGGCCTTAGTCTGGAATGTGAATCTGCTTTGTTTAGTCGGAGCAAGCATCGGCGTGGTTTCAGCTTTCGTGGCTTGGATAAACGAACCTCCAACCATTCCTGGGCCTTGGAGCAACTATCGGGAACCATCCTTGATATTCATGGTGGCCAACCATTATCTTTACCGCGGCGCTGCAGCTGTCTTTCTCATTGGCACATTGGCTGCATTCGCCTCTTCCCTCGGCGGGGTTCTGCAAACGGCAAGTCTGATCGTTTTCGCGAAAGGCATCATCGATTCTGGTGGCGACCCTTGGCTAGACGGGATAGATCCTCAACAGACGCTCAACATAGGTATGTATCTGGGCATTGTATCATGCGCTCTGGTGATGACGAGCCTGTCCAGCCCTCTCGGGACAGGTTGCCTGCGCCCCGGAAGATCAAGGAATATCAGACTGATGGAAAGGCTGCTGACCTTCACCCATTCAATAGTTGAGAAAAAGCCATAGGGGCGGAAGGGAATGCCCTAAGCCACGCGAGGCGATTCCCTGACTGTGATCAAGGATGGAGATGAACTCCGAAATCTCCTGCGCAAAGCGTTGGAGTTGGAAATCGGTTTCGAATCGGTTGCCCAGTGGGAGGGATATGTTGCTACGAAACAGGATGAGTTCAGGGAAGTCCTGTTCAGTCTCATCTCCGACTCCGAAGGTCACAGAAGAATAGTCGAATCTCTCCTGGACATGGTACGGGCGACGGCCAAATCCTCGTACACTCCAGTCAAGCCCAGGGAAATCACATTCAGAGGCAATAACGACCTCGAGATGATGACCCAGATATCGAAGATGGAGATGTTGATGCACAACCTGTACTCGGACATCAAGAAGGCCTTTGTCGCGTCAGAAACGGAATTGCTGCTGAATGATAAGGGCGATGCAGAATCGTTCTTGTCCACGATAGACTTGCTGATCCAGGACGAGGCGAAGCACATGGAGATGGTGTCCCAGTACGTTCGCAACGTTGAAAGGCTCCGTTAGACCCTGGTTCCTTAGGCTGGAGATTCTCTGCCAGCGGCTCGTCCGGCATGAGAAAAGGTCATAGAGGCGGAAGCCGGTACGGACTCCGGAGGAAGTGGTACGGGATGAGTGCTGACAGGAATCTTGAACTCGTTGCCTCGTTCGTGAAGGCAGTCGACTCAAAGGAGTGGGATCGTATCCGGATCTACTGTGAGAAAGGTGCGGTCTTTAGATTCTCAGGAGCTCTTGAAATGGCTATGAGTGTGGAAGACATGATTGAAGGGTGGAAGTCCGAAGCCGTCACATTTCCAGATGCCACGAGAGATATCGTCCGGGGATTCGGACAAGATGATAAGGTGTGTGTTGAGGTCCAGGAGACCGGAACCCACAAAGGACCTCTCATCCATGCGGGCAAGACTCATTCGGCTACGGGCAAGAAATTCCGGATTCGAGTATGTGGGATATTTCAGATTCATGAGGGCAAGATACTCGATGTACTGATATACGGTGGGCAGCAAGAGCATTTGGTGCAGCTGGGCATTCTATAGTGCATCAACCGTTGAAGCTGAATATCTCTCAGAGAAGAGGCCATAGGGGCGGAGATCAGGCAGCGGTGACTATACCACGACTACTCACTGTGCTCCATCTCAATTCGAGGAACAATCGGGTCGACTTGGGACAAGCCTTATATCTATGATGTGTGGCACTGGGGGGTAGGGGCTTCGTCCGACCGGCCAGTCAGCGAAAAGGATTATATCCAGGATGCCCTGGTAGCCTACTGGGGGAGCTGACCGCTCAGAGAGACGGACTATGCCAGGCACTCATCGTGGAACGGGTAGGTACGCGTCGGGCCGGATTGACTCGAACCAATCACCCGCCTGTGGAGCCTTGCGGCGAGGGCCGGCAAGACGGCCTGGTGTATCACTAGTCGCAGTCGCTGTGTCTGTTGCCTTGCTGTCAATCAGCCTTCTGTCGATCATTTCGTTTCCTGACCACAGAGCTAAGGCACAGACCGTTGACGCGGAGATAACCGTAGTTGACAGCACGGGCGAAGTGGGAAGGTTCACCTCTATAGCGATTGATTCTGGCGGCTGGGTACACATCAGCTACTATGATTCGACGAACGACGCTCTCAAGTATGTCACCAACGGAGGCGACGATTGGACCCTGAGCACGATTGACAGCGGGGGTGACGTGGGCTGGTCGACCTCGATTGCCATCGACGCAGCCGACAAGATCCACATAAGTTACAAAGACGCCACGAACAGAGATCTGAAGTACGCCACCAACGCAGGCGGTGGGTGGTCCCTGAGCTGCGTCGATAGCGCGGGCGACGTGGGTTCGTCCAGCTCAATTGCCGTCGACTCGGACGGCTGGGTACACATCAGCTACTACAACTCAACGGGCCGCGATCTCAAGTACGCGACCAATGAAGGCGGCGATTGGGCCTTAATTACGCTTGACAGCCAGGACGATGTGGGTGGGTCCACCTGCATAGCCGTAGACTCTTCCGACAATGTCCATATCAGCTACAGTGACATCACGCGCGGATACCTCAAGTATGCCACGGATGCGAGCGGCGAATGGGTCCTGAGCATAGTCGATGACGTGTGCGACATGAGCTCGTCCAGCTCAATAGGAATCGATTCGATCGACAAGGTCCATATCGTCTACTATGATTCCACGGATTGCGACCTCAAGTACGCCACGAACGCAGGCGGCACATGGTCATTGGACACTGTGGATGAAGCGGGCGATGTTGGCACATACGCATCCTTGGCGCTCGATTCGGCGGACAAGGCGCACATAAGCTATCATGACTTTGACAATTATGACCTCAAGTACGCCACGAACGCAGGGGGCGACTGGGCAAGTGGCACGATTGATAGCTATGATGGTGTCGGCTCGGACACCTCAATAGCGGTCGATTCAGGCGGCTGGGTACACATCAGCTATCACAATTACAGTTACGGTGAGGAGTCCCTCAAGTATGCGACCTTCTCCGCGATATCGATATCCGAGTTCTCCGAGCTTGTGGTTCCCGTGTTGGGACTGATCTGCATGTTCCTGCTGATATCGGCGAGGAGAAAGTCTCGGAAGGGTCCACCAAATGCGTGACAGGGCTCGGCGAAAGAGGAACGTGGGCTCCATGCAGGGCTTGCATGTTCCGAGCATCCATTGTGGCGGCACGAGACGGCCGATCTTAGAGAGAGGGTCGGCGGAGTCCGATGACTGGCTTGTCTGATCCCATTCTGTTGCCACCCGCTGAAGGCATCTTCCAGAGGGTCGCGCGGATCAATTGAGCAGCCACTAATGGACTTAGGTCCCCAATCTCCCTGGTCTCCTCCTGGACAGATCTGTATCTGTGAGTCTCAGTGCCTGACTATCCCGTGCATCCGACACTCATCGCCTTCCGCCAATCGCACCGGCAGAAGGGTTTATTAGCGGCCCTCTGCTTCCGAACCGCGGTGTTCAGAACGCTGCAAGGTCTGAAGGTCAATCTCGAACTCGCTGAGAAGAACGACCTTCCCACCATCAAGAAGTGGGCTAACGATGTGGAGTTCGTGGGGGAGTTCGAGCCGTTCGACCAGGTTTCGTTGGACGAACTCGAGAAACAGCACGAGGGCAGGGGCGAGGGACAGTGGTATTTCGTCGAGAAGAAGGACGGAACGAAGGTGGGGTACATCGCCCATTTCAAGTCGAAGGACTGTGTCGGGATAGGCTACATGCTGGTCAGGGAAGAGCGCGGGAAGGGGTACGGCAGCGAGGCTGTTCAGATGATGGTGGATTACCTGTTCCTCCACAAGAACATCGTACGCGTCCAGGCAGAGACGCATCCGGACAACAAGGCGTCGCAGAGAGTGCTGGAGAAGGCAGGGTTCAGGCTGGAGGGGCGCATCCGCAAGTCGTTCTTCAGCAGGGGTGTCTACAGGGACACCGCTATGTACAGCATACTCCGCGAGGAATGGAAGGAGCCGAAGATCCTGCCGATCGGGCATGTTGGGGACTGACCGCAACCAGGACTGCCCTCGGCTCGGGTGACCTTCTCTGATCAGGGCATAGAGCCATGATCAATATCGGTGGTGATGTTACAGAGACAGCGGAAGGTGCATATGCGGGAAGGCCAATCCCAGCTTGATGCGGTCGGACAAGTCACGCCCTTCGAGGGAATGGAGCTCAGGGGAGACGTTAGCCCTCGTGTTCCTGTTGCTTGGCCTAGCCGATGTCCTGTTTGTGGCGGTAACAGAAGGAGGGTACGCAGTATGGACCCTTTGGATTGCCGTCCCGATGCTGATGTTCAGCCTTCTGTACATCCTTCTGGTGAACGCCCTGCCGATATTCTTCGGTCGGACCCGGAGTGATGAACCCGAGGAAGAACGGTCCCCTGAGAACCCTGAAGAATGAGAGAGGGCTGCGCTTCGAGTGGAGTCCACCCACCGCAAACAATATGAGGCCGTTATCCTGTTTGGACCCTGGTGGGGGAAACGCTCCGTCCGCGGCAACGGGCGAATAGCTGGACCAGACCCGCCTTCCTGGGAGGAAAGCACATGACTGGAGGATGCCCCTCGAAGCCTGAGATAGACCGAGACACAAGTTCTGGAGAGCCTGGTGACAGGATTTCAGTCGTGAAGCGAATGAGGGCTGCATGCGCCGATTTGGCCGGACCCGCAAAGGTAAGGGCGGTCATGCTGGCATCATTGTTCTTCGGGATTGGGTCTGCGACTCTCCTGCTGTCCTGCATATCATCTTCGGCATACGTCAGCCACAGTCCGATCCTCATTACCTCCGACTCCATGTTCGATGGTGACCACGGAGTCACTGGAGGGAGCGGCGTTGCAGGAGACCCATGGGTCATATCCAATTGGGATATTGGGGGAGATGCCAGCGACGCGATAGTGATCAGAAACACGACCGCCCACTTCGTCATCAGGGGTGTATACCTGCATGCGAGCTCGTTCTGGAATGACAAGACAGGCGTGCACATGTACAATGTGACCAACGGATCCGTCGAGTCATCTGTGATTCAGGGTGAGTTCGATTTCGGCGTACACCTTGAGTATTGCTCCGACTGCAGCGTAATCTCCAGCAACTTCACGGATGTGGACTATGTTTCCGGGGTGTGCGCGGAGTACTCGACGAACGTCACTATCTCCGGGAACCAGCTCTCGAATTGTGGCTACACGATTAGACTCGTCGAGTTGGACTCGTGCACAGTCTCCAACAACACCGTCAGGGACGAGCTCAGCTATCCAGGCATACAGCTCTTTAACGTAAGGAACGCCACTGTCTCCGGCAATTTCATCCATACAGTGTACCAGGGGATGCAGATTGTGGGGACTGGGACTTCGAACGCATCTGTCACTAGAAACACGGTGATGAACTGCACACAGGTGGGCATAGGCGCGTATTCCTGGGTGCAGAGCATAAACATATCGTTCAATGACCTCGAGTACACGGGGATTGGGATACAGCAATGCGATGGATCGGTCGTGTTCGGCAACCGCTTCCTCAATGTGTCCTCAAGCGCAATCGACCTCGTCCAGGCGCTCAATGCGACGGTTGTCGGGAACGGGATGGGGTCTTCGGGCATTTCCATCCAGGGCAACGTCCTCAGAGAGTACAACACACATATCATATCGACGGACAACACTGTGAACGGTAGGCCCGTTCGATATGTGAAGGACGCCACAGGCCTCTCTTTGGATGGCTTGGAGACTGGTCAGATGATAATGGTCAACTGCACGAACACTGAGGTGAGGAACGTGTCCGCGGTTGATGCCTACAAGGGGATGGATGTTGCGTATTCCAGGCACATCCTCGTCCGGGACTGTAATCTCAGCGGCAATTGCTTCTCCGGCCTGGACGTGCGGACGACAGAGAATATCACTGTCTCCCATTGCGAAATGAGTGATGTGGAGTATTACGGCGTTCTGTCGACGGGATACCTCAAGAATGCCACATTCTCGAACAACACTGTTGCGCGGAACGACAATTGCGGTTTGAAGATATGGTACGCGACGCAGGTGGACATCAGGGGCAGCACCATAGTGGCCAACGGTCTCCCGGTCCACCAGTACGGGATAGAGCTCTATCAGTGCACTCGTGGGAACGTCACCGAGAACCACATCGCTGACAACTATGCTGGAATGGTCCTTTCAACTGGCACGGTGAACTTCAATGTGTTCCACAACAACTTCATCAACAACACCTACCAGGTCTGGGACGTCATGAGCAACGCATGGGATGACGGGTATCCGAGTGGGGGCAACTACTGGGACAACTACACCGGTACAGATGGGAACGGTGATGGTATCGGTGACACGCCTTATGTGATCGATGCGGACAGCCAGGACAACTATCCGCTTATGGATCCGATACCCGAATTCTCGGATATGGCCGTGCCAGTAGTCCTTGTTCTCGGCCTGGTTATCGTGGTCGCAAGGTTGCGTTCTCGGACCAGAGCATGAAGTGTGGGAACCTGGCCTGCTCCCTTCGGAGAGAGGCCAGATATCGATAGCGCCCACGCCCAGGTCATCGGTTGCCGCTACGCAGCCCTGACCAGGGGAAAGGAACGAGGCGCAGACTTTTCCGCCTCCGAGCAAAGTGCACTAAATTTAATAATTATGATGTAATTTATTTTTCTGGGTCTGCACCCGCTGTGTCCGAGTCTACTGCGGAAGGAAACCTACTTGTAGTCCATCCGCTTGCCCCTTTCTGCGAAGGGCGGTGGGACGCGCCCTGGGAGGTGACGGAGTTGGCCGTAGCGAGGATAAGGTTCTTGGACAAGCGAGAAGAAGACTTCGTACATGCGCAGAGTGTCAAGTGTCTGGAGGAGATGGGTGTGCTCGTTCGCAGTCATAGTGTCCTCAAGACGCTCGAGTCGGGGGGAGCGACTGTTGATTACGGGACCGGCATCGCGAAGATCCCCGAGAGGATGGTAGATGAGGCCGTCAAGAGAGCCCCCAGGAGCATCCGCCTCTGTGCTAGGGACCCTAAGCACGACCTGCCGATGCCGGTGGAGTCATGGCCGAATCTGGGCACCACCGGCCTGGGCATATACATGAGGGATATCGACACCGGCGAGAAACGCCCCTCCACGAGGAAGGACATCGCCGACTTCATCAGGCTCGCGGACGCGTTGGACCCGGTGGCGTACTGCTGGACGTCGCTCACCGCTACTGAGGTGCCTCAGCCAGCGCATGGCCTGCACGAGCTCTGGACCGCGATGCAGAACACGACCAAGCACGTCCAGAGCGTGGAGGTATCGAGCGCCGAGGACTCGCGCAGACAGGTCCAGCTGGCGTCGTTCGTCGCTGGAGGCGAGGACGCGCTCAGGAAGAGGCCGCTGTTCTCGGTCATCTGTTGCTCCATAGCCCCTCTATCGTTTGACGAGGGCGCAGTGGAGGGTATGGCGGAGCTGTCGAAGTGCGGGATTCCCGTAGCCTCGATGTCCATGTCCTTATCCGGAGGCTCCGCCCCCGTGACCGTTGCGGGAACGATCATCAACGCCAATGCTGAGAACCTTGCCAGCTTGTGCATAACGCAGTTTACCGCGCCGGGCTCGCCTCACATTTACTGCTCTTCGTCCGCGCCCATCGACATGCGCACTGGCTCTATCAACTACATGACTGCGGAACCAGCGGTCATCAGCGCCGGCCTGGGACAGATGTCCGCGAGATACGGGCTCCCCAGCATGGTCGGCGACTGGGGTACGAACGACAAACCCGAGCCGGGCATACCGCATTCGCTCACCCAGGTGTTCGGGGTCGTGCTCACGACGATGTCCGGCACAGACATAGCCGGAGGCATGGGTGGCCTTGACGCTGTCAAGGGCGCCTCCCTGGAGCAGATGGTCATCGACGCATATCTATGGGAGGACCTGAGGGCCTACATGAGGCACTTCGTGTTCAGTGAGGAGACGGCCGCATTGGATGTCATCAAGGCTGTCGGCCACGGGAACACCTTCCTGACACATCCTCACACGCTGAGGAACTTCAGGAAGGAATTGCACTTCTGGGACCCGAAGAAGCTCGAGATGGAGGCGTCGTTGTCCGACCGGATGGTGCCCGAGGCGAGGAGGATAGCCAAGCAGCTCCTGAAGGAGCGCCAACCGACACCCCTGGATGGGTCCGTCATCAAGCAGGGTGACGAGCTGATCAAGGGCTTTGAGAAGACCATCTAGTCCCACCAGAAAGGCTTTCGAGGAGAATTCAGATAGCAGACAACCATCTCTGGGTCGCTTCAAATGAAGAACGGACCTTTCGAAGGCAAACTGACGCGGTTCGTGACGAGCCTCGTCCTGCCCGTGGCCCCATCCAGAACGGGTGAGTGCAACAGGTGTGGTGCCTGCTGCAAGTTCCTTGTAAAGTGCCCGTTCCTGAGGTCGTCTGAGGACGACCCTGGTTCCTTCAAGTGCAAAGCGTACTTCCTGAGACCACCACAGTGCAGGAAGTATCCCAGAACCAAGAGTGAGCAGATACACCATCCGTGCGGGTACAGGTTCGGGGACGATGTTGGCGCGCGTGCACCTGGAGCGGAGGAGGAGCGGTCCGGCCATTGAGCATACCCTGCATTCGCTTGTCGAATCGATCATCGTGTTCGTGGCGGCGATATTCTTGGTCACGTGGCTCCTTGAGGACTTGACCTACTTCTCTCTGTTCGTCGGCATCCCCGCAGGGCGTGTCGCTGGGGCGGTTCTTTTCCCTGTCCAGATCTCGCTCTCCAAGAGGAATGGATTAGGGAGGCCCTTCAGATTCGTTGTTGAGGGACCGCTTCGGTCCGTGCTCAGAGTCTAGCGCTCAGCGCTGTTCGAGTATCTTGATCAGGTGCCAGCCGAACTGCGTCTTGACCGGTCCTACGGTGGACCCCTTCTGGCCACCGAATGCCGCATCCTCGAACTCCTTGACCATCATGCCCTTTCCGAACCAACCAAGGTCCCCGCCCTTCTTTCCGGACGGGCACTTCGAATTGTGCTTCGCCAGTTCACCGAAGCTCTCCCCGGAGTTGATCCTGCTCAGTAGCTCATTCGCCTTCTCTTCTTTGTCGACAAGGATGTGCGCCGCATGTACTTGCTGTGGCATGAGCGGCGTATCCGTTTAGCTGATTAATGAATGTTGCCAATTACACCAGAAAGCGTAGAACTCTCGGTCCAGCGGAGACTCCTCCCTCCGGCCAGTAATGGCCGCGATAGCGTTCAGTCTTCGGGAACAGGCCTCTCCACATTGTTGGATTCCACGGATGGGTCTATCCTCTGTCGAGGCCTGCGCATCTTACGGACTGCAAGCGTCGAGGCGATGACTGCGGCCGCGACGAATCCAATCAGGATCATCCATGCCTGATTCGCTCCAATCGAAGGGAATTCATCCACCTCGGAGGAATATCCGCCTTCGGAGGGGCTCTTCGGCACCAAGGTGGGTTGGTTCATGACATCGACGGCAACCAGTCCGACCATCAGGAAGAATGCGGCCAATATCGAGAATACGAACACTGAGGATATCAGGATGACTATTTTCGTGTTCTCATTCGGGGACATGAGGTCCCGCGCCTTCCACGAGAGACCGTAGTACACGAACCCATGGTCCTCCTGCCGGACGACGAGCCCGCCTTCCTCCATCTTCTTCAGGTGCCGGTGAACAGCGGCCTTGTCTATGTCCAAGGCCTCGGAGAGCTGGCTCACGGTCCTCCTCATCGGCTGCAACGCCTTGAGTATCTCCAGCCGCGTATCCGATGCCAGAGCGAACAACGACTTCTTGTCCAACTCGACGCGCATCGCCCCCACTCCGGGGTGGAGTAAGGGTTTGGGGGACATTAACTTGGCTCTCAGTCCACGGCCCTCGGAGCCGGACAGCTCAGAAAGTGTAGTATTCAGCGTAGGGGTATTCGTACAGGTCCACCTCCCCGATATACGACAGGTCATCAAGCAGGTTCGCCTGGAGGGCCAGGTTGCTGAGCGTATAGAGGCTGTCCCCGATGTAGAGAGCGCGTGCCATCCTGCAGTAGTATGGGTACTCCCCAGCATCATGCGTAATGACACCCCTCAAGGAGATGCCGTCGGACAGCGAGACCTTCAGCACATACGCGGTCGGGCGCTGGTAATCAGTCAGATTGAGCCAGATCGTCCCGTCGCCGTCCCAGTCGGATACCCACTCGTAGCCTGGGATTACCAGCAGCTCCCTCTCCCGGTCGAAGAGTATCGCCCTATGGTCGTAGAGCGCCTCTGAATAGAACGGACTCTCGATCACGAACTTGCTCTTCTCGGTGGGTGAGGTGGGGTCCGAGACATCGAACATGGACACCTTGACTCTCCCGTCCTCCTGCCCTATGCCGAGGACGTGCGAGTCGTCGACTGGATGCAGGTAGGTGGAGAATCCAGGTATCTTCAGCTCTCCGGCCACCTTCGGTCTGGCAGGGTCGGAGAGGTCGATCACGAACAGCGGGTCCACCTGGAGGAATGTCACGAGATAGAGGGTGTCCCCGACGAACCGGGCAGAGTATATCCTCTCCCTGGGGGCAAGGCCTTCCAGGGCCCCGACTTCATCGAGGTTCCCGTCCAGCACATAGACGGCGTTCTCGATATCCTCCCAACTGGTCGTGGTCGCGATCCTGAGATGTCCTTCGTACTCGTCCATGGAGAACTGGTTCAGCAGCCAGCCTCGGACATCGCCGCGGGCGGAGGCATTCAAGCGCAGGCCATCAGTCGAGATCCTGTATATCGTCGTCCTCGCCGAATTGGTGTCTTCGGGGCGAGCGAACCCACTCTCGTCCGTAACGCTTCCATCCCATTTCTGGACGGCGAAATAGAGCGCCTGTGTGGACATGTATACCGTGGAGGACCAGTCCGCGACGATTGACAGCGATGCGTGGCCGCCGTTGGATATGTCACAAGCGAGTATGTTGACGAGAGAGTTCGCATGGCGCATCTCAGGATCGTACCTCACGGACGACAGAGGCACGTCCCCCTTCCTGCCGTTCTCCCACATCTTCGGCAGTACATTGTCCTCCTCGGGATACCGTACCGTAAGATACGCAAGCACGTAGACGACATCATCAACCATCCTGTAGGTGAGTTCGGAACCTGAGATACCAACCATGAACTCAAGGCTAGGGTCCGATATGTCCCCCAAGTCGAACACGGAAATCACGGTCGTGGGAAGACGATACTCATACGCAACCACGTCCGCAGCATATGTGAAGGTCAGGACCTGGGTGTATACGCTCCCCAGGATCACGAGCCTGTCACCACGGACGAACAACCCGCTGATTTGCCCGTAGGTCGTGTCGTTGTTGCCGAACAGGTCCGCGGCCTCAATCACGGAGACTACCTCCATCTCCTCAGGCGGGTTGGCGTTGACTATCTTGACTTCGGAGCGGGTGGCGATGTAGATGAACTCACCGTCCGTCTTGATGATGTCTGGTTCGTCCACGCCCTCGGTCTGCACGTTCGTCTCCGAGTGGGGCAACGAGCCCCCCGAGTCCCCCGTCAGCTCAGAGTACCCTGTCGGCGACCTTGGGGTCAGAAGTGCGTATTGCGTGTCATCATCTCCCTGCAGGAACTCCACGAGATCGGACTTCGAATCGAAGGTTCTCAGCAGCTCGCCTGAGCCCTCATCAGGGGGAATGACCATTATCAGCCCAACAAGCGTCGTTAGGAGGAGCGAGGCGAGTACAACGGGCACCAACATCAGTCTGATTACTTCATTCATGTCTATCGTTTGTGCTAGTAGCATGGACACTATATGTATGCGCCTCGCGCGTTGACTTGCCGGTCAACGGGAGCGACACCAGCTAATGAATCATCTCCAAGGGCGCGATCTCCGTCTCAGCCCTTGGAGAGTATCGACCAGAGCTTCTGCACGATCGGTTCCGATGCTTCATCGACGGGAACCATCTCGATATCGTCCGGGTCGCAGACTCCGAGGCCTAGCTCAACGGCCCTCCTGATCTGGTCCTGCCCGAAGATGGATTTGCGCTGGATCTTCTCTGTAGTGCCGTGCATCTTGAGCGCAGCGACCCCGACGGCGTCCAGGGCTATCCTGTCGGAGGACGCGAAGGTGAGGTTCGCAGCCCATCTCGGGCCGGTCATCGGTCCTCCCTTGTAGAACGCCTCGACCCCGTCCATGACCACCAGGGTAGGCTTGTAGGGCCAGTTCATCTCCGCGATCATGTTCCTCTGGTTGATGACAGATGTGTGCAGCTCTGTCATGTTCCTGGAATGGACCATGCCAGTCGTGAGCTTGAGGGACATCGTGAAGTGCCCTCCGTATTGGTGAGTCTTGAGGCAGCAGAGGCCTATCACGGCGTCAGCTTCGAGCACGGGTTTCGCGAACCAGAACCCGTTCATCCAGTGCATGCCCGGTGGCTTGACTTTCACCCACCGGTCCTTGGCCATCTCGTCGAATACCAGGCACTCAAACCCCATCTCCTGGGCAAGGGCGAACACCCCCTTTTCCTGGAACACCTTGCTGGTCTTCGCGGGCCCGCTCCTGTCCCCGAGGATTATCCTCTTTGGGCCGTGAACCTTCACGAGCTCGACGGCGGTTCGGATAGTGTCTACGTGAGTCGATCCTGGCGCCGGGTCCGCCGTGTTGAAGTTCGGTTTGATGAGCACGCTCTTGTCCTTCAGGCTCGGTAGCCCGAGGGCCTCGACGACCTTCTCGGTCCCCCTTCGCCTGTCGGGGTCAAGGGCGACGGCGACCTTCGCAATCGGCATACGCAAGAAACCTCCACACTGGTGCTGGGAATATCACGCCGCTGCTCTACATTATGTTTGCGCAGGAATGGCCTTCAGTGCCTTCTCGACAGCGTCCTCCGGGCCATCAGCCTCAATGAGCCTGGGGATAGGCTTCGTGTGCGCCTTCTCGAGCCGCCATGTCCTGAGTCCGACCACGGTCTTGCCAAGGTTGAGGGCATGGGCGATCTCGGAGAGCGTGCCGAACTCCCCGCCCACCGCGATGAGCACATCCGCGGTCTTGACCAGCATCACATTCCTCCCAACGCCCATCCCTGTCACTATGGGTATCTGGACATACCTGTTGGCATCATTCTTCTCGTCCGAGGGGATGATCCCTATGGTCAGGCCGCCGTGACGCCTAGCGCCCCTGCACACAGCCTCCATGACCCCCGTGAGACCTCCGCAGACAACTGCCGCCCCCTTCTTCGCGATCTCCTCGCCGACCTTCTCCGCAAGATCCGTGATGTCCTGACTGGCCGAGCTAGCCCCTATCACGCCGACTATCCTGAATCCCATGATACTGCCGTATCCGTCTCATCGTTCATAAAGCGGAGACCTGAGTTGACACTCATGCCTGGGTTTTCCGTCGAAGCCTTTATTAGCTCTCATATGTGATAATAGCCGGCCAAATCGGAGGCACCCCACATGCCAGACATAAGAGACAGAGTCGAAGAGGACAAGGGCATTCTCAAGAAGATCCAGAGCTACATCCCGGGCTTCAGCGGCTACAGGCGCAGGGAGGATCTCAGGGATGCGGACAAGATGCTGCGCATGCAGCTCGCCGAAAGGCTCGGCAAGCAGAGACGCGGGCTCGAGGAGTCCAGGGGCCTGCTGAGGACGACTTATGGCTCCAAGGAACTCGAGACGCTTGGCGGCCTGATCAGCAACTTCAAGCGGCTCGAGGGGCTCGTTGCCCATGCGCAGATGGGGTACTCAGGCTTCGCCGCGGATATTCAAATCAAGGAGGACGAGCTCAACAGGCTCTACGAATTCGACGTCGCTATGCTGGACCACATGACCGCTATGGCCACCAGCATCGACTCGCTGAAGAACGCCCTAATGGCGGCGGACGAGCAGGTGAGCTTCAAGGAGCTCATGACTATCAAGGCGCGCATCACGGACTTCGAGGACCAGTTCTCGAAGAGGATGCGGGTAATAGAGGGCACGGAGGTGTGATAGATGAGCGTCATAGGTGCTGAGACATTCAAGTGGGAGGACGCCAGCAAGCGCGGGAACGTGATGTACCGGATGTCCAGGAACATCCGATGGAACGACAACATCGTCGTCCGCGAGGACGAGATAGCCGTCTTCTACAGGGACGGAAAAGCCCTGGCCTACATAGACAGGCCCGACAGGTACGCGCTGACATCGCTGAACGCCCCTGTCGTGGGCGCCATCGTCAAGTTCCTGTCCGGCGTGCAGCAGCAGGCCGAGGTCGTGTACCTCCAGAAGAGGATTTTCGACGGCAAGTTCGGCTCGAAGCAGCCATACCAGTTCAGGGACAAGGAGTTCGGCATAGTGAACCTGCGGGTGTTCGGCGAGTTCAGGTACAAGGTGGTCCACCCAGAGAACTTCGTGAACCAGTTCGTGGGGACCTTCAACTACAGCACGAGCGCCGAAGTCGAGGAGAGGATCAAGGAGCAGGTTGTCGTGCTCATATACGACTCCCTGGGAGACATGAAGAACGAGGGCATGGGCGTGGCGGACATCGCCTCCAACCTGACGAACATAGAGCAGGTCATGCTCTCGAGGACGAAGGAGCACTTCGACCTCTATGGCATCTCGATTGAGAAGATATCAGGACTCTACATCTCGTTGCCAGAGGACGTCCAGAAAGCAGTGGACACCAAGAGCTCAATGACCATCCTCGGTGCGAACTACATGCAGTACCAGACCGGGCAGGCGATGCGCGATGCCGCATCGAACCCTGCAGGTGGTGCGGCCGCCGCTGGTGTCGGAGTGGGCGCGGGTATCGGCATGGGCTGGACGATGATGGACACGATGCGGACCAGCCAACAGCCTGGTGCTCCGGCCGCCCCGGCGGCAGGGGCCGCAGTGGCGATGATACTCTGCGCGAAGTGCACCGCACAGAACCCGGCGACGAGCAAGTTCTGCAATTCGTGCGGCGCGAAGCTCGGCCCGGCTACAACCCCGTGCTCGAAGTGCGCTCAGGAGGTCCCGGAGGGGACCAAGTTCTGCCCGAACTGCGGGACTGCAATGGCCGCGACCAAGAAGTGCGCCGCGTGCGGCGCCGAGGGACCGGCGACATCCAAGTTCTGCCCTTCATGCGGAAAGGCCCTGTGAGAACGGGGCTGGATAGCAGCATCCAAACCCTTTCAGGAGTAGGATAGCTTGGCTTCCGTGAATTGCCCGAAGTGTGGAGCCCCGGTGCCATTCGACACCGGGGTGAAGTTTGTGAAATGCCCGTACTGCAGCTCCCAAGTCTACATCGACAGGACCGGCGCGGGGTTCTACTACGCCCTGCCCTTCATGATGGAGGAGGACCAGGCGGTGGGCGTGTTCAAGAGATGGGCCGCCGGGCCGACCAAGGCGAAGGATCTGGACAAGTTTGCGCAGATCGCGGGCGTCAAGAGGGAGTACTTCCCCGTCTACATGTTCAAGAGGGACGTGAACGGCGCGGAGCAGGTCATATTCGAGCCGGCCGGATCCACGACCCTGCCAGGGCTGCACAGCCTCAAGGTTCCTGCGGGCGACATTAAGATACTCGACGCGTCCTTCGACACGAAGGGAGCGGAGATGGTCAAGCCGGACATCGAGATGATGGCCTACACGAACAGGTTGCCAGGGAAGCCGAAGGAGCAGGCACTCGTGTACTTCCCGATATGGAAGCTCGACTATGTGTTCAACCAGAAGAAGTATCAGGCGGTCATAGACGGTTCGTCTGGTGAGGTTTTCTCCTCGGAGTTCCCGACAAGGAGCTCGGCCGCGTACATCTTGGTCGCGGTGATTGGGTTCTTCGCGATCATGTTGGAGGGGCTCATTGCGACCTCGTCGTTGGCTGCCGCGGTCGCTGCGATAGCTGTCACGGTCGTGGCGCTGTTCGGTGCCGCCCTGTTCGTTGCGAGGAGGATGTGACCATGACAGGCATATCAGTCGGATTGAGCTGCCCGACCTGTGGCGGAGCGATTTCGATACCCGAGGGGGAGAACATCATCCCATGCCAGTACTGCGGGTCAACGCTGTTCGTCGAGGGCGACCAGGGCGTGTCCACGATAGCCTTCAGCGTGAAGATGCAAAAGGACAACGCCATGGGGGCGACCCAGCAGTGGTGGAGGCGCGGCTGGAAGGCGAGGGACCTGCCGAGGACGGGGAGGATGACCGAGACATATCCGATCTTCCTGCCCTTCTGGAAGGCCAACACGAAGGTCGCGGGCTGGATATGTGGTTACGAGGAGAGGCGACATACCGACTCCAAGGGGAACGTCAGGGTCGAGAGGATACCGAAGGAGGTCATGATACTCCAGGACTACGTCTACTCGGAGATAGCATGCGACCCTGGCGACCTGGGCATACGCACCCTCAGGAATCTGTCCGGGGAGACCGGGTTCGCGGACTTCGAGATGATCCCCACCTTCGAGGCGACCACGAGCAAGGACGACGCAATCGTCCATGCCAAGAACGACGCTGAGGGCAGGGCCGTCGCGGGCGCCCGGGTGCCGCACATCACCTTCAAGAGATTGCACATATTCCCGAAGAGCCTGACGATGATATACTACCCGGTCTGGGTGGTCAGGTACAGCTATCACGACAGGATGTACATGGCTACTGTCGACGGCGTCACGGGGCAGGTCCTCTCAGGCCGAGCTCCCGGGGACCCCCTGTTCCAGAGCATGGCCATGACCGGAGGGGCCGTCGTCGGAGGGCTGGTGGCCGCAGGAACCATCATCGCATCGGGCGTGGACTACTTCGATGACGGTCGTCTGGCCTTAGTCGGTGTGGCGATAGGTTTCGGGATACTCTTCCTCGCGTACAGGTTCTTCAGGCACGGCTCTGAGAGGATCGAAGGCGAGTTCAAGGACAAGAAGGGTACGATGAAGCAGACCCTGCAGCAGATGCAGGGCGTCGCGAAACAGCTGGAGGGATTGAGATGAAGGTCGTCCCAGTCAGGTGCCCGCAGTGCAACAGCCCCATCCAGAGCAAGGTCAGGGACCACCTGTTCTTCTGCACCCAGTGCAACACGATGCACATCCGGGACGGAGGCATTGAGAAGTTGGACTTCGAGATCGGCGAGTTCAACCAGGCTGTACCGGGTGAGAAGCTCTACATGCCATTCTGGAGAGTGTACGCCACGCTCGTCGTGCACTCGAAAGATGTCGAGGGCGGCTCGCTGTTCAAGCTGACTCAGTGGTTGAAGGGCGCAAGCAATACGGGCAATATGTTCGTCTACATCCCGGCCACGGAGCTGGACAACGCGGGCTTCAAGGCGCTGTCCGGCAGGTTCACCGCCAACCCGCCGAAGTACGCGACCAGGCTGAACTTCGGGAACGTGAAGCGCCTTCCGGCGACAGTGTCGAAACAGGAGGCCGCCCACCTCGCTGATTTCGTGGTCGTGACTATGGAGGCCGAGCAGCCAGGGGTCCTGCAGCGACTGAACTACACGCTGACGGTGAACGACACGAAGCTCGTCTACCTGCCGTTCGTGAAAGGACCTCAGGGCATGATGCCAGCGCTGTGACCGCAAACCGTCTCTCAAAACACTTTATTAGATTTCCTCTTCGACAGGAACGTCTGGACGATCTTCCCGTGGTCGAAGGCGAACTTTGGGAGCTTGTCGGTGTGCACCCACTCCGCCGCTTCTGCGTCGTCCCCCGCCTTCAGAGTGCCCCCGACGGGCCTGAGGTGATAGACAGCTGTCACGAAGTGCCCTCTGGGGTCCCTGTCCGGCGCGGAGAACACCCCGACGAGGTCGACTATCTCGGTCCTGAGCCCCGTTTCTTCATGGACCTCACGCACGACGCAGTGCTCGAGCGTCTCACCGTAGTCCAGGAAACCCCCAGGCAGCGCGTAATGGCCCTTGAACGGCTCCCTGCCCCTCTTGATGAGCACTATCTCCTTCCCGCGCGTCACTATGCCATCGGCAGTGAGCGACGGCTTCCTCCACTTGTTGTCAAACTGGCTCTGCAGGGAGGAGGCCTTGTTCTCATACTCCCTCAGAATCTCCTCTCCGAACGGTGTGAGGGATGTCAGGCCGCCTTGCTTCCCGCCCCTCGTCGAATGAACGACATCGCCGCCCGCGCTCTGTGCGATCTTGTGGAGAACGCCCCAGGCATGCCTGTAGGACATGCCCATCTCCTGCGCGGCCTTGGAGAGCGAACCAGTGTCCTTGATCTTCTTGAGCAGCAGCGCCCGGCCGTCGCTCATTATGAACCTTCCGTCTCGCTCCAGCCAGATCCGTATCTTGAGTTCGTACATCCTGCACCAGTCTGAGTCGACATCATGAATGGCGAACAGGCTAATTGTCCTTTCTAATGAGAACGGCGATGCAGGTCGCGGAAAGAGGTGAGCTGATGGCTGGTCACTTCATCATGGGGACTCTGACCTTGCGGCTCCTCGCGACCCTTATCGCCTGTGGATAACCGGCATCGGCGTGCCTGACGATGCCCATGCCGGGATCTGAGGTGAGGACGCGCTCGATCTTCTCATCGGCCTCCTTGGTTCCATCCGCGACCACCAACAGACCAGCGTGGGTCGAGTATCCGATACCCACACCGCCTCCGTTGTGGACCGCTATCAGGTCCGCTCCTCCGGCCGCGTTCACGAGGGCGTTCAGGAAGGGCCAATCAGCGACCGCATCGCTACCGTCGATCATGCCTTCTGTCTCTCTGTTCGGAGATGCCACTGAGCCGCAGTCGAGGTGGTCCCTTGTGATGACGATGGGCGCCCTGAGATCGCCCTCTCGGACCATCCTGTTGATAATCTTGCCGAAGCGCGCCCTCTCCCCGTATCCGAGCCAACAGACCCGCGCGGGAAGCCCCTCGAAGGGCACCTTCTTCCCCGCCAGCTTGATCCAGCTCACTAGCTGCTTGTTCTTGCTGAACTCGCGTATGACGACCCTGTCCGTCTTGAATATATCCTCCGGGTCGCCTGACAGGGCAATCCACCTGAATGGTCCCCTTCCTTCGCAGAACATCGGGCGTATGTACAGTGGCACGAATCCTTTGAAATCGAATGCATCCTTGACCCCAGCCTTCACGGCCTGGGCGCGTATGTTGTTCCCGTAGTCGAACACGATCGAGCCTTTCCCCAGGAACCCGAGCATCGCTTTCACGTGGATCCCTATGCTCTTAATCGCCCTCCGGCTGTACTCGTCCGGGTTGGACTCCCTCAACGCCTCGGCCTCCTTGACGCTCACCCCTTTCGGGACGTACCCTCCAAGCTCGTCGTGAGCAGAGGTCTGGTCGGTCACCACGTCAGGTACTACACCTTTCCCGAGGAGCGATGGATGGGTGTCAGCGCAGTTCCCGAGGAGTCCAATGGAGAGCGGCCTCTTCCTCTTCTTCGCATCCAGTGCGATCCTGACTGCCTCGTCCAGGTCCTTGACCTTCTTGTCGCAGTATCCGATATCGACGCGTCTGTCGATCCTCTTCTCGTCTACTTCGACTGCAAGGCAGACGCCGCCGTTCATGGTCACCGCGAGAGGCTGAGCGCCCCCCATGCCTCCGAGGCCACCAGTCAATACCAGCCTGCCCTTGAGAGTGCCTCCGAAGCTCTTCCTGGCGCAGGCGGCGAAGGTCTCGTAGGTACCCTGCAGTATGCCCTGCGTGCCGATGTATGCCCACCCGCCAGCAGTCATCTGTCCGTACATGATCAGCCCCTTCGCCTCGAGCTCGTGGAAGACCTCCCAGGTGGACCACCTGGGCACCAGGTGCGCATTGGCGGTGAGCACCCTCGGGGCGAACTTTTGCGTCCTGAATATCCCGACGGGCTTGCCGGACTGTATCAGGAGCGTCTCGTCGTCCTCGAGCTCGGTCAACGCCTTCACGATGGCGTGGTAGCAGTCCCAGTTGCGAGCGGCCTTGCCGGTTCCGCCGTAGATGATGAGCTCATCGGGTTTCTCCGCGTTTTCGAGGTTGTTCTGGAGCATCCGGAGTATGGCCTCCTGTCTCCAGCCCTTGCATGCTAGCTTCGTGCCCCTTCTGGCCTTGATGCGCCTCATTTCGGTCGTCATGTACAGCAGAATCATTCGATATAGCCTTTGTCAGGCAAGAGGGTTTATCATCAGGACGAAGCATCTACGCGACCGCAATGTTCGAGATACCGACGGTCCTGAGTGCCGAGGAGATCCTGGACAAGGCTTTCAAGAAGGCCTCCAAGGTCGACTACCACGGTCGCACGAGGCTCGACTCTGTCAGGGAGATAAACATCGGGAAGCTCAAGTCCGTCAGCGATGTCATCGTGAGCACCATGGGCCGCTACGTGAAGGCGTTTCCCAGCATAGACAGGCAGAGCCCGTTCTACTCGGAGCTCATCGACGTCACCATAGGCCGGGATAGGCTCAAGAAGTCCTTGGGCGCGATGGACTGGTGCAGAGGCAACGTCTCCAGGGTCGCCAAGGATGCCAGGAGGGAGATCGTGGCCGCTAGCACGATATCCAGGATCGATCAGGTCAGGAGGGGTGCCTATGGAAGGATCTCTTCTCTCGTCAAGCAGGTCGACAAAGAGCTCACATTCCTTGCGAAGGCCCGGAATACCATGCGGAAGTTCCCTGCGGTCAACCCCGACGATATGACCATCGTGGTCGCCGGGGCTCCGAACGTGGGCAAGAGCGCGCTCGTGGCCAGGATATCGACCGCGAAGCCCAGAGTGGCCGTCTACCCCTTCACCACGCAGGAGATATCCGTCGGGACCTTCGAGAAGAAGTATGTGAGGTATCAGGTGATAGACACTCCTGGACTCCTCGACCGCGAACTGAGTGAGAGGAATCCGATGGAGTTGAGGGCCATCCTGGCCCTGAGGCACCTGGCGGACCTAATCCTGTTCATCTTCGACCCGACCGAGACATGTGGCTACCCGATTTCACAGCAGGAGCACATGCTGGAAACCATCAGATCCGAATTCACCGGCGTCCCGGTGGTCGAGGTGGAGAGCAAGTCCGACCTGCTCAAGACCAGGAGCGACAGGCCGAGGATCAGCGCTGAGACGGGTGCTGGCGTACAGAAGCTGGTCGACGGAATCGTTGTGATGATGCGCGCTCAGCAACCCTTATAGTCGAGAGCATTGATTAGCGTCCGGGATAGCACATCTGAGCAGGTCCGCGGCTGGCTTCGCCTGTCCGCGACAGCGTCGTCTCGGGGGAGCATGAAGACTGTTGTGTGCAGCGAATCCATGGAGGAGTACTTCTCGTCGCTCCAGCGGCAGGTGGACACGTGCTACGAGATCGCCAGGCGTGCCCGCCACCTAGGTCTCGACCCCGAGCTGGATGTCGAGATACCTCAGGCGGCGGACCTCGCGGCCAGGGTCGAGAAGCTCCTGTTCGAGTGGGAGGTCGAGGGCGTCGCTTCCAGGATAAGGGAGCTGAGTAGAGACCACAACAGGGAGGAGGTCTCCATCCTGATAGCCAAGGAGTATGCCAAGCTCCCCGCGAGGACCAAGGAGTTCGCGATAGAGCGAGCTGTCAGGCTGGGACTGGCTGTGCTCACGGAGGGCATCCTGGTCGCCCCGCTCGAGGGTATCGCCGGGGTGTCGGTCAATAGGAACTCTGACGGCTCCGACTATTTGACGGTGTTCTTCTCGGGTCCGATACGTTCCGCCGGGGGGACGGGCCAGGCGATGAGCGTCCTGATAGCGGATGTAGTCCGCCGGGAGCTGGGCCTTGGGAGGTACATGCCCACCACGGGTGAGGCGGAGCGGTTCAAGGAGGAGATACCGCTCTACAAGTCCTGCCAGCACCTGCAGTACACTCCCTCGAACGACGAGATAGACATCATATCCAAGAACGTACCCATATGCATAGACGGCGAAGGTACGGAGGACACGGAGATATCCGGCTTCAGGGACCTCCCCAAGGTCGCGACGAACAGGGTGAGGGGAGGCGCGTGCCTCGTGATCGCCGAGGGCCTGTGCCTGAAGGCGCCCAAGGTGCAGAAGCACGTCAAGCGCCTCGGGATAGACGGCTGGGAGTTCATAGACAGGTTCCTCAACCTCAAGAAGAAGGGTGTCGATGAGACGGGCTCGGAGATAGCCCCGAGCGCCAAGTTCCTGAAGGACATGCTCGTGGGCAGGCCCGTTCTTGCGTATCCATCGAGGGTCGGGGGTTTCAGGCTCAGGTACGGGAGGACGAGGGCGACCGGGCTTGCGGCGCTCGCCATGAACCCCGCCACGATGACGCTCCTGAACGATTTCGTGGCCATAGGCACACAGGTCAAGATCGAGAGGCCAGGGAAGGCGGGCGCCATCACCCCCTGCACCGAGATAGAAGGACCAATCGCGCTCCTGAACAATGGCTCCTTGGTCCAAGTGAACACCCCGGAAGAGGCCAAGACCATCAGGGGCCAGGTCGCGGAGATCGTGGACGTGGGTGAACTGCTGGTGCCGTATGGCGAATTCGCGGAGAACAACCACCTTCTCATGCCTTCCGGGTACTGCCTTGAGTGGCACAGGGAGGAACTCCTGGAGAGGCTGGACTCGCTGCCCGAGGACTGGCTGTCCCCTACCTTCGAGAGCGCCCTCTCGTTGTCCAAGGATCATGGTGTCCCACTCCACCCGAACTTCAATCTCTTCTGGTCCGACCTTACCTACGAGGAGATTGTGCGGCTAAGGGAGCATGCCATCGCCTCTGGGGCCTACGATGGCTCTGCGCTGCGAATGAAGAATCAGGAGGAGGAGAAGGCCATCCTCGAGAAGCTCGGGGCGCTTCACAGGGTCGACGGCGACGAGGTCGTAATCGAAAGATACTCCAAACCCTTGATGGTCTGTCTTGGACTCACTGCCTCGGATGATGGAAGCATGTCTGGTGGCCAGCTGCCGAAGTCGCAGAAGCCCCTGGAGGTCGTCTCCGCGCTGTCAGGGGTGGACGTCCGGCCGAGGGCGGTCACGAGGATAGGCGCAAGGGTCGCGAGGCCGGAGAAGGCGAGGGAGCGCCGGATGAAGCCGCCACCGCACGGCCTGTTCCCGGTGGGTACGAGCGGCGGCGCCCAGAGGATAGTGAACGTCGCCGCGGAAGCGGGTGATCTCAAGGTGGAGCTGGGCGAGAGGTTGTGCCACATGTGTGGGCGCAAGTCGTTCATCACGAAGTGTGAGTGCGGCTCCCATACTGTCCCGACGGGGAACGCTGAGGTCCAGGACATACCGATCGGGATGATCTTCCAGTCCGCGCTGGACAGGCTGGGGGAGAAGCGCAGTGTGGAGGTCAAGGGCGTCCAGGGGATGATATCCAAGAACAAGACCCCCGAGATAATCGACAAGGGCGTGCTGAGGGCGAAGCACGAGGTATTCGTGTTCAAGGACGGGACCATCAGGATAGACTCCACCGATGTCCCGCTGACGCATTTCACTCCGTCCGAGGTCGGCATAGATGTGCCGACCGCCCGTTCGCTGGGGTACACCAAGGACTTCCATGGCAAAGAGCTCGAGAACGACACTCAGATGCTCGAGCTGAAGGCCCAGGACGTCGTCATACCGGACTCGTGCACGGAGTACCTCATCAGGACCTCAAGGTTCGTTGACGACCTTCTCGCCAAGGTCTACGGCCAAGGGCCGTTTTACGAGATTGCGGGCAGGCAGGACCTCGTGGGCCATCTCGTAGTCGGATTAGCACCCCACACATCAGGGGGCGTGCTCGCGAGGGTCATAGGGTTCTCGTCCGCTCATGCTGGATACGCCCACCCGTTCTTCCACGCTGCCAAGAGGCGCAACTGCGACGGGGACGAGGACTCGATCATACTCCTTATGGACTGCCTCCTGAACTTCTCGAGGGCCTTCCTGCCGGAGAAGCGCGGAGGGCTGATGGACGCCCCGCTCGTGCTCACGACCAAGCTCGACCCGAACGAGATAGACAAGGAGGCCCATAACATGGATGTGAGCAGCTGTTACCCTCTTGACTTCTACAGGGCCACCCAGAGGTACGCCCACCCGAAGGAGGTGGAATCGCTCATGGACATCGTGAGCGGCAGGATAGGCACCGTGCTCCAGTACGAGGGGATGGGGTTCACGCACGGGATAAGCGACATCTCGTACGGCCCGACCACCTCGGCCTATACCTCCCTCGAGACGATGGAGGACAAGCTCAAGGCGCAGATAGCGCTCGGGGTGAAGATACGCGCGGTGGATGCTGCCGATGTCGTTCACAGGGTCATAATGAGACACCTCCTGCCGGACATCCAGGGGAGCCTCAAGAGCTTCACCGGCCAGCAGCTGAGATGCTCGAAGTGCGGCGCGAAGTACCGCAGGATACCCCTGAAGGGTAAGTGCTACTGCGGCAACAAGCTCACCCTGACCGTCCATGAGGCCGGAGTGAGCAAGTACCTGGAGAGGGCGAAGGAGATCGGGCGGGAGTTCGACGTTCCGGCCTACACACTCCAGAGGATAACGCTGCTCGAGAACTCCATCAACTCGCTCTTCCAGTCGGACAAGATAAAGAACCCGAAGCTGGATGAGTTCCTATAGAATTGACGACCGCACACCGGAGAACCATCGTCCAGGCTCATTCCTCGAGCGTGGATATCTGCTCTCTGAGCCCGTCGAACTTCTCCTCCAGGATCTTGAGGCCCTTGATAAGCACTTCCTTGGCCTGGAGCGAGCCGTCCGTCTCGAACCTGAATAGTATCCTGCCGGGCATCGGCGTGACCTTGACCACGCTCGCGTCGCAGACCTCGACGCAGGCCCTGCACAGGTTGCACTTCTCGGGGTGCTTGGCGACTATCTTCTTCTCCTCCTTGGCCAGCACTCCCTTCGGGCAGACCTTGACGCAGCTCCCACCGAGGTCGCACTTCGCATGGTCTATCTCTATCTTGGCGAAGAACCTGTACCCCGCGCCCACGGCCGCCTGCCACTTCGCGTGCTGCTTCCCCGTGCCGAGCTCCGCGGTGGCGTAGACCAGGAGCGCCTGGTCGTCCGCGAGCTTGACGATGGGTATGAGGTCGTCCTTGATCCTGAACTTCGCGTCCCCGATTGGCTCGAGGTCGCCGGAGTAGACGGTGCACGGCCCCTTCTTGTTCAGGGAGTACATGATGGTGCAGCTCGGGCACCCCTCCCCGTTGCAGCTGCACTTGGACCTGAAGTTGAACGTCTCGAGGTCCGTCGGGACGGGTATCATGCTCAGCCTGTGCGCCACGACCTCGTCGAACATCGGAGAGACGCTCTCGAATGCCGTGCCCTTCTCGTCCATGATGGGGCCGAGGTGGAACTCGACGTTGTCGATGGCCATCTTCGGCACATCAGATGAGATTATCCTCCTGAGCGCGTTCGCGAACGCGGGGCTGGTATCTGAGATGACGAACTCCGCCTTGTTTGGCGTCATCTCGGTGATATCGATCTTCATCCGGGATCACTCTACACTCTTCGACCCCTTCTCCCGCCCTTCTTCTTGGTGCCGTCGTGCGGGACTGGGGTGACGTCCTCGATCCTGCCTATCCTAAGGCCCGCCCTCGCGAGCCCTCTTATGGCCGCCTGGGCCCCTGGTCCGGGAGAGGCCGATTTGTTGCCTCCCGGGGCGCGGACCTTGACATGTATGCTGTCTATGCCCTTCTCCTTGGCTATCTCAGCGACCTTCTCAGCCGCCTTCATCGCGGCGTAAGGGGAGGCCTCGTCCTTGGCCGCCTTCACGACCATGCCGCCGCTCGCCTTGGTTATGGTCTCGGCCCCCGTGACGTCCGTGACCGTGATTATGATGTTGTTATAGCTGGCGAATATGTGCGCGATACCCCATTT
Organism: Thermoplasmata archaeon; assembly: GCA_041559015.1. Lineage (GTDB taxonomy): Archaea > Thermoplasmatota > Thermoplasmata > UBA10834 > UBA10834 > COMBO-56-21. The sequence continues at coordinate 11,758 of JBFFED010000011.1, read as the reverse complement.
GCCCATTCATCTCACTCCTTCTCGTCCGGAGCTGGCTCGGCCGGGGTCGCCTTCTCTATGTCCTCTTCCTTCTCCTCCTTCAGCTCCGTGACTATGATCTTCTTCAGCTTGGGCTTCGCGACGTGGATCTCCTCCTTCGCCGCGGCCTCGAGCTTCGTCCGCTCCGCCTCCTCCTTCGCCTGAATCTCCTCAGGCTTGGGGCGCATCGGGTGCAGCTCGTTGGCGACGGGGGAGGAGACATGGTACTCTATCTTGTCCTCCTCGGCCCTCTTGACCAGATATCCTGGGATCGTGACCTTCCTGCCGGATATGGACGCGTGCCCGTGGACGATGAACTGCCTCGCCTGCTTGGGCGTGTAAGCGAGCCCCTTCCTGTAAAGGACCGTCTGGAAGCGCCTCTGGAGGACCTCCTCGGTGCCAAGCGTGAGGACGTCGTTCAGCGTACTGCCTTCAGGCGGCAGCAACGACATCCGGGCGCATTTCTGCAGAAGCTCCTTCATTTCTATCTCGGCCTGCGGGTCCCCGGTCCTGAGCCTCGCCTGGAGCTCCCTGCTCTGCTCCCTGAGCGACCTGATGAGGGACTGGGCGCGCCAGAGTTCCCTCTTGTTCTTGAGGCCGTACTTCATGAGCAGCTCGTTCTCGGCCTTGATCCTCTCGCCCTCCCAAGGGTGGGCCGGAGTCTCATACTTCCTCCTGGAAAACTTCGGATCTCCCATGGGTCACACTACTCCTTCTTCTCCTCGGGCTTCGGACCGCCTGGCTGCTCCTTCTTCCTCATGACCCCCATGGTCATCCCGGTCCTGCCGTTGGACCTCGTCCTCTGGCCCCGGACCTTCTGGCCGGTCTCGTGCCTGATACCCCTGTAGCACCTGATCATCTTCATCAGGTTCACGTCGTCCCTCTTGTTGAGGTCGACATCCACAGCGATGAGATGCATGTCCGCGCCGGAGGACCAGTCGTTCTGCCTGTTGACCATCCAGTGCGGAACCTTTTCTGAATACTCGGTGACTATCTTCGCGATCTCGTCCGTCTTGGACTCGGGCAGATCGCCGATCTTGGTGCTCCTCGGCACCCCGACCATCCTCGCGATGACCTCGGCGCTCCTCATGCCGATGCCTTTGATGCCCGTGAGCGCAATAACGATGTCCTTGTTGCCGTCCAGGTCGGAGTTCGCCATGCGCACGATGTACCTGAAATCGTCGCTCTTCTTCTCGACGGGCTTGTCGGCCGACTTCTTCTCTGCGGGCTGGCCCTTCTTGCCTTTGCTCTGGCCGTCCTTCTCCTTGGGCCCTCCCTTCGGCTTGGCCTCTTTCTCATCCGACAATCGGCAACCTCCGCGCTAATGCTTATATACCGCTCCAAACCAGACTGCCTCAGCTGTCTGGAGAGCATCCACCCCCACACACTAAGGTGTATAAAACCCTTATGTTCTTGAGCCCGCAGCGGTTAGACGGTTTCCGGACCATGCCAGCAGCCCCGGCCTCATCCTACTTGTCGCCCCCCTCGCCCTGGTGCTTGTGCGCATGGTCTGAGGCATCCTTCCTGTGCTCGTGCTCGTGCATGTGGGCGTGGACGTGCCTCCCCTCGCGGTCTATCACCCTCGTGAGTTCCGACACGGCCTGGTCCATGGACACCGGGAGTGACTCGACCGGGTAGCCCATGGCGTCCAGCGCCCTGAATAGTCTGGAGACGGGAGGTATCTCAAGCCCTGTCGCCTCCAGCGTCTCCCGGGCGGTCACGAGCTCCCTCATGGTGCCCTTCATGACGACGCCCACATTGAGCACGACCGCCCAGTCGACTATCTCAGCGGCGGCCTCGAGGTCGTGGGTCGCTATCAGCATCGTCCTCTTCATCGACTTCAGGAGCTTGATGAACTCCGCTCTTGACCTCGGGTCGAGTCCAGAGGTCGGTTCGTCGAGCAAGAGTATCTCGGGGTCCATCGCGAGCAGGCCCGCGATGGCGACGCGCTTCTTCATGCCGTAGCTCAGCCTGTGGGGGCTGCGCTTCCTGAGGTGCTCTATCCCTGCCGCCCGGAGACCCCTCTGCACCCTCCCCTCGATATCGTCGAGCTTGAGGTTCCTGGGGCCGAAGGCGACGTCCTCCTCCACTGTCGGCATGAATATCTGGTCGTCCGGATCCTGGAAGAGCACGCCTATCCTGTTCCTGATGTCATCGGCCGTATCGCGCCTCAGCTCCTCACCGGAAACGCGCGCTCTTCCCGTGAAGGGCATCCGGAAGCCGGCTATGAGATGTATCAAGGTGGACTTGCCGGCGCCGTTGGGGCCTACGACCGCCACCTTCTCGCCTTCCTGGAGGACGAGGTCGATGTCCTTGAGCGCGACCGTGCCGTCGTCGTAGCTGAAGCCTAGCCTCAGCGTCTCGAGCGCTACCACAGGGCCACCTCCGCCTGGGTGATGGCCAGCACGGACGAGATAGCCACCAGCGAGGCCAGGAAGACCACATCCCTGGCCGACAGCCCTGACCTCCTCCACATCGTCATATCTCCCGTGAACCCGCGGCACTTCAGCCCCTCGTAGACCCTGTCCGCGCGTCCGGTGGACCTCACGAGGACCATCCCGGCCGTGAACGAGAGTATCTTGAGGGCGTACCTGTCCAGGAGGTTCCTGCCTCCCCTGAACCCCCTCGCCTTCCTGGCGACCCGCATGCGGGAGAGCTCCTCGGAGACAACGATTATGTAACGATATGTGAGCATGAGCAGCGTGGCCAGGACCGCGGGCATCCTGAGGCGGCGTAGGCCCCCGAAGAGGTCGAAGGTCTCGGTCCCCAGGACGAGCACCAGCAGCAACAGAACGCACGCGCTCGTCCTTCCCAGCATCGCGAGGCCCTTGTCGGTCCCTGAGAACAGGAAGATGGATATCGACGCGAAGGCAACAAACGGGAGCGCGGCGGCGTACGCCTTCGCGAGCCCGAGGTAGGGCACCCGGCTGGCAGCGGTCACCGACAGCGCGAGGAGCAGCGCGATGATGATCAGCTCGGGCCGTGTGAGAAGCGCGGTGACTATCACGCAGGCGAATATCCCGATGATCTTCGCCCTTGCGTCGAGCCTGCCGAACCAGTGGGCCCTCGCGTGCTCGTCCGTGATCTGGATTGTGCTGCCATGTCCCCTCACGTGGCCGACTATCATGCGGTATCAACTCTCGGGAGACCTACGCCCGAGAGCCTTCATGAGCCCGAGGGCGAGGAGGGCGACCACTAGGAACCCGAGGAGTCCGGCGAAGAGCGCCGCGAAGTACTCATCCCCGTAGCTGAAGGGGGCTGAGAGCAGCTGCTCCTGCTCCTCAACGCCCGCGTCCGACATGGTGCGCTCGAGCCCGTCCTCACCATCGCTCGAGTACAGGAAGTACAGCGGTAGGGCCAGGGCGAACACCAGCAGTATGGACAGAGATGCCAGGGCGAGCTTCGAGGATGTGATCTTTGACATCAGACTCTTGCCCGCAGGCTCGGGCTCCGCGATCGAGAGCGCCTCGGGCGACACTGTGATCATGTACGCGACCACTCCGACCGATATGATGGCCTCTCCGACGCCTATCACCGCGTGGTATCCTAGCATCGCGGGGATCGAGACAGAGCCCACGATGCCGTACGCCCCGTCAGAGATTGCGTAGCTGACCGCAAGCTGGGCCGCGCAGGCCACGGATGCGATGAACACTGAGGACCATGCCGCAGCGGCGACGGCTATGCTCTTTCCCGCCTTGCCGGCGCGCTCGAATATCGGCTTGACGAGCGTGTACACGCCCCAGCCCGCAAGGGGTGCGATGATGGCCATGTTGGTGGCGTTGATCCCGAAGGCGGTGATGCCCCCGTCCCCGAACATCAGGGCCTGGATGATCAACACGACGGTCATCCCAATGACTGCCATGAGCGGCCCGGCCAATATCGCGAGCAGGGCGGCCCCTATCAGGTGCCCTGTCGTCCCGCCGCCTATCGGGAAGTTCAGCATCTGCGCGACGAATATGCCAGCGCACAGCACGGCTATCCTGGGCAGGTTCTGCTCCTTCATCCTCTTCGAGGACACCAGCAGGACCGCGGCGAACACTATGAGGAACTCGACCGTGCCCACAAGGGCGACGACCGGGTCCATGAGTCCATCTGGAACGTGCACTTGCTCCCCCCTGAGTATTACCTTTATATGATTTCGTAATACCGAACAGCGAACATCTATTTATTGCCTCCTCTCCAGGCCCGCGAACAGTTATGACCAGGTATCGCGTTCTCGCAGCGATGGCCGACAACACGAGGATCTCTCTGAGCCTGCCAAAGAAGCTCCTGAAGGAGTTCGACTCCCTCTCTGCTGTGACGGGCCAGCCTAACAGGAGCAAAGCCGTGAGCCAGGCCATGCGCGAATTCGTCTCGAACAGGCGGTGGGACGTTGCGTCCAGGGGGCAGGTCCCAGGGGTCATACTCCTGACCTATGACCATCACTCAAGAGGCGTGAACAGGGCTCTCACGGAGCTACAGCACGAATACCCGGACGTCGTGACCGCAACGATGCACCTGCACCTCGCGAAGCACACCTGCCTCGAGATCATCGCCTTCAAGGGGGCGGGGGACCGGGTCAAGGCCCTGGCCAAGATGTTGCAGTCCCAGAAGGGCGTCTTGGACGTCAAGTTGGTGACTTCGGCAGTTTGAACGCTTTACGCCACCATTACCGATTACTGACCTGTATGAGACGGATGTGTCTTTGAACGAATTATGGCATACATCGCGCTCAGGCGAACTCCCCGCCGCCTATTAGGATGAGGATGATCGCAGTCGCCAACCCGGCTATCACGAACCTGAGGCCTGTGTAGACAATCATCTCCCTGATGAGGCTCCCGAGGTACGCTCCGAGGACGAACAGGAACGCCAGGGTGACGCCTATGGCGACGATGACGGCCTCATCAAGGGGCATGAGCAGGAACGGCACGAGCGGCACGAACGCTGCCACCAGGGGCGCGACGCCGTGGGATATGGCGCTCACCGATATGCTCACTCGGATGGCCTCCCTCCTGTCGCCTTCCACATGCCTGAGCATCGCCTTCTCCAGCTGGTGATGGCTCAGAAGGTGCTCCACCCTCTCGGCTTCGTAAGCGCCAACGGCGCTCGAGACGGCCAGCGCCACGCCTCCGGCAATGCCGGCGCCGAGTATGAGCTGTCTCGCGAGCTCTGGGTGCGCATGCCCCTCGGCGACATACGCGCCGAGGATGACCCCGAGGATGGTGAGTGCGCCGTCGAAGGCACCTATGACGAAGTACCGCCTGGCGATGGTGCCAGACTTGGTCAATGTCACATGTTCCCTGAGCTTGGCCAGTCTCTCAGACAGCGTGGTCATGTGGCCATCACTCTTTCTCCAGGGCTTCCTTGACAAGCCCCTCGACCTTGTCGACTGTCTCCTCGAGCTTCTTCGCGTCCGGGCCTCCACCCTGGGCGAAGTCCGGCTTGCCGCCTCCGGAGCCACCGGCAACCGCCATGGCCTCCTTGATGAGCGGCCTGCAGTCCAGCTTCAGGTCGGAGCTGCGAGCTATAACGACCTTCGCCCCGCCCACGTCAGATCCTAGCACAGCGACGGTCTTCGGGTTGCCTATGATCTCCTTCGCGAGATTGACCAGGTGCTTCATGTCCTCGGACTCGACATGCCTCACGACCCTCACGCCCTTGATGGAAGGCGCCTTCTGGATGAGCCCTTCGACCGTGTCCCCCACCCGGCCCTTCCTCATCGCCTCGAGCTCCTTGGACAGCTCCTTCCTGTCTGCCAGGAGCTTGTCGACGGCCTCGGATATCCTCTCCGGTGTCGCGTTGAGCTTCTCGCCGGCATCGCGTGCGGAGTTCCAGAAGGCCATCATCTGCTCTACTGCGGGCATGCCGGACACGAACTCCAGCCTGACCACGCCGTCTTGAATCCTTCTCGTCCTGAGTATCTTGATCGCCCCGACCTCGAGCGTGTTCTTGCAGTGTATCCCACCGCATGCCTCGACATCGAAGTCGCCAGCCCTCACAACCCTGATCTCCTTCCCGGGGACAGCGCCTCCCTGGTACAGCCTGAAGCCGTACCTCTTCTCGGCCGCGGTCCGCTCCATGAATGAGCTCTGGACCTTGGTCGCGGAGAGCACAGTCTCGTTCGCGAGCAGCTCTATCTTCTCCAGCTCCTCCGCGGTGAGGTCGGCGTAATGTGTGATGTCCAGCCTCGCAAGGTCTGAGGACTTGTGCGCGCCCGTCTGCCAGACGTGGTTCCCGAGGACCCTCCTCGCGGCCCCGTTGATGATGTGCGTGGCTGTGTGATGCCTCTGGAGCCTCTTCCTCCGGGCCTCGTCGACCACGCTGGTAATGAGCTTCCCGGGCACGGCCTGCATCTCCCCCTCGACCTTGTGCACGACGACATTGCCCACCTTGTCGACATGGACGACCTTCATCTCCTTCATCGTGCCGTGGTCGCTCTCCTGGCCGCCGCTCTCGGCGTAGAAGTAAGTCTTGTCGAGGACCACGAGGTCCCCTATGACCGCAAGCACTTTCGCCCTGAACCTGTACTTGCGCGAGTCCTTGTAGAACAGCAGTTTCGTTGGGGGCAGGTCGGGGGGCAGCTCGATCTGCGGGGCGGTTTCCTCCCTCTCCACCTGGGAGTGCCTTGCTGCGACCTTCTTGTAGAAGTCGTCTGGGATCGTCACTGGGCCGGAGGCGAACTCGGCGACGACGTCCGGGTTCAGCCCGTGGGAGTCGTAGAGCTCGATCAGGTCTTCCTCGGTGATGGTCCTATGCTCCTTCTTCTCGGATGTCTCCAGCCTCTGGACTATCCCCTTGCCCTTGGTGAGCGTGTCCCTGTACTTGTCCTGCTCGACATCGACCAGCTTGATTATCTCGTCCCTGTTCTCCTTGAGGTCGGGGAAGTCCTTCGAGAAGTAGTCTATCTGCTTCGAGACTATATCGGACAGCTTCGCCTCGACGCCCAGCTGGGCCATCTCCCTGAGCGAGCGCCTGACGAGTAACCTGGCGAAATATCCCTGGCGGACGTTCGACGGCACGACGCCGTCACTGAGCATGAACATGAGCGCCCTGGTGTGGTCGCACATGACGTACATGCTCTCGAACGGCCTGATTTGCCTGATGAAAGAGTCGACGTCCATGCCGAGCTTGGCCGCCGCGTCCGCCTTGAGCACTCGCACATCAGCGGCGGTCTCTATCTTCATCGAGCCCGCGGCACGGGCGTACTGCGCGAGGATGGCATCCTCGACCTTCGTGCCCGAGAGCCTCTTCAGGTCCTCGAGCACATCCCCGAAGACCGCCTCGTACGCGGATGGGGTCCCCTGGGATATCCAGGTGATCCTCTCGAGACCATAACCGGTGTCAACGACCTGTATGTCCATGGGCTTCTGGACGCCGTTGTCAACCGCGTACTGCATGAACACGAGCGTGGCGACCTCGAGGCCACCAAGGAGCACCTCCAGGCACGGGCCGGAATTCCCTCCGCCCTCCCACCAGGCCTCCGAGTAGTTCACCGTCTTCGGGTCCAGCCCATGGACCTCTGTCAGGAACTTGTGGCACAGCTCGGTCGTACGGTCCTTCCAGTAGACCTCCTTGCCCTTCTTGTTGAAGACGTGGTGGGCCATCATCTCGAACATCGTGAAGTGCGAGCCCGTCTTGCCCACATTGTCGATGTCATTGAACCTGACGCAGGTCTGCGATATGGCCAAGGGGTTCGCGGGTGGTTCGACCACTCCTTGAATGACCCACGGCTGGAAGCCGTAGATACTCGCCTGGGTGAAGAAGACGTCGTCCCTCCACCGGGCGGTGATAGGATACCTGGAGATCCTGGTATGCCCCTCCTTCTCCAGGAACGACAGGAAGCTCTCGCGCATCTCGTGCACGCTGAGCTTCTGCTTGAGGATAGGCCTGCCGACGAAGGAGTACTCGACGCACGGAGCCTCGCCGCAGACGTCAGTGTCCCCGAGCGTCCAGAAGTACTTCCCGCAGCTCCTGCACTGCCTCCGCTCGAAACCTTTGGTCTTGAAGAACTCGAGTTCGTAGTCCTTGGGCTCCATCCACTGCTCCTCCTGCTAGATGTATACTGGGAATATAACCGTTTTCGTGCGGAGCCGCCTGGACAGCATCACGCGAACGAGTATGAAGGGTCGGACAGCCTGTCCTTGAATGCGGCGACGGAATCTCCGTCCTTGACTATCTTGGTGACCTTCATCGCTTCCTTCCTGGTGCCCAGGATGATTGCGCCGACCATCCTGTCGTCCTTGATGATGAACTTCTTGTAGACCTTCCTGTCCAGCGTGACGGCCCGTATCTCCTCGAAGCCGGGCTCGGGAGGGTCGTGCGCGCTCCTGACAGTCCCGACGGATGTTAGGTCGAGTCCTGTCACCTTTAGCGTGTTCGAGGGCACCGTACCCTTGTACTCTGGGCCCGGCTGGCCGAGTATCTTCTTTGCCGCTACCCTGGCTTGGTCGAGGGCCGGGGGTATCATCGCCCAAACCCGGCCTTCGAACTCCGAGACGTCGCCGATTGCGTAGATGCTCGGGTCCGAGGTCCTGAGCGACGAGTCGACCACGACGCCCCTGTTGACCTTGAGGCCCGCATCCTTCGCGAGCCCGAGGTTCGCCCTCGCGCCCGCGGAGATGATGACCATGTCCCCTTCGATGACGCGGCCGTTCTTGAGCTTCACACCAGAGACCGAGTCCTGGCCGAGTATCTCGTCAGTCTCTGCCTTGGTCACGACCTTCGCACCCGTGCCCTCTATCCATGCCTGGAGTATGTCTGCGCCCTCGTGGTCCAGCTGCCTCATGAGCAAGTGCTCGGCGTACTCGAGTATCGTGACCTTGAGGTCCGGGTTCGAGCTGCAGACGCTTCTCGCGCTCTCAAGTCCGAGCAGGCCGCCCCCGATCACTATAGCGTGCTTCGAGCGCACGGCCGCCTCCCTGATGCTCCTCGCGTCCTCAATCGTCCTCAGGGTGAACACGTTCTTCTTTGGCAGTCCCTTGAACGGTGGCACGAAGGCGCTTGAGCCCGTCGCGAGCACGAGTGCGCCGTAGGGCACCCAAGCGCCCTTCACGAGGACCTTCTTCCCCGAGGGGTCGATCCTCTCCACCTTGGAGTCCAGGCGCAGCGTGAGCCTGTTCTTCTCGTACCACTCGAGCGGGTAGAAGAGCATATCCTTTTCCTGGACCTTGCCCTCGAGGTAGTCAATCAACTTCGGCCTCGGATAGTACGGCGTCGTCTCGTCCGTGTACATGTCGACCTCGGCGTTGGCGTCTGCATCCCTCAAGGCCTTAGCGAGAGTGGTTCCCGCGACGTTGTTCCCGATTATCACGATCTTCATGCGTCCAATCCCCGTGCACTTCGCTGATACTGATATTATGATACGTCATTAATCTTGCGAAGCGCACGCTGGCACCCGCTGCCAGTCGCTGGGTTCCCTTCGCAAAGGCTATATCAGTAGTACATCGTTCCGAGGTCCGGTGCAGGAAATGGTCAAGTGCCCTTCTTGTGGCTCGGACAACCCGGGCCATGTGGCCTTCTGCGGACGCTGTGGTGAATCGATACCCGCCTATCTCAAGGCGGCTGAGGAACAGGGGATCCCGGTGCCGTCCTCGACCTCGCAGGCATCGGCGGCTGAGCAGCTCCCCATGAAGCGGTGCAATTGGTGTGGAGAGCAGAACAAGTGGAGCGCGAACTTCTGCACCAAGTGCGGCAAGAATCCGCATGCACAGCCATTCCCGCAGGACTACCTCAGTGACACTCCAGTGATAGAGTCCCCGCGCAGGTCAGGCCTCCCGATTGCCGGGGGTATCTTTTCAATCCTTGCGGGCCTCCTCGGGATAGCCCAGGGGCTGCTGTCCCTCGCCACTGAGTCCATGGTCGTGAGCCTCGGACTGTCCGGCACTGGCTACCTGTGCGTTTGCGGGGGCCTGTCGCTGATCTTCGGGCTGGCCGGATTCGGCGGCGGCGTGTTCGCCGTCCAGCGCAAGAATTTCACGCTCGCGTTCGTGGGGGCTATCCTGGGAATGCTGGCATTCGGCTTCGTCATCGGCTTCATCCTGGGGCTGATAGGTGTTATACTGATTGCCGTCTCAAAGGAGGAGTTCTAGGCCGGAGGGCGTGGGAACGCTCCTCTCGGGTGTATTCCACAAGTATGCGTGATTGCCATGAAATGCCCTTTCTGCGAAGCCGATCTTCCGGAGAACAGCCGCTACTGCAGCAGGTGCGGGCGGCAAACGGAGACTCGATCGACCGCAGGTCCCCTCGACGGAGTCATACTGTGCAGGAGCTGCCGCTCGGCCAACGCGAAGGGGATGACCACATGCGGTTCGTGCGGGGCGACCCTGGACCCGTCGGCCGTCATAACCTACGCTTCACCGCCCACCGTGACGCAGCCTCAGTGGGAATCCCCTCTGCAACCCGCGCCTGAGATCAACCTGACGCTGAAGATTGCTGGCATACTGTTGGTCATCGCTGGGATTGCCACCCTCGTCAGCGTAGCCCTGACCCTTGCGCATCTCTCGGACGCAGCTGTCCTCGAGGATGCTCTCGCAGAGTCGGGCCTCGGCTCCGAATTCCTCCGTGCCGTTGAGGGGTTCGTGATGTGCTGCGTTACCATAATGGTCGTGGCGGCCACCTTCTCATTCGTGACCGCCTTCCTACTGAGATCTTCGAAGGGGAGTTTCCCCCTTTGTCTCGTGGGGGCCGGGGTCGCTATACTCGGAGTCGGCCCATTCTACGTGAGTTCCCTCCTCGCTTTCATCGCGCTGATTCTGATTGCCATATCCGGCGACGAGTTCGGGTGATGGTGGCGTGTCTCATGTGGAATACGGCAACGGCCGAGACAGACTGCTTGATCGGCGCGTTGCACGCCGGATGGGGCACATGACTGGGGCTGTGAGGTGCAATTGCGCCAGGCGTGCCTGATCCATGTGACTCGCAGATACAATTAAATTCGGATGTGCGCTCCAGAGGACGAGATGAGCTCTGAGGAGGCGACATACGCCAGACCCTCCAGACGCAAGCTCTCGTTCAGGCTAGCCGGCGTCCTGATAGTCATCATGGGCCTGCTCTGTCTCCTTAACGGCTTTGGCGCGCTGTCTGGGGCAGATACCTCGCTCTACACCTCGGGGCTCACGCCGAACGACATCTGCGGCACGACCATCATCCTGTTCGGCGTCATAGCCGTCGCGGGAGGCATATGCGCCATCATGGCCAGATTCTTCTCCTTCGCGTTGGCGGCCAACCTTCTCGGGATGGCAGGAGGGGGTTGGGTGAATTTCTCCCTTGGAATGCTGGCGTTCGTGCTGCTCATCCTCGCCGATGAGGACTTCTGAGGCGGTTGGGCCCCGAGCGGACCAGGGCTCGCGCTGGCCCATGATGGAAATGAGAATGGGAAGGTACAGCAGGCTTCATGTGCGGATACGAGTAACGGCTGAGCCGAACTACTGGATCGGCATGTTGTATAGCGGCTACAGCTCTTAGTGGTCGCGGACTGAATGTCTCGGCGGACCTTGACACTTACATCCCGACTCTATCAACGCCGTCAAGTAACGGCGGCTGTAAGATGCCTCGTTTTCGGGGTGGCTTCGAGCTTAGATGCTTTCAGCTCTTATCCACTATCGCGTGGCTGCTCAGCATTGCCCTGCCGGACAACTGATAGACTAGAGGCGACGAATCCTCGTTCCTCTCGTACTAAAGGATCCTTCCCGTCAGGCATCAAAACACTTCCAGCAAAAAGCAACAAACCTGTCTCACGACGGTCTGAACCCAGTTCACGATC
>JBFFED010000010.1:0-46269 GCA_041559015.1 Thermoplasmata archaeon | reverse complement strand
GGCGCCGCGCCCGTGCCAGACCCCCCCGCCGAAGCGCTCGCGCGGGTGAACGAGGCATGGGCCCGGCGCGACTTCACGACCGCGCGCGCGAAGTGCAGGGAGGTGCTCTCCAGGAGCGGGCTCGAGCCGCACTTCCGGAGCTACGCCCACCTCAGGGCCGCGCAGAGCCTCGCGATATCAACGCCATTGGTCCGTTCTTGCCGATTTGAGTATGAAGGTCGCCTTCCGCCTCTATGGCCTCTTCTCGAGGATTACGATTGAACTCTTTGATAATCCCTCATCAATCGCCCCACATACCAGCTGCGAATGGCCAGCAGCAACGACGCAGATGCAAGCCCTAAGAATCCAGGAATGAGGAACACTGCATCTCCGTGAATGGCGTAGAACCACAATTCGATGGCAGATACCGATGCCGATACCAGCACAATCCGCCTATTGGTCATTGGTGCCAGCCCGTACATTTCCATGACGGTATCAGGAGGATGCCATCCACATTCTGGGCAGGCAATGTTCCCACCTCGGAAACTGATTCTTGCAGAACACTCAGTACACTTCACACCATTCCCCTCGACCGTTCGGTGTATTTCTCTCCGCCCCTATGGCCTTTTCCTTGCGAAGAAATGGGCCCGGTGGGAATCGCACCCTGGCCGAGCCAGTATGTCAGGATTCGAGCTCAATCAGAGGGGAAATGCACTCGGCCCCAAACCTCTTACATCATTCTTGCTCACCTTGTTAACCGGGGCAACTCGTCTGACCCAACTGGCACTCATATGAGAGTGGTGTTAGCAGAAGATTAACTGGAAGTCCAGTTGCCGGAGTCCGCTGCGGAATGATACTCTTCGGAACTACACTTCGCATCCGGTTTCGCTCCAAGGATCTTCGGAATCAAGGTGAATCAGGCGCAGCCATAGGCCAGGAAAATCCAGCTAAGGGGTTTTGGCACGGGGTTCACTGGTTGTTGTTGGGACCTATGCGATTGACCTGAGACTGGTGCGGTCCTGGTTCCCCGTACAGGAACAAGGGGTCTTCACAGTCGCCCGTGAGCGTGTCCGACGGCCAGACAACGCCGCCGCGCTTCTGCTCCGCCTCTCCGGGGAACGTCGCGTCGTCGTATGGGTTGTTGTTGTTCTCCTCGTACATGCCGTCCTCACCATGGTTCCAGCAGTTATTGTCGCCGCTGGCGGAGACATTGCCAGCGAGTCCAGCGACTGCCATCCCCGCGATGAGGCATCCCATCACAAGAGCCAAGTGTTTGGTTGCCATGTTTCCTTGGACCCGTTGCAGGTAATAAAATCGTTAGCCACTGGTTATCATGCGGTGCACCTGCCAGTGGTTATCATATTGCGCAAATCTCTGTTGCTGGCTTGCGCCCGTCGTCGGAATCATCTTTGATACCGTCCTTAGCAGGTCCTTGATATGTTAAATCGAGTCGTGAAGCGCAGTCGTGTAAGGGCGCAGAACCTCCGATTGAGGCAATCTCTAGAGTCCTCAGACACTCTTCGGGCAACACCACAGAGCAGTAGTATGCCCGCATACGGTCGGAATCGGCATTCTCCCAGGTGAAGACGGCATGGCAGGCACGGAACCCCCTCGATGCCGAGGTTTCAATCCGTGCTGATTAGAAAATGGCCAGTGAATTGAGAGTGGGGTAGGCCGGATTTGAACCGACGGTCACGTGGTCCCGAACCACGGATCATTCCAAGCTAGACCACTACCCCAACGTGTCGGGCTTGTCAGGGATAGAGAGGTTTGTTATTTATGGTTAGTGCAGCGGATGCGTTAGCGGGAAATGCGTCAGGCCCATGCTCGACTGATGATTGCAGTGCCCGGACGATGATGCTTGAGCAGGTCGGCCTTCCGCAACTCTAGATTGCGAAGTCTTCATCAATCCAGATGCATTCGTCTATTGCCGACTTCGAGGTACGGCAAACTATAAGTAGCGACAATCAGCTCCTCCAGGCATGCGGGACCAGGTCAGGGAGAAGGTGGCTGGTGAGATCTGCCTTTCGGAGGAGCCTGGGAAGACCATCAGGAAGTGGAGAGAGCAGTTCGATATATCGCAACAGGAGCTCTCGAAGCACCTTGGCGTCTCCCCCTCCGTGATAAGTGACTACGAGGCCGGCAGGCGCAAGTCGCCGGGTATCGTCACCGTCCGCAAGATAGTGGATGCGTTCCTGGACATAGATGAGAGGACGGGAGGGCAGATACTGAAGCAGTACTCCCTCGCCGCGAAGACCGATTCGATCATATCGATCAAGGAGTTCGCGAAGGAGATCCTCGCAACAGAGCTCGTCGACAAGATTGACGGCGACAACCTCACGCCGGCGATAGGTCTCGACAAGCACATACACGGCTACACCGTAATAGATAGCATACGTGCCATCACATCGCTCAGCTCCTTCGACTACCTCAAGATATACGGCTGGAGCAGCCAGAGGGCGCTCGTGTTCACGGGTGTCAAGTTCGGCCGCTCGCCCATGATTGCCATCCGGGCGCATCCGCTCAAGCCCGCGATGGTCGTCTACCAGAAGCCGGAGCAGGTGGACGAGCTAGCCATTCGTTTGGCGGAGCTCGAGGGGATACCGCTGATACGCACTGAGCTGCCGGTCAGCGACCTGATCGAGGGTCTTCAGTCTCTGGGATGATTTCGGAGGCGGACAGGTAATGAATATTGGGATAGTGAGCTATGGGGCCTACGTGCCACGCTACAGGATCACGCCTGAGGAGATAGGCAAGGTCTGGGGCGCGGACGGCAAGGCCATGGGAAAAGGCCTGATGATAAACTGCAAGTCTGTCCCTGCGCCGGACGAGGACACGATAACCATCTCCGTCGAGGCGGCCAGGAACATGATGAGGAGATGCGATGTGAGTCCGAAGGACATCGGAGCGCTCTATGTGGGTTCGGAGTCTCACCCGTACGCAGTGAAGCCGACCGGGACCATCGTGGCCGAGGCAATCGAGGCCGCGCCCCACCTGACAGTGGCGGACTACGAGTTCGCGTGCAAGGCGGGCACGGCTGCGATACAGACCTGCATGGGCCTCGTCGGATCGGGCATGGTCAAGTACGGTGTCGCGATAGGCGCGGACACCTCCCAGAGTGCACCGGGGGACGCGCTCGAGTATTCAGCGTCTGCAGGCGGGGCGGCATTCCTGATAGGCTCGGAGAAGGTCATCGCGACGATAGACATGACCTACTCGTTCACGACCGACACGCCGGACTTCTGGCGCAGGGAGGGGCAGATGTACCCTCGCCACGGTGGGAGGTTCACGGGTGAACCCGCATACTTCAAGCATGTACTGAGCGGTGGCAAGGGATTGTTCGAGAGGACGGGTACCACGGCGAAGGATTACACGTATGCGGTGTTCCACCAGCCGAACGGCAAATTCCCCACTAGGGTCGCGAAACAGTTGGGATTCTCAGACGCGCAGGTCAAATCTGGCCTGCTGGCCCCCATGATCGGCAACACGTACTCCGGCGCGGTGCCCTTGGGACTGGCGGCCATCCTCGACGAGGCCAAGCCAGGTGACAGGATATTCGCTGTAGCATATGGCTCTGGGGCGGGCTCGGATGCTTTCGCCATCACCGTCACTGATGAGTCGGAGAGTCTCGCGAGGGACCGGGCGCCGACCGTCAAGGAGATAACGTCCAATGTGAAGTTCCTGGAATACGCCACCTATGCCAAGTTCAGGGGCAAGATCGCCCTGGGGAGGAAGTGACATGAGGCGCGTCGCAGTCATTGGCGTTGGGGATACGGAGTTCGGTGAGCTGTGGGACCACTCGTTCAGGGACCTGGGGATCATGGCTGGTCTGGCAGCGGTCGCGGACGCGAAC
The DNA here is from genome assembly GCA_041559015.1 of Thermoplasmata archaeon. Classification (GTDB taxonomy): domain Archaea; phylum Thermoplasmatota; class Thermoplasmata; order UBA10834; family UBA10834; genus COMBO-56-21. The sequence goes on along the minus strand of JBFFED010000010.1, from coordinate 42,437 downwards.
ATATCCGCCGAAATGATAGACGCGCTTTACGTGGGCAACATGTCCGCTGGCAGGTTCATCGAGCAGGAGCACATAGGCGCTCTCATAGCCGACTATTCTGGGCTCGCAAGGGACCACATACCCGCGACGAGGGTCGAGGCCGCCGGCGCCTCCGGAGGGCTGGCGCTCAGGCAGGGGTTCACAGCGGTCGCCTCAGGCATGCACGATATCGTCGTCGTCGGGGGCGCGGAGAAGATGACCGATGTGAGTGACCTCGATTCTGCGAACATTCAGTCCTCTGCCTCAGACCAGGAATGGGAGGCGGTCCTTGGGGTGACCTTCCCGGCCCTGCACGCCCTCATTGCGCAGAGGCACATGCACGTGTACGGCACGACCAGGGAGCAGCTGGCGGATGTCGCGGTCAAGAACCACAAGCACGGGGCGCTGAACCCGAAGGCGCAGTTCCGACGCGAGATCAAGAGGGAGACGGTCCTGGGTTCCCCCATGGTCTCATCCCCGCTCAGGATGTTCGACTGCGCCCCAAGCTCAGACGGCGCTGCAGCGGTCGTCCTGTGTCCGTTGGAGAACGCCAGGAAGTACACAGAGACCCCGGTCGAGATAATCGGCTCTGGCCAGGCGAGCGACACGCTCTCGCTTCACGACAGGAAGGACATATGCACTATGGAGGCGACCAGCGTGGCTGCGAGGCGAGCGTTTGACATGGCGAAGATCACTCACAAGGACGTCCAGATTGCCGAGGTGCACGACAATTTCACGATAAGCGAGATTCTGGCGATCGAGGACCTGGGCTTCTTCAACAAAGGTGAGGGTGGCAAGGCCACCGAGGCGGGTCTCACAGGCCTGTCGGGACAGGTGGCGGTGAACACTTCAGGCGGGCTCAAGGCGAGGGGTGACCCGATAGGCGCCACCGGGCTCGCTCAGGCGGTGGAGGTCGTCACCCAGCTGAGGGACAGGGCTGACAAGAGACAGGTCAAGGACGCGCAGGTGGGCCTGACCCACAATGTTGGCGGCACCGGCGCGACCGTTGTGGTACACCTGTTCAGGAGGACCTGATATGGCCACCGCACCGAGGTTCTGGAGGGAGAATCCGAGCAGGTACAACCTCGTGGGGATCAAGTGTCACAGCTGCGGCAGGCATTTCTTCCCGCCCAGACCCATCTGCCCGGTCTGCCACAGGAAGAGCGTGGGGAAGATCGAACGGGTGAAGCTCAAGGGCGAGGGCAAGGTGTTCTCGTGGACAGAGGTCCAGGAGGCCCCTGAGGTGCTCAGCTGCATCAGGCCGTACATCGTCGCAATGGTGGAGATGGAGGACGGCCTCAGGTTCTCGGGGCAGGTCATAGACTGCGAGCCCTGCGATCTCCAGATAGGCACGCCTGTCAGGGTCGTCCTGAGGAAGCTCAGCGAGGAGGGCCCATCGGGAGTCATCCATTACGGATACAAGTTCGTGCCGATGAGAGAGAAAGCTCCTTAAGCGCCTGCGCTAACTCAGGGTACGAAGACGGGAGCTCGCGAACAGCTCCGTCTGGCGGTATCGCGATGGCTGGTTCAGAGGATTCAGCGCATGAGACCGTCGTGGTCGACGGCAACACGCTCTCGATAGAGAAGGTGGTCAAGGTCGCCAGGCGCAAGGCCAAAGCCTCGTTGTCCCCGGCCGCGAGCGACAGGATGATGGATTCGAGGCGATCGCTCGAGAAGCTCGTCAGTAGCGGGAGGACCATCTACGGCATCAACACCGGTGTGGGCGAGCTGGTGGATGTTCGCATACCTCCTGACGAGCTCAGGACCCTCCAAGTGAACCTTCTCCGGAGCCATGCCTGTGGAGTCGGGGACCCGTATCCGACGGAGGTCGTCCGGGCAATCATGCTCCTCCGGGCAAATGCGCTTGCGAAAGGATACTCCGGGGTAAGGCCGGCGCTCCCGAAGATGCTTCTGGACATGCTCAACGCAGGGCTCCACCCGATGGTGCCTAGGCAGGGCTCGGTCGGCGCAAGCGGGGACCTCGTCATGCTGGCCCACCTCGGGCTGGCCATGATAGGCGAGGGCGAGGTCGACGCCGGGAAGGGGTTCGAGCCCAGCGCAGGCGCAATCAAGAGGAAGAGGCTTTCGCCCCTGAAGCTCGAACCTAAGGAGGCCATCTCGCTCATCAACGGCACTCAGGCCATGGGCGGCCTGGGCGTGCTCGCTGTGAATGACTCAGCGGTCTTGGCAGACAACGCCCAGATCGCGGCTGCGATGTCCCTCGAGGCGCTGAAGGGCACATCGTCTGCGTTCGACTTGAGGGTGTCCCAGGTAAGGCCGCACAAGGGCCAGACCGCGGTATCGAGGAACATGCTCTCCCTCCTGGAAGGCAGCGAGATAATGTCATCGCACCATGATTGTCCGAAGGTACAGGACTCGTACACGCTCAGATGCATCCCGCAGGTCATTGGGGCCAGCTTGGAGGCCATCTGGTACGCCGAGGACGTCCTGGAGGTTGAGATCAACTCGGCAACTGACAACCCGCTCTTCTTCCCCGATGAGGGGAGGGTCATATCCGGCGGGAACTTCCACGGGCAGCCCCTCGCGCTCGCCATGGACTTCCTCGGCCTGGCGGTACACGAGCTTGGCAGTTTCTCCGAGCGCAGGACGGCCAGGCTGGTCGACGAGAAGCTCAGCGGGCTGCCCGCGTTCCTGACGAGGCATGGAGGCGTGGGCTCGGGGCTGATGGTGTCTCAGTATGTGGCCGCCTCACTCGTGTCCGAGAACAAGGTCCTTGTGCACCCGGCGTCGGCCGATTCCATACCCACAAGCGCCAACCAGGAGGACCACAACAGCATGGGCACCATCGCCGCTTGGAAGGCTCGGCAGATAGTGGAGAACTCGAGGCGGGTGGTGGCGATCGAGCTGATATCCGCGGCACAGGGGCTGGACTTCATACCGCTCGACTCCAGTCCGGCGGTCGAGAAGGTCAAATCCGTCTTGAGGCCGCGAGTGTCGCACATGGATCAGGACAGACCGATGGCCAAGGAAATCGAGGAGGTATCCAGGATGATTGCCGAGGGCGTCTTCGTGAGGGCCGCGGAGAGCGCAAGCTCTTTCAGAAGGACTTGAGGTTCCGAGTCTCACGTATATATCTCACGTATCTCAGTACCGTTGCATTCCTTCGAGGATAGTGAGGTGATGAGATGGAGGATATCGCTCAGGCAGCTATCGACCACGCCCTGAAGCTCGGGGCCGAGTTTGCGGACGTCAGGGTGGAGTCCGCCGTTGAGACGAACATCGTGGTAATGGACGGCAGAACGAAGACCCTCAACTCTTTGACTGAGGCCGGGTGCGGCCTGAGGGCGTTCGTGGGAGGCGCTTGGGGATTCGCCACGACTAACACGCTCAGCGTGTCCTCTGTGAGGGCCGCGGCTGCCTCAGCAGCCAAGATGGCAAAGGTGGCCCGGGCGAAGGCGAAGGTGGGATTCAAGATCAAGCATGCGCGAGCGGTCCGAGCGCGGGAGGAATACGCGTGCAGGGAGCGGCCCTCCGACGTATCCACGGAGGAAAAACTGGCCTATGTCTTGGGACAGGACAGGATCATGCGGGAGATGGACCCGAGGATAAACAGCACCAGCACGAGATACGACGACCTGGAAGCTGAGCGGGTGGTCGCCAGCTCTTTCGGGACCATGTCATGGACAACGGAGAGATGGTTGACCTCCGCCTGCTCTGCTTGGGGAAGTTCCGAGGGCGTCGTGCAGAGGGGACACGCTCGTTGCGGCAATGTTGGCGGTTACGAGCTGATGAGAGGCAACGAAGCGGCGAACATGGGCAGGGAAGCTGCACTCATGACTCTCAGGCTGCTGGATTCAAAGCCTCCTCCAGCGGGCAAGTTCACCTGCATCCTCGACAGCGTGATGACTGGCCTCATGGCTCATGAGGCCTTCGGGCATGCGTGCGAGGCCGACGCAATCCTTGCTGGGGCGTCAGTCCTGGAGGGGAATGTCGGCAAGAAGGTCGCCCACGAGGCGGTCAGCCTGATAGATGACCCGACAATCAAGAACACATTCGGATACTTCTCGTTGGACTGGGAGGGCGTCAAGGCCAGGAAGCATGTGCTGATCGAGAATGGCATCCTCAAGGGCTTCATGCACAACCTCGAGACGAGCAGCCGCATGGGTCTCTCCCCCAATGGTTCCGCGAGGGCGCAAACGTACAGCAGCCCCCCGATAATCAGGATGAGCAACACATACATCGGTCCAGGCGATTGGGGGAAGGAGGAGCTCTTCGAGGGCGTGAAGCGTGGGCTCTTAATCAAGGGCGGCCAATACGGATATGTCGAACCTGCAAAGGGCCAGTTCATGTTCAAGTGCGACGAAGCCTACGAGATCACGAATGGCGAGGTGGGGCAGAGGTTCAGGGACGCCTCGCTCTCGGGGGTCATACTGGATGTCCTCAGAAACGTGGACGCCCTCGGGGATGATTTCGTCCTCGGGGACCCGGGCTACTGCGGCAAGGGCGGGCAGGAGGCAAGGACGACCGATGGCGGCCCGCACCTGAGGGTGAAGAACGTCGTCGTCGGGGGACTCTCTTAGGAGGTGCATGAATGGTTGACTTGAACGATATGGCTGAGAAGACTGTCAGGCATGTCATGGAACTAGGGGCTTCTGACTGCGACGTCGTCGTGGTGGACTCAAGCTCGATAAGTGCGGAGATCGAGAAGGGCTCGATGAAGCAGGCGAACCATGTGAACGATCCAGGAGTCGGCGTTCGGGCGTTCGTGAATGGCTGCGCGGGGTTCGCCTCGTGCGCAGGGTTCGACCGGACTAAGGTCAGGCCAGCTGTGGAAAGAGCAGTCGCCTTGGCGAGGTGCGGGACCCCGGACCCCGACTTCAAAGGGCTCCCGGCGAAGGCGCGCCCACGGAAGGCGGAGGGCCTCTTTGAGAAGAGTCTGCTGGACCTGAGGTCGGATGACGTGGTCACGATGGCGATCCAGCTCTCGGACAGCGCGAGCGGCGACAAGAGGATACACTCGGTGAACGCCGGTGTGATCGTGGGGAACGGTGAGGTCGCACTCGCGAACAGCAACGGCTTCAGCGCAGGTCAGAAGATGACGTCCTTCGAGGTCTTTGCCGAGGCGGTCTCCAAGTCTGCCCAGAAGATGTTCTCTGGGATAGACATAGGATGGAGCAGGAGGTTCGAGAAGGGACTCCTCTCATCCGTCGGGCACGAGGCAAAGGAGCATGCGCTTAAGGGGCTGAACCAGTGCAAGATTGCGACTGGGAGCTATCCCGTCGTGATGGACCCACTGGCCGTGGGATATCTCCTCGCGGGCGCGATAGGCGGCGGGCTCAACGCGGAGGGCGTCCAGCGTAAGAGGAGCTACATGGCTGGTAGGCTTGGCGAGGCGATAGGCTCGAAGGCACTGACGGTAGTGGACGATCCTACGCTCAGGTGGGCCAACGGCAGCTACTCCTTCGACGGCGAGGGGGTACCTGCGAGGAAGAGGACCATCGTGGACAGGGGCACGCTCAAATCGTACCTCCATGACTCATACACTGCCGGGAAGGACTCCGTTCCCAGCACGGGCAACTCGTCGAGAGGCAAGTCACTCTGGAGCTTCAGGCGTCCGCCGTCGATATCCAGCTCCAACCTCGTTGTGAAACGGGGTGATGCCGCGGTCGAGGAGATGTGCAGGGAATCGAGGGATGGGGTGTACCTAAGGATCACATTCGACAACCCCAACCTAGCGACCGGGGAGCTGTCAGGGCTGATGATGGAGAGCTTCAGGATAGACAAGGGGGAGCTGGGCCCGTCTATCCGCCAGTCGACCATAGGCATAGGGCTGCTCGAGATGTTCTCGAAGATAGACATGGTTGGCAAGGAGCAGAGAGACGCATTCGGAGTCAGAACCCCTGCGATAAGGGTGTCCAGTGCCAGGATAGGCGGATCGCGCTAGAGCTGGTACTTCTGGCCACATATCGGGCAGAGGCCGGACCTCTTCGCGCAGGACAGGTGGAGCTGTCCACCGCACCTGCATGTGACTATGTCGAAGCCGGGCTTGATCCTCCCCTGACATGATATGCACCTCGTGGTCTCGGAAGACCGTCCTATCTTGAACGCTGGGCCCGAGGAGAACACGTTCACAGAGTCTTCGAGCTCGAATGTCTGGGTCCTGCCGTCCGTGTGCCTCTTGTTCGAGAGGCGTATCTTCACAGGCACGTTGCCGCTCGCCCGGGGCGTGAGCCGCACAGTGACCGGCGCCTCCGCACCGGGCTTGAGCGCAGCCACAGCCATGGGCTCTCCGGCGTCGAAGTCCCCGACGACCTCTATCGACAGGTCTCTCGCCAGGGCCTTGCCCGTGTTCTTGATCACGAGCGTCATCTCCCCTTCCGCACCCTCCTGGAGGCCGGTGGATTCTATGCTGACGCTCAGGTCAGGAGAATAGGCCTCCAACATTTCCTTTGCAGTGTCGAGGGCGGCGGCGACGAGTTCGATGGCGGAGTCGTAGTCCTTCTCCTTCTCTATCTCCGCCATGTCTATGAGCCTCTCCGGCTCCCTCTTCGGCAGGCCGAACCGCGCGAGGTTCTCCATCGCGCTCTCGGCCGCGATCATGATGTCCAGGTATTTCCTGTGCGAGTCCTCCAGGCCCGATATCCTGCCGTCCGCGTCCATGAGTATCTGGAACGCGTTCGCGACGTCACCGGCCTCGGATGCCCTGTTAGCGTGATCCAGCATCTCCTCGACGGCTGCCGTGGCGGCGCCCTGCCGCTTCATGGCGTCTGTCTTCGACCTCACCTCAGCCACGAGGCTGGATATCTTCTTCGAGACGAGGTTGAGGCAGCTCGCCCTGCAGGTCATCGCCTGCTCGAAAGCGAAATCCCAGAGCTTCTCGGAGAACGATGTCTCGGCGACAGCAAGCAGGTCCTCACAGTGTTTGGTGTTGACGCCCATTGCGCGCGCCTTGGATATCATCTGACGGCTCTGCTCCATGACGTCCTTGATGGAGCTCTCGAAGAGCCTCCCAGCAGTCTCTGAGGCCCTCCTGAGGGTCTCGCTGCACTTGTCGAACTGTTGCGAGGAGAGGTGCTCCTGAGCCATCTCGATTATCTCATCGCATTCCGAGGTGTCTATCTTGACCTTCCTGAGCCGATCTATGCGTTCCTTCGTGCTGCTCAGCTCGATCCTGCACCCATCCAGGTTCTCCCTGATCGAATGCAACGCGTCCCCGCTCTCTATGGCGGCTGCCATTGCATCTACGTACTTCCCCTCAGCGAGAAGCGACTCCGCGCGCTCCACTATGCGCGTCAGCCCCTCGCTGGCTGTCCCCTCGCCGTTCGCTTCGACGAGCTTCTTCCTCGCGAGTTCTACTGCCCTCGAGCTGATGTCGCGCTGGAGCTCGGCCCTGTCCATCTCGGCCTCGCACTTCATCGCCAGTTTGAGCGACTCCTGGAACTTGCCCTCATTGAACGCTTGCAGGCCTTCAGCAACGCACCTCTCCGCCATGCCGACGTGTACTCCTTCCTCCACAGCGCTGTCTATCCTCTCCTTGAACTTACGGAGGGTGTCCAGTATCCTGGACCTCGACACCTCGGTGGATACCTCCGTGGATTTCCTCGACAGCTCCAGGGCGATCGCGTACTGGTGACGAGTGAGCGCCTCGACCGCCTGCTCAAGGAGCTCGCGGGCACGTCCTACGTCCATATCGAGCGTTTCTGCGTCCTTGAGGCTGTTTCTCGCTGTACGGATCTCGACCGCCGCCTGGGAACTGAGACTCTTTACGTGATTGATGTCCTCCCTTGCGGACGAGATGCATCTGAGCGCCTCGACGAAGTCGGCCGACCTGGCGAGGTCAGTCGCCTTGGCCAGTAGCTTCTCTGGGCCCCCAGTGTCGACCCCCACGTTCATGGCGTCGGTGACCAGCCTCCGCACGTCGTGTATCATGTCCGAAATTGAGTCAGCGACGGCCTTCTTCGCGGACCGGTCCGTAGCCTTCGCGACCACGAGGGCTTCCTCGTACTTCTTCTGCTTCATCAGGTCCTTCGCCTCAGCCAGCCTAGCTGAGATCTCCTTGACGTCGATGCCGTGGCTTTGCGCGAGGTCGATGCTCTCCTTTGAAGTGAGTATGAGCTTGGCGGCGAGGTACATCGCGAGGCTCTTCTCCGCCTCTTTGACGAGGTCTTCGACCGCCTGATCGGCTTGGTCGAGATCGTTCGCGACGAAGTGTTTTCTGGCGGCCTCCAGCTTGCGCGAAAGCGCAGAGACATCCGCCCTCACCTTGGTCGCCTCGGCTATGAGCTCCTCGGCCTTCACCAATTTGGATTTCACGCTGTCGTGCTTCGCGATCCTCTGTTCGAGGGACTCCCTTGAATCTCTGACCGACCTGAACGCGTCTGCGTATGACTGGGATTCTGATACCGATCGGGCCTCGCTGAGGGCCTCCACGACATCCTTGACCTCGATCCCCATTGCACGTGCCTCGTCGAGGGTGTCCTTGACCGCGGACAGCTCCACCTGAACAAGCCTGGCCATCGCCTCGTCGGCATGCTTCACTATCTCTCTAGCCCTCGCGGTGGCGTCGTCGTAGATCCTCTTCTCCAGGGCATCTCTTGCCCTGGTGATGAGTATCTCCAGGTCGGAAGCGTCGCCACCCATGGATTTGAGGTCATCGATCTTGCCCGTCGCGATGCCGAGCGCTTTCTGGCATTCGTCTTGCCCTATCGCCTCTATCCTATCAGTGATCTGCTTCAGCAGGCCGTGGGCGTGCTCGAATTCGTACGAGGCGATGTGCTGCCTCGCATCGGTGATCAGCTCTCCGACCTCCGTGAGTGCTGACGCGTCTCCCGAGTACCCTCTGACGAACTGGTCAAGGCTCTGGAGCTTGTCGCTCATGACCCTGGTCATCGCGGCATTAGCCGCCTCGCGGCTCGCCTTCGCGAGCTCGACGCCTTCAAGCATCTCCTCCTTGGCCATCGTCTCGAGCGCCCTCTGGAGGATGCCCTCCGCTTCGGTCATGTCCGCGCCTATTTGCTTGCCCAGATTCACCGCCTTGTCTGCGACGTCAATCTCGGCCATCGTGCGCTCGCGGCCAATCTTGGCGCTCTCCGCCAACCCGCGTTTCGTGGCCTCGGCGCTCCTGTCGTAGTCTTTGGCCTCGAAATGCCTTCTCGCTTCCGTGAGCATGTTTTTGATGGAGGAGGGATCGGCCCCAAGCTCGGAGGTGGACTTGACGGCCTTGGCGAGGTCGACCAACTGGTCCCTCGCTGTGTAGAACTTCTCCAGGGATAGGTCGACCTCCTTCCTGCTGTCCTCGGCGTAACGCATGGCGTCCTCGAACTTGCCCAGCTTGAGGTTGTCCCTAGATGTGTTGAGAAGCATGATGGCCTTGGTCATGTCCACCCCGACCTTCTTGGCGAGCACAAACCTGTCCCTGGCCTTCGAGATGACCTCCAGGACCGAGTTGAACTCCACCTGGTGGACCTTCTCGTGCGCTGTGTTGAGCGCATGGAGTGCCTCGATGTACTTCTTCTCCTTGAGCGCGTTCACGGCCTGGTCGAGGAGCTGCTGAGGTATCTCGATGTCCTCCTTCGCGCTCTTCATCTTCCGGATGCTCTCCCTGACGTCCCGAGCCATCTCCTGGAACCGGCCGGAGATGGCGTTCTCGCCCTCACTCTCGGCCTTCTTCGCATAGGCCAGTGACTCCTTGAACTTGAGACTGCCCAGGGCGCTCCTGGACCTTTCTATGTGGTTCTTGACCCTCGTCAGGTCCGCGCCGAGGTCATCACCGGCCGTCACCAGTTCCTCGACCCTGGAGAGGGTGCCATTGACCTGCGCCTTCAGCTCCTCCCCCGCGCTCTCCAGTACGTCCTTGACCTGCGTCATGCAGGCCTCGTAATCCTGGCTCTCGAGCGCGTTCTTGGCCCGGGAGAGCTGGTCCTCGAAGATCGAGACGTCCTCGCCCATCTCCTTGGCCTGGATCATGACCTCCTGGGCCCGCGAGAACAGTTGTGAGAAGAACTCATGAAGCTGCCTCTCGGCGGCGTCATAGGCGGTCTTGGCGAACTTCATGGCCCCCTCGAGATCCTCGGCCACTACGCGCTCCTTGCTCCTCTCGAGGTAGTCGTGCGCCCCCTTTGTCTCCGTGTCCGAGCCCGGAAGTAGCGCGAGAAGCGCCTCCACGGAGTCTGCCACATCCCCGATCCTTCTGATGTATGCCTCGTTCGCTGCCTCCCGAGCCTTCCTAGCGTGTGCTATGGCGCTCTGGTAGTCCTTCGCCAGCATCGCCGTCTCCAAGTCCTTCTTCGGCTTCTCGACGTCCGAGAGGTCAACATCGTTCTCGCGGCACGCCTTCAGGAACTGGCTCAGCGCCTCGTTCTCCTTCTCAGCGAGTTCCTTGTTCTTGGAGGCTTCCTTGGCCCGCTCCTCCAGCTGCTTTGCTAACTGGAGGCTTTTGAGATAGTTCCCAGCCAAGTTGCATCAAGCTCCGGGGTCAGGCCTTCGAAAGGCCGGGTTCTGACTCTATGGTCGCTGTTATCATTTTTCTGTGCCCATATAAATGTATCGTCATCTGTATCAGTATTGATTCGCCCTCCGGCATCATCCTCTCTGCCCGGCCTGCAGCCTATCCATCGCCTCCAGGAGTCTCCTGTGCGAGAGGCCGGCCAGCTCCTGGATCTTGTCCCTCCCGGCCTTGACATAGGCGCCGTCCCGGATGATGTCCAGGTTGATGCGGACGTTCATGGCTGCTCCGTTGAACCCGGCCTCAGCGAGCAGCAAGGCAGTGCCTATGTCCGACCATGCACTCCTCGCTCCCATCTCAGCGACCTTCATCCCGGCCTCCAACACAGCAGAGCACGCCTCGGCAGTGCTCATCGGCACATCCGCGGCGGTCTTGAGCGCCGCCTCGAAAGCCGAATCCGCCTCCTCGCCAGGGCGCTCCCTCCTGCGCCTGGAGGCCAAGACAACGGCATCATATGCCTCCGCATCCAGCCTCGCGTTCCCCAGGAGTCTATCTTGGAGCGCCAGCAGGTCTGTTCTCATGGCGAGCAGCGCATCGGCTCGGCCGGCATGCTTTTTGCTCCTTGCGGTCACGCCGCAGACCATGGCCAGCAGTGAAGCGGCCATCGCGCCCGCCCCCGCGGATGCCGTGCCGCCCCCCGGCGACGGGCGGTCCTCGGCAAGCTCGGCGCAGAACTCTCTCAGTGCATCGGCGCTGCTCAATCCCAAATTCTCCTCTCCAGTACCTGTCTGCTCGAGAATTGCGCTATCCTGAGGTGCTTGGCCGCGACGTCGCAGATTACATCGAGTGGCATGAGGCCTATCACCTCGCTCTCGGCAATCTCAATCCCCCTCTCGCCCGCCTCCTTACTCACTGCCTCGAACACCGTCGAGAGAGGCGTGACCGTGTAGTCTGTGAGGTTCATGGACACTTGGACCATCTCCTTGTGTGCCAGATCGAATCCGAGGGCTTTGACATGCGGCAGGCCTCCGTTGCTCGCCCTGATTTTCTTCGCTATGTCCTTCGCGGCCTCGAGGTCCCTGCTCCTGAGGTTAATGTTGAACGCTATCAGAGGCATCCTGACTCCCACGGCCACTGCGCCCGCAGTCGGGTGCACCATCCGCGGGCCGTAATCGGGATACCGTGACTCATCCGTCACGATAGCCTCCCTCAGCCCCTCGAACTCGCCCCTCCTCACGTTCTCGAGGTTCCTCCTGTCCGGCCTTCTAGCCGCTCCCTCGTACATGAATACAGGCATCTTCAGGGCCTTGGCGATCTTCTGGCCAACCCTATTCGCTATCTCGACGCAGTCATCCATGGACACCCCGGACAACGGCACGAACGGCAGTACATCGATGGCCCCCATGCGCGGGTGCTGCCCCTTGTGCTTGGTCAGGTCGATGAGCTCCACTGCTGCTCTTGCGCCCCTGAACGCGGCCTCCTGGATGTGTTCCTTGCCGCCCGTGAATGTCACGACCGACCTGTTATGGTCGGGGTCCATCTCGACATCGAGAACCTTAATGCCGGGCACGGATCTGATGGAGTAGACGATCTTGTCAACTACCTCCCTCCTCCTCCCTTCGCTGAAGTTGGGGACGCACTCCACGATTGCTGGCATGTGAACCGGAGGGGGCTATCGCTTCGTGGTTACTTCTAATCTTCGAGGTGCCCCGGAGGTCATCTCTTCATTATGTCCACTGCGGCGATCTTCTCAAGGACGAGGTCCGAGACCTTCTCAGGGTGGATTGTCCGGAGTTCTCCCGCGCCAATGCCGAACCTCACCAGCCGCTCCCTGTCGGGCATGGGGGGCCGGTCCGGGATCGGGCTCCAGCCTGGGCCGGGCTCGAAGTCGCCTGCCGTCAGTCGGGCGACGACCAGCTCCGATGTGCCCTCGGAGACGGACATCTTCTTGATTGCCGCGCTCAGCTGCCTCTCCCCGGAGGCGTAGAGGAGAGTCTCCATGAGCACTGACTCCGACGAGTTGGAGCCGTCCTCGATCGCGCGCGTGGCGTGGTAGAGCGCGCTTCTCAGGTGGTCCTTGCCGAAGACCATCGCACCGTCCAGGACGAGCACCTCGACCCCTGTCTTGGCCGCAGCGGCTGTGACAGCATCCATCAGCTTCGGGCCTTCACCGGCCTTCACCTGCGTCGACCATGCCTCAAGCTCCCCCAAGGGCTGGTCGGCCTCAGATATCATGATTTCGCCCCTCGGAATACGCTATGCACAATGCGGATTAACAGTTATCGGTAGTGCCTCAGGGACCTCTGGCCTTCCGAGGGCTCCTCCGGCATGCCCTTCTCCGACTGTCCAAGCTGCCCCTTGATCGACCTTGCGACGGCCTCGCCGATTGTCGGCATCTGTTTCAGTCGATCATAGCTCATGTTCCGGAGGTCCTCGATGGTCCTCAACCCCCTGTCGTGAAGCGCCCTCGCCCGGGCCCTCCCTATGCCCCTGAGCTTCACTAGCTCGAGCAGCTCCGGCCTTATGCCGTACCTGAGCCTCGTCCTTAGCTCAAGGGCGTCGTCGACTGCGTCCTTGTTGAACAGCTCCGCCAGTCTAGCGGTCCCGTGCATGAGCCACTCCGCGAGCTCCATCTTGTTCCGTATGTCCCCCGGCCCTATGTTGAACCCCTTGGCGATGTCGTTCTCGTGCACCTCGGAGATCCAATCGTTCAGCAGCTTGGCCGTCTTGACCTCGGACAGGAAGAAGTCGTATCTCCCAAGGTCGTCCGGGGGGCCGATCAGCATCTGGTCCTTGACCTCGCTCGTGAACTCCTCCACCCATTCGTAGTCCGCCCCCCGGAGGTAGAGCTGCTGCATGTTGGGGGCTGCGCATATGGCGTGCAGGAGCCCGAAGGTGCGCCCAGGCTTGTATCTGGCGAGCGCATCCCTGATGGTCGTCGCCGACTTGGGGTCGAGATACAGGTCGCTCACATGCTTCCCGAAGAGGGTCGCCCTGAGCTCCTCCTGGTCCTTGAGCATACCCTCCTCCTTGAGGAAGTCAACGACGCCGGATATCACATCCCCGAGGTACGTCACGTCCGTCTGGTGCGAGAGGAATGTCTTCGTGAAGAACTCGGTCAGCTCATCCATGGATGAGGCCGCCTTGGTCGCGACGAGGGCGAGCACATGCGACCTGATGGCGGGCTCCGTGCCCAACTTCGAGTATATGTTCTCGTTCTCGCCGAGGAGGTACTCCTCGAGCATGAACTCCTTGTCCGACTCATCCTTGGCGACGAGGATTGCCTCTCCGTAGGTGTCGAACCTGGGCCTGCCCGCCCTGCCGCACATCTGCTTGATCTCCAGAACAGGGATGGATGTGAATCCCACGTTCGAGTCGAACCGCCTCACATCCCTGACTATCACTGTTCTCGCGGGCAGGTTGATGCCGGCCGCCAGGGTCGGGGTGGCGACGATGCACCTGAGCAGTCCCTGCCGGAAACTGTTCTCGACCAGCCTTCTCTGAGGGCCAGTGAGCCCCGCGTGGTGGAATGCGCATCCGCTCTTGATGCACACCCCCAGCTTCCTGCCCATGGAGGTGGGCTCCTCCTGCTCGCCTATCAGCCTCCTCGACACCTTGGCGAGGTCCGCCTCTCTGAAGTCCGCGGTCTTCTTGACTATCGGTCCCAGCTGGGCCGCGAGTGACTCCGTCGACCTCCTAGAGTTGACGAATATCAGGCACTGCCCGCCGGACCCGAGAGCACTCCTGACGATTGAGTGTACGGGCTCGTCATCCTCCGGGATATCTCTCTTGGTATTGTCCGTGAAGAATATCCTGCCCTCCAGGTACACCCCCTCGCGTAGGACAACGGGCCGCCATTGGCTCGTGACTAGCTCGGCCTCCAGCCATTCCGCGAGTTCGGCCGCATTCCTGATGGTTGCTGAGAGCGCGATTATCTGCGCGTCCGGGTTGAACTTCCTGAACTTCGCGAGCGTGACCTCCATGGTCGGGCCACGGTCTGGGTCGTTGATCAGATGTACCTCGTCTGCGACCACCACTGACAACTGGTCGAGCCATTTCGCACGATGCCTCAGGAGAGAGTCGGCCTTCTCGGAGGTTGCGATGACGATGTCGTACCTGTGCAGAGTGGGGTCGACCTCGTCGAAGTCGCCCGTGGACTCCCCTACCTTGATGCCGAGGTCCTCGAACTTGGACAGGTCCTCGAATTTCTCGGACGCGAGGGCCTTGAGGGGCACGATGTAGAGCGCCTTCCCCCCTCTCAGGACGGCCTTGAGCATCGCCATGTACGCCACGAGGCTCTTTCCGGAGGCCGTTGGGATCGCAAGGACGAGGTTCTTGCCCTGGAGCGCGGGCACGGCCGCTTCCGCCTGAGGAGGATAGAGTTCCTCGATGCCGTCCTCGCGGAGCTTCGAGACGATCCTGTCGTCAAGGCCAAGCTCGTCTATCCTCATCGGATTTCCTCCATGCGAACACCCATCATAATACTTGCCGGGGGATGTACGAAAAAGGTGTCTGACACGGTCTTGTCCTTGCCACGCCGAACCGGCATACTGGCCTTGCCTACAACCGGCGTGTCTGGCGGCGCAATGCTTATTTAGCACAAGGTTCAATAGCATGAACTGTCACCTTGTGACATCTACTGGTGCAGCGGATGGCGTCTAACGATTCTTGGGGGAACACGCTCGGGCTCCCCGATATCGAGGAATGGATCAGGTCGCAGAGTTTCGAATCGACCGCGGACGTGAAGATACCCCCGCAGCTCGTGGACCAGGTCATAGGCCAAGAGGACGCCGTCACGGTCATCAAAAAGGCTGCCGAGCAGAAGCGCCATGTGATACTCATCGGCGAGCCGGGCACCGGCAAGTCCATGCTCGCCCGGTCGATGGTGGACTTCCTGCCAAAGGGTGAGCTCCAGGACATAATAGCGTACAGCAACGCGGACGATCAGAACGAGCCCAAGGTCCGCATCGTCCCCTCAGGCAAGGGCAAGGAGATAGTCCAGGCCCAGAAGCTCGAGGCGGAGCAGAAGAAGGCCCAGAAGAACTCCTCGCTCATCATGCTCATCATAATGATCGTCGTCCTCGGGGCGGTGTTCTCCATCATGCAGGGCGATATGACGCTGCTGCTGATAGCGGCCATAGGCGGCCTCATAATATACATGATCGCCAGGTCGTACACTCAGCGCCGGGAGATGTCTCTCGTTCCGAAGCTGCTCATCTCCCACAAGCCGGACGAGCCTCCTCCGTTCATAGACGCGACAGGCGCGCACGCTGGTGCTCTCCTGGGCGATGTCAAGCACGACCCGTTCCAGAGCGGGGGCCTGGAGACGCCCGCCCACGAGCGGCTGGAGCCGGGGGCCATACACAAGGCCAACAAGGGAGTCCTGTTCATAGACGAGATCAACATGCTCCGAATCGAGAGCCAGCAGAGCCTGCTGACCGCCCTCCAGGAAGCGGAGTTCAGCATAATAGGCCAGAGCGAGCGCAGCTCGGGGGCCATGGTCAAGAGCGAGCCCGTGCCATGCGACTTCATACTCGTTGCGGCGGGCAACCTGGACGCGGTCGTGGGGATGCACCCAGCGCTCAGGTCCAGGATCCGCGGTTACGGTTACGAGATATACATGCGCAGCACGATGCGCGATACCGAGGAGAACCGGGTGAAGCTCATCAGGTTCGTGGCCCAGGAGGTCTCCAAGGACAAGAAGATACCTCACTTCAACAAGGGCGCGGTGGCCGAGATAATCAGGGAGGCCCAGAGGCGTTCCGGAAGGAGGGGCATGCTCACGCTCAGGCTCAGGGAGCTCGGCGGGCTCGTCAGGGTCGCGGGGGACATAGCCTCTGAGCGCGGGGCCTCAGTCGTGGAGACCGTTCATGTACTGGACGCGAAGAGGATCGCCCGTTCCCTGGAGCAGCAGGTCACGGACAGGGCGGTCGAGAGGCGCAAGGACTACAGGCTCGCGCTCACGGAAGGAGCGGTCATAGGGATAGTCAACGGGTTGGCGGTCCTGAATGCCGACTCCTCGATGGCGGAGTTCTCCGGCATAGTCACGCCTGTCGTGGCAGAGGTCACGCCCCCTCAGAACAGAGAGGGGGGCAAGATTATCGCGACCGGCAAGCTGGGGGAGATCGCGAAGGAGTCCGTGCAGAACGTCTCCGCGCTCATCAAGAAGTACATCGGCGAGGACATCTCCAACCACGATATCCATGTACAGTTCATTGGCACCTATGAGGGCATCGAGGGGGACAGCGCGTCCATCGCTGTCGCCACAGCGGTCATATCCGCCTTCGAGGAGGTCGAGGTCGACCAGGGCTGCGCGATGACCGGCAGCCTCAGCGTCAGGGGACAGGTCCTCCCAGTCGGGGGCGTGACGGCCAAGATCGAGGCGGCCGCCGAGCTCGGCCTCAAGAAGGTCCTGATCCCGGAGGAGAATCTCAAGGACGTACTGCTGGAGGACAAGTACACCGGCAAGATAGAGGTGATACCCGTCCGGATGCTCAACGACGTGTTGTCGCACGCGCTCGTCGGGGCCAGGAAGGAAGGTCTCCTGAAGAAGCTGGCGCAGTTGGTCGCGGCCAAACGCACGGCGTCACCTGCCGCATCGTTGCCTGTCTCGGACAGGCCGGCCGCTCATTGACGGGGCTGAGGTTCCATGCGCGGACTCATAGTCGGAAGGTTCCAACCACTGCATTTGGGGCACCTCGCCGCGATAAGGGAGGTCATGGGCAAGTGCGATGACCTCGTGATAGTAATTGGGAGCGCGGAGGAGTCGCACACGGAGAAGAACCCCTTCACCGCGGGCGAGCGCTACCAGATGATCATATCGTCGCTCACTTCGAAGGAGAGGGCGAGAGTGCACATCATCCCGATGCGAGATGTCAACAGGTACTCGGTCTGGGTGAACCACGTAGAGTCATATGTCCCACCGTTCGATGTCGTGTTCTCCAACAGCGACCTGACCTGCTCTCTATTCCGGCAGGCCGGGTACGAGGTGTCCAGGACGAAGGCCTACAACCCCAGGATGTACTCGGCAACCGCCATAAGGAAACGGATAGTCTCCGGACAGAAGTGGGAGCACCTGGTCCCGAGAGAAGTCGCGAGCATGCTGGTAGGCCTCGACGCGAGGCAGCGATTGCTGGATTCCGGCACCTGCACGAAGGGCGGACGGGGTGGATGCCGTGCTCGCTGAGGAGATAGGACTGGCGCTGAGGTCCAAGAGGAAGAGCCTCGCAGTGGCCGAATCGTGCACGGGTGGGAAGCTCGGCGACATGCTGACTGAGGTCCCTGGCAGCAGCGACTACTTCCTCGGCGGCGTCATCTCATACAGCAACGACTCGAAGGTCACTCTCCTCGGAGTGGACCGAGAGACCCTCAGAGCCAAGGGCGCAGTCAGCGAGGAGGTCGCGCTGCAGATGGCTGCGGGTGCGAGGCGCGCCCTCGGAGCCGATATCGGCGTGGGCGTCACGGGCGTCGCGGGCCCCGGAGGGGGTACTCACGACAAACCAGTCGGCCTCGCGTACATAGCCGTGAGCACGGGCGAGGCATCCGTTTGTAGGAGGAATGTGTTCAAGGGTTCCAGGTCCAGCGTCAAGAAGCAGTCCGCAGAGAAGGCCCTCTCGATGTTGAAGGATCTGCTCGAGAAGATACGCTGATGCGAGATCCACCGAGCCCTTCCCTCTTGAAGAATCACGAAAATATTTGTACTAACACCCCGATTTAATGGCGCGCGACGCACGCGCGCGAAGGATTTCTGATGTCAGAAGGGGATGCGAAGAGGATACCCACTGGGGTAGCGGACTTCGACTCAATCATCAGGGGCGGCCTTCCATCAGGGTCCGTCGTGCTCCTCCTGGGTGATGTCGGAGGGGGTGGCCTGGAGTTCGCCCTCACCTCAACGGCGAAGCTGGGCATAGTGAAGGAGTTCCCCGAGACCCGCTCGTTCATGCTGGGCGACGCGGGAAAGGGCGGCGCTCTCCCTGACCGTATGTGCTACATCACCTTCTCAAGGTCAAAGGACGACATCCTTCAGGAGGTGAAGATGTCCTTCAACAAGGACTTCCATGAGTCACTGAGCCACAACCTCCTTTTCAAGGATTTCTCGAAGGATTACTTCGTGCACACGGTCGTCCCTACTGCCTGGCTGGACTCGGAAGGCGAAGGCGTCTTCTCGGACCAGAAGACGGACGGCCTGATGGAGTCCATGGTGGACTTCCTTGACAACAACGCGCCCAAGAGCCTCGTGGTGGTGGATTCCCTCACCGACCTGGTTGTCTCGGACACTGTCAACTTCCAGGACGTGATAGCCCTCCTGAAGGGCATCCAGAGGATGTCAAAGAAGTGGGGTTCGGTGTTCTACCTCCTGCTCACCGACAACATACTCGACAGGAAGAGGCAGCAGATGATCATCGACAGCGTGGACGGGGTGTTCAAGTTCGAGTGGGCGAAGTTCCATCACACGTCAAAGAGGCAGAGGTACCTCTACGTGGAGAAGTTCATGAGCGTCCTCCCGCACCTGGACCAGGAGCGGATCGCACGCTTCGCGACGCTGATCACCTCGCAGAGCGGGTTCGTGGTGATAAACACAGAGAGGGTAGGATGATAAAATGACCGCTGATAACAGGGTAAGTACCGGGATAGTGGGTCTCGATGAGATGCTACAGGGAGGGTTCCCAGAGAACCACATAGTCGTTGTCATGGGTTCCTTCGGGACCGGGAAGACGACCCTGGCCATCCAGTACGTCGTCGAGGGACTGAGGAAGGGCGAGCCCTGCATATTCATATCGCTCGAGGAGGACAAGGAGTCGATCACGAAGAACGCCTCCTCCTTCGGCTGGGACCTTTCGGGAGCCATCGACAAGAAGAAGCTCGGCCTGTTCAAGCTGGAGCCCTCGGACGCCAAGACGACGATTACGAGGATTAAGAGCGAGCTGCCCAAGTTCGTGAAGACTTTCGGGGCCAAGAGGGTGGTGCTGGACTCGGTCTCCCTCCTCAACATGATGTTCACCGACGAGAACGATCGTAGGTCCAACCTGTTCAACCTGTGCCAGCTGCTGAAGAGCACAGGCGCAACGACCTTGATTACCGCCGAGGTCAAGGACGAGAACCCGCGCTCATCGAGGGATGGCCTCGCGGAGTACACGGCCGACGGTGTCCTCCTGCTTCAGTCGGACGAGTCGAAGGAGGGCAGCGAGGTACAGCTGACGATAAGGGTCCTCAAGATGCGTCGGACGGCCCATTCGAGGAGGGTCAAGCCCTATTCCATCACAGAGAAGGGCCTGGTCGTCCACGCGGGCGCGGAAGTGTTCTAGGACCTGCCCACCAGGGAGCCTTTGACGGCGTCCTCCATCTCACGGTCGAGGTTCTCGGAAGGCCTGTCCCACTTCGAGACCAGCTCCTGGTTCACGACCGAGCCCAGCCTGCGCAGGCCCTCTGTAATCATCTCGTCCGACGGGTGCGTGAAGTTCAGCCGCAGCGAGTTGTTGCCCTCCCTAGGGTCGGCGAAGAACGCCTTGCCGGTGACGAACGCTACTCTCTTCTTCAGGGCCTTCTTCAGCAGCTCCGAGGAGTCCATCCAACCCGGGAGGTTGACCCAGAGGAACATGCCTCCCTCCGGCCTCGTCCAGCTGAGATCGTCCGGCATGAACTCAGACATCCCGGCGAGCATGATCTCCATCTTCCTGCTGTAGATACTCCTAATCTTCTCGATCTGCGGGTCGATGTGTCCCTTGACCATGTATTCGTGGGCTATCCTCTGGCCGAGCACGTTTGCGCTCACATCGGCCGATTGCTTCGCGATTATCAACTTCTGCAGTATGTCCGGGTGTGCGACGACCCATCCGACCCTCAGCCCAGGAGACAGGATCTTCGAGAAGGTGCTCATATATATGACCCGTCCCTCGTCGTCCCAGCTCTTGACCGGCCTGATATCCTTGCCGACGTACCTAAGCTCCCCGTACGGGTCGTCCTCGAGTATGATGAAGTCATAGTCGGACGCGAGGTCTATCAGCTTCCTCCTGTTCTTCTCCGGCATGGTCACCCCCGCGGGGTTCTGGAAGTTCGGAAGCACGTAGACCATCTTCGGAGGGTTCGGCCTCTTCACCAATTTCTTCATCCGCTCCTCGAAGACATCCATGCGCATGTTGTCGTCATCGATGGGTATCGACTCGAAGTTCGCCTGCATGACGGTCCAGCCGGTCAACGCCGCGAGATAGGTTGGCGCCGATACCACGATGGTGTCCTTGGGGTCGATGAACACCTTGCCAGTGAGGTCGATGGCCTGCTGGGACCCGCTGAGGATGAGCACGTTCTCCTTCTGGGCGTCCAACCCCTTCCTCCTCATCCGCTCGGCCACCGCCTCCCTTAGAGGAGCGTAACCTTCGGTGATCCCGTACTGCAGCGATTTCGCGCCGTCCTTCTCGAGCACGTCGCAGACGATGTCCTTGATGAGTCCTGCGGGGAAAGTCTCGGGGTTCGGGAACCCGCCCGCAAAGGAGATCAGGTCTGGTACCTGGAGGAGCTTCAGGAGCTCTCTGACCTCGGACGCCTTCATCTCCTTGGTCCTCTCCGCAAAGTGTCTCGTGAGACCGTCCGTCATCTCGCCATCCTCTGCTCTCCCAGCTAGGGGCCGGACGCACTTTAATGGTTTTGAGGGTACTGTCGGGGCGCGTGTTTTGCGTTAGCACGTGCCCCCGTTACCATACAACGCATATCACACCAAAACCATTAAAAGCGGAGATGGCTTACAACGCAACCGGTCAGATGAAACTCATACGCCAGGGCAAGGTCAAGGACGTCTACGAGGTGGACGCCCATTCGTTGGAGTTCCTGTTCTCCGACAAGATATCTGTGTTCGACAAGACCATCCCGTCACTCATACCTCACAAGGGTGAGACGCTCTGCAGGACCAGCGCGTTCTGGTTCCAGGTGGCCCGCTCCTCGGGTATCAAGACGCACTTCAGGGAGCTCATACCTCCTAACAGGATGCGCGTCCAGAAGGTTCAGGTGCTCGAGTACTCGAAGATCAACAGGAAGACCACGAACTACCTCATACCAATCGAGGTCATCTGCAGGCACTACGTCGCCGGATCCCTCTGGGACCGTCTGAGGGAAGGGACGGTCAAGCCTGCGAAGCTCGGATTCAAGCCGAGCAAGGATGTCAAGTATGGCGACAAGATCCCTGAGCCGTTCATAGAGGTCACCACCAAGCTCGAGAAGGTCGACCGGCTGCTCACCAAGAAGGAGGCGCTCAAGATATCGGGTCTCTCCAACGGCGAGTACGATTCGATTGTGGAGTCAGTCCTCAGGCTGGACGAGAAGATCGAGGAGGAGGTCGACAAGCGCGACCTCATACACGTGGACGGGAAGAAGGAGTACGCCTTTGACGAGGAAAGGGACCTGATGATAGTCGACACCTTCGGGACCGCGGATGAGGACCGGTGGTGGGACTGGGAGAGCTACTCCGAGGGGAGGTTCGTCGAGCTTAGCAAGGAGGATGTGAGGCAGTACTACCGGCAGCTGGGGTACTACGATAAGCTCACCGAGGCGAGGAAGATGTCCAAGGCCGAGCCGAAGATACCCGCGCTCCCCGAGGCGAAGATAAAGAACATCTCCGACCTGTACATCGAGATGTTCGAGAGGATTACCGGCGAGAGCTTCAGATGAGCCCCTTGGTCAGGCGCCCCTCCTCCGAAAGTTATTTTGCCTACCCCGTCAAGTGTTCTTGACGACATGGAGTTCCACGGAATAGACGAGTTCATGGTCTACCTCAAGACGCAGTTCGACAGGTCTGGGCGGAGGCAGGACTGGCGAGCGCTGACAGGCAGGGACCATGTCACGTCGGCATACGATACATTCATCGTCACTGACGAGAAGGTCTTCCAGGTGAAGGCGAAGGAGTTCGCCCCCGGGAGGATGGCTTCCGTCGCCCGCGAGGTCGGCGACCCCTCCCCAGACCTCCTGGAGCTGGTCAAGGGCGGGGCGTCCGTTCCCCTGAACGTGATCTCTCACACTCCCTCGGCGCAGTCCGTGATCATGTTCGGCATCCAGCAGTACTCGTCCGAGGTCTCGGACTTGCTCAGGAGGGAGTACTACTCCTCAAGGCAGGACAGGCTGGAGAGCGACCTCGACAGGTCGCTGAACGCGCTCCTAGAGCGCCCAGAGTACCGGCGCGCCTACAGGGACCTGAGGGACAGCCAGGAGGGCTACTTCGCGTAGCCCTAGACCATCTTGCCGTCCATGTACTGCTGGTATCCTCCGAGGTCGAGCAGGCCGTGGCCCGAGTAGTTGAGGGCGATGATCTTCTTCTCGTTGCTCTTCTTCGCCTCCAGCGCAACGTCTATCGCCGCCTTGATTGCGTGGGCGGTCTCCGGCGCGGGTATCAGCCCTTCAGCCCTTGCGAACATCATCGCCGCGTCGAAGACCTCCTTCTGCTGGTAGGACACGGGCTTGATGATTTTCTTGTTGACAAGCAGGCTCACTGTCGGGGCCGCCCCGTGATATCTCAGGCCTCCTGCGTGTATCGGATCGGGCACGAACTTGTGCCCCAGCGTGTACATCAGCAGCAACGGGGTCATCTCTGCGGTGTCGCCGAAGTCGTACTCGAACTTGCCCTTCGTGAGGCTGGGCACGACCGTGGGTTCGACCGCCACGAACTCCGTGTCCGTCTTCTTCCTCAGCTTCTCGCCGATGAACGGGAAAGTGAACCCCGCGAAGTTGGAGCCCCCTCCCACGCACCCGATCAGGCAGTCGGGCTTCTCGTCGAGCTTCTGGAACTGGAGCATCGTCTCCTCCCCGATGATGGTCTGGTGCATCATCACATGGTTCAAGACGCTCCCGAGGCTGTACTTCGTGTTGCCCCCGCCCTTGACAGCCATCTCAAGCGCCTCGCTGATGGCTATTCCGAGGGACCCAGTGTGCTTCGGGTTCTCCGCGAGCAGCTTCTTGCCGAAGTCCGTGATGGTGCTGGGAGAAGGATGCACGTCAGCGCCATAGACCCTCATCATCTCGCGCCTGTAGGGCTTCTGGTCGTAGCTCGCCCTTACCATGAACACTTGGCATCCGAGTCCGAAGTGGTTGCATGCGAGGCTCAAGGCGGTCCCCCACTGGCCGGCACCGGTCTCGGTTGTCAGCTTCTCGACGCCCTCCTTCATGTTGTAGTACGCCTGCGCGAGGGATGTGTTGGTCTTGTGGCTCCCGCCAGGGCTCAGGTCCTCCCGCTTGAAGTAGATCTTGGCCGGCGTCTTGAGAAGCTTCTCAAGCCTCTCGGCCCTCTGCAGCGGGCTCGGCCTGTTGGCGATCATGTATGCCTGCAGTATCTCATCCGGGATGTCGATGTAACTCTCGGAGGACATCTCCTGGGCGATCAGTGCCTTGGGGAAGATGGCCTCCAGATCCTGAGGCGATATCGGCTTGTTCGTCGCCGGGTTCAGAGGCGGTGCGAGCGGTTCCGGCAGGTCGGGCAGTATGTTGTACCATTTCCTTGGCATCTCGTCAGCTGTGATGTTCGTTCTCAGCGGGTTCAATCAGAGACCTCCTTCTGTGTCCTTCTGTAATGCTGTACAATATATAGCCTTATCGAGCATTGATGATTAAAATTGTGCAGATGCTGGGGCCCCATTGCCCCTAAGTGTACCTTGGATGAACTGACCGGGGTGCGTGTTCAAGCGCCGGGGGCGGAACCCTTCCTTCCAAGGGAGAGGATCATGGCGATCGCGCCGACCCAGAACAGGAAGACGACCAGGAGCAGGACACCGCTGACATCAGTCTCCGCACTGAGTATCCACATGAGGCCGACTATGGCGAGCGTCGGGCCCCAGAATATGTAGTACGAGCTGCTGCTCGGGCCTCTTCGCGCAGGGCCCTCCCCCTTCCGTGCCGCAAGCCCGAGAACCGTGTAGAACGCGCCGACCTCGAGGAACAGCACCGGGAAGAACATCCACCATGAGTCGATGACCCACGCGATGAGGATCGCCACCGCGATCGCGATGATCATGAACCCGGCGGTCGCGCCCTGAAGACCTATCCCGCGTGTCTGCTGCATGGTGAACTACCCCTGATTCGCAGGGCTTGCCGAGTCTTAAGACTTTGGGGTGGCAATCCGCCCTCCAGGGTGCGCCTGGGCTACTTCAGGTATATCAGCCGTCCATGCCTCTGGTCCCATATCCAGGCGTCCTCGGTCATGGCTTCCTCGCGCTTGGTGATCATGTTGTCCAACTTCGCGTCGAGGTCGTCCGCCTCGTGCACGAGGAGCGCCTCAGGGAACATGGGGTCGACGGGCGAGCCCCACTCCTTCCTTCCGTGATGCGCCAGGAGTATGTGCCTCATCTTAGAGGCGATCAGGGCGGGGAGGGCGTCGAGCTGCGAGATCCGGCGCACCAGCTCCTGGTCTCCGAGAACGATGTGTCCCAACAGGTTGCCCTCTTCTGTTTGGTTGATGTTGCTGGTCACCTTGAAGCCCTGGACCTTGCCTATGTCGTGCAGGAGCGCGCCCGCGAGGACTAGGTCCCTGTCGAGCCCTTGGTGCAGGTCGCAGGCCCTCAGGGCCAGCTCCGTCACGTTGAGCGTGTGGCGCAGGAGCCCTCCGACGGCCGCAGAATGCAGCTGTATGGACGCGGGGGCTCTTGAGAATCCCTCCAGGAACTCGGGATCGGAGAAGAACACCTCCAGAAGGCGTCTGATGTCCGTGTCCTCCGCGGACTCCACCAACCTCCGGAGTCGCAGGACCATCTCGTCGATGTCCTCGTAGGACTTGATGAGCTCCCCGAGGTCGTACTCTCCCTCCTCCAGCTTCTTGACATATCCTCCGTTCTTCTCGCTGACGGAGATCTCGAGCAGCCCCCTGTACTCCGCGGCCTCGCCCACTATCTTCACTATCGACTCCCTTTCGAAGGAGCCCTGGACGCGCTCGACAGCCGCTTTGTCCTGCCCTCCCCAGTACTTGACCGTGACCTGGCCAGACCTGTCCGCGATCCTGAACTCGAACATCGAGCCGTACTTGTAGTCTGTTACGGGCTTCTTGTAGTTGACAGAGAAATAGCTGTCGACCTTCTCCCCGGGCTTCAGACCGCTGATGAGTTGCTTGGACCCCGTCCCGGCCTTCTCCATCTTCCTCTCCCCTCTCGAACTGCTGATTGGCAGGGGGACGTATATGCCACTTGCGATGGGTGGGCCGAAAGTCCTGCCCCTCAGCTGCAAGACCGCGGTATGCTCAATCGCCATCCCCGCGCGGGCCCCAGGTCCGGGCCGAAAGGACTTCCGGTTCCACACGGGCCTGCCATCTCTCTTGCGGGCACAGTACTTGCTGCTGCGTGTAGCCTACTTCCTGCCCTTGCCGGGCTTGACCTCTGCCTTGAGCACATCGGCCATCCTCTTCCCGAGCCTTCTTGCGCTCTCGAGCCCGTCCTTGTCCGAGGCCACCTCGCCTCTGTCGTTCCCTGTGGCCATCGCGCCCCCGACGCCCCCCTCAGGGTTGACATAGATCATGTCGTGGGTAACGCAGAAGGTCGCTATCTGCCAGACCGCCAGCTCCTGGCCGCCGTGCTTCCCGCCGCCCACGCTGAGCCCTCCGGCGACCTTGTCCTTGAACTCAGTGTTCGTGTACACCATGACCGACCTGTCGATCAGGGCCTTGAGCTGGGCGGTCACGCCCCCGAAGTATACGGGCGAGGCCACGAGCAGGCCGTCGGCCGACGCCATCTTCCTGAGAACAGGTATGCCGTCGTCATCGATCGGGCAGTCCCAGGCCTCCTTGTAGCACCTCTCGCAACCCGTGCAGGGCTTGACCGAGTGCTCCGCGAGCGACACGTGCTCCACCTTGATCCCCCTCGACCTGAGCTCATCCGTGGCCGCCTCCAGGAGGTCGTGTGTGTTCCCCTTCTTCCTGGGGCTGCCGTTAACCGCGACTACCTTCATGACATCATCCGGGCACGGAAGCGAGCTGCGCCCTCAAAAGCCTGCCTGTGAAAATGAAACGCGCGCCCCGGCCCGCACCCCATGGGCCGGGGCACACAGACATATCCCCTCTTTTCGTCTCCCATCACCAGCACTTCGAGTAGCCGCAGGTCCTGCAGACCACGCACCCCTCGACGTACTCGACCATGCTCCCGCACTCCGGACACTCGGGGCACACGTCCCCCTTGTCCGCCTGGTTCTCCTTTGCAGGGGCCGCGGCCGCGAGGTCCCCCGCAGTCTGCAGGTCGCTCACAGCCGGCCTGTCCCTGACGAACCGCTCCAGCGCCTTACCGACGGCATCGCTGCACGAGAGCACCATGCCCCCTGGCTGCCAGAGCGGCGAAGGGCACCTGATGCCCTTGAGCTGCTTCACGATGGCCTCGGGCTCTATCCCAGACCTGAGCGCGAGCGATATGAGCCGCCCTATGGCCTCCGCCTGGGACGCGGTGCACCCGCCTGACTTGCCCATCTGCGTGAAGACCTCGCACAGGCCCTTCTCGTCCTCGTTGATAGTGACATACAGGTGCCCGCAGCCGGTCTCGAGCCTCTGGGTCGAACCCCGGGTGACGTACGGCCTCGCCCGGGGGAGCCTCGACGCGTCCTCGTCCTCCTCGGAGCCTGCCTCCGCCGTCTTATTGGACACCTCCCCGACGCTCAGGACCTGGTCCTCCCTGCTGCCGTACCTGTAGACCGTGACGCCCTTGCATCCCAGCCTGTAGGCCATCATGTAGACGTCCTCGACATCCTTCTGAGTGGCCTCCCTCGGGAAGTTGACCGTCTTCGAGACCGCGTTGTCCGTGTGGTCCTGGAAGGCGGCCTGCATCTTGATGTGCGACTCCGGGGTGATGTCCAAGGCCGTCACGAACACCCTCCGGACGTCCTCGGGGATGGTGTTGATGTCCTTGACCGAGCCCCTCGCGGCTATCTCCTTCATAAGCTCCTCGGAGTAGAACCCCCGCTCCCTCGCGACCTGCTCGAATATAGGATTGACCTCCGGGAGGATGTCCCTGTCCATGACATTCCTGACATAAGCTATCGCGAAGACCGGCTCGATGCCGCTCGAGACGCCAGATATGATGCTGATCGTGCCCGTGGGGGCTATGGTGGTCACCGTCGCGTTCCTGATCTTCTCGAACCTCTTCGAGAGCGTGCTGTCGCCGAACGCCGGGAAGCTCCCTCTCTCCTCGGCCAGGGCGACGGACGCCCGGTGGCCCTCGTCGTCTATGAACTTCATCAGGTCCCTGCCCAGGCGCATGGCCTCCTCCGTGTCGTAGGGCACGCCCATCCGGAGGAGCATGTCGGCGAAGCCCATCACGCCGAGGCCGATCTTCCTGTTCGTGCGGGTCATCTCGCCTATCTGCTTCAGGGGGTACCTGTTCACGTCTATGACGTTGTCCAAGAACCTGACCGCCCAGTGGACCGTGTCCCTGAGCTTGTCGTAGTCGAGTGCGGGACCGCCGTCCCTGAAGGTGAGCATGTTCGCCAGGTTGATGGATCCCAGGTTGCAGGACTCGTAGGGCAGAAGGGGCTGCTCGCCGCACGGGTTCGTGCTCTCGATATCCCCGAGCGTCGGGGTCGGGTTGTCCCTGTTGATCCTGTCGATGAAGACTATGCCAGGCTCGCCGTTCCTCCAGGCCATGTTCACTATCATGTCGAATACGGGCCTGGCCTTGACCTTCTTGAAGACCTGCTTCGTCCTCGGGTTGAGGAGCTCGTACTCCCCGTCCTCCTCCAGTGCCTTCATGAACTTGTCCGTCAGCGCGACGGATATGTTGAAATTGGTCAGCTTGGAGCTGTCCTTCTTGCACGTGATGAACTCCGTGATATCGGGGTGGTCCACCTTGAGTATGCCCATGTTGGCCCCCCTCCTGGTGCCCCCCTGCTTGATCGTCTCTGTGGCCGCGTTGAATACCTCCATGAACGATATGGGGCCGCTTGAGACGCCCGCGGTGCTCTTGACCGAGTCGTTGGCCGGCCTCAGCCTCGAGAAGCTGAACCCTGTGCCCCCGCCGCTGTTGTGTGACACGAATCCGTTCGCGAGGTACGCACGCCGCTGCGGTATCGTTAGGTCGACGACCTCCCTTCTTCCAGCGGGCAGGACCTCCCTGACGGAGACAGCGTAATATCCTGTGTCGTCGGGTTCCTCGTGGAGGCATCCCCGCTCGTCGAGTGCCTCCGCCATCAGCTCCGGATCTGCGGTCTCAAGCCTCTTCGACAGTATGATGGAGTCGAACCCAACCTTCTCCTTGAAAACCATGAACCCTGACTTCGTGCACACGGTGACGCTCGTGCCCTTCCTGCTGGTCGGTATCCCGAGGTAGAACATCATCGTCTGCAGGTCCCTGGCGAACTCCTCAGAGCCGACCTCGAGGTTGATGACCCCCTCGGGGGTCATCCAGCCGCTGTCGCCGAAGGTCCTTCTGAGGAAGCTGCAGAGCGCCTCCTCGTTGGCGCGTATGAGCCTGCCATCAGCGCCTGACGCGAACTCACAGGCCTCCTCGGACACCTCCGAGACGGAACCACCGAGCCAGCCGCCAAGCTTCATCAGAAGCTTATCCCCAGGCTGCAGCTGGCCAATCCTCTTCCATGCGAACTCGCCCGTGGGGGTGACGGCCATCAATCGGTGCAGTGCGGTGCCGGTCACGCTGTATCCTTCCTCCGTCTCCACCCTGAAGGCCTCCTGGGTGCCGTTCCTGTGGGCCTCTTCGACCAGGTCCATGCCCTCGTGTGTCTCTATCCAGGAGTCGCGGCCCACCTCTCCGAGCTTCATGCATCCGGTGTCGGTCATGACCAGCGTCTCAGGGACCAGGCACTTGTGTATGAGAGCGGTGTACTTTATCGCGTCGAAAATCTCCTCCATCGAATCCCCAATCGGCAGGACGAAGCAAGCGGACAGCTGCCCCAGCTCCCGCCCCGCATTCATCAGCGTCGGGCTGTTGGGCATGAACTCCAATTTTGCCATCATGTCATAGAAGCGCGCGGCCACCAGCTCTATCTCGGCGTCTGTCTTGCCGTAGCTCCTCTCCGCGCTGGCTATCCCGCGCGCGACTCGCTCGAAGAGCTCTCTAGGGGTCTCGACGGGTTTGCCGTTGTCGTCCTTCTTGAGATATCTCCGTTCGAGGACGACCTTCGCGTTCGAGGTAATCTGCGGATCAGTACTCCACCTGCGGACTCCCCCTACCGTGCTGGCCGCTCCAGCGGTGTTTCCCCTTGATTGATTCGAAAGGCTGGACATTTACCCCCCTCTGAAAGCTCCGAGAGCCGTTCCCACGATGCCCTGTATCCGCAGCAGCCATGTTGTGCGAGATAGCCCTGCCACTACTTTGGTCGGCAGAAGACTGCTCTCGTCTCTTCACCTACCTTTACCACTTCGAGGTGAAAAGCCTTGCTACTGCGTGCAGAGCGCGAAGGCTATGTATCGCATAAAGACATTTTCGAACAAGGTCTGATAACAATGATCACCCCTGGTTTTCCCGTGGAGTCTCCTTTTGTTATCAAATATGTTATCAGATATATTATCTATGTGGGCATCCAGGTTGCGCAAGTCAGCTGCTCGGATTGGCCTCTCGACTCGTAATCTTTGGATTCTACCCGAAGCATCGCATCCACAGGAGCCAAATCCACTGCTTTCGCGTCAGCTCATCGGGCACTATTGTAGGGGCGTTGCGACTTCATCGTACTTTCTCCTTATATGGCAGGCGCATGTTTTGAATAAGTCCGGCGATATCTGGGATTCGCGCAACGGAGGACATGAGGGGGATATCGATGAAGGTTAAAGTCAAGCTCTACGCCGCTTTCAGGGACATTGTCGGTTCCAAGGAGGAGGATCTTGACGTGAAGGAGGGTTCCACTGTCAACGATCTTCTCAACGATTACATCGGGAGATTCCCCCAGCTCTCGAGGTATCGGGACCACATCATACTATCAGTGAACAAGGAGTACGGCGCGCCTGGCCGGGCGCTCAGGGACGGCGACGAGGTCTCATTCCTTCCGCCTGTAAGCGGTGGATGACTTAATCTAGGCAATGCGATACATGCAGGGGATCAGGTGTTGGAATGGCTGTTGGTGCTTCGGACTGGCGCAGGCGTTTTCTCAGATTCCCGTTGTTGGTCGTCATATCCCTCTCTGTCGCGTTCCCTAGTGTCATGATCGCAGACGGGTTCTCGGATGTGACATCTCCGTTCGTAGTCGTCATTCCCGAGGCGGGGCCCGTCCCGGACTACGTCTACCGCAATTTCACGACGATCAGTGGCATATTGTCTGCCATCGAGGCCGATTATCCGGAGATAGCGAAGGTGTACGACGTCGGCGACTCCTGGGAGACCACTCAGGGCATCGCAGAGCGGGACATCCTCGCCATCAAGATATCCGACAACGTTCTGGTTGACGAGGACGAGCCTGAGGTTCTCATCATGTCTCTACACCACGCTCGCGAATGGGTGACTTCAGAGCTGGTGACCGAGCTTGTCACGAACATAACCTCCCACTACGGCGTGGATGACCGCATCAGCTGGCTGGTGGACAACCGGGAGATCTGGATCATCCCTGTCGTCAATCCGGACGGGCTCGAATTCGCCCTCGAAGTCGACTCGATGTGGCGCAAGAATCGAAGGTTCATTTCGGAAGGAGTCTACGGCGTCGACCTCAATAGGAACTACAACGGCTCCGAGAACGGCGACCCATTGGGCGAATGGGGAGGCGCAGGCACCTCGGACGATCCCAGCAACTACCTCTACTGCGGCGAATACGCATTCTCCGAGCCGGAGACACAGGCCATCAGGGACCTCGCGTACGCCCACGACTTCCAGATGGCGTTCGACATTCACAGCTACTCAGAGCTGGTCATGTGGCCATGGGGTTACACAACGAACAAGACCGCAGACGACACGTCCCTTGTGAGCATAGGTACCCAGCTCGCGGCCATAAACGGCTACACCGCTGACCAGTCTGTCGGCCTGTACCCGACCACCGGGGATTCGCTCGACTGGCTGTACGGCGGCGCTGATGTGTACTCGATACTGTTTGAGATCGGCCGAGAGTTCCAGCCCACCCGGGAGGACGAGGTGTGGGGCATCATAAACGAGAACACCCCCGCCCTGGTCCAGGGGATTGAGTTCGCAGGCGACAGGGATCTCAGGGCTTTCGACATATCCCACTCGCCCGTCGCCACGAGGGCCTGGTCGGCTTCCGGCCACACGCTTGAGGCCGCGGTGACTGCGGACAGGGGTGTGGATGCCCTGAAGACCAAGTTCGTCTACCGTGTCAACGGAGGGGTATGGACGGAGGTGTTCATGGCGAGAGACGGCAACGACACATACAATGTCGACGTCCCCTCGCAGCCCGCGGGCGCCCTGGTCGAGTACTACTTCGTCGCGCGTGACCTCGGAGGCGTCGAGAAGATGTCTCCAACATACGCTCCGTATCAGGTCCACTCTTACACCGTGACCCCGGTGTCGGCCCCGCCTACCGCGGACGCCGGCCCTGACAGCGGTGCGATGACAGGCGTCCCGCTCGTCTTCGACGGGAGCGGTTCCTACGACGATGTGGGGATAGTCAACTTCACATGGTCATTCGAGTACGACGGCAGGGACGTGGAGCTCTACGGGATCGACCCGGAGTTCACCTTCGATATCCCAGGGGCTTACACCGTCACCCTGACAGTTCTCGATGAGGAGGGGCAGAGCGACGATGACGAGATGGTCGTGACGACGACCGAGATACCGGAGATGGGCACCCTCGCGGTCCTGGGGGCGGTGACCGTTTTGACCGCACTCATAATCGTCCTTGACAGGCGTCGCAGAAGACACCTTGGCTGACCGCAGTCGATGGACGGGGCCCCGCTACGTGTCCGAGCCAAGGTGTTCATTCGAGAAGCACGACTCTCAGGCTCTTGCCGAGCGGGCACATGATCTCATCGCCCTCTACTGAGGCCACGCGGACCCTCAGCCCCTCAGACACTCCGACCGGCACGCATAACCTGTAGTTCGGGCAGCCCAGTCTGTCGCAGTCGCTCTCCTCGAAGGAGAGCATGGACCCCTCGATGGCCGACCGCGACGGTATCGCTGCTTTCAATGGGATCTTCTCCACCTCGACGACCCTCACTCCGTCCTCATGTATCTTGCACTCGTGGTGGACTTCCCTGACCTCTGTTATCCTGTAGCGCCTGTTCGGTTCCAGGTGGAAGCAGACGTTCCTCACCTTGCAGTCCCTGCAGTCCGCTACCGGGCCCGTGAAGACGAACTCGAGGCCTCTCTTGCACTGATGCTCCCCGACGACCGTGATCAACACCATTCCGGACACCCCTATGCTCAGATCACTCTAGTAATCCTCGCCAGGCGTTCGGCTGCGTCCAGTGTCAATCCCCTGTCCCCGAGTATGGTGTACCTGTCCTTGCGTATCTCGTGCGCGTGCACGAGTGACTCTATCAGCTGCGCTTCTGTCACACCAAGCTCACTGGCACTCGTAGGCGCACCTATCATCTGGAGGGCGCTCCGTATGCGTTGCCAGTCCCCTCCGTGCAGGTACATCATCATGATCGACCCGACGCCGCACTGCTCCCCGTGGAGAGCCTTGCCCGGCGCGATTCTATCGAGAATGTGAGAGAGCATGTGCTCCGAGCCGCTCGTGGGTCTCGAGGAGCCGGCGACCGCCATGGATATCCCGGAGATGATTATGGGCCTGATCGCGACCCAGACACTCTCCTCGAGGTTCGGCTTTATCGCAGAGGCGTTTTCTATGATGGACTCGGCGGCGTACTTCGCCAGGTTGGCCGCGCTCGAGCTGACGTCCTCCGACCTCAGCCTGTCAGCCAACTGCCAGTCCATGATGGCCGTGGTGTTGGAGATCACGTCCGCGCATCCGGACGCGAGCAGCCTGTAGGGGGCCTTGACTATCAGGGCGGTGTCTGCGACCACGCCTAGAGGCACCTTTGCGTTAAGAGACAGGGAATTCCCGCCGTCCTTGATGGATGCCCTCGGGCTCGCGATTCCGTCGTGGGACGCGGACGTGGGTATGCTGAGGAACGGCGCCTTCAGGTTGAGGGATGCCAGTTTCGCCAGGTCGATCTTGCTTCCGCCCCCGACGCCAAGGAGGAAAGAGGCCTTGACATCCTTCGCGACCTCTTCGACCTTCACCAGGTTCTCGCGCGTGGCGGCGCCCACCTCGACCTGATGCACTTCATAACTCGATTTCTCCAGCGACTCCCTCACGAGCCCTGCCGCGAGGTTGCCTGTGGTCGGTCCCGTGACGATTAGTGCGGAGCCCTTTAGCTCGAACTCTCCGCACACCTCGCCCGTCTGCTCGATGCAGCCGTGCCCCGCCAGGACCTGCCTGGGGAAGTGCATCGCCCTGGCCTTGGTGAACCCGTCAGACATCGTGGAACACTACCTTTCTCCCAATATGCCCATTTGCCTATTCAACTTATCGCTTTGTATAGGCCGGCCCGCATAATATACGCCAGTGCTCTCCCCGCACCCGTCTCAGCCGCCCGAGGAGACCCTCTCCATCTTCTCTATGAGGTCGTCCATGCGGAAGGGCTTAGGCAGGAATTCGCACGCGCCCGCGTCGCGGGCCTCCTTCTCCACGAGAACATCCGCGCTGACGAAGATGACCTTCTGGGCGGGGTTGAGCCGGAGTATTTCCTTCGTGGCCTCGACGCCGTTCATGACCGGCATCCTGTGGTCCATTATGATCACGTCTGGTTTGTCGGGGTTCATGGAGTACTTCTTCAGTGCCTCCTCGCCGTCAAACGCCGTGCCGATTATCCTGTAGCCTCTCAGCTGCAGGATGTCCCTGTAGAGCTCGACTATGAAGAGCTCGTCGTCGACTATCAGAACGCTGGTCATCAGTTGTCCGCCCTCCTGAGTGTTATCGTCAGTTCCGCGCCGACATCGTCCTTTGCGTCTGGGAGCGGGTGAGCGTCGAAGTCCCCTCCCAGGATCTCCGCGATTATCTTAGAGAACAGCAGCCCGGACAGCTTGACGGCCACAGAACTGTCCAGCAGGTAGGCCGATTTGATGTCCTTGCCCCTGAGCGAAGGCGGCAGGAGCGCGTTCGGCCCCACGATGCTGACCGTCCAGCAGTCCTTACCTCCGAACGCGCCCGGTCCGGCCATCACGCGCAGGTCGACTTCCTTCTTCGGGTCAAGTCGGACCGCGCTGACCATCGCGTTCATCATGAGGTCCTTGGCGGCCGCGCTGCCGAGCACGCGTATCTCGTCCGGCAGCCGTCCGAGCTGTACGCGTATCGTCCTGTCCGGGAAGAACCTCGAAAGATCCCTCTCCGACCTGTCGAGCACGGTTCTCAGGTCTGTCGGCCCCAGGGATGCCTCGTCGCAGGTGCTAGTCGCGAGCAGTCTCTTGATGTTCTCCACGAGCATGGTCGACGTGCGGACATGGGTGAAGGCCTTCTCGGCATAACCCCTCAAGGTCTTGTCGCAGTTCGGGTTCGCAAGGACGAGCTCCAGGTACCCGAGCACGGCCTGATTGTTGTTGATGATGTCATGACCCACTAGGTCCATGTAGAACGCGAGATGGCTTTCCCTGCCCGGACTCGGTTTGCTTTCGGTCAAGATGACCTACCCTGGTGATGCCCCGACTGGGTTTAAATACCCGTCTCAGCTTATCAACATTGCGGGCCCAGACCCGGGATTCGTCAGATATGGCGGTGTTATAATGCGCAGGCGCCCGCATGCGACCGCTTGTATGGTTCACTTGGCAAAATCGTCCAAGGTCACCTTGGGGACCGTGCCGTACGTCTCAGCGCCGTCGGATACCCATCGGTCGTAGTTGACAGGGCGCTCCCAGCCATAGTAGTCCCTGTCCTTCTTGGACTCCATGTGCTTGAGGTCCGTCAGGAGCATCCAGTACCTCGCCGAATCGCGCCTCCCCGGTCTCTCCGGGAATTTCTTCCTCGCGTCGATGAGTATCTCGTCCTTGTAGCATATGTGCGCGTGCTCGTCGTCGAGGAGCGCTATCGTGAACCCTGGGTTCCTCTTCGCGTAGTGCCTCAGCACCAGGTCAAGGATCCTGTGCTCGAAGCTCGCCTTGCCTATCAGCACCTTGTTCGCCTGGTCCTCCGCGAAGGCGATGAACTGCTTGGCCCTCCTGAACTCCCCAGTGACCCTCCGGACCCTGTCCTTCATCTCCTTGGCCTCCGGGGACTGCTGCGCGAGGTAGCCCTTCGTGCCCGTCCTCTCTATCTGCTGAAGGACCCTGAATATGAGCTGGAACCTGTCCAGGGAGCTGAACCGGGAGGCCCAGAACACCTCGTCTTCCAGGATCTCCCAGAGCTTCTGGTCCTCAAGGAAGTCGAGCCCCCCGAAAGCCTCCTTGTACTCAGCGTACAGGGAGTCGTAGTCCAGTGAATCGGCCTCCACGGTCTCCTCGAAGTAGAACCTATTCGAGGGGAGGTCCTCGACCGGTTTCGCCTTGCGCAGCCTGCTTGCGAGGAAGGCCTTGACCATCGACTTCGGGGAGGGCTTGAAGAGCATTATCATGTGTGGGTCCTGTCGGTGAATTATCCGCAACGCCTGATATAAACTTTCGTGCTGGGCGCACAAAGACTATCTATCCAATCACACATGGCATCGGTGCTTGTCAGCAGAGGTCACAGCCGGGCCGGCCCGCAAGAACCTAGGCGAGGAGTTCTTCGTCAGGGGCAACGCTGCGTATGACGCGGGCGATTATGGGCTTGCGCTTGAGATGTTCGATAAGGCGATAGACTCGGGCATGGAGAGCGAGATAGTGCTCAACAACAAGGGTGCCGCTCTCGACGCCCTCGGGCGGAACGCCGAGGCCGTCGCCAGCTACACGAAGGCCACTTCCATCTCCAGGTCCTATGAGCTCGCGTGGCATAACCTGGGCAATTCGCTCTAC
This sequence comes from Thermoplasmata archaeon, assembly GCA_041559015.1. Lineage (GTDB taxonomy): Archaea > Thermoplasmatota > Thermoplasmata > UBA10834 > UBA10834 > COMBO-56-21. The sequence goes on along the minus strand of JBFFED010000010.1, from coordinate 6,194 downwards.
ACGCAGGAGGCGTACAGGCCCGCAGCGCACGCTTACTCCCGCGCGGCCGCCCTGAAGCCCGACCGGAGGGAGAACTGGTCGGGCCTGGCGGCGTCGTATGCACGGCTGGGGAAGACCAGGAAGGCCAAGGCAGCCACAAGGCGCCTTGACGCCTTCGCCTCGCATGACGACATAGTGCTCCTCACCCAGGTGGAGCTGTACATGGAGTCCGGGCTGCTCGAGGAGGCCCTCGAGAGGTGTGAGAAGTACGTCGCGTCTCACCCAGATTCCGCGCTCGGGCTCGCTCACAGGGGCAACGTGGAGCACGAGATGGGCGCGTTCGCGAAGGCGATAGACACCTTCGAGAAGGCGCTTACGATTACGCCCGACGACAAAGAGATATGGAACAACATGGGGTACACCTACTTCGTCGCCGGATATCTGGACAAGGCGATAGAGTGCTTCGACAAGGCGCTCTCTATCGATCCTGGGTACAAGCACGCGTGGTACAACAAGGGGTATGCGTACCACGGGGCTGACATACTCGAACAAGCGGTCGACAGCTATCGCAGGGCAATCGATATCGACCCGAATGACAAAGTGCTCTGGAACAACCTGGGCAATGCGCTCTACAACCTCGGCAGGTATGCGGAGTCGATACCGAAGTTCGTCGAGGCGATCAAGGTGGACCACGACTACGAGATAGCGTGGAACAACATCGGCAACGCCCTTGAGAAGATGCACATGCACTGCGAGGCGATCCCGTATCACGACCGCTCGCTTGAGATCAGGCCGTCCTTCGACTACGCCTTGTACGCCAAGGGCGTCTGCAAGGCCGTCACGGGGGACCTCGAGCAGGGGTATGACCTCGTGCTCGAATCCCTGGACCTGAACCCGTCCTACGACGAGGCCTGGAAGGCCCGCGCTGAGATCGCGGGTCAGCTGGGCAGGTGGGACGAGGCCCTCATGGCCGTGGAGGAGGCGCTGTCCATCAACCCCGAGTACGACCAGGGCTGGACGGCCAGGGCAGAGATACTCCTAGCCGTTGGCGACTACGAGGCCTCACAGGCGTCCTTCGAGATGGCGCTGAGGTGCCTGGACAGTGTCAGGTCGGAGACCTCAGGCGGCCTGTTCGCAATCATGCGCAGGGGCGAGGTGCTCCACAGGGTGGGCAGGTTCGAGGAGGCCCTGGCCAATTTCGAGTCGGTCGTGGTCTCCGGGCGGCTGAGCGATGCCAGCGTCCCGAAGGTGCTCGAGCTGAGGCGCACGCTGAACCGGTGGGACCTCCCGAGGGCGGTGAGGCAGGCTGCGGAGTCAGTCCTTGACCCGCGGGAGAAGCTCGAGTACGCAAGGTTCCTCGTGGACGCCGGGGAGATCTCTTCAGCAGAGCGCGTCCTTGCGCTAATCGCGGACCAGATGGAGGAGAACCACAAGTACCTCGCAGTCAAGGCGCGTCTGTCGTCCGCGAAGGGAGAGCCTGCGGGCGTCCCCAAGGAGCTTTCCGAGCGCGCTAGAGGGGAGGAGGCATCCCGGGCGCTGGTCGCGGAGGCGGAGTCCCTGGAGTCTGAGAGGGATCTCGAGGAAGCCGCGAGGGTCTACTCCCTGGCGCTCGAGGCAAGTCCCTCGAACATAACGGCAGCTGTGGGGCTGTCCCGGGTCCGGCTCGCCCTGGGGAGCGCCAAGTCGGCGCTACTCACTGCGGACAGGGCCATCGGGATAGACAGACATGACTGGGAGCCCCACAGGATCAAGGCGGTTGCCTACAAGTCCATCGGCAAGAAGCCATTGGCCGAGGCCGAGCTTGCGGAGGCGAGGGCGCTCGCGAAGTCCGCGGGCGTGCCAGTCGAAGAGTTCATGTCCGGAGGGGCGAGATGAGCGGCATACGCCTGAGGAAGAGGCACAGGCTGCGCCAGAAGGAGATATCCGGGCTGGCCTCCAAGATAGACGACGCCCTGGGCACCAAGTCCTTCGGGCCGTCGGACACTGTGGACATGGCCGAGGGGCCCGATTTCGATGTGATCTTCATCGACGGCAAGATACTCGCCTTCCTCCCCGGGGATGAGCCGTTCCTTACCGTGAGGGGACTTCTGAGGTACGGCGCTTCCAGGAGATTCGTGACCGTGGACATGGGCGCGGTGAAGTTCGTCTACAACGGCGCTGATGTCATGGGCCCTGGCGTGGTCGGGAGCGACGCCTCGATCAGGGAAGGCGACCTTGTCTGGGTCAGGGACGAGAAGAACATGCGCCCCCTTTCCGTCGGCCGCGCCCTGGTCGACGCGACTGTCCTCCAGCGCAAGGAGAAGGGTAAGGCCGTCGCGGCCATACATCATGTGGGCGACAAGCTTTGGCTTCTCGACGAGCAGGACTCCAAGTCGCAGCTTGAGGACACCGAAGTCTGATATTCCGTCGGCTGTGACTGCCCGCGGCTCATGCGGTGGCATTCCACGCGCAGGCTCATAAACAGGGCCTGCACAAATCGTGACTCGCAAAAGGGAGGAAATGATTCACCCTGGAATGCCGCGAATACCCCCAGTGGGCAAAGACGGTAAGCTCCTGTGGGACTGAAGGAATGAGCTGTCTCGCAAGAGGAGTCCGAATGGGATTGCCTCATGCCTGATGATGTCTCTAGTGTTCATCGGGTTCTTCCTGCTCGTCAGGGACGCGTTGCCACTTTCGACAATCGAGCCTCATCTCGACTCACGTGGCGCTTTGTCTCTCTGGCTCATCCTCTCGTGTGCCTTCACTGTCCTCATGGCCATCTTATTGTGCTGGCTTGCGCGCGCGGTTCGAGGGTAATTGTCGACACGGTGACATGGGGCCTGCGCCTGCCGCCTTCATGCAATCCTTGGGAGCTCTCGAGTCTCAACGATTCAGTCCGCCGTCTCACTCGATCTCTTCGCAGAGGACTACTGGTGCGGCTACCAGGCCACGCGCGTGAAGCGGTCCAGGCATTCTCTCTCTGCCCTCGACCCTTCGTTGGCAGAGCGGAAAAACTGGCTGCCTGGCCATGCATAGGAGTCTTTATATCCAGACACGATTATTACAGAACCAGAGGGATGCACAGTGACCATTCTCAAGAAGAAATCATTCGGCGGTGCCGACGAGAGCGCTTCAAGGCAGTCCATCTCCGCGGAGCAGTACATCGACCTCACGGACATGGTATTCGAGGACGAGAGCGTGATGGGGTCCGAGGGTGCGAGGACGATAGTGAAGGTCGGCGAGCTCTTCAGGTACGACGACCTCTCAGCGCTCACCAGGGAGGTCTACCAGGACAATATCGTCGTCCTGGACTTCACCTCGGTCGCCAACGACGACCTGACTATGAAGCGAGTCACCGCGGAGTTGAAGAACGTCGCGCGCGACGTCGACGGCGATGTCGCGGGCGTGGGCAAGAACCTGCTGATGGTCACCCCCCGCGGGGTCAAGATAGACCGGAACAAGATCAAGGGCGGCTTCTAGGCAGTCTCTCTATTCGGCAATCGGCGTGGTCGCCATGAACTGTCCGTCCCGGAATATCAGCGTCAGGTAGCTGTGGTGTATCTTCGAGTGCCTCATCTTGACAGCCCTGATCCTCAGCTGCACGTCGGTCTCCCCCACGTCCACGAACCTCAGGAGTATCGTCCCGTCCGCCAGGTAGTCCTCGTGGTACGGCCCGAAGGCGCTCCCGTTCGTTTGAGTCTCCGATATCAGGAAGGTTGTGACTCCCAGTCGTTTCAGGAACCCGAAGAAGTGGAAGAGCTCCTGCCGCGGGTTCTGTATCGTCGCGAGGGAGTATATGGCCGTCAGCGAGTCGATGACGACTATCTCGACCCCCTCGTTCTCGACCTTCTTCCTGAGGTACTCCTTGAGTATCTTGAACCAGTCGCGGCCGACGTCGGCGTCCGTGTGCTCCAGGCGCAGCCTCCCGATGTCGACTATGAAGAACTTGTCCTCGTCTATGCTCCCGAAGCCCAGCTGGGACATCGCCGTGAGGAGGCTCTCCTTGCTCTCCTCGATGCTTACGTAGAGCACGTTCACGCCCTTCCTCTTAACGTTGTTGGAGAGTATGTTCAGGGCTATCGAGGACTTCATCGTCCCCGGGGTTCCGGCCAGCAACACGACATGGCCTTTCTTGATTCCGCCTCCGATCTTGTTATCGAAGCCGTCTATGAAGGTCTGTATCCTGTCTGAACTATCATTATCGGGGGACTCCATCGGAGGTTCTCCTGCGACTCGGGGCAGTACATGGATTCGCCTGTCTTTTTAAAAGGCTTTGCGCATCGTTCTCAAATCCAATAATGAGGGGGCGAGGGAGCGCCTGGACGGCCCCCTGCCGGGCATTCACGCGCTCAATACGCTTATATCCCGTCAAAGCCTGCCTTCCCAAGGTGAACGACTACAAGATAGTCCACGATTCCGTCCACGGGAGCATCAGGGCCGAGGGGTTCTCCCTGCCGCTCCTGGAGGCGCCTGAGCTGCAGCGGCTTCACAGCGTTCACCAGCTCGGCCTAGCGTATCTCGTGTACCCAGGGGCCAACCACACCAGGTTCGAGCATTCTCTGGGGACCTTCGCTGTGGCAAAGAGGCTCAGCGCCAGCCTCAGGCTCTCACCGGAGGAGGCCGCCGTGGTACAGTCAGCGGCGCTGCTTCACGACGTGGGCCACCTCCCGTACTCCCACACGCTCGAGTTCATACTTCACGACAGGTTCGGCATCGACCATGCGGAGATATCCCGGCGGCTCATACGCGGCGAGGAAAGGGCCATGTCCGAGGCGGAGAGGGCGCGTCTGGGCGACTGCCCGAGCATCCCCGAGATACTCGAGCGGTTCAACATCGACCCGAAGGAGGTCGCGTCGCTCCTTGAGGGCGGTGGGGAGGCGTCATCCGATCAGTCGACGCTCTCCCGCCACGACGGGCAGGCGCACTTCAACTCCCGTCGCTATCTCTCCCAGCTGATATCCGGTCCCGTCGACGCGGACCAGCTCGACTATCTGAAGAGGGATGCGCACTACACAGGAGTCGCGTACGGTGTCATTGACCTTGAGAGGCTCGTCGAGACCATCCAGGTGTTCAACGGTGACCTCGTGGTTGAGAAGGGCGGCCTGAGCGCCGTCGAGGGCATGCTCGTCGCGCGAGCGCTCATGTTCTCTTCCGTGTACTTCCACAAGACCGTCAGGATATCGGAGCTGATGCTCGCGAAGGCCGTGGAGCAGCTTGGCAGGGACGAGGTCGGTCGCATACACAGCATGACCGACGCGACCCTTCTGTCCCACCTCGTGTCGAAGGGAGGGTATTTCGAGGAGATCGCCACCCTGATCAAGTACCGCAGGCTCTTCAAGAAGGCCTTCGCAGTTCCCGTCGGAGAGATCGACCCTGACGGATGGGACGAGATAGACTCCCTGGGCTCCGTTAAGAGGAGGCGCGGCCTTGAGCAGGAGATATCCCAGAGGGCCGGAGTGGACCCAGGCCACGTCATCATCGACGTCCCGTCGTGCGAGCTCTCGGTGTCCGAGCCTCGTCTATCCCTGACCGATGTCCGCGTGCTCGACGAGGGCAGGGTGAGGTTGCTTTCCCGGATGAGCTCCATCGCGGCGTCCCTGCACATGAGAAGGGCCCATGAATGGGCCATGATGGTCGCGTGTCCCGCCCCTGCCAGGGACAGGGTCGCCAGGGCGGCCGAGAAGGTTCTGGGCCTCTAGCCCTTCATCACGCCCATCGGCTTCAGCCGGGCGACCATCCTGGATATCCCCGCGCCGTGAGCCACCCTGACCACGTCGTCCACGTCCTTATACGCCCCTGGGGCCTCCTCGACGATGCCGTCTTTCGAGGCCGCCTTTATGTAGATTCCCCGGCTCTGGAGGAGCGAAACGACCTCGCCCGCGGAGAACCTCTTGGTCGCGCTGGTCCTGGACATCAGCCTGCCGGCGCCGTGGCATGTGGACCCGAAGGTCTCCTTCATCGCGCCAGGGGTACCCACCAGGACATAGCTCGCGTTTCCCATGTCCCCAGGTATCAACACGGGCTGTCCGACGCCCCTGTATCTCTCCGGGACCTCCTGCCTGCTGCTGTCGAAGGCTCTCGTCGCGCCCTTCCTGTGGACATACAGCTTCCTCCTCTTCCCGTCCACCTCGTGCTCTTCGAGCTTGCATATGTTGTGGGCCACGTCGTAGACGCAGCGCATGCCCATGTCCTCGGCCTTCCTCCCAAGGGCCTTCTCGAACGACTCCCTCGTCCAG
>JBFFED010000009.1:0-46807 GCA_041559015.1 Thermoplasmata archaeon | reverse complement strand
CCCCCGAGCTGCTTGCTGAGGACGTCAAGAGGGCGGAGGAGTACGTTAAAGGGGCGACATTCATCGTCGGCGACCTCAGACAGGCGGGGAAGAAGTACGCCTCGACGTTCCTCACCGCAGTGAGGAAGCACGATGTCCAGAACGAAGTGGTCATCGAGCTGTTCACGCCAGCTGAGAAGGATTTCGCGGAGGAGGTCTCGAGGAGCATGGACCAGTTCAGCGTACAGATGTCCCCCGAGACGCACGACGAGGTCGTGCGTAAGGCCCAGGGGAAGCACTACACGAACGAGGGGCTGGAGAGGTCCGCCGAGACGATGCTAGACGCAGGCTGCAACAGGTTCGACATGTTCTACATGATCGGCCTGCCGCTCCAGACGCCTGAGTCCGTCCGGGGGACTGTGGAGTACGCGAGGAAGCTGTACATGAAGTTCAAAGGCAAGCGCCTGTTCCCGTTCATCAGCCCGCTCGCGCCGTTCCTCGATCCAGGAGGGAACGCGTTCGAGAGCCCGGGGACGCACGGTTTCAGGCTGTTCGCATCGACGCTCGAGGACCACCTCAAGCTTGCGACGATGCCCAGCTGGAAATACGTTCTCAACTACGAGACGGAGTGGCTAAGCCGGTCAGCAATAGTCGAAGCGACCTACTCCTCCGGCCTGGGCATGAACAGGATCAAGCAGGAGATGGGACTCATCACCGACGAGGTCGCTGAGAGGGTCACTGACAGGATAGTGGCCGCGCATGACCTCTCCAAGAAGATAGACGCTATAGTCGGCAAGGGGATATCATCCGGGGCCGAGGTCGAGGCACTCAGGGAGGACGCGATGGCCCTCAGCGAGTCCACGGTGTGCGAGAAGACAGAACTGGACTGGTCGGAGGACAGCATCTGGTCGAGCGTGCCGAGAATCGTTGGTGCGCTGGTGAAACGCAAGTGAGAGCGGCCTAATCAGTTTTTATCGGCGTATGCTCGTACCGGAATCAAGGGGTACGATGATCATAGGCATATACGGCTTCCAGGACTCAGGCAAGACTCTGCTCATAGAGGACCTAGTCAAGGCGCTCGTGGGCAGTGGCTACAGAGTGGCTTCAGTCAAGCACACGAGCGACGCCAAGAGCATCGACTCCGAGGGGAAGGACACCTGGAGGCACTCGAAAGCGGGGAGCGACCCAGTCGCGTTCATGTCCTCGGTGGAGACAAGCATCATCAGGCATTCTCGGACATCCGAGGAGAACCTGGTGCGGCTAATGCTCAGGGAATTCCAACCTGACATACTCGTGATAGAGGGGAACAAAGAGGGCGACTATCCGAAGATCAGGATGGGCGATGTCCCGAAGAGGCGGGGGACCGTCCTGAGCAACCCATCCCTGAAGAAGTTGCTCGCGTACGTGGAGAGGGAGGTCGCTGTCGAAAGGGCCCGACGGAAGCTTGCTGGGCTTGATTGCGGGAAGTGTGGGCTCGACTGCGACAGACTCGCGAGAGCGGTCGTCGACAAGAAGAGGAAGGTTTCCGACTGTAAGGAGCTGACAGACATCGAAGTCGAGGTCCTCGTCGGGGGACGGAAGGTGGCCACTGGCAAGTTCGTTTCGGAGATCGTGGACAGCACTGTTCGCGGCATGCTGAGCAGCATGAAGGGTTACGAGCCCGGCGAAGAGGTCGTCATCCGTCTATCCGCTAAAGGCAAGAATGCCCGGAAGCGCAGGCAGGACGCATAGGCCAGTGCTCCTCAGATTCGTGGGTATTTCGTTACGTTTATCAACATTGAAGATATCACTATCGACAGGGAGTCTACCAGGCCGAGCAACCTTGCCGAGGTCATCCGGCCCGTGGACTGACTATCGATTCCTTTCCGGTGACACCTCATGAGGAAGATCAACGAGATTGAGAAAGACCTCTACGCCTGCCTTCAATGCGGCTACTGCAGGGACGTATGCCCTGTCTACGGCCAGATTGGCTGGGAGTCCTCGACCCCACGGGGTAAGGTATACTACCTGAAGCAGATCGCCGGCAGGACACCCATGGACAGGCTCCTGAGGCGCCAGAGCAAGATCACGCCCGAGTTCGTCGAGAGGGTTTTCCAGTGCACCTCCTGCGGCGCGTGCGAGCACAAGTGCCATGTCGAGATAGAGTTCCCGAAGCTGTGGGAGGAGGTCAAGGAGTGGCTCATTTCAGAGGGTCACGGCCCGCCCGAGGCGCACAAGAAGATTAGGGAGAGGGTCGCCGCAAAGAAGAACCCCTACGACGAGCCCAAGGAGAAGAGGCCCGCCTGGTTGCCCAAGGATATCAACCTGTCCGATAAACCGGAGGTCATCTTCTTCACCGGGTGCACGGAAGCCTTCAGGATGCAGCCCCTGGCCGTGGCAACCGCGAAGTTGCTCGACAAGGCCGGGGTGAAGTTCAACATACTCGGAGAGGACGAGTGGTGCTGCGGCTCGCCCCTGTTGAGGACGGGGCAGAAGGGCATAGTAATGAACGAGATAGCCCCTCACAACGTGAGGGAGATGGAGAAGCGCGGCTGGAACACGATGATCACCGCTTGCGCGGGATGCTTCAACACCATCAAGAACGACTACCCGAAGCTTACGGGCAAGCCCTCGTTCAAGATATTCCACCTGACCGAGTTCCTCGACAAGCTGATCAAGGACGGGAGGCTCAAGTTCACCAAAGAGTACAAGAAGAAGGTGGGGTACCACGACCCCTGCCACCTCGGAAGGCACGCAAAGGTCTTCGACGCCCCGAGGAACGTCCTCAAGGCAATACCAGGGCTGCAGCTCATAGAGATGAAGGCTGAGAGAGAGGATTCCCAGTGCTGTGGCGCTGGTGGAGGGTTCAAGTCCGCGTTCAACAACATGGCCGAGGAGGTCGCCGCCGATAGGGTCAAGCAGTTCGTCGAGGCTGGAGCGGAAGTGATTGCGACCTCGTGCCCGTTCTGTCAGGTCAACCTCAACGCGGGCGCGAAGAGAGCGGGCCTGGACATCAAGACTGTCGACATAACGCAGATCGCTCTGCAGGCCGTATAGGCCCCAGGATCAAGGCTCGATACAGCAGGACCTAGATCCCGGTCCACGGAACGCCTTTGTGGGCGCTCATGACGATCTGAGTGTCCGTCTCCTTGATGCCGTCCATCTTAAGGAAGGAGTCGATGAACTCCTGGAGTTCGGCCATTCCGACGAACAGAGCCACCACGAGGATGTCGTACTCCCCCGTGACCCTGTAGACCGCCACAACCCTGTCGTGGTCTATCAGGTGCTTTACGACCTGGTCTAGTCTGTCTGTGACCGTCTTGATGTGGACATACGCCTTGACAGTGTTCTCGATGAGCCGGTAGTCTATGTGTATGGAGAAGCGCATGATGATGCCCTTCTCGATGAGGTTCTTGATCCTCCGCCTGACTGTGGCCTCAGTAACGCTGAGCTTCTTCGCGATCTCCGAGTTGCTCATCCTCGCGTTCTCCCGGAGCTCGCAGAGTATCCTGATGTCAGTCCGGTCGATGGGGAGCATCTTGAGGTCGAGGCTCTTCCAGCGCTCGTACAGCTCGCACAGTTGGTTATCCGAAGGTGAAGAACCCATGGTAATCCCGGCCCAGCAATGGGCAGGCCGTACTTCAACTTAACGGAATTCATACAAAAATGCGCCGATGAGGCACCCAATTCGTACGCAGCGGAGTCCTGGCTGTCGATTGGCTCATAGGTACGTGCCGAAAAATTGTCATGTACCGAAGCGACGCTTTCTCATCTGGTAGGACCTGACGGCCCTCAGGAAGTCGATCTTCCTGAACCCGGGCCAGTAGACATCCGAGAAGTACAGCTCGGAATAGGCCAGCTGCCAGAGGAGGAAATTGGATATCCGTTCCTCCCCTGATGTCCTGAGCACCAGGTCAGGGTCGGGCATGTCCTTGGTGTAGAGGAACTCGGTGAAGGTCCTCTCCGTTATCGCGTCGACCGGCATCTCACCGTCCTTGACCTTCTCCGCGATCCTCCGGATGGCCTGGATGATCTCCTCCCGCCCCCCGTAGCCCACGGCTATGTTGAAGAAATACTGGTCGTAGTCCTTGGTCCTCTCCTCGGCCCGGGCGATGGCCTGCTTGAGGTCCTCCGGGAGCAGGTCCTTCTGGCCCAGGACCCTGACTCGAATCTTGTGCTTATGGACCCGCTCCTCTTCCGCAAGGCGGTTGAAGTTGCTCACGAACATGCGCATCAGCGTGTCCACTTCGTCCTTCTCCCTTCCGACGTTCTCAGTCGAGAAGGCGTACACGGTGAGGATCTTGACGCCGATGTCCATGCACCACTCGAGTATCTGCTCGAGCTTCTCCTTGCCTTTCTCGTGGCCTTCGGCCACGAGGAGTCCGAACTCCTGAGCGTAGCGCCTGTTCCCGTCCATGATGATGGCGACGTGGTGCGGGACGGGCATCGAGGCGACCTCCTTCAGGAGACGCTTCTCGTATGTGCCGTAGGCTGTTGAGGATATCGCCCTCGATATGTCGCTCGTCATGTGCCGACCGCTCGGCGAACCCAATGTTGGCACCGGATTTAAAGCTATACGTGCCTGAAGTCCTCAGGGAGGCCAGCGCTGTACAGGCCCAGGTCGAAGCAGCCTATTGCCGCGACTGCGCCTATGGCCCCCCGCTGGCCCGTGACCTCGATCAGTCGGACGCCGGAATCCTTCGCCGCGTGCTCCGCGTCGTGGATGGCGAGTATCGTCTCCTTAGCTTCCGCCCCGTACTTGACCAGGCGCTTCGGCACCTCGAGGCCCTCGAAGGCCGCGACGCAGGTCTGGTCGGAGTAGGTGTTCTTCGCCACATGCTCCCTCGCCCACTCAATCGTCTTCTCGACATCGGCCGACGGGACCGCGAAGGCGACGCCAGTGGAGGCGCAGTTCGTGGTCTTCTGGGGAGCGTTGGGATTGAGTTGAATGATCTTGTGATTGAGGAACTTCCCGAAGGGCATCTCACGGGCCAGCTGCAGGCCAAGGACCCAAGTTGCGCCCTTATCCTTGGTGTCCGTGTCGTCGATGCCTATCATGAGTCTCCGGTGGAGAGTGGTGGTTATCCTGATCTCCACCATCCTGCTGCCCCCGACAAGCTCGTCGCTCAGGAATTCGGCTTTCTCGACACCCTCAGCCTGCGGGAGGCACGCGCCCACACCCACGCTCGCGCCCGCGAGCCCGACCCACGTCGTCTCCACCTTGTCCCCTCTGACTCTGACGGACTTGAGCGCCTGGCCGCCGGTGTCCTTCGACGCTGGCCCGAACCGAACCTCACCTTCGCCAAGTCTGGCATCCATGATAAGGGTCGTGCCCATGACCTCGATGTGCTCTACGACTCCACGAGCCCGCATCCGGTTCATCGCGTCCCATTCAACCGGGCCCTGGGCGCAGCACTCCTCGACTATCTTGGCCATCTTGGTCTTCTCGTCCACCATGGTTATGAGTCTCTTCGAGAACATCCTTCCATGGCGTCTTGTGAACTCGTCCGGGGTGAGGGCGTTGGGCATATACAATCAGACTTCCAGCGACTCTCCCGGGTTCATTACGAGGACCTTGGCATCCGAGACCTTCTTGACCAGCCTCGCGAACTCCTTCGGGTCCTGCTCGATCGGGGGCCAAGTGCCATAGTGCATCGGTATGACCTTCTTCGGCTTCAGGAGCTTGACCGCCATGGCCGCCTGCCTCGGGTCCATTGTGTAGAACCCGCCTATGGGCAGGAGGGCTATCTCCGGTTTGTACATCTCGCCTATCAGCTTCATGTCACCGAACACGCATGTGTCGCCCGCGTGGTAGACGGTCTTGCCCGAATCGATGACCAGGCCGACGGCCATCGCCGCGGAGAATTCCAGCCCGGGGGCACCGATGCTTGACGAGTGGAACGCCGGCACCATGGTGATGTCTGTGTCCCTGATCTTCACAGTCCCTCCGAGGTTGAACCCCACCGCCTTGACCTCCGTGCGCTCCAAGTAGGTGGACATCTCGACAATCGACGCGCACACGGCGCCTGTCCTCCGGGCTATCGGGACGGTATCCCCCAGATGGTCTCCGTGCCCATGCGTGACGCAGACTATGTCGCAGTCGACCTTGTCGGGCGTTGTCGACGCCTTCGGGTTGCCAGTCAGGAAGGGGTCGACGAGCACCCTGTCCCTGCCCTCGATCAGAAAAGCCGCATGGCCTAGCCAAGTTATCCTCATGCGATCATCCCGATACTTCAATGCGGGGAGCGTATTTCTGTGTTTGGCCTCGCGGACTTCCTCACGCGACATGTCTGGCGATGAAACGGCCGGGCATGTCAGACAGGTTGAGCGCCTTGAGCCCTCCATCCTCGTAGATGAGCCACTTCCCCTTGATGCCTACGAACGAGCCGGAGTGGTCTCCCGGGGACGACTGCAGCTTCGGAACCTCGCTCAGCGGGAGCTTGATCGGGTAGTCCGTGAGCAGCCTCAGGGGTTCAGGGGCGAGGCCCTTCGTCCTCCCAAGGGTCATCTTCAACCCCTCCAGCCTGCCCTTGATGCCCTCGAGGTCCACCGGCCTTGAGAGGTTCCTCAGAAGATCCTGCTGATAATACCACTGCGGGATGCCAAGCCTCCTCGACAGATCCTTCTCGGCGTCCCTCGCGCTCTTCCTGCCCTGATACTTGCCGATGATCGAGTACGCGTCCGCCCCCTGCTCGATCAGCCTCTTCTCCACTCTCCTAGAAGAACTCATCCCTATCTTCATCCTGGTGTCGTAGAAAGCCAAATAGAGTATGTGCTCCCTGCTGCAGAACTCTAGCCCGCATTTCTCCCCGTTGCACTCCGGCTCGAACAGACAGTCCTGGAACGGGAGGAACACCTCCTTGGAGCATTCAGGGCACTGGCCGTACTTGGTGACAAGGGCGTCCTTGGGGCAGGGCACATATCTGCCATCGTCATCCCAGTAGCCCACGCACCTCTTCTGCCTGGTCACCTTCAAGTCGACTTCCTCTAGGTCTAACTCGACCGCTCCGCGCTCAGATTCGTCGTAGCACATCAGGTGTGGCTCGAACTCTTCCCAATAGTACTCGAGCGCGTGGAGAGCATGTCTCTCCTCGTCGCCTTCCGCGTCGACGCCCCTTTGAGAACTCATCAGAAACACATAAGGCGGCCAGGACGCTATTAATGGTTGGACGCGGGGGTGGTGAATGTACCCCCGCCTAATCTAAGTCTGGACCTGGCGGCTCAGGCGCGTCCCCCTCTACCTCTCCCTCTTCTTTCTCCTTCGCGGGCTTCTCTATGGGGAACTCGGAGAGGTCCACTTCCATCCTGGTGATGTACCTTGGAGGGACATCCGAGGTGAGGTAGACCGTCCTCCCGGCCTTCTTGATTATGATGCCGTCCTCGACAGCGGCCCTGGCGTCGACCTCGAGTATGACCGGCTCTGGCGTCCTCACCCGGCCCGCGTTCACGGCGTCCCCGATGCCTTTGCTCAGGTGGACCATCTTCCTGTCCGACGGTTTCAGGCCGACCTCGAGAACGATGTCGACCTCCTCCTTGGTGGTCGGGTAGTAGAGCTTGTCCGGGGTGCCGCCAGAGGGCAGGTCCAGATCCACCTCGAAGGAGTGGGCGTACGTCGCTCGGATCATGCCGTCCCTGAACTCGTACCTCCCCTTGTCATCAGTCTCTATGATCGCGACGATGTGATGGGGCCTCAGCCAATGATACCTCCGCTGCTTCCTGCCTATGGCGTTCACGAAATCCCTGAGGCTCACGAACCCGTGAGAGTCCATCTTGAGTTCGAACCTGTCCGGGAAGTGCCTCAGCACGCCCGCCATCGTTCTGCTGAGCCTATCGAGTTCCTCGGTGTTCATCAGGAACCTGCCCTCGTCGCCGCAGACCGGGCAGAACTCGGCCCTGAAGTACCCGTGCTCCCTGCACTCCTTCAGCATGAGAGATACCTGCCTTCAGGTTATGTGAGAACCTCATAAAAGCTTTCGCTTGCCCAAGAATCATCGGCCGAAAGGCCGAAAGCCGTGTCCGCGAGCATGTTGGCGTGCCAGGGTCAGGCGCTTTAACGCCCTCAAGTGCAAAGTTACTTATTGACGACCTACTTACCCTCAAAAAATCACCTCATGGACGGCGTCCGGGCATGTCTCCTCTGCCCTAAGGGGCCCGGATGAATGCGTGGAACCTTCCATGAATCACAATCAAGGGGAGCGACATGACACACAAGGTGGTGGTGGTAGGAGGAGGGATCGCGGGAATCCAGGCGTCGCTGGACCTCGCGGACCTCGGATACGAGGTGCACCTGGTGGAACGCACTCCCTCGATCGGCGGGCGAATGGCCCAGCTCGACAAGACCTTCCCGACCAACGATTGCTCTATGTGCATATTGTCCCCCAAGATGATATCGTGCGCCGGACACGAGAACATCACGCTGCACACATATTCTGAGATAGAGGACGTCCGGGGCGAGTTCCCCAGGCTCAAGGTCAAGATCAAGGAGAAGGCGCGGTACATCATCCTGAGCAGGTGCACTGGGTGTGGCGACTGCGTCGCCAAGTGCCCCGTGAAGGTGCCCAACGAGTTCGAGGAGAGCCTTTCGAAGCGCAAGGCGATCTACCTCCCGTTCCCGCAGGCCGTACCGAGGAAGGTGACCATCGACGCCGAGCACTGCAGGATGATCACTGAGGGCAAGTGCGGCGTCTGCAAGAAGGTATGCCAGGCGGGCGCGGTCGATTACGAGCAGAAGGACAACACAGTTGAGGTAGAGGCCGGCGCGGTCGTCGTCGCAACCGGGTTCGACCTCTCAGACGCATCCATTATGTCGCAATACGGCCTGGGCATATGCAAGGACGTCATCACCTCTCTCCAGCTGGAACGCATACTCTCGGCAGCCGGCCCCACGGGAGGCCACCTGGTCAGGCCTTCGGATGGCAAGGAGCCCAAGAAGCTCGGATTCGTCCAGTGCGTCGGCTCCAGGGACGCCAAGATGTTCAAGTACTGCAGCAGCGTCTGCTGCATGTACGCCACCAAGGAATCTATCCTCGTCCGAGAGCACGTCCCAGATATCGAATCCACAGTATTCTACATGGACATGAGGGCGACCGGAAAAGGTTTCCAGGAATTCGTATTGCGGGCTGAGAAGTCGTACGGTGTGAAGTACATCCGCTCCAGGCCCGCCAGCGTCCAACCAGTGAACGGCGAGAGCGGCGCGCTGGTGACATACGAGACAGGAGGCGGCCTGGGAGAGCAGCGCACCGAGGAGTTCGACATGCTCGTGCTCTGTCCAGCTCTCGTCCCCTCGAAGGGCACGCCCGAGCTCGCGAAGCTCCTCGGGGCAGAGCTGGACGGGGACGGCTTCCTGAGGGCCCCCGACACCAGGAACCCTGTCGACTCGACTAAGAGGGGGGTGCTCGTCTGCGGGTTCGCGGGCGAGCCCATGGACATCCCCGATTCGGTCTCTCAGGCGTCAGGCGTCGCGGCCAGGGTCGCGGAACTGCTCCAGGGGGTGCGTTGAGGATGGCCAGGATAGGCGTGTTCATATGCCACTGCGGGCACAACATCGCGTCCTCAGTTGCCGTCGAGGAGATCGTGGAATTCGCCAAGACCCTGCCCGGCGTAGTCTACGCTGACCACAACCTGTACTCGTGCTCGGAGGAGGGCCTGAGCTCAATAAGGAAGAGCATCGAGCAGAACAAGCTCGACAGGGTAGTCGTCGCCGCGTGCACCCCCAGGACACATGAGCCGCTCTTCAGGAGGGTGTGCGAGCTGGCGGGCATCAACAAGTACCTGTTCGAATTCGTCAACATAAGGGAGCATTGCTCCTGGATACACGCGAAGGAGCCTCAGGCCGCGACAGAGAAGGCCAAGATGCTCGTCGCCATGGGCGTGTCCAAAGCTGCCCTGCTGGAGCCGCAGGTCGAGAGCGAGTCTAGCGTCATCCCGACTGCTGTCGTGATCGGCGGAGGCCTTGCGGGACTGACCGCTGCGGCCTCGTTGGTCGCCCAGGGCGTAGACACACACCTCATCGAGAAGGAGGACCACATGGGTGGGCAGCTGAGGGATGTCTCGATGCTGGCGCCGCAGTTCGAGCGCAGCTCCGAGCTGACCGACAAGCTGATTGGGGAGCTCAGGAGGGCGGAGAACGCCCACATTCACTTGAAGGCCCGGCTGGTCGATGTGAAGGGGTTCGTGGGCAATTTCGAGGTCACAATCGAGGAAGAAGGCGCTCAGAAGAAGATACCTGCGGGCGCGATCATAGTCGCGACGGGTGCGCGCGAGCATGAACCCAAGGGCGAGTACGGCTTCGGGAAGGTTCAAGGCGTTGTCAGTCAGCTGGAGTTCGAGAGGATGCTTCGGAATGGGAATGCCCCGAAGCGCGTCATATTCATCCAATGCGTTGGGAGCAGGCAGCCCGGGAGGGAGTACTGCTCGAGGATATGCTGCAATACCTCCCTCAAGAACGCCCTGAGGGTGCTAGAATCAGGTGGCTCGGCCACGATAATCCACAGGGACATAATGAGCTACGGGGCCGCATGGGAGGAGTTGTACAGGACTGCCTCCGAGAAGGGGGTCGCGTTCCTGAGGTACACGCTTGACGACCCCGCGAAGATCTCGAAGAAGGAAAATCACATCCTGGTCCGGGTCTACGATGACACCCTGGGAGAGGTGATAGACCTCGATGCGGACCTGGTGGTCCTCGCGACGCCCTTGGTCTCTCGGGAGGACTCGAGTGATGTCAGCAAGATGCTGAAGGTCCCCAGGGACAAGAACGGATTCTTCCTGGAGGCGCATGTGAAGCTCAGGCCGGTGGAGTTCGCCACCGACGGCGTGTTCATATGCGGCTCTGCAAGGTGGCCCAGCAGCGCCAGGGAGGTCATGTGCCAGGCCCTCGCGGCGGCCGCGAAGGCCGCGATCCCAATCAAGAGAGGCAAGGTCGTCATCGAGGCCGTCACCGCCTGGTCGGACCCTGACAAATGCGCCGGATGCGGCAACTGCGTACTCGCCTGCCCGTATGAAGCCATCGAGATGGTCGAGAAGGACGGAAAGAAGACGGCCAAGGTCAACGAGGCCCAGTGCAAAGGATGCGGGACCTGCGTCGCCGCTTGCCCGAACGACGCCATGCAGCAAAGGGGCTTCACCACCCGGCAGCTCGGCGCGATGATCGACGCGCTGGTGAGACACGCGCTGGAGGAGAGCTCATGAGCGACTTCAACCCGACGATCCTGGCATTCTGCTGCAACTGGTGCTCGTACGCCGGAGCGGACCTGGCAGGCGTGAGCAGGCTGCAGATGCCCCCGAACGTGCACGTGGTCCGGGTGATGTGCAGCGCGAGCGTGAAAGGCGAGTACGTCCTCAAGGCGATCTCCCAGGGCGTGGACGGCGTGCTCGTGCTAGGATGCCACATAGGTGACTGTCATTACATGACCGGCAACCACAGGACTGCGAAGAGGATCCCGCTGGTCCAGAAACTCCTGAAGGATGTCGGCTTCGACGAGAGGCGGGTGAGACTCGACTGGGTGAGCGCCGCGGAGGGCGAGAAGTTCCAGAAGGTCATCACCGAGTTCGTCGAGGAGATAAGGGGCCTGGGCCCTAATCCGCTGAGGGAGGTGAGGTTCTGAGCGACCTCGGGAGGAGAATCGCCTCGATAGCCTTCGACGAACTCGGCGCGGACTACCTGCTCGCGATGCGGGAGGAGCACGGCAACGTCGTGCCCGTCATGCTCGCCAAGGGCGACGACGTGGGCGAGGCGAGGTTCGATGTCCCGTACCAGCTCGCGAACATACTCAGCAACGTCTACCCGTGGCTGAAAGGGGGCAAGGTCGCCATCGTGACCAGGCGCTGCGACGAGAAGGCGCTCGCAGAGCTCTTCAAACGCGAGCTGTTCGACCCCGAGAGGGTCCTGAGCATCGGACTCGCATGCTCCAAGGAACAGGTCGCGAAGTGCAGGTGCTCGGACCCGGTCCCCAGCAAGGTGCACATCGGCGAACCGCAGAAGTCCGCCGGCAAGGACGACCTCTCGGAGAGACTGCTGGCGATGTCACCAGAGGAGCGACTCAGGTTCTGGGTGCACCAGTTCAGGAAGTGCAACAAGTGCTTCGCGTGCACTCTGAACTGCCCTGTGTGCTTCTGCGACGAGTGCGTGCTCGAGGAGAGGACCTTCGTCCCGGAGCTGAGCATACCGCCCGGCATGTCGTTCCACCTCATACGCGGGTATCATCTGGCGGACAAGTGCGTCGAATGCGGGGAGTGCGAGCGGAGCTGTCCGGCTGAGATACCGCTTCTCACGCTCAGGAAGATGGTGGCGAAGGATGTCAAGGACCTGTTCAAGTTCACCCCGGGCGACCGCAAGACCGTGAGCCCGCTCCTGACCGTTCTGGAGGAGGGCTGCGATGAGTGTTGAGCACATCCTGACAACATGCCCGTACTGCGGAACAGGCTGCAACTTCTTCCTGCAGGTAGTGGACGGGAGACTGGTGGGCGTCGTCCCATGCAAGACGGACGAGATCTCGCTCGGAAGACTGTGCATCAAGGGATACAACGCCCATGCGTTCGTGCAGCACCTCGACAGGCTCACTCGCCCCATGGTGAGAGAGGCTGGGGAGCTCAGGCCGGTCTCCTGGGACGTGGCCCTCGATAGGCTCGTTGGAGAGCTCAAGAGGATACGGGAGAGACACGGCCCTGACTCCATCGCGATACTCGCATCTGCGAAGTGCACCAACGAGGAGAACTACCTATTCCAGAAGCTCGCGAGGGCCGTTATCGGCACGAACAACGTCGACCACTGCGCCCGGCTGTGCCATGCATCGACCGTCACAGGCCTCCTGTACTCCTTCGGGAGCGGCGCGATGACGAACACTATCCCCGAATTCGACGACGCGGACTGTATCCTTGTGACGGGATCCAACACGCTTGAGGCTCACCCGATAATCGGTTCCCGGATGCTGAGAGCCCTGGAGAAGGGGGCGAAGATCATAGTCATCGACCCCAGGGACACGCCGCTCTCACGCCTCGCCGCCATCAAGCTCAACCAGAGGCCGGGGAGCGACATCGCCTGGGTCAACGGCATGATCAAGGTGATCATAGACGAGGGGCTTCACGACGAGGCGTTCGTGAAGGAGAGGACCGAGGCCTTCGAAGACCTGAAGAAGATTGTCTCGGAATACGGCCTGGCGAAGGTGGAGTCCCTCACGGGGATACCTGGCGAGGAACTCGCGGAGGCCGCGAGGGTCTACGCGAAGTCGAAGAAGGCCATGGTGGCCTACGCCATGGGCGTGACGCAGCACAGCAACGGGACGAACCTGGTCAAGGCGCTCGCGAACCTGTCGATGGTCACGGGACACATTGGCAAGGAGTCCAATGGCCTGAACCCGCTCAGAGGTCAGTGCAACGTCCAGGGCTCATGCGACGCGGGCGGCCTGCCCAACCTGTTCCCCGGATACCAGAGGGTCGACGACCAGAACGCGAAGGCGAAGTTCGAGAAGGCCTGGGGCATGCACCTCCCGGAGAAGCCCGGGCTGACGCTGACCTGCGCCATCAAGGAAGCGATGGTCGGCAAGCTGAAGGCGATGGTCGTGTTCGGTGAGAACATCATGCTCTCTGACCCCGACCTGAACCACGTGGAGCAGGCCCTCAAGGAGCTTGAGCTCCTTGCAGTCGCCGACATATTCCCCACGGAGACGACAAAGCTCGCGCACATCGTCCTCCCCGCCGCATGCTACGCCGAGAAGGACGGCACCTTCACATCGACCGACAGGGCCATCAGGATGGTCAGGAAGGCGGTGGACGCCCCTGGTGAGGCCTTGCCCGACTGGAGGATTGTATGCGAGATCGGCCGGCGCTTCGGCTCAGGGGGATTCCAGTTCTCATCCCCCTCGGAGGTCATGGACGAGATGGCCGCCCTGGCCCCCATATATGCGGGTATAAGCCATGCGAGGGCGGACAGAGAGGTGTTGCGCTGGCCGTGCCCCGCCAAGGACCACCCTGGGACCAGGATACTGCACACACAGAAGTTCACGAAGGGGCTGGGCACTTTCGCGCCCGTGCATCACACCCCGCCCGCGGAGGAGCCATCCGAGGACTACCCGCTGATACTCACGACCGGCCGCAACCTTTTCCATTACCACACGGGCACCATGACCAGGAGGTCGCCCAAGCTCGAGCGCGAGGCTCCGGAGCCATACGTGGAGGTCAACACGGGTGACGCAAAGAGGCTCGGGGTATCGGAAGGCGAGAGGGTCATGGTCTCCTCCCGCAGAGGATCCATCACGCTGAAGGCGCGCGTTACGGACAGGATAATCCCTGGCTCGATATTCATACCGTTCCACTACGCCGAGGCCGCCGCGAACAGGCTGACGAACGCCGCACTGGACCCACTATCCAATATTCCCGAACTCAAGGTGTGCGCGGCCAAGCTCGAGAAGGCATGAGTGTGAGAATGAGAGGGTTTTGAAAAGGGTTTCTCCTCTCAGGATAGCTCAGGTTCTGACAGGCTTCGCCACGGGCTCCACCTCGGCGTGCACAGGCGCACGCGTCGCCATGGCGACCCCGAAGGCCACGATCGAGGCTATCCCGACGGCCAGGAACACGTACACGAACCCCGATTGCGAGCCCGCGAGCACGCCCGGTATGAGCGCTCCCAGCACTCCAGCGAGGCCGTACGATGTGAACACATAGCCGTAGTTGTTCCCGAAGTTCTTGGTGCCATAGTACTCGGACGTCGTGGACGGAAACAGGGCGAAGTTGCCCCCGAAGGTGAAACCTACCAGGGACGCCAGCCCGGTCAGGCCGATGAACTGCAGCATCTCGCCTTCCAGCTTCACGGCGAAAAAGCCTGCCGCGCCGAAGAGTATAATGGCCTGGACCAGGAACATGAGCTTCAGCGTGTTCGTCCTTCCGAACTTGTCGGAAAGCCTCCCCCAACCTATCCTGCCTGCAGCGTTGAAGAGCGCCAGTATGCCCGCGATGGTCTGGAACTCCGCCACCACCATGGTCGTGCTCGTGGGGTCGAGGTATATCGCTAGGTTCTTGACGTTGCTGATCATCATGAGCCCCGCGGTTCCAGACAGCGCGAACATGACCCAGAGCATCACGAAGCTCCTGGTCCGCATCATCTCCTTCTGGGTGTAGTCCACCTTCTTGCCGTTGTTCTTGTCGTTCGAGGATGGCACATAACCCTTAGGGAGCCAACCCGCAGGCGGGTTGGTGAGGAGCTGCGCTCCGACGACCACCATCGCCATGTAGATTAGGCCGAGGTAGATGAATGCCTCAGCGAGGCCGAAGTAGTTGATGAGAGCCTTTCCAACCTGGGTGAATATGAACGCCCCGGCGCCGAACCCCGCGACGGCGATGCCGCTCACGAGGCCCTTCTTGTCGGGGAACCATTTGACGCCCGCTGCCAGAGGACAGACATAGCCGAAACCGAGACCTATCCCGCCTATCACGCCAAAGGTCGCGTACATCAGCACGACACTTTCCGTAGCGAAAGTGGAAAGCATGTATCCCGCGCCGAGGATGAGGCCCCCCGCGGTCGCCACTATCCTCGGGCCCTTCTTGTCCTGGATCTTCCCAGCGAATATCACGGTGAATGCGAAGACCGCTATCGCAGCCGCGAATATGCCAAGGATCTGGAACGAGGCCGCACCGTACCCAAGCGAGTTCGACAGCTCACTGGTGAATATCGAGAACGCATAGAGCGACCCGAGCGCAAGCTGGATCATAAGTGCGCCAGCGACCACGACCCATCTGTTCATGACTTTCTTTTCCTGTTCTCCCATCGTATCTGTTCTCCCAACTGCCATATTTGAATTGATGCCCTTACCTGCCCATTCAGAGGAATTCGACCTCCCCTGTGGAGAGGTCGTACATGGCCCCTATGAGCTCCACATGACCCGAGCCGACTGCGTCTCCTATCGCAGGGCTCCTCTCCAGAAGCGCAGACATCTGGAGTTTCACATTAGCCCTCGTGACCGCGACGACGTCGCCCGCGTGTTCCTGTGCCAGATCCGACCTGGCCTTGTTGATCTCCGCGGCGACTGATGAAAGGGCTTCGCCGCATGAGCACGACAGGGTGCCTTTGACCGCGCCGCAGTCAGTGTGCCCGAGGACGACAACCGCCAGCACGCCGAGGTGGCTCACGGCATACTCGATGCTCCCCAACACAGAGCGGGCAGAGACACAGTTGCCGGGCATGCGCACGACGAACGCCTCGCCCAGAGGGAGGTCGAAGACCCTCTCCGGCACGACGCGCGCATCGGAGCACGTCAGGACCGCGACCCTCGGGGCCTGCCCGTCAGCGGCCAGCCTGGCGAGCAGCCCGTGGTCCGCCGACTTGACATAGGCTGAGTTGCCCTCAGCCAGCATCGTCCTGACCTCCTTGCCTGTTCTCACTTGCTATCACTGCCTTAAGAGATTGACCTGGGTCGGTCGACGGAGACCCTCTATGCGATCCTGAGGGTCCCTGGCGAGCTGCCCTAGTCTTCCAGAGTCGACGTGTCACCTATCGGCAACCCGAGCTCCCGCGCCCTGAGAAGACGCCTCATGATCTTGCCGCTCCTGGTCTTTGGGAGGGTCTTGACGACGTCTATCTCCCTCGGGTATGCGTGGCCAGCGAGCTTGCTCTTGACGAACTTCTGGATATCCGTCTTCAGCGCGTCAGACTCGGTGTATCCGGGTGTGAGCACTATGAAAGCCTTGATTATGTTGCCCCTGAGCTCGTCGGGCTTTCCGATGACTCCCGCCTCAGCGACGGCTGCGTGCTCTATGAGGGCGCTCTCGACCTCGAACGGGCCGACCCTCTCGCCTGAGGTCTTGATGACATCGTCCGCGCGGCCAACATACCAGAAGTACCCGTCCTTGTCTATTTGGGCGGTGTCGCCCGTGTAGTACCAGCCGTTCCTGAAGTATTCATTGTACTTCACCGGGTTCTTCCAGATCTGCCTCATCATGGCCGGCCAGCCCGGCTTAATGCAGAGGTTGCCCTCCTCGCCTTGCTCCAGAGGTTTGCCGGTCTCATCGACGATGGCCGCCTCGACACCGGGCAGCGGCTTGCCCATCGAGCCCGGCTTGATGTCCATTTCTGGGAAGTTCGTGATCAATATGGAGCCTGTCTCCGTCTGCCACCATGTGTCGTGGAATGGCTTGTTGTCGAAGACTTCGAGCGCCCAGTTGACTCCCTCTGGGTTCAGGGGCTCGCCGACGGAGTAGAGCGCCCTCAGGCTAGAGAGGTCGTGCTTCCTCGGGAGCTCGTTGCCTTTCGCCATCAGCATCCTGACAGCGGTCGGGGCAGTGTACCAAATGCTCACTTTGTAGCTCTGGATGGTCTTGTACCAGCGCTCAGGGTCGAACCGCCCGCCCAGGCCGACCTGTGTCACACCATTGGACCATGGTCCGAGCACCCCGTAGACGACTCCGGTGACCCATCCGAGGTCCGCGGTGCACCAGTAGACGTCCTCCTCGTGCACATCGAGGACCCAGTAGGTCGACAGATGCATCTGGACTATGTCCTTGTGAGCGTGCACCACTCCCTTGGGCTTGCCCGTGGTGCCGGAGGTGTACAGCATGTATGAGAACTCCTCTGGGTCCATGTGAGTCGCCTCGAACTGGTCGCTGGCCTCCGCCATCTCCTTGTCCAGGTCTATCTCGCCGTCAGCGACGTCCTTACCGGAGATGATCAAGTGCTTCAGCTCTGGGAGGTCCTTGACGACCTCGTAGACCCTCTTCTTGAGCTGCCCGTCTGTGACTATCGCGACAGCGCCACTGTCCAGCATCCTGTCCCTGATCCCGTCGGGGCCGAATGCCGGGAACATTGGGCTGGCGATTGCGCCGTACTTGATGGCTCCAAGGAAACCGGTGTAGAGTTCCGGGGACCTCTGCAGGAAGAAGAATACCCTGTCCTGCCTCTTGACGCCTATCTTCTTCAGCACGTTGGCGAATCTGTTGGTCTGCCTGTAGAGCTGGTCGAAGGTCATACTGGTGACGTTGCCCTCGCCATCGTCGTATATGAGGGCGACCTTGTCCTTCCTCTTCCCAAGCGCATGCCTGTCGACGGCGTTGTATGCCGCGTTTATCTTCCCGTCTGGGAACCAGTCCACCATCTTCTCCGCATCTGACCATCTGAAGGTCTTCCTCAGATCCTCGTACCCCTGCAGGTTGGGCTTGAGCCTCAGTTTCGCAGGATCCTTCTTGACGATATGCGTCTGAATCAACTCAGAACTCTTCTCGGCCATCATTCCCACATCCGATTTCGGAAACCATTCTCTTCTTCGTGAAACCGACTGGCACCGGGCCAGTGCAATCGCGAGAGGTCCATGGCAACTGCTCAGTTCGATTTCTGTCGACGGCATTCTTGCCCTGGTTATAATGCTTTTCGATGGAACAATGGCGAAATGTGTCATCGTCCATACTGATGCATTTCCCCCGGAACTTGTGTCGACGCCGACTTTCGACACAATACGGCAGATATCGAACTACACCGGCGGGGAGCGCTCCGCATCGTTTGACAATTGGAAGGACGCGGACGACACGCCTGGGGGCCTAACCCTTGTAGTTGTGGTGTATCTTAGCCGCCTTCAAGGTGTTCTTCATGAGCATGGTGATTGTCATGGGTCCGACGCCTCCTGGGACAGGTGTGATGGCCTTGGCCTTCTGCTTCACCGCCTCGAAATCGACATCGCCCACCAGCCTGCGGCCGCCCTTCGCTGTGGGATCCTCTATCCTGTTCACGCCGACGTCGATCACGACGACTCCTTCCTTGACCATGTCGGCCTTAACGAACTTCGGGGAGCCAATCGCAGCGATGAGTATGTCTGCCTGTCTGGTCATCTCGGCCAGGTTCTTGGTCCTCGAATGACAAATGGTCACCGTCGCGTCAGCGCCCTTGGCCTTCTGTATCAGTATGCATGCGACGGGTTTCCCGACGATGTTGCTCCTGCCAAGCACGACGACGTGCTTTCCCGAGGGGTCGTTGCCGCTCCTGACAAGGAGCTCCTGCACGCCATGAGGTGTGCATGGGAGGTATGACTCGCTCCCGACGACCATCTTGCCGACGTTCACCGGGTGGAACCCGTCGACGTCCTTGCCGGGGTCAATCCTGAGAAGCACCTCTTCCTCGCTGATGTGCTTGGGCAGCGGGAGCTGGACGAGGATGCCGTCGTATTTGGAATCCTTGTTGTACATGTCGATGAGCGCGAGCAGCTCCTCCTCAGTGGTGGATTCCGGGAGCCTCACGGTTTCGGAACAGATGCCGAGTTCGTTGCAGGCCTCCCCTTTCTTCCTGACATATACCTGCGATGCAGGGTCCTCGCCGACTATGATCACGACCAGGCCGGGCTCGATGCCCTCCTGCTTCAGCTTCTCCACCTCGGCCTTGATCTCCGCCCTGATGCTCTTTGCCACCTCATTCCCGCTGATAATCTCGGCGACCATCTTCAACCCCTTGGAACGGGATGCCAACTCTTTACTTAAGAGTTGCGTGCAGGGTGAGTGCGAGCCAACTGCTGCTGGCCTCTCCCCCTCCATGTTCGATTGCCCTTCGATAGACCGGACGAACGAAGCTGGTATGGCCATTATGATGGCGCCCCCGGTCCATCACGCTGAGATTTCCGAAACGTTTTACTAGACGTGTTGGATACCTTGCCAGAGGAGGATTCCGAATGGCCATGAAGCCAGATATCGAGATTGCGCAGGCTGCGAAGGTACAACACATCGAGAAGATCGCGGAGAAGATAGGCCTCTCACGCGAGGACCTCGAGTTCTATGGGAAATACAAAGCGAAGGTCCCGCTAGAAGTCCTGAAGAGATTCGATAGCAACAAGGACGGAAAGCTCATCTTCGTGACCGCGATAACCGCGACGAAGGCCGGGGAAGGCAAGACTGTCACCTCGATAGGCCTCTGTCAGGGTTTCGGACAGCTCGGCAAGAAAGTCATGCTGTCCCTGAGGGAGCCGTCCCTTGGCCCGACATTCGGGATCAAGGGAGGGGCGACTGGCGGAGGTTACTCCCAGGTGTACCCGATGTGGGACATCGACCTCCACTTCACAGGCGACATTCATGCGGTCGGGACCGCCCACAACCTGCTGTCCGCACTCGTCGAGAACCACATCACGAAGAAGAACGAGCTCAACATCGACCCCACGAGGATTGTCCTCAGCAAGGTCATGGACATGAACGCGAGGGAGCTCAGGGACATCGTCGTTGGGCTCGGCGGAAGGGAGAAAGGCGGAGTGCCCCACGAGAGCAGATTCGACATCACAGTGGCTTCAGAGATCATGGCCATACTCGCTCTCTCCAAGGACATGGCGGACCTCAGACAGAGGCTCTCGAGGGTCGTCGTCGCATACACGCGCGACAGGAAGCCTGTAACCGCAGACAAGCTGAAGGGCATAGGCTCGATGTGCCTGCTGCTGAAGGACGCGATCATGCCCAACCTCGTGCAGACGCTCGAGGGACAGCCAGCGCTGATCCATGGGGCGCCCTTCGCGAACATAGCGCACGGGAACAGCTCGATCATAGCCACGAAATACGCGCTCAAGATGGCAGACTATGTCATCACTGAGGGCGGCTTCGCGGCGGACCTGGGCGGGGAGAAGTTCTTCGATATCGTCTGCAGGACTGCCAACTTGAAGCCAGACGTGACTGTACTGGTGTCAAGCGTCAGGGCGCTCAAGATGCACGGCGGAATGGACGAGAAGGAGATCGGAACGCCGAACCTGGAGTACCTGGAGAAAGGGTTCACCAACCTGGACAAGCACATAGAGAACATGCGCAAGTTCGGGGTGCCGGTCGTCGTGGCGCTCAACAGGTTCCCGACCGACAGTCCGGAAGAACTCGACCTCTGCAAGAAACACTGCGACAAGATGGGAGTGCGTTCCGCGCATTCCACGGTGTTCGCAGAGGGCGGCAAGGGAGGAGTCGAACTCGCGAAGGCTGTGCTCGACTGCCTTGAGAAGGAGAAGTCCAACTTCAAGGTGCTGTACGACGAGAAGCTCCCCATCAAGAAGAAGATTGAGATGATCGCGAAGGAGATTTACGGCGCGGACGGCGTGGTGTACACCGGAACAGCCCCTACGGACATCGCGAACATCGAGAAGGCCGGAATGGACAAGCTCCCGATTTGCATGGCCAAGACGCAGCTCTCGATATCCGACGACCCGAAGAAGAAGGGCGCGCCGAAGGGCTGGTCGTTGACTGTGAGAGAGGTCAGGTTGTCCGCTGGAGCTGGCTTCATCGTTCCCCTCACGGGTGAGATGATGACCATCCCAGGGCTGCCGACGGTCCCAGCTGCAGAGAGGATCAACATAGACGACAAGGGCTACATAACTGGCCTGAACTGAGCCGCGCGACAGATGACCCCCGGCCTCATGGCCGGGGTCGCAAAACCTTTAATCAGATCTGGGACGGGGGAGCTTTTTTCCCCCTCGACTGTTCCCATTACCAGCTCTAGTCCCCGCCTCAGCGAGGACTGGGAGAAAGGGGAGGGTCCTGATGACACAAGTATTGGTGATTGGAGGGGGGTCGGCGGGCCTCGCAGCCGCCAAGTCCCTCCTTGACAAGGGCGAGGAAGTAGTTCTTGTAGAGAAGAGCGACTCGCTCGGCGGGATGGCAAGGAACTGGACATGCAAAGGCCTTGTCGAGTGCAGGAACTGTGGGGTATGCTTCGCGGTCGATCGAGCGGAAGAGGTGCTGACGCTACCAGCGGCTGAAGTCCTGCTGCTTTCAGAAGTGGCCTCCGCTGAGAAGACCCCGGAAGGATACTCCGTCAAGATCAAGACGGCCCCGAGATACGTCACCGACGACTGCATAGGCTGCGATAAGTGCGTCACTGTCTGTCCGGCCGAGGGCAAGGCGGTCTTTCCCCCTACTGGCAGCGGCCGGCCGCGACAGTATTGGATAGACCGGAGCAAGTGCCTGCATTTCAGGAAGGCGAAGTGCAGCTCATGTGCCGATGTCTGCCCGACGAAGGCCATAAACTTCGAGGACAGGGCGAAGACCTTTACGAGGAAGGCGGACTCCGTGGTCTTCGCGACTGGGATTGATGCGGTTGAGGCGTGCGAGACGAGCAGGCTCGGATGCGGGGTATTCGCCAATGTGATCTCAAGCGTTGATGCCGAGAAGACCCTAAACGAGAAGGGGAGGCTGCTGAGACCATCCGACGGCCAACCGCCAAAGAATATCGCCGTCATCCAGTGCGTCGGTTCAAGGTCCGTCAAGTCTGGCGTTGAGTACTGCTCGAAGTTCTGCTGCAAGTACGCGACCAAGATCTGCCAGCTGCTTCTGGACATCGACCCAGAGATCAACCTTGACTTCTACTTCATGGACCTCCGGACACTCTACGAGCCTCAGGACGAGTTCAAGGCTTGGGCTAAGGTCAAGAAGACGGTCAAGCTGATCAGGTCCATGCCCGCGGTGATATACGAGAAGGATGACTCCAAGAACCTGTTGGTCAGAGTGGCCGACGAGACCGACCTGGACATCTCTGAGAAGGAATATGACCTGGTCATCCTGTCCGTCGGTATGAAACCGTCAGGCGCATCATCCGAGCTCGCCAAGGCCCTCGGGATCAGGACTGACGAGATGGGGTTCGCCCAGGAATCGGCCGATCTCGAAACCGGTGGAGTCTTTGTCTGCGGGGCAGTAACGAGACCAATGGACATAGAGGAGGCAGCTGTCAGATCGGTGGCGACCGCGACCCGGATCGCAAAGAGGGAGGAGGTGGCACGATGAAGGCGAAGATACAGGTCGTCATCTGCAGATGCTGCACTGAGACCCCCTCCCTTCTCAGACTCGACGCGCTCTCCAAACTGGCCTCGGAGAGCAACAACGTCTTGTCAGTCATGATTGTGGACGCCGCGTGCGACGGCAAGCAGCTGGCCCCGATCATGAACGACGTGAAGGAGAGGGAACTGGACCGGGCCGTTGTGTTGGCCTGTCACAAGAAGGATGTGAGCCCATCACTTCTGAGGGCATACAAGCGTGCGGGCATCAATGAGTTCATGGTTGAACTCGTCAACATCAGAGAAGAGGTTGTCATGCCGCATGTGGGCGAGCCCGAGAGGGCCCAGACCAAAGCAGAAACGAAACTGAAGGCCGCTCTGGCCAGGTCCGTCATGCTGCAGCCGCTTGTGAGACAGACCGAGAAGATGAGAACGAAGAACGTCGTCATCATAGGAGCTGGCGTCGCAGGCCAGGCGGCCGCAAAGGAAGCTGCAAGGGCCGGCGCGCACACGGTTGTCCTGGAGAAGTCTGGCAAGGCGCTCAAGGTTCCTGGTGTTGCTATGCAGAACTCGACGCTGATAGGCGCCGAAGGATATGGCGGCAACTTCACCCTCAAGATAAAGGCCGGCGAGAAAGTCGAGATACTCGAAGCAGCAGCGGTGGTCATAGCGACGGGCGGTGGATGGACACAGTTGAGAGGACCTTTGGCGAAAGCCGTCAAGGACGCGATTCCCCTGTACAAGCTGAACTATCAACTTCAGGCGGGGGCAGCGCCCAAAGGACCTGTCGTCGTTGTCGACACCCCGGATCCGACAGGCAAGACGATGACCGTTCAAGACTTCGCCTGGGATGAGACCTTGGAGACCGTTCTCGACCTGAAGAGGAGATATCCGGGGACTGATGTCTGGGTTGTTTTCCAGGAGATGAGAGCTTTCGGACTTTCTGAGATGGCATATAAAGAAGCGGCAGAATCCGGTATCAGATTCGTCAGATACGATAAGGCTGGTGCCCCAAAAGCGGACCAGAAGAACCCTGGCGTGCTCTCGGTCAAGGACCTCTCGCAAGGGGAGCCACTAACTGTCAAGTTCGGGACACTCGTTTTCGCATCGATACCTGCGAACCCGGACAACCAGCTAATCGCAGAGGCGCTGAGGATACCGATGTCTGCAGACGGCGGGGTGAGGCGAGGGAGCATACAGAGATGGCCCGTTGCGACTCCGAGACCAGGGGTGTTCGTCTGCGGCTCAGCACTCTTCCCCAAGTCAAGAGAGGTTGCCCAGGCTGAGGGCGAGGCGGCGGGAGCCATGGCAGGAGCTTTCACCAAGACGGGCACCATCGAGTTCGGAGGCGTCGTTGCCGAGGTGAATCAGGACAAGTGCTCAGCCTGCCTGACATGCGTGCGGACCTGTCCCTACGAAGCCCCTTTCATAGGCAAGGCGGGTAAGGCTGAGATTCTGGTTCAGGGATGTCAGGGATGCGGAATGTGCGTAGGGATCTGCCCCAGCAAGGCAATCGAGCTGACGAACTACACAGACGAACAGATAACCGCTGAGGCGAAGACCCTTCTCGGAGGTGACTTCTGATGGCCGATAGGAGACCGAAGGTCATAGGGTTCTGCTGCGAGAGGCACGGCATGGATGCCGCCGTCCTGGCAGCCAGGACGGGGAGGCAATTCGACGCGAGCGTCAGGCTCATACAGGTGCCTTGCACAGGCCGCGTGGACGGCATCCACATACTCCAGGCCCTTGAAGACGACGCGGACGCCGTGTTCGTCCTGGGCTGCCTGGAGAAGAACTGCTACTACGACACTGGCTCCGTCGAAGGGAGGAAACGTGTAGTCTATGTCAAGCAGGTGCTCACGGAGATGGGCATCGAACCGGACCGGGTCGAGATGTTCAATGCCGCCTCCACGAATGCGTGGGCGTTTCCAGAGATCGTCCAGAAGATGGTCGAAGTCGCCAGGAGACTCGGCCCCATCGGAGGGGGTGAGAGGCAATGATAGTCGCGAAGAGGAAGCCTCTGGGCGAGATAGTCGAGATGCTGGCACCTTACAAGAAGATCACGGTCATTGGCTGCAGGAGCTGCGTTGCCATCTGCCTCGCGGGCGGGGAGAAAGAGGTCAAGACGCTCGTCTCCGCCCTTAGGGTCAGGAACAAGAAAGACGGCAAGAAGCAGCAGATCGAGGGGTTCGTTGTGGAGAGACAGTGCGAGAGGGAATGGGTCAAGGAGGTCGAGGACAGGATCCTCGATTCCGAGGTCACGCTCTCAATGGCATGCTCGTTGGGCGCACAGACGATCGGCGACATGTATCCGCAGCACTTGACTTTTCCGGGACTGAACACCGGAATCTTCGGTGTCCCGGAGGAGCAAGGAGTTTGGTCGGAGAAGTGCGTCGGGTGCGGCAATTGCATCATACACACGACGGGTGGCATATGCCCGATAGCGAGATGTGCGAAGAGCATGTTGAACGGTCCCTGCGGCGGGTCGGCGAACAGGAAGTGCGAGGTCAACCTCGAGGTCGACTGCGCCTGGGCGGCGATACATGACAGGCTGAAGCTGCAGAACAGGCTCGACCTGATAGAGACCGTCAACCCCGCGAAGGACTGGTCGACCAGTCACGCAGGCGGACGCAGGGTCTATGTACGCGAGGACGCGAAGCTGACTCAGCACCAGAAGAAGGGCAAGGAGGCGGTGCAATGAAGGCGGACAGCAACCTCGAGAAGGTCTTCGAGTCAGGAAGGTTCGCGGTGACTGCCGAGATAGGTCCGCCGCAGTCGGCGAACCCCGAGCCACTCACGCACCACGCAAGGATGCTCAAGGGTTACGCGGACGCATTCAACCTCACGGACAACCAGACTGCGGTCGTCAGATTGTCTAGCATAGCCAGCGCCGTGATCATAATGCGCGAGGGCATAGAACCCGTCATACAGATGACTTGCAGGGACAGGAACCGGATAGCCCTCCAGAGCGACCTGTTCGGAGCGTCCGCGCTCGGGATAAGGAACGTACTCTGCCTGACGGGGGACCATCACATATTCGGGAACGAGAAAGCCGCCAAGGGCGTATTCGACTTCGACTCGATAGTCGAGCTGAAGGTTTTCGACGACCTCAGGACCGGTGGGAAGCAGCTCGGGGGAGAGCAGATCAAGGACCCGCCGAAGGCCTACCTCGGATGCGCGGAGAACCCCTTCGCTACGCCTTATGAGTGGAGGGCCGCGAGGCTAGCCAAGAAGGTCGCCGCGGGCGCGGACTTCTGCCAGACCCAGGCCATATTCGACATGAAGATGTTCGAGAAGTGGATGGACGAGATCAGGGCAAGAGGCCTGGACAAGAAGATGCACATCCTCGCTGGCGTGATTCCCATGAAGTCGGCCGGGGCCGCAAGATACATGAAGAACAAGGTCCCAGGGATGATAGTCCCCAACGAGATAGTCGACAGGATGAAAAGCGCGAAGGACCCGAAGGAGGAGGGCATCAGACTCTGCGTCGAGCAGATCGAGGTCCTCAAGAACATGAAGGGTGTCCACGGAGTGCACATAATGGCCGTCGCATGGGAGGAGATGGTCCCGAGGATAGTCAAAGAAGCTGGCCTGCTGCCAAGGCCCACCTTCTGACGACCTCTGGATCCGGCACGGCCAAAAGAGTCAAATCCGCTCAGCCTCATCCAGTCGGGGGGCAGTATGACTCAAGACCCTTTCGACACACTGTGCGAAGAGATGTTCAGGAAGCACCTGGAGGTCAATCCGCAGGACGGCACCGTCTTCGGACTCCACGAGCCTTACGACCACCGCCTTCCCAACGGAGGTCTGAATGGCGTCCAGGATTCGCTGCGGCTCATGGAGGACTGGAGCAGGAAGGCACACGAGATCGCTGATGCCGCTGACTTGTCCACAGAGCAGAAAATCGGCCTCAGACTCCTGGACCAGTCCATCGGCCTGCAGAAGTTCGCCATGGAAGATTATCAGTTCGTGAGGATGTGGCCCGATGGGCTCGAACTCGCAGGCAACCTGCTATTCATGATGTTCTCCAGGGACTACGCCCCCTACGAGGAGCGCATCAGGGCAATTACGTCGAGGCTTAAGGAAGTGCCCCGGTTCCTGGAGCAGTTCAGGTCGAGGTTCGACGGGGTGCGGATGGTGAAGCTATGGGTCGAGATGTCGATTGAGACCTGCGAACAGCTCCCGGGGTTCCTAGAATTCATGATCGACTCCTCCAAGGGCAAGGTCTCCGAAGAGGTAATGAAGAGCCTCACCGAAAGCGCGGCCGCTGCGGGGACTGCGGCGAAAGCACAACTGGATTGGCTGAAGGCGAACCTGGAGAACGCAGACGGTGCATTCCCCATGGGCAACGAGAAGCTCTCGAAGCTCCTGGAGCTCAGGGGCATCCCGTACACCCCAGAGGAACTGCTCAGCCTTGCCGAAGGATACCTGAGCGAGTTCAAGGAGGAGAGGAGACGCGTGGCCGCAAGGATAGCGCCAGGGAAGACGGTCGAGGAGGCGGCGAAGGTCGTCCAGATGAAATCCCCCCGGGATTTCGAGGAGGCACTTGACGCCACGAAGAAGGAGATCGAGAGCGCCAAGGAATTCATCACTGAGAAAGGCTTGTCGACCATCGACAGAGATGCGAAGCTCATCGTCCTGGAGACCCCTGAGTTCCTGACGCCCGTCCTGCCCTATGCTGCTCTGTACATGCCATCCAAGTTCGACAAGAAGCAGGAAGGACAGTATGTCGTGACAAGGCCAAAAGACCCGGCTAACCTCGCAGTGAACCTGAACTATGCTGCGATAATCAACGTGGCAGTGCACGAGGCCTATCCTGGTCATTTCCACCAGGGGGTCGAGACGAACAAGAGGACCTGGATGATCCAACTCGCAGCCCCTGAGGCACCCATCGCAGGAGTGGAGACAGCAGAGGGATGGGCGCTCTACTGTGAGAAGATGATGTTCGACCACGGGTACAAGGTGACGGACGAAGGTGCCTTCGAGATGCTCAACGGGGCGATCTGGAGGGCGTGCAGGGTGATTGCCGATGTGAAGCTCGCCCAGGGCACCGCGACTGTCGAAGAGATGATTGAGTGGATGACCAAGGAGACTGGGATGGCCAGAGACGCTATGGTCGTGGAGGTCAAGAGATACACCAGGATGCCGACATATGCGCTCTCCTATCTCCTCGGGCGCCACTTGATCACCGAGTTCAGGAAGGAAGTCGAGAGGAAGGCTGGCAAGGACTTCGACGAGAAGAAGTTCCACGACCTCATTGCGAGCTACGGCTGCCTCCCGTTCAACCTCATGAGAGAGGCGGTCTTGGACCAGCTTGGCCTCAATATGGAAGGATGAGCCTCCCAACTGTCCAGCATGGCCCTTCGCGAATCGCCACCACCACGAAAACCGTTATAAACCGCCAGCGGATAACATGCCGGCATACCTTTTACTCTGAAGGGGAGGGATGCTTCAGCAGGCAAGCGGAGTGTGCAATCGATGAGCAGGATAAAGAGAGCACTGGTCAGCGTTTCAGACAAGACTGGCCTCGTCGAGTTCTGCAAAGGTCTTTCGGGGCTCGGCGTAGAGATAATGTCGACAGGCGGGACCATGGCCGCCTTGGAGAAGGCAGGCGTGCCCGTGATAGGCGTGTCCGAGGTGACCAAGTTCCCAGAGATGCTCGACGGGCGCGTGAAGACGCTCCATCCGGCTATCCACGGAGGGATACTCGCGATGAGGACCAGGGACGAACACATGGAGGCTATCAGGAAGCACGGCATCCAGCCGATAGACATGGTCGTCGTCAACCTGTACCCGTTCGAGTCGACGGTCGCCAGACCAGACGTCAAGATAGAGGAGGCGATCGAGAACATCGACATAGGTGGGCCGTCGATGATCAGGTCGGCCGCCAAGAACCATGCCGCGGTCGCCGTCGTGACCAGCCCATCGCAGTACGAACTCATACTCAGAGAGCTCGGAGAGAGTGACTGTAAGCTGTCCGAGGACACGAGACGCCACCTATCGCTCGAGGCGTTCAGGGCCACCGCCCGGTACGATTCCGCAATCGCGCAGTTCCTTGGCCAGAGATACGCGGCCTCTGAGACACTCCCGAGGAACCTGACGCTCTCTTTCGAGAAGCTCGGAGACCTCAGGTACGGGGAGAACCCTCACCAGAAGGCCGCGTTCTACAAGGACCTCTTCGACCAGACAGCACTGAGCGTCGCTGCGGCCGAGAAGATGCACGGCAAGGAGATATCCTACTGCAACGTCCTCGACCTAGACGCCGCGCTGGCCATCGTATCGGACTTCGACAAACCGACAGCAGCGGTCATCAAGCACACGAACCCTTCAGGGGTCGCGAGCGCTGCGACCATAGCCGAGGCTTTCAGGATCGCGTACAATGCGGACTCCCTGAGCGCCTTCGGATGCGTGGTGGGCCTGAACAGGCCGGTCGACCTTGAGACCGCGAAGGAGATCGGGAGTCACTTCGTCGAGGCGGTCATCGCTCCATCCTACGACCCCGGTGCCGAGGAGCACCTTGAGAAGAAGAAGAGCATACGCCTCCTCCGGACGAACATGCCCATCAGGCGCGAGGAGGGCAGGCTCTTCATGGCCAAGGTCAAGGGAGGGCTGCTCGTGCAGACCGACCCGTACTCTGAACTGGACAAAGCCAAGCTGAAGGTGGTCACGAAGAGGACCCCGTCAGATGAGGAGATCGAAGCCATGATCTTCGGCGTGAAGGTCGCGAGACACATCAAGTCCAACACCATCCTGCTCGTCAAGGGAGAGAGGACTGTCGGAGTGGGAGCTGGCCAGATGAGCAGGGTCGATTCCGCGAAGATAGCCGGCATGAAGGCAGGGTCTGAGGCGAAGGGCAGCGTGCTCGTATCAGACGCCTTCTTCCCGTTCAGGGACGGCGTGGACGCGGCAGCTGCCGTCGGAGTGTCCGCGATCATACAGCCCGGAGGATCGGTCAACGACGCAGAGGCAGTCCAGGCGGCGGATGAGCACAACATCTCGATGGTCCTTAGCGGGCTCAGGCTGTTCAAGCACTGAAGTCACATCGCCTAGTCAGATGGGTCCTGACCATTCTGTGGGCCGCGTCTCCAGATCAAGCCCGAGGCGATTGGAGCTTGCATTCCTGCCTCGAATGGGATCCATGTCGGCTTGACGAGTGAACCTGAGACATGCTTCAGACGCACCTGTCTCCTGAGGTTGTCGTCAAGACGGGTCTCGAACACGCTGTCCGATATCGATGATAGCGACGCTATGATGTCCTCTGTGATCGTATCCCTGGCGACGGACGCAGTCAATGAGCCGCTGAACCGGGATATCGTCGAGAGATCCTTGTAGAACCTTGCCACGTACACAGGTTCGTGAGCATGCAGCAGCGTGGACAACGAGTCGAACACTATCTCAGCGGGCCTTCCACCGACCGCTTTGAGCGCTCTCGTCACGCCCTCGAATATGTTCGAGAGCATGCTCGGGTCGCCGACTTTGACCACGTGCGGGTCGGGGACGGGCGCAGACTCTGCGCATGCGTCGACGATAGCGAATGAGCCTTCGGATTCGATGGTAGAGGTGTCCACATCGAACATCGACAGGTGGTACACGACCTGGTCCGGCGGGGTCTTGGTCTCAACGAATACCACTTTCTGGCCGGCGGCCAGCCTCGCCGCGGCCAGCTGACAGCAGACCTGGCATACGCCCTGTTCTGCCTCGGTGACCACAAGTAGTGAACGGTTCTCCGAGAGCACTCTGACACGACCCCCTTTCTCTGAAGCCCCCGATTGGCGTCCTCCTCTACTAAAGTATCGGAACCAGCTTCGGTCGGAAATCCCTGGGCTCCGGGTCCGTCATAGCGTTGGGCTCAGTGTAGGGTTCCTCGCCGCGGATAGTGGTCACCCCTGAGATCTTGTCTATCCTCAGATGGGTGTGGGCCAGGTCGGATAGCCTGCTCGTCGACTTGACCGATGGCGTGACCGTCGCGACGAAGATGCCATCGTTGTTCAGAAGGGATGTGAGGAATTCCATCATGCCGTCCAGTACGCCCGCGCCATAGACAGATTCGAGGGAGTCGAACCCGATTATGGTCAGAAGCGGGGATCCCGCGTTCCTGAGCGCATACTCCACATCCTGCCACTTGATGTCGACCCTGACGTCCTCGCCCTCGAGGGTCATCGCATACCCTTTCGGAGAACCAGCAGGCGCATGGGGCTCTAGTATCCTCACGTTCTCGTCGAATCCCTCGGCAGGGACGAACCCGAGCAGCTCCTCGCGGGCGGACTCAGCCCCCGTCTTCTTCGTGGGTATCCACGCCACGCCACGGCCCTGGACGACGGAGTTGCAGATTATGGCGTTCTCTATCGGGGCAGAGGCGACCACGGGCACGCCTGGGCTGAGCTCGATGAGCGTTATGGTCCCCTTCCTCAGGCCTCCCCCGAGCATCGCGTCGAGCTCGGGCATCCCGGTCGAGACGTGCTTCCCGTCTGTGTCGGGCACGGCCTCGAACTTCCTGGGTTTCTCCGGCTTCATGTACCTGGTGTACTCGAATGTCCTAACCCTTCCGCCAAGGAGGGTGTAGACATACTTCGGCTGGCGTATCTCGCATCCGCGGAGCTTCAGGATGTCCATCTCCCTGATCCTCCTGCCGGTGGAGCTGTTAAGGCTAAGGTGTATGACGCCGTCGCCCAGATAGTCGAGCAACTGGTCCGGCGTCTCCAGGACATATACCACGTTCGTCCCGCAGCCCTCGACTAGATCCTTCTGCATAGTGCTTATGAGCCTGGATGCCAGGACGCCGTATTTCTCTGCGAGCGCGTCTATGCTGTCGATGACGACCAGAGTGCGCTCTGGGAGGGCCTTGTCCACAACGTCATAGGCCATCTCTATCTCGGGCATCATCGGACCGACGGATACTATGAGCTCGCCCTCCTTCTCGCCCGGCTCTGCGGGGGATTCCTCCTCTCCGCCCTGCTCGATTATGCCCTGGAGGCGCATCAGCTCCCTCCTCGGGGCCTTAACCTTCTCTGCCTTGAGCTCACCCTTGATCGCCGCGAGCCCGAGGAGTATCTTCTCCACTTGCTGCTCAGAATCAGCCTTCTTCCTCACCTTCTTCCTCGCCTTGAGTATCTCCCCTTCTTTGACCTTGTCGAGAAGCCATGGGAACTGATGGAACAGTGACTGGTCGGAGACCCTGGTCGACATGTAGTAGCTCTGCTGGACCGCAGCCAGCTCCTCGATCATCTGAAGGGCAAGCGTGGTCTTGCCGGTGCCCGCCAGACCCCGTAGGATAAGCGAGTGGCCTCCGGAACTGGAGAGGAACTTGATTATCTCTTTGGGGAAGGTCGAGCTGCCCTGATCTGCGTCTGCCGCCTCTTTCTTCTCTGCCATTCTACCTCAACTCCTTGCTCTACTCTCGCTCCTTGGGCCTGACAAGGCCTCCTGCGACTGCTTCCTCCTCGTCCTCTTCTATGAGCTTGATCTCCTTCCACTCCCCCCCGAAGTCCTGGACCTGGCCAGTCACCATCTGGAACCTGACCCTGAGCTTACCGCCCTCGAAGAATATGTATGCGTTCCTGAGCTGCGACAGGTAGAGGACTATCCTCTTGCCCTGCTGGGTGAGGGCGCGCTCGACCGGCTTTATGAGCCCGGCCTTCTCGAGCACATGAATCCTCCTGTAGCAGGCGGCTATGGGGATGTTCAGCTTCGCGCTGAGCTCAAGGGCGTGCTTCGGCTTCCGTGAGCAGGCGACAAGTATCTTGGCGGCGTAGGCGTCCATTATGAGCCTAGATGCCTCGAGGGGGTCCAATCCGTAGCCTCCATGTCACGTCACAGCACCGAATGTCACAAATCGTCGGACCGGGGGGATCATCCGCTTGCTGCGTACAACAGGCTCTGCTGCTGTGGGATGCGAATGTATTCCTGTCGTTTAAATGCTTTTGGATTACTGGACGGAGCCCACATCCGGTCGCTAGCAAGCATTATATGACAAGAGAGGCCGTTAGCCAGGACGCCGGCGGAGTTCTCCGGAGGCAGAGGAATGAAGGGCTCCAAGTGCAGGTGCGGGTTCGCCACGCTGTCGGACAGGAGACTCTGTCCCAGGTGCGAGAGGCGCATGAAGCTCGAGGAATGGGCGGATGAGGGCAGGGTTCTGTCCTTCACCAGGCTCCAGACGGTCCCCGAGGGGCTCCAAGAACCGCATGACATGGTCCTTGTCCAGGTAGAGAAAGGCCCGAAGTTGGTCTGTGGGACGACCAGAGCCCTGAAGGAGAACGACGAGGTTCGCATAACAGAGGCCGACGGCAAATACATGTGCGAACCGAGGGCAGGCCCGGAGCTCGAACCGGAAGACGACTCAGAGCCGTACTGACTCGGCGCTCGCGAGGCAGAAGGAAGGACCCAGACCGGCTATCCTCTTCCTGAGTATCTCCACGAGGTCGACCTTGGCCTTCGCCGCGGAAGCCCTTATGTCTATCACGAGCTCGCAGGTCATGCGCTCGTAGTAGACGAGGACATTCGTGTATCCCGCTAGGACGTTGATACCCTCCTCTCCGAGGGTCTTCATTATCTCGTATACAGCCCCTGGCCTGTCTGGGAGATCCACACACAGTCTCATCAGCTTCGACTCGTCCTCCAGGAAGGCGATGGACAGGATCCACGAATCCGGCTCTCCGATGAGCATGATCGGGGCGGCGTTCCTGCCCAGGAAGTTCAGGTAGGCTTGGGGCATCTCGAACACCCCGTCCTTGATTATGCTGGCCTTCTTCTCCGTCTTCCTGAGGGCCTTGGTCTTGACCTTCTCGTTCTCCACGACCGCTCCACGTGTGTACCTGGTCGCGAGGTCTGAGGCGGACACGCTGATGAAGTCCACGAGAGAGAGCGAAGGATCCTTAGCTCTCTTCGCGTCCTCGAACTCCTTCTTCAAGGAAGCCGAATCACCGAAGAAGGAGAGGTCAGCCAACATCTCCCAGACCATCTCGACCTGGGGGATTGAGCTGACAGTCTCGGAGTTGAGTATGTCCACATTCCTGGACTTCAGGAACTGAGCCGCCTGTGCGAGAGCACCCGGCTCATCCCTGACCTGGAAGGTCAGGTAGGCGATCTCCCTGTAGTTCTCAGGACCGAATGGGGAGAGCACTATCTCGTAGCTGCTCCTGCCGTTGATCTCGTACTTGAACATGGAGCTGAAGACCTCGCTTCCGTCCACCAGGCCCAGCGGTTCGCCTATCTTCTTGCCTATCCTTATCCTGCCGTTCTCCATCCGCTCGAAATCCCAGAGCTTCAAGCGTCTCCCCTCAGATATTCTGATAAGCTAACCCATGAGATAAAGGTGTTGAGCCGCCTTGTCACTTAGGGCTGAACACGTACAGGGTGGGGACCCTCTGCCTCAGCCCGGTCCAGTATCCGCACACCCTGCATTTGTATCCCGTGGTCACAGTGCCCCCGTACACAGTGAGGTTGCGTATCCTGGCGGTCTTGCCACCGCAGACCGGGCAGGCGCCCGCGCGCGTCTTCTCCCTCGTGTCCCTGCCGTATATCTCAATCGTGCAAAGGTCGTTCTGGATGGCTAGCCTGCGGACCCGTTCCTCGCTCACCGAGTAGTCCGGGTCGTGCCTCCGGAGCTCCTTGAGCGCAAGCTCGGTCATCTTCCTCTGAGAACTGACGACACCGTGCCTCCGGAGCGCGTCCCTGATCGCCTCGACCACCTCGGTGTCGGAGGGCTTCCTATAAGCCATCACGAGGGCATGGCTGTCCGCTTAAGAAAAGCTTTGCCACTGAGAGCTTTCGAATGGGCCTCAGCTCGCTCCACACCAGGCGCTGTCCACGGGCCCCGTCAGTAGCCTCCGGTCTACCCGATCGCGGGCCTCGTTGGTGGCGAAAGCATATAAGAAAGCAAGGGCTACCCGCGCGTCAAGGTGAGGGCATGCGAGCGAAAGTCATCATCATGGGTGCGGCCGGAAGGGACTTCCACAACTTCAACACGTACTTCCGGGACAACGCAAACTACGAGGTCGTAGCTTTCACGGCCACGCAGATACCGAACATCGAGGGCAGGAAGTACCCTGCGAGCCTTGCGGGGAAGCTCTACCCTGA
Source organism: Thermoplasmata archaeon (assembly GCA_041559015.1). Lineage (GTDB taxonomy): Archaea > Thermoplasmatota > Thermoplasmata > UBA10834 > UBA10834 > COMBO-56-21. The sequence goes on along the minus strand of JBFFED010000009.1, from coordinate 12,080 downwards.
GGGCATCAGCATCTTCCCGGAGAAGGATCTACCAGAGCTCATCCGGAAGCATGAAGTTGAACAGTGCGTCTTGGCATACTCGGACCTGAGCCATATCGACGTCATGCACAAGGCCTCCTTGGTCAACGCGTGCGGGGCCGACTTCAGGCTCATGGGCGGCAACCAGACTGCGCTCAAGTCGAAGGTGCCCGTGATAGCGGTTTGCGCCGTCAGGACCGGCTCTGGCAAGAGCCAGACCACGAGGGCCATCGCCCACGCGCTCAGGGCGAAGGGACGGAAGGTCGTCGCGATAAGACACCCTATGCCTTATGGAGATCTCGAGAAGCAAGCGGTCCAGAGATACGCCACATACGAAGACTTGGTCAAACACGAGTGCACGATCGAGGAGCGCGAGGAGTACGAGCCACACATCGACAAGGGCATCGTTGTCTACGCTGGCGTCGATTACGAGAGGATACTCAGGCAGGCGGAGCAGGAAGCTGACGTCATCATCTGGGACGGCGGCAACAACGACACTCCGTTCTATGTGCCAGACCTGCACGTCGTCGTCGCGGACCCGTTCAGGGCCGAGCATGCGCGCCTCTACTACCCAGGCGAGACGAACATACGGATGGCGGATGTCGTGATTATAAACAAAGTGGACACCGCGAATCCCGAGGATGTGGAGACCGTCAAGGGCATAATCGAGGAGCTCAACCCCGATGCGAAGGTGGTCACCGCGGCTTCGCCTCTGACGGTAGCGGACCCGGCCGCGATCAAGGGCAAGTCGGTCCTCGTCATCGAGGACGGGCCTACGGTCACGCACGGCGAGATGAAGTTCGGAGCTGGGTTCATCGCAGCTCAGAAGGCTGGGGCGAAGAAGATAGTCGACCCAAGGCCATTCGCGGTCAACTCCATCAAGGAGACCTTCGGGAAGTACAGGCACCTCGAGAACGTCCTCCCGGCCATGGGTTACGGCAACGACCAGACCAAGGACCTCCAGGACACAATCAACGCCGCCCAGTGCGACGTCGTCGTTTCGGGCACGCCCATCGACCTCAACAGGGTCCTGAAGGCGAACAAGCCCATAATCAGGGTCACATACGAACTCCAGGTCCTGGGCGAGCCGAAGCTCGAGGAGCTGCTGGCGAAGTTCTGAACGCCGAACGGTTAATATCGCCCGCGGGGATTACTGCCCCGCGGGAGTAGCCAAGCCTGGACAACGGCGCAGGACTTAAGGTTCTGACACTCAGGATAGGATATCCTGTCTCACAGGAGTCCGGGGGTTCAAATCCCCTCTCCCGCACCCCTGTCCCTCGATAGGCATGGACTGGTTTTATACTGGATTCGGACATTCACACGATGATGAACCGCAAGTTGCCGCGGGAAGGCTCGAAGAAGGGAAGTGTGAGGATACGAGTTTACCGCAAGACCGATCTCAAGGCGTGCCGGAAGCTGTGGAAGGAGCTGACCGAGAAACACCGGGAGATTTACTCAGATCCGACGATAGGGGGCGACGACCCGGGGATGTTCTTCGACGACCACCTCAGACGCATCGGCTCAAAGCGGATATGGATTGCCGAGGAAAGGGGCGAGGTGGTTGGATTCGTAGGCCTCGTTGTCGAGGGTGAGGACGCCGAAATCGAACCGCTGGTGGTTGCCAAGTCAAGAAGAGGCCGAGGCATCGGGGGAACACTCGCGAAGGAGGCGATGACCGCAGCCAAGGAGACCGAAGGGGTCAAGTTCATAACCGTGCGGCCTGTGGCGCGCAACAAGGAGGCAATAGAATTCTTCCGTAAGCAGGGTCTGGTCAATGTCGGGAGGGTGGAGTTCTTCACAGATCTCGCAGGCAAGAAGTGGAAGAAAGGCCTCAGAATCCACGGGCTCGACTTCGGCCACTAGACCCGTCGATCCGCTGCAAGACTGCCACTTGCACGAGTGCCTGTGGATACATCGGGCACTGACCCGTTTCTGACAATACCGCCTGCGCTCAACGCTGACGCTGGAGATGTATGCGGATGGATAGAATCTACGTAGGCCCGAGTCCTATCTCTTGATCTGGTGGAGGTAGTGGCACTCGGGGCACTCCGCGGTCTTGCCATCGACTGCGACGAGCTTCACATGCTTCTGGTGCTTCTCGCATTCGGGGCAGTTGATGTCTTTCTTCCTCTTAAAGAGCTCAAACAATCCCATGTTTCGTACCCGGATGGAGTATCCAACCTTCCGATATAAAACCTTTCAACGATTCCAGGTGGTCGGAATCACGCCTTGTGGACCCTCTCCACCACGAGCCTCAGGTCCTTCTCGTATTCGCCGTTCTCGACGAGCGTGCCTGTGACTACTATGTCCGCGCCAGCGGACGCCACCGCCTGAGCATGGTCAGGGGTGACGATGCCTCCTCCGACGATGATAGGTATGCTGACATTGCGTCTCACAGCCGCTATCATCTCCGACGGGACGGGCTCAGGAGCACCAGAGCCCGCCTCGAGGTACAGAAGGTCCATCCCGAAGTACTGCGTGCTCAACGCGTAACCGACCATCGTCTGCAGGTCCCCCCTCTTGACTGGTTCGGCCTCGCCGACCTCTCCGACCTTCATGCCGGGTTCGACTATGATATATCCCATGGATATCGGTTCGATTCCCAATTTCTTGATTACAGGCGCCCCTTTGACGTGCTCCCCTGTGATGTTGCGAACGTTCCTCGAATTGAGCATGCTCATGAAGTATATCGCATCGCACTTACGCGCTATTGCGTTCGCGCCCGAAGGGAAGTATATGACGGGCAGCTTGCACCTGAGCTTGATGTGCTCCACAGTCGCGTCGAGGTTCTCCTGAGTGACGCCGGTCGAACCTCCCACCATGATGGCGTCCGTGCCAGCGGCCTCTGATTTGGCAGCTATGTCGCCGGACACGTGAGGGTCCTGCCTGGCCGGGTCCAGCAAGGTCATGTGCATCTTGTGCTTCTTGAGGGTTTCAAGGATGTATTCTCGGACTTTCAAAAGACACCTCCGAGGAGGAAAGCCAGCAAGGCGACGAGCATCGCCAGCTTTGCCATTTTCTGCCCCTTCTCCGGGTTTCCGAAGTGAATCAGCGCGCAATATATAAAGATTCCATCCGCGACGACCACGGCTGGGACATATAGCCAGGACAGAAGATCGAGCAAATACGGGGCTGGGCTCAGGAGCACGGCGATGACGAACGATGCCGAGGCGAGAATGCCGGCCTTCCTCGACCCTATGCGCATGGGCAGAGTCCGCCTGGCGCCCTTATCCCCCTCGACGTCCTCGATATCCTTCACGATCTCCCTGCCGAGAGTCGCCAGGAAGGCGAGCGCCGCAAGTATCCATGCGAGGTCCAATCTGTCGACCGCGGCACCTCCGAACAGGAACAGAGCCCCGGTCAACCAGCTTATCGCCAGGTTCCCCGCGAAGCCCTCCGCTTTCAGGAACTTCTCATACGCCACCATTATCAGGATCGAGGCAGCGACGATGGTGACAGACCACAGGTTCACGACGAAGCTCAGGGCCTGAGCAGCAGAGAAGAGCGCGGCGGACAGCCCGAGCGCCTGGGCAGGCCTCACTGTCCCTGAAGGGATTGGCCGCCTGGGATGCGCAACCCTGTCGGTCTCCCTGTCGAAGTAGTCGTTCAAGGAGTTCCCGGCTGCGGTGAAGAGGACGACTATCGCCATCGACGCAAGAACATCCAGGGCGTACTCCTCGAGTCCCTCGACTCCGACACACACTATTGCGGCCAGCAGCGCTCCCAGGGCCGCCATCGCGCAGTTGCCCAATCGGAACAGCCCGAGCACGCCACCGCTGAGGCCCGGGCCGGCCTCTGACTGCATCGGAGTTGGCACATTCTGTGTGCATATAAGCATTTTCACAGGACCCGGATGACCGCCCAAAGGGTTATGTAGCGGAGGCTGTTTGGTCATCCTGGCATGGTCCCACCGATACCGCCTGAGGCCTCGAAGGAGATAGAGAGGGTTAAGGGCCTCGTGGCTAGGCATTTTCCTGTCTACGATGTCAGGGTGACATACGATGTCGTGGAGTTCTTCGTGCGGGTAGACATGACCACGCTCGAAGAGAACTTCGACCGAATGCGTGCAGATATGAAAGAGAGCGGCTACATCCCCATGATTATGTACGACAAGGGGGAACATATTGTCACCGTGGCCAGGAAACCCCCCGCAAAGTACCGCAGCAAGTATGTCAACCTGGCCCTCATGATAGCCACGTTGTTCACGATGCTCATCGCGGGCGCCTACTCGTGGGCCGGATACAAGAGCGTCGATGGATCGTTGTTCTCAGCGGACACAATTGCGAACGGCGCGTTGACCTTCACGTTGCCGCTCTTCGCGATAATCGCCGTTCACGAGCTCGCCCACTACTTCGCCGCGAGGAGGAGGGGTATCGCCGCGTCCCTTCCATTCTTCATACCCTCGATACCTCCGTTCGGGACCTTCGGGGCGCTGATATCAATACGCGACCCTCTTCCCGATAAGAAGACCCTTCTGGAGGTCGGTGTGGCCGGTCCGCTCGCAGGGCTCTTGGTGACAATCCCGCTCGGCATAGCTGGCCTGATGCTGACGAACAGCGAGGCCGTGCTTGCCCCGAGCAATGTCGGCTCAGAGGGGCTCATGGCGATCCAGTTCCCCATACTCTACCAGGCGTTCCTGTTCCTGGTTCCGATAGAGGGCGATTATCTGCTGCACCCCACAGCGTTCGCTGCATGGGTGGGCTTCCTGGTCACCGCGCTGAACCTGTTGCCTGCAAGCCAGCTCGACGGGGGGCACATCGCCAGGGCGCTCCTGGGAGCGAAGGCGAAGTACCTCGGGTATGTGATCATCGCAGTCCTCGCCGGGATAACTATCTCCTTGTTCTTCGGATGGATTCTGCTCGTCATCCTCCTTCTGTTCATCGGTGTGAGGCATCCTCCACCCTTGAACGACCTCACCCCTTTGGACGCGAAACGGAAGGGCCTCGGGGTACTCGCCTTCGCGATACTCGTCCTGGCGTTCGTACCAGTGCCGATGATGCCCGTCAGCGCCGACTACTCGTTCGAGCTCACGCCGGGGGGCGAGACAAACCTGACCATCGAGCAGGGCGGGACCATAGTGGTGTCTCTTACCATCGACAACGTCGGCAATTCCCTGAACGCCATCGTAATATACGATGAGGAATCGCCTGCGGGCTGGAATGTGAGTTTCAGGCTCGCGGGCGCGGAACAGACTCCGTTCAGCGACGAAGTCACGGTCCTGCTGAACTCAAGCGAGAACGCCACTGTGTTTCTCTGCATGACGTCGTCTCCTGGAGCAGGACTCAGCTCGCAATACAACCTGACCGTCGGCGGCCTCTCACTGAATTCCACGGAGAAGAGAAACGCAGTCTACAACATGACCGTCAGCTCGTCCGTGTTCTCCTACGATATCACGACTGAGTTCGAATCGGCGACACCAGATGATTGGACCCGCTGCACGATTCTGGTGCACAACAACGGCACGGCCAACGCCACCCTCACCATAGCTCCGAGCGACATACGAATCCAGTCAATAGACGTATTCGTCCTCACGGACGGGCAGAACTCGTCAGAGTATGTCACTCTGAATGTGCCCGGGCAGGGCAGCGCATCCTTCTCGATAGACGTCTACGTCAACTCCATCGCGGAACCTGGAGACCGGGTTATCCCGATCGAGGTGTTCTACAACGAGACGCTGCACAGGCTGTTCGAGCTGCCACTCACGGTCGCCTAGCGCTTCCTGAGGACGCAGAAGTGCCTCGTCAGCGAGCGGTGGACCCATAGCTTGTGCGTCTCCACTATCTCGAATCGGCCCTCAGATGCTACTGCGTCCAACGCGGGCACAACGGCAACAACGCGTTGCCCTTTTCGGAGCACGCTGTCGTATGCGTCGAACGCCCTCGCGTAGAGGTCTGAGATGTCCTCTCCTCCCGTGCTGGTGGACCTTCCATAGGGAAGGTCCGTCGCTATGCCATCCACTTCGCCGATGAGGGCTGGCACCTCGCCTATGTCGCACCGGCAGAGCTCGGCCTTGACTTGAGAATGCCTAAGGTTCCTGGCTGCGCCCTCCATCATCCTTTCCGATATGTCGCTGCCTATCGCGACGCATCCTACCATGGCTGCCTCGACGAGAATAGCCCCAGTGCCCATGAACGGATCGAGCAGCCTCCGTCCTGCCTGAACCTCCGTCAGGTTGACGGCCGCCCTTGCGAATTTCGGGTGTATTGATGCGGGATACACGAATGGCATGTACCTGTTCTTCCGCCGCTCGAAAGAAGCGCGGTCGACTGACACTAGGAGCCTCCCGACATGGACCACATCGGAGAACACGAGCCTCAGGTCTGTCGCGGGGCTGTGAAGGTCGACGCCCACCGATTCGCCGACGACGCCCCCGACCATCCGTGCTGCGTCCGAGAGGTCAACATACCTCTCGCCGACCTTGGTCGCCCTCACCCTAATTGGGCCGGGGACATCCACGCCACCGACGAACGACCGCAGCTCCGGCCAATCGCATGACCCGAGCCACTCGCTCACATGATGGCAGAGGGCTAGACGAGACGCCAATGCTCTGGGGTCCACCGCGCTCGAGACGACGAGCACACCCTCAGACTCCTTGATGACCTCAGGGAGATCGCCGAGCGCGCGCATGGCGGAGAGGGCTTCCGCCCTCGCAAGCGATTCGCACTCCATCGACAGCTCCAGCAGCAGGCGCACGCGACTCGGACAGCCCAGCCGGCTGATTAAACCTTCCCTCAGTCGGATATCCCGGCCTCGGACACCTGGAAGACGGCCTCGGCCTCCGGGAGGTTCGGGGAGTCGATCAACCTGGCGATCCTCTTGCCGCCCTTGCTCTTCCTGAGGTATATCCTGAAGGTCGCGGTGTGGCCGACTATGTGCCCGCCGATTGGCCTCGTCGGGTCCCCGAAGAAAGCATCAGGCTTGGCGGCGACCTGGTTCGTCACGGCTATGACAGCGTTGTGCAGGTCGCCGAACCTCAGGAGGTCGTGCATGTGCTTATTGAGCATCTGCTGCCTCTCAGCCAGGGCGCCCCTGCCTATGTACTCGGCCCTGAAGTGGGCCGTGAGCGAATCTACGACCAGCAGACGGACGGGCATCTCCCGGGCCATCTCCAACGCCTTGTCTACCAGCAGAGTCTGGTGGTGGCTGTTGAACGCCCGCGCGACGTGTATCTTCTTGAGTACCTCGTCCGGGTCGAGATCCTTCGCCTCCGCCATCTGGGTTATCCTCTCGGGCCGGAAGGTCTGCTCGGTGTCTATCATGATAGTCTCGCCACCCAGCCCTCCCTCCTCGAGGGGCATCGTGCAATGGACCGCGAGCTGATGACAGAGCTGCGTGTTATGAAGCACCGTGGGGAGGTTCCCTCCGACATAGGAGTGCGTCTTCGGCACGACGAGGTCGTAGACGAAGTCGTTATACACGAATGACCTGACGGCCCTGACCTCGTCCCAGGAGATGGAGTCCTTCCTCTCAGAGTACCGCGAATCATCGTAGCAGTCCTTGCTCATCGGGACGGCGATATGGTCCCCTGGCTTCAGCGACCACGTTGGGGTCCAGGCGACCTCGGAGTCGCGCATCGCAAACAGCTTGTGCGGCCCGGTCAGCTCGAGCACGCGGCCCCCGTTGGTCACGACCTCGAACATCTGCGACACGCGCTCCCTGTAGACCGCGGCAGCAGGCGTCCTCGTGAGCACGCCTTCGCTGAGGCTCGGGACGGAGACGCCGTCCAGGGCGGCGATGTATCCTGCATCGAACGGCACCGCCCGGCCCTCGCCGTACCTCCTGTAGAGCGACTCGATCGTCTCGGTGCGAGAACCGCTATCCGTGAAGTAGACCAGATCGGTCTTGGCCGAGACGCACTTGCCGGAGCCGAACTCGCCGAAGAACTCAGTGATCGCCCGGGTCTCGAATCCTCCCCCCATGAGCTCGTCAAGTGACTTCGACCCTGAGGTGAGCTTCGCTACGCTCTTCCTCCTCTCGAGGATTACGTCCCCGGTCTCGAAACCTCCGACGTCGGCGGCCTTCTTAGCGGCCGCGATTATCTTCGCCGCGGTCGCCTCGCATATCTCCGCCACCTCCGCGAGGTTCTTGGGCGAGTCCACAGCAATCATCATGAGGTCGTTGTAGCCGGCCTCCCTGAGCTTCTCAGCTATGGCGGGCCCGACTCCTGGGAGCTTCTCGATATCCTCCTCGGACATGTGCTCTCACCTACGGGCCTCCAAAACCCGTGGGACAGCATATAAGGGTATTGATTGGAGGTATCCGAAAGTGGTCCGCCGCCAGTCCAGGGCAAGCGGGGCGCTTCGATGCCGTGGCTACCAAAAGGTATTAAGAGGACCTCGCTTTTCGAGACCAAGATGGCCAAGAAGAGGAAGAAGGACAAGGCCGAGAAGGAGGAATACGAATTCCGGCCGCCCGACTTCGATGAGAAGGAGTTCATAAAGAAGGAACTCACGGACACGAAGACGCTCATCCTGACGGTGCTCTACGCGATCCTGTTCGGAATCGGTGCAGGCGTCCTGATGCTCGTGAACGAGGACCTCCTTGGTGTGGCGTTCATGATGGGCATAGCCGGCATCGTGAGCCTCAAGTACTTCTATTCGCTGATTAAGGTTGACACTAGCACTTTTCAGAAGAAGAACTGGCTGGGGAACACGGCTGTATTCTTCTTCACGTTCCTGGCCATATGGGTACTCGTGCTCAATGTCCCTATATCCGACCACGCGCCGCCAGCGGTGGAGAACGTCATCATCTGGGTCGATGACGGGACCACGGTCAGAGGGATGGAGTACGTGTACAAAGATGGGTACTACACCTGGGTATCTCTGAACGCCTCGGACGACCCTGAGAAGATGATAAGCGTCTCGGCCGGAACGATAGTGAACATCACCGCGAAGGTCACAGACAACGGGAACCTGCGCTCGGTCGTCATCCAGGTCACCACGTCAGATGAACCGCTCATAGTCTCGATGCTGGCCGAAGAGGGCTATCGGTTCGGCCTGCAGCTCAGAAGCGACCAGCTCAGTACATCCGAAGGCCTCATATTCACGATAACAGCCACAGACGAGGCTGGCAACGAAATCATATGGCGCCCTGACCGAGCGGTCACGGTGAACAACACCTGAGCCCGGAGAATCGACTCATCTCTCCCAGGGCATCCGCTGGTCGAAGTGGTGCGTGAGCGACTCCAGGTGCTCGTCCTTAAGCAGGTCCGGGCCGCTCTCGACTGAGAACCTGCCCTGCTCCTTGACATCCTTCCCGAGAGGTATCTCCTCGATCATGGCTTTCACGAGCTCGTCTCCTCTGACCCACTTCCTCTCCCTCATCACCCACCAGCGGTTGTCATCGACATACGGCGCGGAGACGCCCCCTGTGCGCCATTTCGCGAGGAACTCGTCCACGTTCTCGGACCTCACCGGCGGTCCCCTGTGCTTCCTGGTCTTCGGGAGCGTCATCGCGGCCAGCTCCACGGTCAGATGGGTCGCCGAGTCGATGTGCAGGGAGGTCTTCTCGATCTCGAACTCCTCCCTCTCCAGAAGGGCTGTGACCGCGGAGAGCGACTTCCTCAGCTGTGGGTAGACGACGTCGTCTATGAGATTGAGTCTCGGGAAGGAGATGGCGATGATGTTGTCCAGACGGTCGCAGGCGACGCCTCTGACCTCCTCGGGCGAAAAAATCCGGACCTCCGACGGGAAGAAGAACTTCTCGCTCGGCGAGCGCAGGTACTCCCTGGAGGCCTGCACGAACCTGACCAGCGTGTCAGGCACGACCGCGGAGGCGACGTTGCGTGTCGGGTCGACCGGGTCCACGAAGGTCAGCGGTTCGGGGAACTCCTTGCCCGAGTGACCAGGCAGCTCCAGCGCCTCCCCGACCTTCCATTCCCTGGCCGCCTCCAGCACGGCCCTGAAAGAGCCGAAGCGCATGACCAGGAGCTCGCACAGGTAGCCGGAGAAGCCCTGGACCTTCGCCTCCGCCCCGTAACACTCCGTACCTTTCATGAACCGCTTGAGCAGCCGGACCTCGTCCTCCCTGCCCTTCTCCAGGTTCTCCCTCACGAACTCGGTATGGAAGGGCGTCCGGTCGACGGCGCTCATCTTCCTCCTTGTGTCCCTGATCCTGAAAGCGGGCACGAGGTCCACCTGGAAGCCCTTGAAATCCCCCCTCACGTACGGGTGCTGTGCGAAGTGCTCCCGCCCGCCGATGATCTTGCGGCCTATCTCCAGACCCGCGCTCCTCAGCTCATCCACTGTCGTGCTCTCGGGGAATAGCATGAACAGGTCTATGTCCGGGCCCTTCAGGTGAGTGCCCTTCGCGACGGAACCGACGAGCATCGGCTCGACGTGCACCTTGAGGCTCCTGCTCACGGACACCACCTTCTCGGAAAGCTCCTCGGCCACGGAGAGCACCTTCTTGTTCTCCGCCGCGGAGGGCCTGATCCTCTTGAGAATGTCGGCCTCCAGAGTCATGACCTTCGCCTGCTGCAGGGATGCCCCCAAGGGCTAATAAAGTAGAGCACGGGCAGGGGAGAGATGTGTTGGAGAAATGGTGTCTGAGAGGCCGGTGTGGTGGGGATTGTTAAAATCGTTTCTCGCTTAGGAGGAAAGTTGAGCCACCGACCTAAGACACCAGATACTACCTTACCAGCATGTTCTATTTAGGGGTTTCCAGCATACACGGCGAACTCGTACATGCTAGGTCGAATTCTAGAGCCCGTGACGCATTATTTCGGAATGGAAGTTCGAATAGTGTATGCTGTCCTCGAGGTCCTTCACCGCGACCTCGTCGGTCTCTGAGACGCTCACGAGCTCGGTGCGCTCACCCGCAATGAAGAGCATCACGAGCCCTCCGCTCCCTGAGCGCAGCTCGGCGATGCAGAACTCGGACATAGGCGAGGAGTATGTCCTCAAGTGCTTCGCGCCCAGCCTCCTCTCCAAGGTCTTGAGGATGGGCGTGAGCTCGCCCGGCGCCCGCTCCGTTCTCACCACAGCGAGCGTCAGCGCGTGCGCACGCATGTGCTCGCCTATCATCGACAACTCCGACTCGGTGAGCGGCTCGGCCATGCGAGCACTCCTAGGCCCTGGCGATTAGATAAGAATTTTGCAGCCGCAATCCGTCCGCAGCGACCGACGTTTCTACTGCTCGCGCGCGCATGAACGTTTAATACGCCGCAAAACGATTGCGTCACAGACGCGGGGATGGGACGCATGTGCACTGACAGGGACTGCAAGATATTCAGGGGAAAGCTGATAGCCTGCGACGACTGCGAACGCATGGGCGACGAGATGGTTGCTGGGCCGCGCATGTCCGGCCCGAGCGCGATGGGATGCCCGAAGGCGCCCCAGATGCCTTGATCACTTCTCTGGCTTCCTGATCCTGTCGGTCACGGCCACCGACTCCTTCTTCAGCTCGAGCATCATGAAGTCCCTGGCGGCGACGGTCTTCACGCCCGACCGCTCCTCTATCCACTTCGCCTGCGTCTCCGGGTTCTCCTGTATGACGCGCATGCCGAAGTGGGTTATGACCGCGAGCTCGGGCTTGGCCTTCTCGATTAGGTAGCCCGCGTCCTCTGTGCTCAGGTGGTGCGGTATCCTCTGACCGAGCGGGCGGGTCACGCAGGCAATCATGACCCTGCAGTTCTTGTGGGCCTTGATGACCTGCTCGACGAGCTGCGTGTCCGAGACATACGAGACGAGCCCCACAGTCGTCTGTATCCTGAAACCAACAGAGCTGGTGTCCGAGTGCGCGGACGGGGTGGCAGATATCTCGTACGGCTTGATGCTGACCCTGTTGAAGGGCTGCATCACCTTGACGACCTTGGGCTTGCTCAGATGGTAGTCGGAGATGGCCGGGCCGAAATCCCCGTTGCCCTCGATGACGCTCTGGCTGCCAATCAGGATCCCCTGCTTCCTCGTGCCGCCCTCGGTCATGGCCTCGATCAATATCTCGGCATCTAGATAATGGTCGGGGTGGCAGTGAGAGATGAGTATCGCATCGGTCGTGATCGGGTCGATGCCTACCGACCGCATCCTAACGAGCGCTCCCGGGCCCGGGTCCACGTGGAGGTT